>DAOUJS010000176.1:0-58647 GCA_034422355.1 Dehalococcoidia bacterium | reverse complement strand
CAACGGACTCTGCTGGTGAAGCCTCTGATGCGAAGACCGTGACCATCAAGCTCACGAACGTGGACGAGAAGCCGACGTTCGTTACCGAGACGACTGCAACTTCACCGAAGACGTTAATGCGCGGCGAAGGTATGACCGCGCTGGACGACACCGACCTCAACGTCACCTACGCAGCGACCGACCCGGATGACATCAACGTGAACCTGGCGCTGATGGGGCCGGACGGGGGCAAGTTCAGCCTCGATTCCGATGGCGTGCTCTCCTTCAGGGCGAAGCCCGACTACGAGATGCCGACGGACGCGAACAGGGACAACGTGTACGAGGTGACAGTGCGGGCTTCCGACGGCACGTTGCACGAGGACCGGATGGTCGCCGTCACGGTCACCGACGTAGACGAAGCGCCGGAGATCATACGGGGCGGCCTGGGCATATCCGAGACGGCGGCGTCCAGGGAGTACGCCGAGAACGGCACGGATGCCGTTGGCACCTACACGGCCAGGGGACCCGAGGCGGCATCCGCCGGCTGGACGCTGGAAGGCGACGACGCCGGGCAGTTCAGGCTCAGCAGTTCTTCGGGCATGAGCACGATGCTCATGTTCAGGAGCGCGCCCAACTACGAGATGCCCAGGGGCATGGCCAAGAGCGACACCAACACCAACACGTACATGGTGACGCTGAAGGCCACCGACGGGACAGACATAGGCACGGACACCCACGACGTGACGGTCATGGTCACCAACGAGGAAGAGGCCGGCATGGTGAGCCTGTCGTCCATGACCCCGGTGGTCGGCACCGAGTTGACCGCCACGCTGACGGACCCGGATATGGTCATGGACGATACCGTGATGTGGCAGTGGTCCAAGTCCATGAGCATGGACGGGGACTTCACGGACATCGACGAGGCCACGATGATGAGCTACACGCCGGTTGAGGACGACAACGGCTACTACCTGCGGGTCACGGCGACGTACACCGACGGCTACGGCGACGACAGCGCGATGGCCACGACGAGCAGCATGGTGGTCACCGGCCTGGCCATATCCGGTGAGGCGTCCAACGACTACGCCGAGAACGGCACGGACGCGGTGGGCAGCTACACCGCGGCGGGCCCGATGGCGGACATGGCAACGTGGACCGTTGAAGGCGCTGACGCCATGTACTTCAGCGTGAGCCCGGCAATGGGCGCGATGACGGATCTTATGTTCAAGAGCGCGCCGGACTACGAGATGCCCAGGGCCATGGCCAAGAGCGAAACCAACACCAACACCTACATGGTGACGCTGAAGGCCAGCGACGGGACAGAAGTGGGCACGGACACCCACGAGGTGACGGTGATGGTCACCAACGTGGACGAGGACGGCAAGGTGACGCTGTCGTTGATGCCCCCGGTGGTCGGCGCAGAGTTGACCGCCATGCTGACGGACCTCGACGGCGACGTAAGCGGGGAGGCGTGGCAGTGGAGCAAGTCCATGACCATGGACGGGGAGTTCACGAACATCGAGGATGATGCGGATATGGCCAGCTACACGCCGGTTGAGGCCGACGACGGCCACTACCTGCGGGTCACGGTGATATACACCGACGGCCACGGCTCCGGCAAGGAGGAGATGGCCACGACCGACAACATGGTGGTCACCGGCCTGGCCATATCCGGGGCGGCGTCCAAGGACTACGCCGAGAACGGCACGGGCGCGGTGGGCAGCTACACCGCGGCGGGCCCGACGGCGGCATCCGCCATGTGGACCGTTGAAGGCGCAGACGCCACGCACTTCAGCGTCAGCCCGGAAATGGGCGCGATGACGGATCTCATGTTCAGCAGTCCGCCGGACTACGAGATGCCCAGGGGCATGGCCATGAGCGAAACCAACACCAACACGTACATGGTGACGCTGAAGGCCACCGCCGGCAGCGGCGAAGACATGGTTATGGACACCCACGAGGTGACGGTGATGGTCACCAACGTGGACGAGGACGGCGTGGTGATGCTGGATCCGATGAACCTGGTGGTCGGCAACGAGGTCACCGCCACGCTGACTGACCCGGACGGCGACGTAAGCGGGGAGACTTGGCAGTGGTCCAAGTCCATGACCATGGACGGGACCTTCATGGACATCGACGGGGCCACGATGAAGACCTACACGCCGGGTGAGGCCGACGACGAACACTACCTGCGGGCCATGGCGATGTACACCGACGGCCACGGCGCGGGCAAGAGCGCGATGAAGGTCTCGGCCTACGCCGTAACCTCGGTGACCACGGGCAGTGCACTGGGCGACCGGTACGACAAGAACCGCGACGGCGTGCTTCAAGTGGAAGAGGTCTACGCCGCCATAGACGACTACTTCGACGGAACCGGCATCACCCTGGATGAGGTACTCGCGATCATCAACCTGTACTTCGATCAAGGCAGTTAGAGAGCTAACACCGGATGGGAGGACGGAGGACAAAGATGGACATGATGGGAGGGAAGCAATTGGTCAACAAGGTGTTGGTTCTATTGGTGATAGCCGCAGTCGCCGGGGCAGCCCTCGGCGGGCTGTGGCTGCTGCCCCCAGGGGACGCGGACGCTTCCGGTCACAGCGCCACCCGGTCGTTCTCGGCAACCTCGGTGGCCCCCGGCGAGACGGTGACCGTGACCATCACTGTCAGCGGCGACTACGGCCGGTTTGGCCGGGTCGTCGAGAACATCCCCCCCGAGTTCGGCGGCGGGACGCCCAAAAGGCTCATATTTTTTAGAGGGGACCCACCTCAGTCCTATGAAGTCACGGCCACCGACAGTCCCGGTTCCTATACCTTCTCGGGAACATTCAGCGTCCCAATGATGGACGACATGGCCGTAGGGGGGCCGGCCACGGTAACGATTACCCGCCCACAGCCGACGCCCACGCCGACGCCCACACCCACGCCCACGGCGGAGCCGCAGCCTATGGCCAGCCGGTCAATGCCCGCGTCGGTAGCCCCCGGCGGTCAATTCACGGTGAGAGTTCAGGCCAACAACTATGGCCGGGTGGGGCGCATTGTGGAAACCCTGCCCTCCGGCTTCACCAGCACCAGCCCGGAGGCAGAGGGCCAGACCGTGACGTTCCGCCTGCTAACGCCCGGGCCGTTTTCCGGTAGCTACACGGTCACCGCGCCCGATACCCTTGGCACGTACCCATTCTCCGGCACGCTGGAGGACGAAGATAAGAATACCCACACCGTCGGCGGCGACTCAAGCGTCAGGGTCGGACAACCCGCGCCGACGCCGACGCCTGAACCGCCTGCGCCCACTCGCGAACCCACGCCGCAACCCACGCCCGAGCCAACGCCAACGCCCGACCCGAACCGCGCCCCGGAGTTCCCCGCGTCCGCGGATTCCAGGAACGTCCCGGAGAACAGCGCGGCGGGCACCGCAGTCGGCGCGCCGGTGACCGCCAACGACCCTGACCGCGACACCCTCGCCTACACCCTGTCCGGCCAGGACGCGGACGCATTCAGCATCAACAGCCGCACCGGCCAGTTGCAGGTCAGGGCCGCCCTGGACTACGAGACCAGGAACACCTACATGGTCACCGTCACCGCCACCGACCCCGACGGCCTGGACGCCTCCATCAACGTGCCCATCCACGTCACCAACGTTGACGAGCCCGGCACGGTAAACCTGGGGTCCATGTTCCCCAAGGTCGGCACGGCAAACACCGCCTGGGTAACCGACCCCGACCTCAAGGTAACCGGGCAGCGGTGGCAGTGGTCCAGGTCCATGAGCATGGACGGGACCTTCGAGAACATCACCGGGGCAACGTCGGCCAGCTACACCCCGGCCGCCGCCGACAACGGCTACTACCTGCGGGCCACGGCAACCTACACCGACGGCCACGGCCCAAACAAGACCGAGATGGCAACAACAACGGCCAAGGTGACCACCACCGACCCCGACGCGGTCCTGGTCGCCAGGTACGACACCAACGGCAACGGGATGATAGAGAAGAGCGAGGTCATAAATGCCATCAACGACTACCTCTTCAACAACACCCTCACCAAGCCCGAGGTGATCAAGCTCATAAACTGCTACCTCTTCGGCTGCTAACGCACCATCCACCTCCTCAGCAAGAAGGCCCCGGTCCGGTCCACCGGGGCCTTTTTTAGGGAATTATATATACTTGTGTACCCAAAACGCTTGACTCTCCCGGCCATTTTGGGTACACTACGCCCATAAAGTAGATAGGTTATGGACGTTATGAACAAAGAAGCAAAGGCGCCGGGGAAGTCATACCGGAAGGGTATCAGCCTCATTCAGGCCGTGCAAGAGTTTGGAGACGACGCCAAGGCCGAGGCATGGTTGATTGACCAACGCTGGCCGGACGGGATGCATTGCCCGTATTGCGATAGCGAATCAGTTTCCCCGCGCAAGACTAGCCGCCAGACTCCCCAATACCGTTGCCGGGGCTGCCGCAAGGATTTTACCATCAAGACCGGGACGATCATGCAGGATTCCAAGTTGCCCCTGGGGAAATGGGCGTTGGCGTTCTACCTTTGCACTACGAACCTCAAGGGCGTCTCCAGCATGAAGCTGCGCCGGGACCTGGAGATAACGCAAAAGACGGCCTGGTATCTGGCCATGCGGATACGCGAGACCCTGAATGACGAAACGGCGCGTATGGCGGGGCCGGTAGAGGCGGACGAAACGTACATCGGCGGCAAGGAAGGGAACAAGCACGAATCCAAGAAGTTGCGCCAAGGCCGGGGAACCGTGGGCAAGACGGCGGTTGTTGGAGTGAAGGACCGGGCCACCAACACGGTCAAGGCCCAGGTTGTGGAGCATACCGATAGGGCTACCCTACAGGGATTCGTCCATAACAATACTGAGCAAACCGCGATGGTCTACACGGACGAAGCGCGGGCATATCAGGGGATGCACCGTCAGCACGAATCAGTTTCCCATAGTGCCAAGGAGTACGTCCGGGGCATGGCTCATACCAACGGGATAGAGTCATTCTGGGCTATGCTGGAGCGGGGCCACGACGGGACGTACCATCATTTCAGCGTCAAGCACTTGGACCGGTACGTAACCGAGTTTGAAGGACGCCACAACAGCCGTCCGATGGATACGGCGGACCAAATGGGCAAGATGGCACGGTTGGGCGTGGGCAAGCACCTTCCCTATGAGACGCTGATAGGCTCCGGGGAAACCCGGTTGCGGTATGGACTCTAGCACGGGCGTTTGCCTTGTTGCCCGTTGCCGACCGCCGGTATACTCCCTGCGGTAGTATTTCGCGCAATGACGTGTGTCGAGGTGATGACGATGAATACGTTTGTTGCCGTGTTGCGTGACGAAGGTGTCACGATGGAGTTGATGGAAGAACTCCAATCTATCGGGTTTATACGGGGCGTCTATAAGCTGACGGATAATGCGCTGTTGGTCAGTTGCTCTGCGGAAACGCCCCGTGTGCTGAGCGAGACCCTGGGGATGTCGTCTGAGCGACCAGAGCCAACGTCGGGCGTGGTGTTCAAACTGAACGGCTCGTATTTTGGCTACTACGACTCGGACCTGTGGGACTGGCTTACGGAGGCACGTAATGAACACTCCCACTGACCAGCCACCGCAAAGCAGCGGTGGGTATCATGTCGAGATGCGTGAAGTGACCAGCCGTTTAGGTGCCATAGAAGGCCAAATGAAGTCGTTCGCTACCAAGGCAGATGTTGCCAGTGTGCAGACCGAAGTCGCCAAAGCTCAGCTCCAAATGCTGAAGTGGGGGATTGGAATCCTCATAACCGTTGTGGTTGTAGCACTCGGTGTGGCCGTGCGTTTCTGGCTTGCTTCCGGCGGGGGGGTGACACCATGACCGAGCCAAACCGCCCCCGCTTTGGTGACTGCTTGGAAGTAATGCGGGAGGACATCGCCAGCGAGTCCGTGGATCTCATTTATCTGGACACGCCGGTGGTCCAGATATACATGGTTGAGGACTACTTTGAAGGCCGGAAACCGAAACTGCCGGTAGCAGCATAGGGGGATGCATGGCAAGGCCGAAGAAGAAACGGGGTCGTCCGGTAAAGTACCAGTTGCCGGAGCCGATAGACGCAACGCCGGAGGAAGTGGCGCGGATAGTGCTACAAGCTAAGCCGAAAGACGTGTGGCGGTTCGAGGAAGAAGCAGGGCTGACCAAGAAGGACCGGCCCGATTAGGAAGGTCCTGATTCATTCGTGCAACAAAAATGAGATGCAATGGACAGCGAAACCAATGCAGCCATAGATGCACTTCGTAGAGTACGTTGATCGTGTCGATACCATCAATCGCATTACACAAGTGGCAATGGACAGATTGGTATCTAAGATATTAGCGACCTTGCCTGCCGATGACGTTGACGATTGGCTGACTAATGATTCAGACCTGTTAAATATTGATTTCGGTGAAGCACAACATGACTTGGAGAGTGATACGTATAGACTGGCGTTTCAACGAATACGCGAGTCAGTGGAAAGATACCGCAGACGGGGATAACCTGCTGCCAAGTCAGGTTTGGGTACACAAGTATATAATTCCCCAAAAAAATCACAGTTCAGACAAAGGGCTAGTGGCCAGTGGTCAGCCGGGGCCAGAACCAACCACTCTCCACTAACCACTCGCCCCACTAGCCACTAGCCACTAACGTTTGATAACATACAAGCACAACGGAGGGATCGCATAGTGGCCTAGTGCGGGCGCCTGCTAAGCGCTTAGCCTGTGAAAACGGGCTCATGGGTTCGAATCCCATTCCCTCCGCCACTTACTCCCCAATCCGGCCAGGCAAGCAAAAGCCCTCACTCCAGGCGAGTGAGGGCTTTTTGGTTGGGACAATCATCCCCGTCCGGAGAATCATGCCCATCCCTGGATCAAAAAAATCACAGTTCAGATGGCCTAATCCCATGACACCGGCAGGGAGACCAGGGAACGGAAGGCGATGGTGGGCGCGTATTCCAGTTCCTCGGTCTTCAGGTGCAGGGAGTCGAACCGCTTGGCCAGCGCCTTGAAAGCCTCCTGTCCCTCCATCCGCGCCAGGTTCACGCCCAGGCAGTGGTGGACGCCGGAGCCAAAGCCCACGTGGCGGTTGGGCCAGCGGGTGATGTCGAACGTGTCTGGCTCATCGAAGGTCCTGGGGTCGCGGTTGGCGGAGGAGATCATCCACCTGACCGACTCCCCCTCGCGGATGGGAGTCCCGCCAAGTTCCACGTCCTGGGTGGCTATCCGCTGGATGCCCTTGACCGGCGGGTCGTAGCGCAGGCATTCTTCCGTGGCCTTCTGCGTCATGCCGGCGGGGTCCTCCCGCAATATCTCCCACTGCTCGGGATTGCGGATGAAGGCCAGGGTGCCGTTGCAGATCAGGTTCAGCGTGGTGACGTGCCCGGCTATCAGCAGCAGCACCGCCGCCGCCAGGGTCTCCTCCCGGTCGTAGACCCCGCCCCGTTCACCGCTGACCACCAGGGAGAGGAGATCGTCCGTGGGGTTGGCCAGCCTCTCCTCCACCATCGGGACCAGGTACTCCCGCATCTTTATCTGGCCCTCGGCCGCCGCCTTGGTGCGGTCGGCTCCCTCCCCGCCGTTGGCCAGCAGCTTGGTGGCCAGGTCCTTGATGTAGGGCCGGTCCTCGGTGGGAACGCCCATCATCTGGGCGATGACCAGCAGCGGCAGCGGAGCGGCAAAGTCCGCCATGACGTCCAGCTCCCCCTTCTCCTCCGCCTGGTCGAGCAGGAACTTGATCGCCGACTGCACCATGGCGCGCCAGAGGTCGATCTTCTTGGGGTTGAAGTACCCGTGGAGCACCATCCGCATATCGGTGTGCTTGGGCCGGTCATGCTGGATGAAGCTGTTGGAGCCCAGGGCCCGTATGTGGTCATTCAGCTCCAGGTCCTCCTCCGCAATCGGCGGCAGGGGCGGCCTGGTGTCCCTGGTGAAATTCTCCGAAGAGAACAGCTCGTGGTTGCGGGCGACCCAGACCAGGTCGTCATAGCGGGTGATAATCCACTGGCGAAGATTCTCGTTCCAGTGTACCGGGTCCTCCTCCCTGAGCCTTCCGAAATAGGTATAGGGGTCGGCCATGACCTCCGGGGCAAATAGGTTGTCGTGGATTGCAGTAACCATGAGTCCTCCGGCTGAGCGTTTGATTTTTGCGGAGACCTTTGCGGGAGCGGCTACGATAAGGTTCAAACTATCCGGGTAACGTGACGCTATTCTAGCAGACCGTCCGGGCATGTTCCAGCGGTGCGGGAGACCGGGCCCTGAGGACCTTCCTGGAATGAAAAGTTATTGGGATGGCAAGGTAAGGGCCGTGATTCGGGGAGGGTTGGTGAGGCTGCGGTACTATTATCTTATTGCTAAATTATTTGGGCCGGGAGCCATTATGGAATTATCGCTATCGTGTGGGTTGTGGTTGGTGTAGACTTGCCAAGTGGACGGTGATGATATTGTTTGGCCTCTCTTATCGAGGGAGGCGGATACGGCGATGCTTGTGCGGCTGTGCTGGACAGCACAGGGCAAGCCGGGGAGTTGCAGGTGGCAGTACGAGTGCCAGGAGGAATCAGGAATGCCATTGAATCGGCAAAGCGGAGGTACAGGGATCACCTTAAGCGTCGGCGGTATCGCCAGCGGTTCAACAGTAGTGGCGGTCCAAGAGTTCGGGTAAGGCGGGATGGATCACGGTATGTCCGTGTGAATGATTTGGTTGCAAGTCCTAAATTTCAGCAGTCAATAAAGAGGATTAAGAAGTCTGGTCCTCAGAATAACTTGTAGAAGCAGTTTTGGCTTTTGGGTTAATTCTTCTTCCTGCGGTAGCTGGCTATTGGGTTCTAACCCACTGGCATTATACCCGGTTCCGTGCTGAGAGAGACTCGGGTTATCACGTTCTTCTTCGGTCTGCTGCTCTTGGGATTCTTCTTTACTGCGTAGCCCGGGCATTGACGTTTGGGCTTGCTTACTGGCGTCCCTTTTTGCCGGCGCTGTGGGATGCTCATGTGCCGGAGCCCCTTACCAGTGATGTGGTGGTGAGCTTGGTCCTGGGCGTTCTTGCGCCATACGTGTTGAATCTTTTCTGCGATGAGGAATCGTGCGCGAGCAGGACTGCTCGAAGCTATGGAGATCACGTCGAGCTCACTTTGGTACGGTCAATGGAGGAGGTTAGACTGGTTCAATTGGATTTGCGCAGCAGGAAGGTGTATGTCGGCTACGCGGTGGACAGTAGCGTGGGGAAGGGCGCCGATGCTGATGTGGTGCTTTTCCCGGTGTGCAGTGGCTACCGGCGTGAGGATACATTGGAGCTGATTATGAATGTCGATTATTGGCCGGTCTTGGAAGGATTTTTGCTGGGAGAGTATGAATCTGATGAAGAGGCTCGGGCCACTTTGGATTTTGTCGTGGTGATACCGTTGGAAGAGGTTGTGTCTGCTCGTCTTTTTGATGTGGAAGTCTACAATGCTTTCTATGGGATTTGGGGAGAAGAAGGTGGCGAAGAAGAGGATGAGGAAGAGCAGCTTGTTGATGAGGCGGTTTGGCCGGTCATGTTGCTTTGGGCTGCCTTCTTGGTCTTTATGATCGGAATAGTTGGGTGGTTGGGGTCGAAGTTGGTTTCTGGGATTTTCGGTTTATTGCTGGACTGATAGGGACGTGAGGGCCAAGAAGAGGCCCCGGTCACAGACCGGGGCCTCTTGGTTGGACTGCCTGAATGCTGCGTTAACGTGCGCCTGGCTCGCCTCGGACCACCCGGAGGATCCTGTCTCTCTCGCTCTCACTCATCTCTGCGAGCACAGGCCCAAGCCTGCTCTCTATACGCTCGCGTTCCTGCCTGCGGAGTGTATCCTCGCGCTCCTGCCTGAGGCGTGCATCCTCGCGTTGCTGCCTGAGGCGTGCCTCCTCGCGTGCAGCCTCGCGTTCCTGCCTCTTCTTCTTGTATTCTTCATAAGCTGTAAAGACCATTTTCGCGCCTCCGAACACCACTACAGCGGTTGGGAACAGGAGTATAGCGGCCAGGATAACCACTCCATCCTGCCCCTGGACATCCTTATCACCATAGTGCGCTGGCCTGCCCCCTGTCAACGTCGCACGTCGCCAGGGTCTTCCGCCCCCCGTAAAATTGCCCGAACCGCGATTCAAGTGATTGACGGATGCCCATCATCCTCCAAATCCCGGCCATCCCCGAATCAGAAAAATCACAGTTCAGAACTAACCACTAGCCACTAAAAATCAGGGACGCAAGAACCGCACCTCCCCGGTTACCCAGTTAACGCACATCTCAAACTTGCCTAGCACGTCCCTGCCAATGATAACCCGGCAAGTAAACCCGCTTTCCGGACCAAGCGGCAATCCCTGAATCGGAGAAGGAATACCCGCCCTCAAAATCGGCACATCCAACCTGCCTTCAAATGCGGGAAACCTCCCTTCAGACGTGACGCCCACTACCGTCGCGCCTTCAACCTCCCTCCAACCCAGCAACTCAGCGGTGGCAATGTCTATACAGGATATAGCCGCGCCCGTGTCAACCAACGCGGATAACCTGTTGCCATCTGCCATCACGCTAACCACAACGCCTTCCAAAAGCATAAGTTCAGGGTCCGCCCTAAAAGCCGTTTCGCCCCTAGCCATTTGACAACAGCCTGTTGGGAGCATAACCAACCCGCCTCACAAGGCACCTGGTCCAGTCCAAACCCTCACCCATCACAAAGCCATCTGCCTCTTCATAGGTTGCGAAGTCCCCCACGAGCCGGCCGCCATCAATCACAACCCACCGGCCGTGATAATGTCTCTCCAGTTCCTCCTTCATCCGGTGATAAGCGCCCAGCTCTTCAAGAATCGGATGCTGATGCTCCGCCTCCAGGGAATACTCCTCCGCATCACGCTCCACAGCGTCAACCACTTCCTCAGTCACCTCCGCCTTGCCGCCATGCTCATCGGACAGGAGCAACCCTCCCGGCGAGTCCACAGCGCCGGACTCTGCAACCGGACCGGCAATCTCAGCCAGGGCCACCATGCCCTGACCGCCTGTAGCCGCCGTCCCAACAGCCTTTCCCAAGACTCCGCTGATGGCCATCCGTACCGGCGACCCGTCCGGAGCAGTCCGGTCCTTGCAGACCCCCAACAAACACACGCCTCCAGGCACGCTCGTCGAGAAAGCCAACCGCAGGTCATCAAGAAGGACCTCTTCCGTCACGTCCGCAACCGGCTCAACACCCTTGCCGCTGATATAGAGTATCTGCCCGGGGTAATCCCTCACCAACTCCTCTCTGTGCGCCTCCCAGAAAGCCAACTCAGCCAGGGAGTCACTCTCCCCAACCAGCACAACTTCCTGTGCCATAATCCATCCTCCTGTATTGCCTGATTCGCCGCCAACTCCCATTATCACGAGGAGCAAAGGGGAGTTGGACTGCTCAATCTTCAACTCCGCTACTCAAACAAAAATCCGGCGGCCACTACCGCCGGAGACTCCATTGCCAACGGCCAAACGGGCTTGCTAAAATCGGCCCGTCCTGGACATTGGAACATCGCCTGCCAGAGCGATAGTTCCGCAAAACGCCCGCTTGCCAATAGCGGACGTCTGTCCTATAGGCGCAAATAGTACCCCAACCCCCCTCCACCTGCAAGTTGCAGGAAACCCCGGGGAGTCCCAACCGGTCTCCATACCGCCACCCTCCCCAACACCCCCTACGCTCTTCGTTGTCTTCCTCCCCGTTTTGATGCATTCCCGCCCCACGCCGAAGTTTCGCAATTTTCTCATGTGCGCCGGTAAATTGACATGAATGATGGAGGGACTTACACTTTATTGGGACCAAGTTGGGGATCAAATTGCTCATGTCGTTGCATTGAGCGGGTTGAGGTAGTCGTAATTCGTCGTTGGAGGGAACTGTATGCCAGAGTTTGATTTGGTTATCCGCGGGGGGACCGTAATCGACGGCACCGGCATTCCCCGCATCCGCGCTGACGTGGGGATCAAGGACGGGCGGGTGGCCATGATCAGCGGCCGTATCCCCGCCGGGGGGGCCAGGGAGCTGGACGCCCACGGCTGCATCGTGGCTCCGGGGGCGGTGGACCTGCACACGCACTACGATGCGCAGCTAAACTGGGACCCCTACGCATCCCTGTCCGGGTGGTTCGGCGTGACCTCCCTGACCGTCGGGCAGTGCGGCTTCGGGTTTGCGCCGACGCGGCCCGAGGACCGGGACCTGAACATGCGCATGATGAACCGCATCGAGGCAATCCCCCTGGAGTCCATGCGCCAGGGGATGCGCTGGGACTGGGAGACCTTCCCCGAATACATGGACAGCCTCGACCGCCAGGGGCTGGGGGTCAACGTCGGCGCGCTGGTGCCCTTCTCGCCGCTGCGGGCCTACGTTCTGGGCATGATACCGGCACGGGAACGGACCTCCGTCACCGAGGCCGAGCTGGGCCAGATGAAGCAGATACTGTACGACTCCATGAAGGCCGGGGCCTTCGGGCTGTCTGCCGACAAGAACCTGGAGGACCGGCCCGAGGACGGCAGTTGGCTGCCCAGCCACGTGGCGTCCCCGGAGGAGTTCTACGCCCTGTCCCAGGTCCTGTCACAGTTCGGAGTGGGACACCTGGGATGGACCATCGGCATCTCCGACGACCGCGCCGGCCAGCGGGAAATGCTGGCGGAGATGGTGCGGATGAGCGGGCGTCCGCTGCACGTGGCCCTGGGGGACGATGAGGGCTACGAGTGGCTGAAACAGGTGCGGGAAGAGGGACTGCCCGTGCTGGCGCAGCAGGGTTCGGTGCCGACCATCGCCGAGTTCAAGCTCTCCGAGTACAACCTGTTCGACTATATGCCCAACTGGGTGCAGCCGCTGGTTGGCACCAGGGAGGAGCGGATCGCCAAGCTGTCCGAGGACGGCGTCCGCGAGGGCATGAAGCGCGACGTGATTGACCGCCCGCACGCCAGGACCGACTGGACCCAGGTGCAGGTGGTCGAGGTGGCGCTGGAGCGGAACCTGAAGTACGAGGGGCTGTCCATCGCGGACATTGCCGAGGCCGAGGGCAAGCACCCGCTGGACGCTTTCCTGGACATTGCCCTGGACGAGGACCTGGAGACCGAGTTCGCGCACCCCGCGGGGGGCCAGGGCGACGACGCCCGGGCCGAAAGGCTGCTTGACCCCTACGTACACATCTCGGTGTCCGACGGCGGCGCTCACACCAGGTTCCTGGTCAACAGCGTCTGGCCGGTCTATTTCCTGGGGCACTGGATTCGCGACAACGGCCTGATGTCCCTGGAGCAGGCCCACCACAAGATGAGCGCGCTGCCGGCCTGGTTCTCGGACATGAAGGGCCGCGGCACCCTGCGCGTTGGCGACTGGGCCGATGTCATGGTCTACAACATGGAGGAGTTGGGGCTGCTGTACGACAAGCCGCAGTTCGAGACTGATTTCCCGGGCGGCGAAAAGCGGCTGGTGCAGAAGCCCACCGGGATCCGCTATATCCTGGTCAACGGCGCCGTTACCTTCGTGGAGAACGAATGCACCGGCGCGCTGCCCGGCAAGCTGCTGCGCAGCTATGACATGCTGGGGTAGCCCCGACCGGGGGGTAGCCCCGACCGGGATATAATTCCGGCCATCCGCCCCGTCCCGGGACCTGGGTCTCCGGGACGGGGCCTGCTTTTGGAGGTTGATGCGCATCCCCGTTCCGGATGCGGGCCATTGCCGAGGCCGGGCAGTCGGGTGCGTGCAGGTTACTCGTCGGGCACCAGTGCGACCAGGCGGTCGTTCTGGAGCGTAACCAGGAACGCTTTCATGCGGAAGTCGGGGCGGGTTGTGCAGGTGCCTTCACCCTTTTCGTACTGCCAGCCATGCCCATCGCAGACGAACAACTCATCCCCTTCGTCCATGATTTCCCCGCCCTGGTGCGGGCAAACCGTCGATAGCAGCTTGTATCCGTCGCGTCCCCGCACGAGAAAATACGAGGCGTCTCCCACTTTCACCGGCGCGGGTAATGAGGAAAAGGCAGATTCTTCTCCCAGGTCCACTCTGACCTTCCTGGACCGGGCCGACCCGCTCACCTGGCGAAGGGAAACGGTCCCTCTTCGACGCTCTGTAGTCATCGCAATTGCCCCGCCTTTGTCATCAAGTCCTGGTGATGAAAGATCCTGATAATGAAAGCCCTGGTGATGAAGATTATCCCAAGTATAGCAGACCGCGATTCATCTGATTGATGGATGGGCATGATTCTCCAAATCCCGGCTATCCCTGAATCAGAAAAATCACAGTTCAGGACTGACCACTATCCACTCGCCACTCGCCGGGCTAGGAGCCGGACAGCCACGCCCTGAGCGCCCGGATGTGGTCAGGTCTCGTGCCGCAGCACCCTCCGATTATCCGCGCCCCCTGCTTGCTCCACCCCTTGGCGTATTCCAGGTACTGCTGTGGGTCCAGGACGGTCCCCCTGGGGAAATGGGCGTAGGCTCCGAATGTCCCCGGCCGGTTCTTCCTGACTATCTCCAGCCCGGGCCCTGTGTCGTCCACCGGGGTGTGCATTATGAATACCGATGCGATGTCCCTGTCCCTGATCGCGTCCATGGCGTCCTGAAGGGTCTCGCCTCCATGCCTGCCCTGGATGCCCAGGTAAAGCTCGCCTCCATCCGGGACCAGCGACAGCCCGACCCACACCGGCAGGCCCAGCTCACACGCGGCATCTATCACCGCCAGCGTGTCCGATATCCGCACCAGCATCTCGCCCGCGGCCACGTCAGGGCCGCCCTTGGCCAGCTCTCCCAACTGCTCCCGGTAGGTCTCCAGGGCTTTCTCATGGGGCACGGGAACGTCCGCCTGTGTCTTGGGGGACATGGTGGACACCGAGGCCGCGATGACCACCGAGTCCTCTGCCCCGGCGTTTCTCCTTGCCTGTACCGCCGCTTCGATTCCCAGCCTGTTGGCCTCGGCCACCCTGTGCCCGAGGCCGTCCGGTTCCAGCACGTCGCGTCCCGTGCTGAAGGTGTTGGTTATGATGATCTCTGCGCCCGCCGCCATGTATTCCTGGTGAATGTCCCGCACCATCTCGGGGTGGGTGAGCATCGGGCCGCCCGACCAGGTGGTGGGGCTTGTCAGCTCCCGCCTCGCCAGCTCCGTGCCCATACCCCCGTCCATCAGGACCGTCTCCCCCGCGGCCAGGCGGGCCTGCAATTTCTCAAAGTTGCTCATCTTTCTCTCCTGGCGAAATCCGGATTTGCCGCTCCACCATTATCGGCGGCTCCCTGTCCGGAATCCATAACCGGTCGCCGGGAGAAGGAGAGCAGTCGCCTGTGGAGCGGCGGGAGCGATGCGAGAGATGGCGGGCCCAAGCGGTACTGCATTATAACCGTTTGGGTGGGTTGGGACCCCTGAAGTCCTCAAGGAAGGAAAGCTGGAACTTCATGTGCCCGGTCTTGAGGCGGGTCTTGCGGGTTCGCCCGGCGCTCCGGTCAGCCTGCGGCTGCTACGCGGGGCTTTTTGCTCCTGGTGGAGCCGATGGGAGTAATCTGGAGGATGCCGTCGGGGTTGGTCACCACTGTGGCGTTGACTCCGTAGACGTCCCGCAGCATCTGCGGCGTCAAGACCGAAGCAGCGTCTCCGGAGGCGTAGACTGCTCCCTGGTCCATGACGACGAACCGGGCAGCGTACCGGGCCGCCAGGTTGAGGTCGTGCAGGGAGATCAGAGTAACGATTCCCCGCTCCGCCGTGACCTGGCCAATCAGGTCCAGCACCTCCAGTTGGCGTTGCAGGTCAAGGCTGCTGGTGGGTTCGTCCATGAGGAGGACTTCGGGGTCGCGCACCAGAGACTGGGCGATGGATACCATCTGCTTCTGGCCGCCGCTCAACTCGTTGAGGAACCGGGTTGACAGGTCCTCGATGTCCAGGTCTTCCAGCACCTGGGTTACCGAGCGCAGGTCTTCGTCGCTGACCCGCCAGGACAGGGTGTGCTTTCTGGCCAGCAGCACCGCCTCGAACACGGTGAGGACGGCGTTGACCGGGCTTTCCTGGGGCAGGTAGCTCACCCGCTTGGTGATTTCCTCCCGGCTGTAGTCCCGGATGTCCCGACCGTCCAGCCAGACCACGCCCTCGGGCTTCAGCAGACCGGCGATACACTTGAAGAAGGTGGTCTTCCCGGCGGCGTTGGGGCCGATGGTGGCGGTGATTTTGCCCGGCAGGGTGTCCTCGATGGTGATGCCCTTCAGGACTGCGGTGGAGCCGTAGCTGAAGCGGACGTTTTCGACTGACAACGCCGCTCTATGCTCCGTGCGGGGCTTGGGAGGCCGCTGAGTGTCCGTCTCTCGGGACAACTTCATTACCAGAGTTGCCTCCGCTTGGCGAGGATGAGGCTGAGGAAGAAGGGCACTCCCACCAGCGACGTGATGATCCCGATGGGGAAGATAGCCCCGGGGGTGATCATCTTGCTGACGATGGAGGCCGCCGAGAGCAGGATCGCGCCGGTCATGGCCGACATGGGCAGGAAGAAGCGCTGGTCTTCGCCCACCAGCATCCGGGCGACGTGGGGGCCGACCAGTCCGACGAACCCGATGGTGCCCACGAATGCCACGGCAGCGGCGGCCAGGATGGATACCGATATGAGCACCTGCAACCTGAGCCTGCGCACGTTGATGCCCAGGCTGTGGGCCTTGTCGTCGCCCAGCCGCAGGGCGGTGAGGGTCCAGACGTGCTTGACGAACAGGGGAATGGTGACCAGCAGGACGACGACGGCGATGCCTATCTTGGGCCATGTTGCCTTGACCAGGCTGCCCAGGGTCCAGAAGACGACCTGTTGTAGGGCCTGTTCCGAGGCGATGTACTGCAACAGGGCCAGCAGGGAACTGAACAGGAACACGAGAGCGATCCCCAGAAGCACCATCGTCTCGATGGTAACTCCCCGCAGCCCGCTCAGCACGAAGATTGTCATGGAGGCGATCATGGCAAAAACGAAGGCGTTTGCCGAGACCAGGAAGATCCCGGCGAATGGGATAATGCTGAGTCCCATGACCAGGGCGAGGGCCGCGCCGAACCCGGCCGCGGCGGATATTCCCAGGGTGAAGGGGCTGGCCAGCGGGTTGTTGAGGATGGTCTGCATCTCGGCCCCGGCAATGGACAGGGCCGCCCCGACCACAACCGCCATGAGGGCTATGGGCATCCTGATGTCCCAGACGATAACCCTGGTCGTCACCTCGGCGGAACCGGGCATCAGGATCGTGGAGGCGACTTCCCAGAGACCCAGCCGGGCCGGTCCCAGGGATATATCGAGTATCAGGGTGCCGCAGAGGGTGGCCGCAAGGCAGACCATGACGAGGTACTTGCGTCCCGTTATCTGCCGGTAGATGCGCCGGCCCCTGGTGGCGGTCAACTCGCCGGCCGGTTGCCCGGCCGGTTCTAATGTGCCCTGCTCTACAGCCATATCACACCCTGGACAAATGATGCTCACGGGGACATTGTTTCAGCGAGACGCCCGCACCGCCGCGGAGGAGTTGCGGCGGAAATCGGGCGTCCCGCCCCTTTGGGGAGGCAAGGATAATCGGCCTACTCGACTGCGGACACGAAGAATGCGCCGCTGTAGCTGATGGGGAGGAACCGGTCATGGAACTCGGCAAAGTTGGCCACCGGGTCCATGTCCGCGAACTCCTCGGGATAGAACCACTTGGCGAACTGCTGGAGCACGACGAAGTTGTAGGGCGAGTTATAGAACTGGTGCCATACCACGTGGTGTCTGCCCTGGTTCAAGGCTGTCAACTCGGTCCACCCCGGACGCTTCTGCCCAAGGGCCTGAAGGCGCATCCTCGCGTCCGCCGGGTCGGTGAAGTAACCCAGGCTGACGAAGTCGCCTTCGGGGTTGTAGGTGAACCAGTTGGAGCCGGTGGCGATGATGACGTCGGGGTCGGCCACGAATATCTGCTCCGGGTTCAGGGTGCCGGACCAGCCCGGCACCAATTCCGAGCCGATGTTGATGCCCCCTGCCCGTTCCACCATCAGGCCCAGGTTGGCCCTGCCGTAGGTCCGGCAGCAGTTCTCCGCCCCCTGGATTCCCGCGGCCGTATCCACAAGCACCGTCGGCTTGTCTTTCTCAATCCCTTCGATGCGGGAATACACCTTGTTGACCTGCTGGAGGTAGAAGTCCACGATCTCCTGGGCGCGCTCTTCCTGGTCGAACAGCCGCCCCAGCAGGATGGTGCTGGGGACGGTGTTCTCCAGCGGAAACTGCCGGTAGTCAATCACGACGACGGGAATCCCGACCGCGGCCAGTTGGTCGATCATGCCCGCTTCCTTCGCCCTTTCCAGGCCGCCGAGGTTCAGCGTCACCACGTCGGCTTGCAGAGCGATGGCGTTTTCCACGCTGAACTCGCCGCTGTAAGGGCTGCCGAACTCGGGGATGTCGGCGACCTCGGGGAAAATCTCCATGTACTTGTTGTAGGTGTCGGCGTCGAAGCGCCGGAGGTCGTTGCGCCATCCGACGATTTTGTTGAAGGGATTGCCGGGCTGAAGCGCGGCGGCGATGTATATCTGCCGGGCCTCGCCCAATATGATGCGCTCGACGGGCATGTCGATGGTCACGGTGCGCCCGGCTATATCGGTAAGGACGATGGAGCCGGGTTTCTGCTCAGCCTGCATTGCCGCCTGCCGTTCCGCCTCCTGGGTCGCCAGGGCTTCTGCGATGGCCTTGGCCACCGAGGACTCAACTTCCTGGGCGGTCACTCCTGTAGGCTTGGACTCTGCCACCGCCTTGGCAACCATAGTCTCGACTTCCTGGGCGGTGACCCCGGCGGGAGCGGACTCTGCAACTGCCTGGGACACCAGGGAACGGAGTTCCTCCGGGCTAATGCCCGCTTCGGGTTGGGCCGCAGGCGCTTGCGCGGGCGCTGCCGGCCCACAACCGGCGGCGATCAACATCGCCAGGCCGACAACGGCCAACAGTGAAGCTATGAGGGGCCTTGGGAGACTTGAGGGGACCATGATCCTACCTCCACCGGACAGTTTAGAGGGTCAGCTAATGGTACATGCCTGTACCGTGATTCACAGCAATATGGATACCATATCCTGCGCGATATGTATATACACTCTTTATAAGCGCATGTCAACACATAATAATGTAAGCTATAATACGAGCTGATATGTAGTGTTGTATCATAACTAAGAACTGATGGTGTACATGGGTCAGCTATTGTCTGGACGAACAGCGTGGTATTATCATGTACGCGCCCTACTTTGGCGGACAATCTGATCGGAAACGGTTTCTGCGCTTGATGTGCCCGTGGGCCAACAGGCCTCTCAGAGCGTCGATTTCTATGGTCCCGTCCAGCAGGAATAGACGCCCATGAGATTTCGATTTCCCCCGGCAGGTGGCAATGACATGGCCATAACACCCCTTGGACGCAGGTTGCGGTTGGCGCTATCGGCCACCGTTTTGTTGGCCGTGGCGTTGGCTGGCACGCTCGGCTGCGGCGGAGGCGATGATACGCTTACGATCTATTCGGGGCGTTCCCAGAGTCTGGTGCGTCCGCTCTTGGAGGAGTTTTCCGAAGAGACCGGCATCGGCATTCAGGTAAAGTACGCCGGCACCCCGGCAATCGCGGGCACCCTGCTGGAGGAGAAGGGGAACACGCCTGCGGACGTGGTGTTCCTGCAGGACCCCGGTTACCTGGGCAACCTGTCCGGGGCCGGGCTTCTGACGGAACTCCCGGATGACTTGCTCTCAAGGGTTGACCCGGGGTTCCGGTCCTCAGTGGGCCACTGGGTGGGGACATCGGGCCGCGCCCGGACCGTCGTGTACAACACTTCGGCGGTCGATCCTCAGCAGGACCTGCCGGAGTCGATATTGGGCTTCACCGGACCGGAGTGGCGGGGCCGGGTCGGATGGGCGCCGCTCAATGCGTCATTTCAGACGTTCGTGACGGCATTCCGTCTCAAGTGGGGTGAAGAGGCGGCGCGAAGCTGGCTCCAAGGCATTCATTCCAACGGTGCCCGGGCCTACCCCAACAACACTACCCTGGTCACCGCCGTAGCCCGCGGCGAGGTGGATGTAGGATTCGTCAACCACTACTACCTACAGAGGTTCCTGGAGGAGGAGGGGGAAACGTTCGGGGCGCGCAACCACTTCCTGGGCGGC
The DNA here is from genome assembly GCA_034422355.1 of Dehalococcoidia bacterium. Taxonomy (GTDB): domain Bacteria; phylum Chloroflexota; class Dehalococcoidia; order Lucifugimonadales; family UBA3495; genus CATOSP01. Next base: position 38,576 of record DAOUJS010000176.1, on the reverse strand, counting down.
GGAGACCCGGGAGCGTTGGTACTGGTTGCCGGAGCCGGAATCATCAAGGACTCCGGCAACCGCGAAGGGGCGGAGCGGTTCGTAGAGTACCTGCTTTCGGATACGGCCCAGACCTATTTCGCCAAGACCACCAAAGAGTACCCGTTGACCGACAGCGTTGAGGCCGGGGCGAACCTGCCGCTCCTGTCGTCGCTGGAGCCTCCCGACGTGGACCTGGGCAACCTGACCGACTCACAGGGCACATTGGCCCTGCTGCGCGAGGCCGGCATCATACCGTGACCGGCCAGTACCTGATTCGGTTTTCTCAGTTTCCGATTTCTCAGTTTCCGGGTGAAGCCAGGCCAAACCGCGAGACGAAGAGGCGCTCAACCCGTCCTGTCATCAGCATGAAGCCTATGGCAAGGAGCCAGACCACGAACGCGACCCCGCTGACCCGGTGAATGATGGTCAGGGCGTCTACCCAGATGAGTTGCATCGCCAGTCCGATGATCACCGATAGCGGCGCGATGTACCTCAAAGCCCCTCCGACCTTCCACTGGTATCGCGCGGCAACCAGCAACGCCAGCCCGCCCAGGGAGAAACCCACTTTGCCGGTGAGCCACCGGGCGAAGGCAATTCCCTCCGTAATCGCGTCCGGGGTCCCGGCGGCCGGACTGGAAGCGGCCAGGGTTGATACGACCAGCCCAATAGCGCAAACGCCTGAAACCGCGGTGAACGCTGCTGATACACCGAACAGGCCGGGGACAATGGGCGTGGCCCAACGCTCCCGGATAATCCATGTCCTCAACAGGAACCATGCGGCAACGGCCAGCGTTATCCCTGATATGAGGCGCATCGCGCCGCTGATGCCGTAATACCACCGGCTCTCCGAAATGGCCGCCAGGGACTCCGCCAGGGTGGGTTGGTCCGCGTCCGCCATCACCCTGGCAATGACCATCAGGACCGTGACGATGGCCGTAAGTATGAGGAACATTCCCGCTTGCCGGGCGGGGGAGCCTGCCGGGCGGGCTGCTTCGCTCCTGTTTGGAGAATCTGCGCCGGGCTGTTCTGAATGCTGCATACCTTCCTAACACCTCTACTCTGACTGAGAACGCTGCCCCATACCCGGTGCGGGGCTGGCGCGCGCGCCCTGGACCCGTCCCTCGGGTGGACTCAGTATCCATCGTTTATGGCCGATCCCCGGGTTGACGCGGGCCAGGTCCACATCCGGGTCGACCAGCCGGGTTGCCGGCCTTCCATTGTATGCGACATAGGCGTCCGATCTCACTTCGACTTCCGTGTGCCCGCGGGCTATGAAGTCGTCGCGGATGACATGGGCCGTAGCTAGAATGAGGTCGGGCTGGTAGGCCATGCGTTCCACTTGGGACGGCGTCAGGTACTCTTCCGGGTAGACCAGCCGTTCCCCATTCATAGCCGGACTCATCACGCGGAAATTCACGAAGCCGGTCTTCTCGGTGAGCAGGACTCTCCAGGAGAACAGGTAGCCCTCCTCCGTCCAGCGCACGTCCCCAGGATAGGCCAGGTGCCGGAGAGGCATGGCTACCTGCACTGCCAGGAATACTGCCCCGAGAAGAAAGACCGCCCGCACTCGCCAGGAAATAGTACCTGTTCCGGTTGCAGGAAAGGAAATGGGCCCGAGTTCGGGCAGTGGACGAGATTGACGCCGCACCCGTCCCAGCAGGCGGAGCGGCCAGTCCGGCTCGAAGAAGATGAGGGCCGCGCCGATCATTATCCAGGGAAACATGCCTATCGAGGGGAAGAGGAAGGCCGTGGCCACGTGGAAGACCACCAGCACAGCATAGGCATACGGCCGCGTTCTTTTCCATAACAGCCAGCCCACTATCGTCAGGTCGAAGCAGGCCCCAGCCCAACTCATTGCGTACGGGAGCCACGCTTCCCGGAGGAAGGGGCCGGCGATGGGCGTGTCCGTACCGTTGTAGAGCCAGATACGCAGCGGTTCTGCGTGCAGCATCCAGTCAGGGTTGAGCTTGGCAATTCCGGCAAAGACGTACACCAGGCCCACCTGCGCCCTCAAGGTCCACAGCGCAGCCCTGGGTATGGCTGGAGGGATTCCATCGGACGAGGAGTTTCGACTGTCCAGGGACGCCATACGTTCAAGGGGCAGGAAGACCATGATCACGCTGAGAAGGCTGACCAGGTAGTAGTGGTTAAGGTACGTGGTGCGGTCTATCAACTCCACGTAGGTGAAGAGCAGGAAGAAGGCGATGATGGATAGCCGGTAGCGATAGCCCAAGGCAACGCCAAGAGCGGCAAGGCCCATGAGAGCAAAGTGGAGGTACATTCCCCAGGCGGGCCAGGGCTGGACCCAGCCGAAGCCGAAGTAACTGAGGTGGTGGGCCGGTTCGATGTAAAGCCCGGAAATCCAACCGTTGGCGGCAAACCGGACCACTGCTATGATGCCCAACAGCCCAAAGACGATGCGGAAAGCGGTTGCCGAAGCCGGAGAGACTGGCCCCGTTCCAGCCTGAATCACCCGGTTTGCGAAGTCCAGAACACCTGAGCGGGCGTACCTGGACAGGACCTTGGGCCCGGGCATGGCCAGAACGGCAGACACGACGCGCCCCTGCTAACGCATGGTGTCGCCGTCGGTGTCAGAGAACCCGACCGACACGCCCAGCAAGCTGACCACCTCGGTAGCCAGAGTCCGCTGCAATTCCTGCAACCGGTCGTATAGGACTTTGACCTGCTCGGGACGATCAGCTATGGCGTTGCGCAGTGTGCCATCTACGGAATCGGTGGCCGCGAGAGCCGCGGCCAGTTGGTCGCTCGTGCGTTGGGCGGTGTCTTCCGAGAGAGGTCGCACCAGGTCGGAAATGCCCAGGGCTTCGGGTCCGGCGCCCTCGTAGATGGCCTGCATACCCAGAATCTCGTTGCGCAGGTCTTCCAGGCCATTGTCCGCAGCGTTGCCGGGAATGACGGAGAGGTCGGCCCCGCTCTCCCGGAGACCAAGGGCGGATGCCAGCCGCATCTGTACGATGTCTCGAACCATGAAGACCTGGGTGCGCACCACTTCTTCCACGGCTGCGCCGGGCAGCAGAGCCAGGTTGGACGTGCCGGTGAAGTAGTCCTGGTAAGGCGCTTGCTGGTCCGTCCCGTCCGTCCATTCCGACAGGATGGCATCGGCCTCTCCCTTCGCTACCTCCGTGAGAGCGGTCAAGTAGGAGCAGTAAGCGGGGGATGCGTTGAGCACGCCGAGCGCGTCTTCCCGGAAAAGCAGGTATTCGATTGCGCCGAAACCCCGGCGCTTGGCTGAGAAGGCGTCGCGCAACTGGCCTGTCTCGACCAGCGTGCCGGCCGCCAGCATTTCGTCGATGCCGGCAGTATCGGTGGACGGCCAATCGAGGAGGCTGACCGAGCGCCGTTCCATCACCGGCCCGAACCACATTGCCTCCGATTGCATCCAGGAGGCCCTGGCGGTGTGCCACGATTGCCGCGCCGCCTCCAGGGATTCACTGCCGGGGGCATCGCATAGCGCCGCAGCTTCCCGGTCCATTTGGGCTATTTCTTTGGCAGCAGCCTGGTAGGCGGGGACTATTACCTGGCCGGTAAGACTTACCAGCACGTCCTGGTCCGAGGGAGTGCTGGGGCCACAGGCCAGTGAGACCAGGAACAGCGCGCCGACCACGGGAGCCGCCAAAAGGCCAGATGGGACCCGTGCCAAGCTAGAGGGACTCCAGGAACTTGATGAGAGCATTCCTCGCATCCAGGGCCATGTCCATGAAACGTTTCTTTGATTCCTCGGCTTCGCCACCGTGCCACAGTATCGCCTCTTCGAGACTTCTGGCGCGACCGTCGTGGAGGAACATGGTGTGGCCGTTCACCGTCTCCACCAGGCCGATGCCCCAGAGGGGCGGCGTGCGCCACTCAGTGCCGGACGCCTGTCCATCGGGACGGTGGTCAGCCAATCCCTCGCCCATGTCGTGGAGGAGCAGGTCGGTGTAGGGGAAGATTACCTGGCCGCGCAACGGTTCCAGCGGGTGGGTATAGCCGGTCTCATGCCGGGGCGTGTGGCACATGGAGCATTGGGACTGCACAAAGAGGCGCGCACCTCGTTGCACCTCCGCATCTTCAGTGTTACGCATGGCGGGAACGGCCAGAGTTTGCGTGTAAATCGTCACCTTGCCAAGGCGAGTGTCCATTATCTCCGGGGAGCCGCCGTTAGGAGCCTGCCGGCATTCCGCCTGGCCCTGGGGGCAGTTTTCCTCCGGGAAGATGGTCGAAGTGATTCCGATGTCTCCCAGGAAAGCGCCGGCAACCTGCTGCTCCACGCTGGGCTGGTTCGCCTTCCAGCCAAACCGCCCGAGCGCCGTCTCACCCCGCCGCACGTCCCACACGTAGTTGGGCTTTCCCGAAATGCCGTCTCCGTCGGTGTCCTCGGGGTCCGAAAGGGCAATTATACGCTCCTCGGGGATGGCCTCCAGCAGTCCCATACCGATGGTGGCAGGAGCCACCCGCGGCGAGACTTGGATGTCCGGGTGAAGTGGTCCGAATGCCGGATTCCCAATGGAATAGACGGGGCGGCGAAGGCTGAACTTCCTCCCGTCCGGGTACTCGCCCTCGACCTCCTGGTATTCGATGACGATTCGCCCCTCCACAGGGACGCCCAGGATGGAGCGGTCCTGCAACTGCCCTCCGTAGGTTGGTTCATCCACCGGCCCATTCGGACCCGGAACGCTGAGCCGGAGGAGCAGGCCGCGTTCCGGGTCCTCGGGATGGTCGGGCGGTTTGCCCCGACCGTCATGACTATGGCATGAAGAGCAGGAGAGGGCGTTATGGGTCGGTCCCAGGCCGTCTCTCGCCTCGGTGCTGGCGGGAGCGGTGACCCAGTTCTGGTTGAAGAAGCTGTCGCCGACCTCAAAGGTGCGCCGCAGCTCGTTTGACAAGTTGCGGGCCGACAGCTCGAATGCGTTGGCGCCGGTACTGAAGGCCGTGGTATCCCCGCCAAGACGCTCGTTGTATACCTGGGTCAGGTCCACGTCCTCACCCCGGCAACCTGACAGCGCCAGGAGGAGGACCGATAGCAGAAACAGCGCCGCAGTCGGCCCCACCCATGACTTGGTTGAAAGCCGGGAACCGCACATTCTCTGCAATGCGGACCCTCCACGGCCGCTCCGTCCCTGCACCGGGCTAATGATCCGCCCCTCCGGGTCAGCTGACGCTGATGGTGATGCCCACCTTCTGAGCAGCGGAGACGATAGTGTCAGTCTGGTTTTCCAGGGCGACTATCGTGTCCAGGACCGCCTTGCGCCCCGGGTCGGAATCGGCCAGTCCCTGGACCAGCTGGTTGTCGAAAGGAGGCGGTATTGCCCTCGCGAGGGCAACCGAGCGGTTGATCTCATCCTGCAGGGACTTCGCCAACTCCGGGTCCTCCGCGGCGATCAGGTCCTTGATGCCGGGACCTGAAACCGCTCCGTACTGACCCATATATACCCGTTGGATTCCCGCGGCGTTGGCCACGATGTCCGCAATGGTGTTGTCGGAGAAGCAGGAGTGTTCATCCTCCTGGGACCGTTCCTCGTAGGCGACGGTCATGCGCTCCCCGGCCAACTCTCCCCGGCTCATCTCCCCAATGCCGGTGATTATGTCGGTGATCGCGGCATCCGAATCCTTGGCGACGAACTCGGCGCGGTAGTTGCTCTGGCCCGGCGCCCAGGCGTCCACCATGTCCTGCAGATGTCCGATCAACACGTCGGAGGCCACCGCAAGGTAGGTTCCCCGCCGGTCGGCGTTGGGATTGGTCGTGTAGTCTTCCACGGGCCGGTAGCCGGGGCCTTCCGGGTTCATGTCCTGTCCCCATAGCAGGAACTCGATGGCGTGCCAGCCGGTGGAGACATTTTCCTCGCCGCCTTCCTCGTTGAGGGAGACCAGGAGCTCAGCGTCGATGGCCGGGTACTCATCAGGCATGTTGATAATGCCCGCGCCCGGGTTGCCCTCCACGTAGTCGATGTAGGACTCATCGAGCGGCCAGGCATTGATCAGCCCTTCCGGACCGTCTACCTCGTTGTCTATGGGTCCCTCGTAGAAGCGGTAGATTTCCGTGACGCCGTAGTCGTCCCGGGCGCGGAGCCAGGCGTGCTTGGCGGCGTCCAGGCGATGCTGTGACGGGTCTGCCAGGAAATTGTCTATCGCTGCATCGAGGGCCTTGGCGGAGGCGAGGCTGCTGGAGTAGGACTCATAGGCCCCGGCGGCGTATGTCTCAACGACCGACCGCTTCAGGGCCTCGACATCGACAGTCTCGACCGTCGGCTCGGGCATGGCGGCGGGCGCTGCCGTGGGTTCCGGCTCGGAGGCGCAGGCCGATAAGGACATGACGAGTATGAGCATTAGAGCAAGGGCCAGGACCGTTTTCTTTCCCATGATTCTCCTTTCAGATGTCTTGGTTCATGCAGGATGTCAGCCTTGCGAAGCTCCATTGGAAGCTCCGCGAAATTCCCAATTGAAGATTCTGCCCCCAGGCGGTGACCGGCAACTCGCCCACGGCATTCTGCCGTCAAGCACTGGACTTATCTCTTTGCATTGTTCCTTCGAATGCACACAGGACTTATAATGATATTCGGCGCTTTAGCTTGCAGAACTGATAGTGCAGTTATTCAACGACTATTTGGGGCAGTGGTACACACATCTATGGTTTGTGTATATCAGATGTTCATTTCTAACGTAGACTGTAAGATAGTATTGATGGTACAAGAGTTTGTCAACCAGCAGGAATTGATAATTTCTGTTGGTGTAACATATCCTGGTACTTCCGCCGCCCACCATCATGCGTTGACAAGAAGAGGAATGACTGGCAAGGCAACGCCATAGAAGTGGCCGGAGGACCTGCAATTCTCAGGCCATAGGGGGGCCGAGACCATTGCCGTTGCTGACATGAATATGCGTCAAGAGCAGGTGGAGATGGGGTAGGAGAAGCGATACACACTGTATATGAATATGGAAGGCAAGACGGCTTGCGGGAACATACATAGCCGGCGCCTTCTCAAGACTTTGTTTTCGTGGCAACAAGTCTATGTGATATGTGGCCACGAGTTATTGACAGTGTATAGACATATTGTATAATCCTCTCCGGTGGCATTGGAGATATATGTTTCAGGTATAAACACAGAGGTATGAGGACTCAGTCTATGTTGCCCGGGAGCGCTGGGGCAGCGGTGGGTCGGCGGTAAGTTCCGGGGCTGCCCGGCACTCCCGCGGCGGGAAACTCGATGGTTGGAGGATGACATGGTTCCTGTATTTCCGTACCAGATTCGTAGGGCTGAGGATGGTTGGCGTGGCGAACTGTTGCTGAGGCTGAGGGACGGCAGGTCGGCCTATGTCGTGCATCTCTCGCTGGAACAGGCCCGCGTCCTGGCGGTGGAGATGCGCGGGCTGGCAACGGACCACTGCCCGCAGCACCACCTTGCGCTGAAGGTGGCCCAGGCGCTGGGCGGCCAGATAAGCCACGTCGTCCTGAAGGCCTTGGACGATAACGGGAGCGTGTCCGGTATATTACGACTAACCACCCCTGAAGGGATGCGCGACGTGCATGTTGACACCGCAGCGGCCCTTGCGATGGCGGTCCACGTGGGCATGCCCATCTTCATGGACGGGGAGTTCGCGCCGGCTGATGGGAAGGTGGAGGTCGTCAGGGAGCCGGGAGAGACCCCGCTGGGGCCGCAGATTCCGCCCGCTTTCCGGGACCTGATCGAGCAATTGGACCTGTCCGACACGGGCGGTGAGACCGGAGATTGACGAAATAAGTCCCTCCGGCCAATCAGGACTGACTACCCCATCAATATAAAAGGAGCACAAGAATGGCTACAGAGTCTGCCGAATATCCGAGCCTTTACCGCACGATCTATGGCCGGCGAATGTCATGGAATTTCACCGACAGGCCGGTGAGCAAGACGGTCATAGAGAGGATGCTGGACGCCTCTGTATGGGCGCCCAATCATCGCCTGACCGAGCCTTGGCGCTTCGTGGTCCTGGAGAAAGACAGTCCGGCCCGAACCAAGGCGGCCGACCTGGCCTGCGAAGCGGTCATCGAGCGCACCGGAAATGAGGCCCGGGCGGAAGCCGGCCGCAACAAGGTGCTCGATCCTCCATACGTCATTTACGTCTATTGCGTTCCCGGACCCGATGATGAGACAACCAGGGAAAACTATGCCGCAGTCTGCTGCGCCGCCCAGAACATCTCCCTGGCCGGGGCAGCGGAGGGTCTGGCCGTGACCTGGGAGACCGGGGGCGTCACCCGTCACGAGGGGTTGAATGCGGCACTGGGAGCCGAAGATGACTGGGCGTTGGTTACTATGCTGCTGATTGGTTACCCCGGAGACGCTCCCCGTTCCCGCCGGACGGCAGTGTCAAACCTGAGCCGCTGGTTCGGCCCGGACGACGATTGCCCGCCGGAAGAGTCCTGACCCGGCAATACCGCCCCAACACCTGCCGATAGTCAAAGACCTCCTCAAAACCGTATGCCGGGTGTACGCTCCACCCGGCTAACGGGGGAGTGGCTCTCTCTTGCTCCCAATGAGCTCCGGCAAGTTTCCGGAGGCACTCCAGGTCCTCCGGTAAACGCAGGGGCGGGGAATGTGACATTTATGCTGGCCGGTTAGTCCGGACTTTTTTGCTGGATGTCAATAATCCCCTACGCCTGCGCCGGAGCAGTCGATGTATCCGCAGCCCGCGAATTGAACCGCCAGTGACCTGTTCACTGGCGGTTTGGCCGTCAAACCGTAGGTCTCCGGGACCCTGGCGGCAAGGAATCAGACTCGCGGGTGCGATACTGCGCCATGCGATGATAGCGGCCGCTGATCCGCAGTTAAGGGAACCACTGTTGCTATGGGCAATGGCCCAAACCCATCGCCGGTCAATGGACGCTGGCCCTGCCATGTCTCCTGGGCAAGTTTGACGGGAATTATCCTCAACAACCATCACAGGTGTTGGGATATACTTTGACGAACAACAGGCGAGCACCGCCATATTGTGTCATCCTTCCCGGAGGTGTACCCCTGAGGTGTAGATGAAGATATACTTCGCCGGTTCGATACGCGCAGGCCGTGCCGACTGGGAGATTTACCGGGAACTCATCGACAACCTGGGAAGGTTCGGACAAGTCCTGACGGAGCATGTTGGCGACCCGGACCCGCCGGACTCCGGGGAGAACGTGCTGCCGGACGAGGAGATCTTCCGCCGGGACATGGCCTGGTTGGAAGAGGCGGATGCTGTGGTCGCGGAGGTAACCACACCATCGCTGGGAGTGGGGTTTGAGATCGGCCGGGCCGAACTGCTGGGAAAACCGGTCCTTTGCCTGTACAGGCAGCAGGAGGGCCGGCGGCTGTCGGCGATGATTGCCGGGAATCCCAAGTTGCAGGTGCGAGTCTACGAAACGGTAGAGGAAGCCTTCGACCTTGTCGCGGACTTTCTGGACCGGAGGCCGTGAGATGGCTGTGCTGCCCCATTGGGCCGGAGCCAGGTCCATCGACGTCCTAATAGTGAGAGATAAGTAACCACCCCACATTGGACGGGGTTCGTGGACGAGGGTCGTGGGCGAGGGTCGTCGAACTTTTGCCTCCGGGGAACGCAACTGATGGTCAGCTCTACTCCTGAACGGCTTGCAAGAGCAAACATAGACCGCCTGCTGGAGCAGGCGGGATGGGTGGTGCAGGACTTGGCCGGCCTCAACGTCAATGCCGCGCGGGGAGTGGCGGTGCGGGAGTTCCCCCTGCGCTCCGGGCACGGCGCCGCGGACTACCTGCTGTACGTGGATGGCAGGGCGGCGGGCATTGTGGAGGCGAAGCCCGAAGGTCACACTCTCACCGGGGTGGAGGCCCAATCGGAAAAGTACCGGGCCGGCCTTCCGCCGAACCTGCCCGCCCATATCCGGCCCCTGCCGTTCCTGTACGAGAGCACCGGGGTGGAGACCCGGTTCACCAACGGACTTGATCCCCATCCTCGCAGCCGCAGCGTCTTCGCCTTCCTCGCCCCCGGAACGCTTGCCAACTGGCTGGGCGCGTCCGTGCCTTCCTGGGAGACCGGAGAGCGGCAAGTTGCCGGTAACCAGGCGGCCTATGCAACACCGACCAGCCTGCGTCGGCGGCTAACAGAGATGCCGCCCCTGGACGAGTCCAACCTGTGGCCGGTGCAGGCGCGGGCCATCCGCAACCTGGAGCAGTCGCTGGCGGAGGGACGCCCGCGTTCCCTGGTGCAGATGGCCACCGGCAGCGGCAAGACCTTCATGGCCTGCAACCAGGCGTACCGGCTCATCAGGCACGCCGGGGCCAGGCGGGTGCTGTTCCTCGTTGACCGCAGCAACCTGGGGCGGCAGACCAAGAGGGAGTTCGACGGGTTCACCGTGCCGGACGACGGGCGGAAGTTCTCCGAGCTCTACAACGTTCAACTCCTCAACTCAGGCTACATCGACCCGGTGAGCCGGGTCTGCATCGCCACCATCCAGCGGGTGTACTCCATGCTCAGGGGCGAGGAGCTGGACCCGGAGGCGGAGGAACTCTCCGGCTTTGACGTGGCGTCGGCCCGGCACTCTCCGCAGACGGTGGAGTACAACCCGAGCTTCCCCATCGAGGAGTTCGACTTCATCATAACGGACGAGTGCCACCGCTCGATCTACGACCTGTGGCGGCAGGTGCTGGAGTACTTCGACGCCTTCCTCATCGGGCTGACCGCCACGCCCTCGAAGCAGACCCTGGGCTTCTTCAACCAGAACCTGGTGATGGAGTACAACCACCAGCAAGCGGTGGCCGACGGCATCAACGTGGACTACAACGTCTACCGCATCGAGACCCGGATCACGGAGCAGGGGGCCACCATCGAGGCCGGTCTGAAGGTGGACCGGCGCGACCGCCGCACCCGTGACGTCCGCTGGGAGGAACTGGACGAAGACCTGGCATACTCGCCGGGGCAGCTTGACCGGGACGTGGTGGCCGTGGACCAGATACGCACGGTCATCCAGACCTTCCGGGACAGGGTGACGACCGAGATATTCCCGGGGCGGGAACACGTGCCCAAGACCATCATATTCGCCAAGGACGACAGCCACGCCGACGACATCGTGGGCATCGTGCGGGAGGAGTTCGGCAAGGGCAATGACTTCTGCCAGAAGATAACCTACCGGACCACAGGGGCCAGGCCCGAGGACCTTATCAATGACTTCCGCAACAGCTTCAACCCCCGCATCGTGGTCACGGTGGACATGATCGCCACCGGCACCGACATCAAGCCGGTGGAGGTGGTGTTCTTCATGCGCAACGTGCGCAGCCGCAACTTCTTCGAGCAGATGAAGGGGCGCGGGGTGCGGACCATCTCACCCACGGACTTCAACGCGGTGACGCCGGACGCGGATGGCAAGGAGCGGTTCGTCATCGTTGACGCGGTGGGCGTAACCGAGGGGGAACTGTCCGAGTCCTACTCGCTGGACCGGCAGCCGTCGGTGGCTTTCGACAAGCTGTTGGACATGGTGGCGATGGGGGACCGGGACCCGGACACGCTGTCGTCGCTGGGGAGCCGCCTGGCCCGGCTGGACCGGCGGCTGTCGCCCCAGGACCGGCAGGAGGTGGAGACGCTGGCCGGGGGCGCAGCCCTGAAGGACCTGGTCCGGGGCCTGGTCAACGCTGGGGAGCCGGACGCCGCGCTGGACGCGGCGCGGGAGGCCACGGGGCAGGACGACCCATCTGGGGAGGCCGTGGCCAGGGCCGCCCAGGAACTACTGGAGACCGCGGCCAGGCCCTTCGCCGCCAACCCGGAGCTGCGACAGCGGCTGATCGAGATCCAACGGGCCTACGAGCAGACCATCGACACGGTGTCCCGGGACACGGTGATCAGGGCCGGGTTCTCGGGGGCGGAGGCCGATGCCCTGACCCGGTCCTTCCGGGAGTACATCGAGGAGAACCGGGACGAGATCACCGCGTTGCAGGTCCTGTACCAGCGGCCCTACCGGCAGCGGTTGAGGTTTGCCGACATCAAGGCGCTGGCGGACGCGCTGCAAAGCCCGCCCCGGTCATGGACTCCAGACCGGCTGTGGGAGGCGTACCGGCAACTGGACGAGTCGCGGGTGCGCGGTTCGGGGCAGCGGGTGCTGGCCAACATCGTGTCGCTGGTGCGCTACGCCGTCGGGACGGACGATGAGCTTGCGCCCTTCGCCGACCGGGTGGAAGAGCGGTTCAGCGGGTGGCTGGCGACCCACGAGATCGCGGGGCGCAGCTTCACGGACGAGCAGCGGCAATGGCTGGGGGACATCAAGGACCACATCGCGGGCAGTGTCAGCATCGAACCCGGCGACCTGGAGTACGCTCCCTTCAGCCAGCGGGGCGGCCTGGCGCGGGCGTATGCCCTGTTCGGTGATGGGCTGCAACCGCTGCTGGATGAGCTTAACCTGGAGTTGGCAGGGTAGCCGCCGGTTACGCCGGGTCCGGCTTTCCGTTTCCCAGGTTAAAGGCGCATCACGTCAACCGGAACCAGTTGTTGTCCGGCCGGGTCCACTGCCAGCAGGGCTTCCTCCAGGGCGACCACTCCCAGCAGGCCGGGTTGGTTTTCCTCTGCGAATATCACCCGCGTTGGGAAGACCTGGCCCTGGAGCCTGATCATTGTCCAACCTATGTCCACCGGGGCGGCGCTGCCGTCTGCCAGCCGGGACTGGGCCGACCGTCCCACCGGCACACCCAGGTCCCGCAGCAGTGTTCCGGGCACAGCTGTGAAGGTTGAGCCGGTGTCCACCGTGACCTCGATGTCCTCGAACCGCCTTCCCTGCTGGTCTCCGACCCCTATGGTTACTGTCAACTTTCCCATTGCGCTTTCTCCTGGGCCTGCCCTGCCTGTTGCCAGGAAAGCCGTTTGAGGCCCGGCGGCGGTCCAGGACCCGGACCGGGCGTGACTGGACGATAGTCATGGTAGCAGGCGGTCGCCGGGGCCGGGAAGGGGGAAGTGCAGCGGGCGGTGGTCTCCTTGACCCCCGCTGGGGGCATTCCCGATAATGGCAAGACACCCAACTGGAGGGTTGGACATGTCCACAGCGCGAGAGAAGTTTTCCAGCCGGGCATCCTCTGAACTGCTGGCGGGGATGCGCGAGATCGCCCGTAAGGAAGGCCGATATTTCCAGGATGTCCTGGAAGACGCCATGAGCAGCTACATTGAGAGCAAGGGCTTGGAGAGCAAGGCGGCTGGGAAGGTGCGGCCCGAGTTTATGGCCCACTTCCGGGCCAGCCTCGAGCGGAACCGCCGCCTCGGGGAATTGTTGGCAAAATCGTGAGCAGTATCTTTCCATCTATCGATGAGGTCATAGACGCCCACGATGCTCTCATCGCGGAATTAGGCGGCGCAATGGGATTGCGCGACATCGGAGCGTTGGAGTCAGCACTATTGCGCCCGCAGATAGGCTACTACGACGGCCTGATTGAGGAAGCCGCCGCCCTGATGGAAAGCCTTGCAATGAATCATCCCTTCGTGGACGGCAACAAGCGCACTGCATTTTTCGTCACCGACTCATTTCTGCGCGACAATGGGTCCTTTATAGACTGCGACAACGAGGAAGCATACGCTTTCTTCATGGGGTTGTTCGAGACCAACACATTCCGGTTTGGCGAGTTGAAGTCCTGGCTTGAGGAGCACGTCAAACCGCTTCCAGGCAGCGGGCAGTAAGCGGCAGGACGAGGAGAAACGCAGTGGGAACAGTTAAGGTGACCATTGGGGTGGGAGACCCGCAGGGGAGGGCATTCGAGGACCTGGAGGTTACGGTGGACACCGGCTCGACCTTCACGGCTGCGCCCAGGGAGCTGCTGGAGCGGCTGGGGGTGCCGGTAGAGCGTTCAGCCCAGGCTGAGCTGGCCGATGGCAACGTGGCCCCAGTGGACGTTGGAAGGACAATCATCAGGCTGGAAGGACAGGAGTTTCCGACGCCGGTGATATTCGCAGAGGAAGGCGAGCCCAGCCTGCTGGGAGTGGTCTTGCTGGAGGATGCACTGCTGGCGGTGGACCCGGTGGGTGGGCGCCTGATACCGACAAACGTGCTGCGCCTGTGACCAGGAAACCAAGCGGCAAGGCGGGTGCAGTCTCAAAAGCGCTATTTGTTGATAGTTGAGAAAGGAGCGGGCAAAGCGGCTGCGGCCTATTCGGTCAGGGGTTCCAGAAGCGTCAGCAACTCGGCCACATCGTCAAGGTCTCCGGTAATCGTATCGGCGTTCAACAGCATTTCGCGCCTGTAGTAGTTGCCGTGGAGTTTGTTGGCAACGCTGCTGAGACGACTCACCTGGCGCTGATGATGGGCGAAGTGTCCTGCATTATCCATCACGGTGAAAAATTGGTCGTGGGTCTCATACTCCCACCCGCGCGCCGCCGCGACCGCCCTGGCCATGTGCGCCGCCGCGCCCCAACCCTTTTCCGATGCCTGGTGCAGGTCGCCCCCGGACAGGTACATCCTGCTTTTCTCCAGGAAGTCCCATGCCTGCTTGCGGTAATCTGTAGCGGCCTCCCGCATCATAATCTTCGCCCTCCGGCGCCCGCGTTTGTCTCAATGGAACCAGATTTCGGTATCGTAAGCTAACGGAATTGGAGTCATCTTATTCAGCGCAATATCATGCTGTCAATGTCACGGTCAGGCCGCCATATTGGGTAAAATCGAATATAATTCCCTATGAAATAATGTGAAAATCAGGCATCGAGAGGGGAAGTACCCGATGAAATACACTGTCATAATCGAGAAGGGGCCAACCAGCTATGGCGCTTATATCCCGGACCTGCCCGGTTGTGTAGCGGTAGCCGAAACAAGGGAAGAAGTCGTGACGCTCATCCAGGAGGCCATAATCTTCCACCTGGAAGGTATGATCGAAGACGGAGAGACCATTCCTGAACCCACCAGCGCGGCCATCGAGGTGGACGTGCCCATCCCCGGAGCGACCGGGGAAGTGGCTGTTGAGACTGGCAGATGATTATCCCCCGGCGCTTTGAAGCAGGAGGACGGACATGACAACCATAACGGAAATCCAGCAGGCTATCATGAGTCTGCCGGAAGCCGAATATGCCGAGCTGTGCCGCTGGCTCTTGGACCAAGACTGGGAGCGATGGGAGCGGGAATTCGACGAAGACGTGCGGGCCGGCAGGCTGGACGCTCTGGCGGATGAGGCATTGGAGGCCAAGGAGAGGGGGGAACTGCGATGCCTGCCAACGAAATAGTCTTTCAAGTGTGGGAATCACCGGAAGGAGGCTACGAAGCCCGCGCCATAGGTTACAGCATCTTCACTGAGGGCGACGATTGAGAGCACCTGAAATACATGATGCGGGATGCTGTGCTGTGCTATTTCGACGACGGAGAAGCGCCCAAGGCGATTCGCGTCCACCTGGTCCAAAATGAGGTCATACCCGTGTGAGGACGCCTCGTTGGTAGAATCAACCTATGCCTAAAGTGCGGGAAGCAATCCGCATCGTCGAGCAGGATGGATGGTACTGGGTGCGGACGCGAGGCAGCCACCGGCACTACCACCATCCGACGAAACGGGGAACCGTTACAATATCGGGAAGGCCGAGCAAGGATTTGGCTGCCGGGACCTGGGACAGAATCCTTAAGCAAGCGGGAATTGATAGGGGAGAATTGCGATGAAGTACACGGCTGTAATCGAGAAAACGGACAACGGCTACTCGGCATACTTGCCCGACCTGCCCGGTTGCATCGCCGCCGGAGACACCTTTGAGGAAACCAGTCAACTGATCCGGGAAGCGGCCAATTACCACGTGGAAATAATGGCCGAGCATGGCGAATCAATCCCCGAACCTACCAGTGCTGCTATCGAAGTTGAGGTGCCTATACGCCGAACCACTCAGAATGTAATCGGAGGATAGTATGGATTTCTCACGGCTGTTTAACGTATTTTCTAGGCGAGAGCAACCGGTTGCCGAAGCCAACAAACCCCTCACTTCGGAGTTCAGATTCCGCGTTCTTCAACTATGCATGTCAACTTTCCCTGAACGTGGAATTTTCACTCGTGGAGGCAATCTCGACACTGTATTCTGGATAGGCATGCATGAAAAGCTAACCTATCTTCACGGTCGCTGGAATCTATCGAAGCTCCCTTTCAATTCTCCGGGTGAAGACGCCATCAACTTCCTCTCCAATTGTAACGACGACCATTTCCTAGATTTCCTTGAGCTCATTTTCCAGTGGCAGCGTCTCTGGGAGTCCGATGTAAACCCGCACCAGTTAGTGAGGGATATCAATGACTTTCTAGAGGCAGATGAGTTGCCATATTCTCTTACTGCATTTTCATTCTTCGACTACATCCCTCCGCCGATAGAGTCATGTCCCAAAATAATCCGTCGTGAGAACACGGTGGTCCACAATACTGCTATAGAACCCACCCTAATCCTCCTATCCGGCACTGCGTATAGCTCAGCAAACGAAGAATTTCGGGGAGCTCTCACCCACTACCGAAAGGCCGAATACGCCGATTGTCTTTCCAAATGCGGCAGTTCCCTTGAGAGCGTCATGAAGGTCATCTGCAATAGCAAGAACTGGCCTTACATGCAGACCGACACGGCATCGAAGTTGCTTGGCACTATTCTTCCCAAAACTAGGTTGGACCCGTTCTTCAAAGAGCCGCTGACTCTGATTGCCACAATACGAAATCGTCTGAGCAGTTCACACGGTGCTGGTACTGTGCAGCGGGTTGTCCCCAAACAGGTAGCTCAATACGCCATCAATGCAACGGCCTCCGCTATCCTGCTACTGGTCGAAGAAACTAATCCATGAACCACCATGAAGATCTACCGCTAGGGTGGGCCTGGGCAACTATGGGCCTGCTCACGGAGAACTTTGACGGAAGGCGTGTTCCTGTGAAGGCTGAGGACCGGACCGCAATGCAGGGACCGTATCCCTACTACGGGGCTTCGGGTGTAATCGATTCAGTAGATGACTACCTATTTGATGGCACTTACCTTCTAATCACAGAAGACGGTAATCTCCTGTCGCAGTCAAGTAATATCGCTTTTGTGGCCACCGGGAGATTCTGGGTCAACAACCACGCTCACGTAGTGAAGCCTGTGGGAAACATCGAACTAGGATATCTGCAAGCCTATGCAAACTCAGTGAACCTGCAAGGATATGTTACCGGTACTACCCGTCCCAAGCTGACCCAAGCAGCGTTGAATCGCATCCCAGTACCAGTGGCCCCCCTCCCCGAGCAGCACCGCATCGTCGCCGAGACTGAGAAGCAGTTTACGCGGCTGGATGCTTCGGTGGCGTCGCTGGAGCGGGCGCGGGCGAACCTGAGACGCTACCGGGCCAGCGTCCTGAAGGCGGCCTGCGAGGGGGCGCTGGTCCCGACGGAGGCGGAGTTGGCGCGGTCCGAGGGGCGGGACTATGAGCCTGCGGGGGTCCTGCTGGAGCGCGTGCTGGCCGAGCGGCGGGCGCGGTGGGAGTCGCAGGAGAAGCGGCGGGGGAAGTACCGGGAGCCGTCGCCGCCGGATGCGTCGGGGATGCCGGGACTGCCCGAAGGTTGGGTGTGGGCGACGGTGGGGCAGTTGGTCTCAAAGAGCGAATACGGTACGTCTGTGAAGTGTACCTATGATGCTGGCGGGTTACCTGTCCTTAGAATCCCAAATATCGTTGCGGGAGAAATCGACCTATCAGACATCAAGTACGCGACGAAAACCCTACCAATCGAATCTGAAAATGCTCTCCTCAAGGGCGACATTCTCATGTGCCGGACTAATGGAAGTGTAAGTCTTGTTGGCAAGACCGCCGTTGTAAGGACAGAACTGGAACCGTATCACACCTTTGCCTCATATCTGCTGAGATTTCGCTTGGCCGACGCCGACATGTTGCCGTTGTGGTTTCACATCTATGCAACGAGTCAACCAGGCCGAACCTTTTTTGAACGGAACGCCGCGTCATCAGCGGGTCAAAACAATGTGAGTCTGACTTTGATTCATGGGATGCCGATTCCCCTGCCGCCGCTGGCGGAGCAGAGGCGCATCGTGGCCGAGGTGGAGCGGCGGCTGTCGGTGATCGGGCAGTCGGAGGCTGCTGTTGAGGCCAGCCTGGCCCGGGCTGGGCGGCTGCGGCAGAGCATCCTGAAGCAGGCATTCTCCGGGCAGCTTGTGCCCCAGGACCCGGACGACGAACCGGCGTCGGTCCTGCTGGAGCGCATCCGGGCGGAGCGGGAGGCGGCCGGAGCGTCTGTCCGACGCAAGAAAAGCGTGACAAGGCCACCGGCAACCCGAAGGGCATAATCGCCATAGACCTGGAGGGCTTCCCGTGATTAAAAACGGAGTCCAATACAAGCTGACCAAGCGTTCCGCAGCGGATTTCGAGAAAAGGCTGAAGTGGCTGCGGGAAACCCCCGGAGCGCGGGGGCACATCGACCCGGTCCTCGCCAGGGCGGAAGAGGACGGTCTGCAAAGCATGATAGGTGAGTTGAGGGAGGAGCTTCAGGAGTACGAGAGAACGAAGCAGGGCCAGGGAGCAAGGGAATGACGACTGCGGCCAGCGTGGGCCAGAAGCTGTGGAACTACTGCAACGTGCTGCGGGACGACGGGCTGTCCTACGGGGACTATTTGGAGCAGCTTACCTACCTGCTGTTCCTGAAGATGATGGACGAGCGCAGCCGCCCGCCCTATACGCTGCTGCCGGACTACTGTCCGCCGCCCATCCCGGAGGGGTACGACTGGCCGAGCCTGGTGGCCCGGGACGGGGAGGCGCTGGAGAGCCACTACCGGCGCACCCTGGAGACGCTGTCGCGCCAGCCCGGCACCCTGGGGGTGATCTTCCGTAAGGCGCAGAACAAGATACAGGAGCCGGCCATGCTGGCCCGGCTGGTCAAGGAGCTGATCGACAGCGAGGACTGGCTGGGGTTGAGCGCGGACGTGAAGGGCGACGCCTACGAGTCGCTGCTGGAGCGCAACGCCCAGGACGTGAAGACGGGGGCGGGCCAGTATTTCACGCCCCGGCCGCTGATCCAGGCCATCGTGGACGTGATGCGCCCCGGCCCGGACGACACCATCTGCGATCCGGCCTGCGGCACCGGGGGGTTCCTGCTGGCGGCCCATGACTACATCGTGGGGAACCATCCGGTGATGGACCAGGGGCAGCGGGCGCACCTGAAGGACCGGGCGCTGCACGGCTGGGAGATCGTGGACAGCGCGGCGCGGCTCTGCGTGATGAACCTGTACCTGCACGGCATTGGCGGCGATGAGACCAACATCATCGTCGATGACAGCCTGCGCAGCCATCCGGGGGTGAACTACGACCTGGCGCTGACCAACCCGCCCTTCGGGAAGAAGTCGAGCCTGACCATCGGCAACGACGCCTCGGGTCCGCAGCGGGAGAGCCTGATGGTGGAGCGTCCCGACTTCTGGGCCACCACCAGCAACAAGCAGCTAAACTTCCTCCAGCACGTGCGGACGCTGCTGAAGAACACGGGCCGGGCGGCCATCGTGGTGCCGGACAACGTGCTGTTCGAGGGCGGCGCGGGGGAGACGGTGCGGCGGAAGCTGCTGGCGGAGTGCGACGTACACACGCTGCTGCGGCTACCCACGGGGATTTTCTACGCCCAGGGGGTGAAGGCCAACGTGTTGTTCTTCGACCGCAAGCCCGCGGCGGAGACTCCCTGGACGAAGGACCTGTGGATTTACGACCTGCGGACCAACAGTCACTTTACGCTGAAGACCAGCCCGCTGACCCGCGCCGACCTGGACGACTTCGTTGCCTGCTACAACGCGGGCAACCGGCTGGAGCGCATGGAGACGGAGCGGTTCCGCCGCTTCAGCTACGATGAGCTGACCAGGCGGGACAAGGCGAACCTGGACATCTTCTGGCTGCGGGACGAGAGCATGGAGGACTCGGCAACCCTGCCCCCGCCGGATGTGATAGCCGGGGAGATACTGGAGGACCTGCGGGCGGCGTTGGAGCAGCTTGAGGAGATTGCGGGGGACCTGGGGGAGGAGGCGGGCGGTCAGGGCTGACGCTGACTGCCTGCTGTCGTCGGATGCCGGCCCGAGCTGCGGCCAGTCCCGCAGTTTGCCATGACCCAAAGGCGCAGGTACAATCCATAGGAGTTGAGCCTGTCGCCGCAACGCCCCGGCTATGAGCCTGTCCCTGCAACGGCCCCGGTGTTGCCAATGATCGCCAATCTTCGCCCTCGTTACATTCACAAGAACCCATTCACAAAAGACTCATTCACAAGAGACGGTCGCGGGAGATAGCCATGACGGACCATTCCCCACAGCGGGATGCGGCAGTCCCGGAAGAGAAACTGGCGGCGCTCAAGGACATTCTCCGGGAAATGGGGAGCGTCATGGTAGCCTACTCCGGCGGGGTGGACAGCGCGTTCCTGGCGGCGGCGGCCCACGAGGCGCTGGGGAGCAATGCGCTGGCGCTGACCGCGGAGTCTCCCAGCCTTGCGCCTTCGGAACTGCGCGACGCGGTGCGGCTGGCCTCGGACCTGGGGCTGGACCACCGGGTCATCCGGACCCGGGAGGTGGAGCGGGCCGACTACCTGGCCAACAACCCCAACCGTTGCTTCTTCTGCAAGGATGAGCTTTATACCCACATGACCCGGATGGCCGGGGAAGAGGGGTATGCGTGGGTGGCTAACGGGACCAACGTGGACGACCTGGGAGACTTCCGTCCCGGACAGAACGCCGCCAAGCAGTACGGCGTCCGCAGCCCAATGGTGGAGGCGGGGCTTACCAAGGCGGACATCCGCGCCCTGTCCAGGGGAATGGGACTGCCCACCTGGGACAAGCCGGCCCAAGCCTGCCTCTCATCCCGTATTCCCTACGGGACCCCGGTCTCGGTGGAGGCGTTGACGCAAATCGCCGCCGCCGAGGAATACCTGCGCGGCCTGGGGTTGGGGCAGTTGAGGGTCCGGCATCACGGCACGGTGGCCCGGATCGAGGTGCCGCCCAGCGATTTTGCGGCCCTGCTGGACGACGACGTTAGGACGGGCATTACCCGCCATTTCCGGTCCCTGGGCTATTCCTACGTGACCCTGGACCTGGACGGTTTCCGGTCGGGCAGCATGAACGAGGTGCTTGGCCACAAAGCGAAGGCCGGCAGTTGAAAGCTCTCTCCAAAAAGCGTCGCCCGTTGCCTCCTCATGTGGCACAGTGATTTGAAACGAACAGGGTCGAGAATGTCATGACATCGGCTCCGCCATTGCCCGGTCCGGTGGGTCCCGAGCAGTCGCAAAGCCCCGAGAACCGCAGGGCCATGAGCCAAAGGTCCATCATCCAGGCGCGGGAGGAACTTGAACGCGGCGACCGTGTTCAGGCCGGGGAAAAGGCATGGGGAGCGGTTGCCCAGCAATTGAAGCTCATTGGAGAACAAAGAGGGTGGAGGAACGGTTCGCACCGGCAACTCGAGAGCATTGGGCGGCAGATTAGAGCGGAGTATCCCGATCTTGACTCGCCGGAACTGGCCGTCGCACTGTCGGACGCATATCACAAGGGGCACGAAAACTTCTACGACAACCGGAGGGACTTCGACGAGATCGAGGATACTGTAGAGGAAGTCGAGAATACATTGCCGGTATTGGAATCTATTGGATTACAGCCCCCGCGCTTCTTTGAAATTCAGTCCAATAGTCAGCGCAGGCGGTTGGTGGAAATTACAGGCAATGCCGGGCTGCAAATCGGAGACAGGTCCCCCGTGGGGTTCTCCCTGCGTCACTAAGGAACATTCAGGGACCGGCATTTGCCTGTAAACAGCGGTCTTTCGCGCCTCCTTGAGAAACATGCGGCAAGAAACTATGCGGCGCGGCGGCACATTCGTGGTCCCGGGGAGGGAGTCCCATAGACGAGACCCGGCTTAGGGAGATTCTGCGCGGGTTCCGGGACGACGGCGTCGGCCTGGACGATACGGTGCGGCTGCTGCGGGACCTCCCCTACCAGGATCTGGACTTCGCCAAGGTTGACCACCACCGGGCCCTGCGCAAGGGGTTCCCTGAAGTGGTGTTCGGCCAGGGGAAGACCCCGGAGCAGGTGGCCGGGATCGTCGAGGCGGTCCTTGGCAAGTCGGACGTTGTGCTGGTCACGCGGGCAAGCCGGGAGGCTTTCTCCGCGGTCAGGGCCAGGGTCGCGGACGCACGGTACAACGAGACCTGCCGGGCCGTGGTCGTGGACCGCAGCGGCCCGTCGGAGACCATTCCGGGGGCGCTGGTGCTGTGCGCCGGGACCGCCGACCTGCCGGTGGCCGCCGAGGCCGTCCTGACCGCCGAGCTGATGGGCTGCGAAGTGGAAACGGTCTTTGACGTGGGCGTGGCGGGCATCCACCGTCTCCTGGCCCAGCGGGAGGCTTTGGAACAGGCCAGGGTTGTCATTGCCGTGGCGGGGATGGAGGGCGCGCTTCCGTCGGTGGTCGGGGGTCTTGTGGATGCGCCGGTCATCGCAGTGCCCACCAGCGTCGGCTATGGGGCCAGCTTCCAGGGACTGGCCGCGCTGCTGGCGATGCTCAACGGGTGCGCGCCGGGGGTTGGCGTGGTCAACATCGACAACGGATTCGGGGCCGGATACCTGGCGGCCACGATTCTCCGGGCCGCCGGCAGGGCTGACAGTAACCGGACATGACCGCCGGCGCCGCGGAGACCCTGCCGGTTCAGTACAGCCCGTACCGGTACGCCATCGGCGTGCTGGCAGTGGCGGCCCATTTCTCCATCGGCGTCAGCCTGTTCTCCGTTTCTCCAATCCTCCTGGAAATCATCGCCGACTACGGCATCGGCCGGGGGACTGCCGGGTTTCTTGGGTCGCTGCCCCTGCTGGTCGCGGCAGCGGTCGGCCTGCCGGGGGGCGTGATTACCGTCAGGCTGGGAGTGCGGGCCAGCTACGCCATAGGCTGGTGGCTGGTGGGCGCTGCCGCGTTGTCGGCGTTTGCCCCGAATTTCCCGGCGCTGCTTGGGATGCGTCTGCTGTACGGGCTGGGCACTGCCCTGCTGCTGGTTGCCACCGGCCCGCTCCTGATGCGGTGGTTCAAGCCCAGGGAAATTCTCGTGATGAACGGGCTGAACACGGCGGTCCTGAGCCTGGGCATCGCCGTTTCCGTTGCGTCGGGCGCATCCCTGTCGTCCCTGGTTGGCTGGCAGGCGACCCTGGGTTTCTACGGGTTGGTGGGCGTGTTGGGCGCGGCGTTATGGAGCGTACTGGGAAGGGAAGGGAGAGGAGAAACGGAGGCCGTTACCGGGATTTCCTTCAGCGAGATACGGGACGTCCTGAAGAGCCGGGCCGTCCTGTTGCTGCTGGCGGCGGACGCCGGGGTTCTGGTCCAGTACACATCCCTCAGTGTGTGGCTGCCCACCTACTACACGGAGATACGGGGAATGGTCCCGGAGATGGCGGGGTTCATCACCGGACTGTTGCCCTTCGTCGGGGTTTTCGCGGTGCTGCTGGGGGCGTTCCTGCCCCTGCGCTTCGGCTCGCCGCGGGCCTACCTCATAATTCCGGGGTTGATGGTGATTCCCGGCGGATTGGGGGCGTTCCTGATGGGGAGCGGCGCCGCAGTATACCTCTCCCTGGTAGTCCTTGGCGTCGGCTCGTGGATATACGTGCCCACCCTGCTATCGACCACGATGACGCTGGCGGAAGGGGACACCCGGAAAGTGGCCGTGGTCTGGGGTTCGCTGCTGACCTGTTCCGGCGCCTGCATGTTCCTGTCCCCGATTCTGGTGGGCGTGCTCCGGGACCAGACCGGCAGCTTCCTGCCGGGATTCCTGGTGGGCGTGGCAGCGTCGTCGGCGCTGCTGGCGGCGGGGGTGTTCCTGCCCCGGCACGCTCAGCGTTGACAACGTTTGAAGCGGCGGGTAACGTTGGCGTCATCCCATCCAGGCAAGACTTCAACGCAAGATTTTGCCGGACTGGTCTCCATACCGGTTGGGAACCCCTGAAATGGTATCCATGCAAGCTATACGTGCAAGCTATACGTGCAAGAAGGAGGCAGCTATGGCGCGAGCGCCTATTCCGACAAGGGAAAGTGTTCCGGAACAGTACCGTGCGGTGTTCGATGAGGTGGTCCAGGAGAGGGGCGGCCCGCCGGTTGGCGGACCGGGCTCGGTGACTCTGAACAGCCCGGAGTTGGCCAAACGGGCAAACCATTTTTCGGCGTACCTGCGCCAGGGGTCTGGCCTGCCGGCCAAGGTCCAGGAACTGGCCATGCTTGTCACTGCCCGCGAGCTTGACTGTCAGTACATCTGGAACGCCCATGCGGCCTCGGGGCGCCGCGAGGGCCTGGGCGATGCCCTGGTCGATGCGATGCGCGACAAGGGTGATCTGCCCAGTCTTGCCCCGGACGAGGCCGCTGTGGTCAACCTGGGCAGGGACTTCTACCGGACCCACCGGGTCAGCGATGCCAGCTATCAGGCCGCGGTGGACCAGTTCGGCGTTCACGGCCTCACCAATCTCGTCAACCTGATGGGATACTATGCGCTTCTGGCCTTCAACGCCAACACTTTTATGATCGATCTCCCTGCGGACCGTACTGAGCCGGAGCTCCCGATCTGAGTCCTGCAGCTTCCGGCTGGAAAACTATCGGAAGGTTTTTCCTATGACTGAGACTTCCATCCGGTGGCAGCAATGGGGTGAGGAGGCGTTCAATGCCTCTGAGGACGGCGGGAAGCCGGTGCTGCTGGCGCTGACCGCCACCTGGTGCCACTGGTGCCACGTCATGGACCAGACCACCTACTCGGACCCCCGCGTGATGGACGTGGTGAACTCGCGTTTCATCCCGGTGCGGGTGGACGTGGACCAGAGGCCGGACGTCTCCCGCCGCTACAACCAGGGAGGTTATCCGTCCCTGGCGATTCTCGACCACCAGGGTTCGTTGATCGCGGGGCGCATATATACCCCGCCCGACGTGCTGTTGCCCATCCTGGAGCGGGTCAGCGAAGATTATCCCCTGACCGGCGCTGAATCTCCCGATTTCGACCTTTCCTCCATCTCCCGGCCGGAATCGTCCTCGTCTGCGGGTGGAGAGCCGGATGTTGACCGGGTACTGAAGAGCCTTGGCGAACTTTACGACTCCGGGTACGGCGGTCTTGGAGACGAGCCGAAGCAGCCCCCCTGGGAGGCCTTGGGCCTGCTGATGGCGCGGTATGGACACACGGGCGACCGCGGCCTGCTGCGAATGGTCACGACCACACTGGACGGCATCATTGCGGGCCTCTACGACCGGCGTGACGGCGGTTTCTTCCGGTACTCGGTGTCTCGTGACTGGGCCGTTCCCCACTACGAGAAGATGTCGCTGACCAACGCCGGGCTGGCCGCGGCCTGCCTGGAAGCGTTCCAGGTTACGCGCAGGACGGCTTACCGCGACGCAGCAACCGGGGCTATAGGCTACCTGATGGGCGCGTTGTACGACCCGTCCGAGGGTCTTTTCCACGCCAGCCAGGATGCGGGGGAGGAGTATTACCGGCTGCCTTGGAAGGACAGGACGCCGGACCTGGCCCCGGCCATTGACCGGACGTTCTACACCGACTGGAACGCCGCCGTTGCCAGCGCCTTGATCAAGGCGTATGACGTTCTGGGAAACGGGCGTTGCCTGGAGTCTGCGGTGCGAGTCCTGGACCGGCTCTGGGCCGATTGCCGGGGCGACGGGCCGGGGCTGCGGCACGTGGTTGGCGCCGCGGACCAGCCGCAGCGTTACTTGGTTGACCAGGTACAGGCGGCGCGGGCCTGCCTGGACCTGCACCAGTCCACCGGCCAGCCCGTATACCTGGACCGGGCGGTGAACCTGGTCCGGGACGCAAGGGAGCTTTTCGGGTCGGAGGACGGCGGCTACTGCGATGTATTCCAGGGGCCGGATCCTCCCGGTCCCGCACCGCGGCGGGAACTGCCCCTGCTGGAGAACTCCTGGCTGGCCGAGACCCTGGTCCGCCTGTGGCAGCTTACCGGCGACGGGGAGTATCTCGATGAGGCCCGCCGCACCCTTGAGATGTTCCGGGGCGTCGCGCCGGGCGCCAGCTACCTGGGGCCTCCGGGTTCCCGGAGGATGGAGGAGGACGAGGAGGCGTTGTTCCTCCCGGCGGGTTCGGCCTGGGGCCGGGCATGGGACATGGTGGAAAGCGGCCCAGTACACATGGTCCTGGTGGGGGAGGACTCCCAACGCGCTACCCAGCAGTTGCTCCGGGCGGCCCTGCGGTCCCACGCTCCCCACAAGGTGGTGCAGCAACTTGACCCCGGACGGGACGGTGACCGCATCGTCGGCCTGGGCTTTCCAGTCGGCGGCAGCCCTGCATTGTACGTTTGCATGAACGGGGTCTGTCTTGCCCCGTTGACCTCTCCCGGAGAGGTGGGGAGATTGGGGACCACCCGCCCCTGGGCCGGGTCTGTCAGTTTCGTGAATTTTCAGGAGTTGTAAAGGAGGCCACCCCATGGCAGTGCAACCATACAAGGTCCACGTGCCGGATTCCGTGCTGGAGGACCTGAAAGCCCGGTTGGCCCGCACCCGGTGGCCCGACGAGATTCCGGGTTCAGGGTGGGACTACGGCTCGAACCTGGACTACATCAAGGAGCTGGTCGAATACTGGCGCACCGAATTCGACTGGCGGAAGCAGGAAGAAGCGATCAACCGATGGTCCCACTTCACCACCGATGTTGAGGGCCTGAACATTCACTTCATCCACGAGCGCGGCAAGGGTCCCGACCCGATTCCGCTGATCATCACCCACGGCTGGCCCAGCACCTTCTTCGAGATTCTCAAGGTAATCGCGCCGTTGACCGACCCGGCAAACCACGGCGGGAGCGCGGAAGACTCCTTTGACGTGGTGGTGCCCTCGATGCCCGGCTATGGTTTCTCGTCATTGACCACGGAACGGGGCATGAACCCGGCGAGAGTGGGCGACCTGTGGGCGAAGCTGATGCGGGACAATCTGGGCTACTCCCGGTTCGCGGCCCAGGGCGGCGACTGGGGCGCAAGCGTGACGGCACGTCTGGGCTTTGCCTACCCCGATGAAGTTATAGGCATCCACGTGACATCGGCGTCGGGGGTTGTCGCCGGTTCCCACACCGGCGAGGGGATGGCTCCGCTGACAGAGCGGGAACAGGCGCACGTAGAGGCCAGGGAGCAGTGGCAGCAGGCGGAGGGGGGATACTCCCACATCCAGGGCACCAAGCCCCAGACCCTGTCCTACGGCCTGAACGACTCCCCGGCGGGCCTGGCGGCGTGGATAGTGGAGAAGTTCCGCACCTGGAGCGACTGCAACGGAGATGTTGAGAGCAAGTACACCAAGGACGAGCTATTGACCACCGTGACCATCTACTGGGTGACGGGGACGATCAATTCCTCAACCCGGTTGTACTACGAGTCGCGGCGCAATCCGTTGTCGCCGGACCGAGGGGAGAAGATGAAGGTTCCCAGCGGGATCGCGGTATTTCCCCATGAGATCAGCCGTCCCCCGCGGGAGTGGGCGGAGCGGGCCTACAACCTGAAGCGGTGGACCGAGATGCCCCGCGGCGGGCACTTCGCAGCGATGGAGGAGCCGGGGCTGCTGGTGGAGGACATCCGGGCCTTCTTCCGGGACCTGCGCAACTAGGAGGTCCCGCCCTCCCCAACCCGGTATCAATGCGCCCGTTTCTTCAGGCAAGAAAAGTTGCGAATATCGCCCCGGAGTGGGTGTTTACCCAAGCCGGGGCGGTGCTGTTTATCGGCATCCTGGTCAACCTGGGGACCAGCTTCGCCAACTACACCCACAGCATCACCCTGCCGTCGATGGAGGCATCGCTGAGCCTGTCTCACACCGAGGCGGGGCTGCTGATAACCTTTGCCTCGGTGGCCCGGCTGGCCAGCACCTTCGCATCGGGCACCCTTGCGCCCCGCTACGGGAGCCGGGCAATCATCGGCGGCGGCGTAATCGGCGGCGGCGCGGCGATGGTGCTGCTGGGACTGTCGTCCAACTACGCGGTGGCCGCGGCGGCGATGGTTCTGATGGGGTTCACCACCGGCGGCGCGCTGGTGCCGATGATGGGGCTGCTGTCCAGTTGGTTCGCCGTGCGGACCAGGGGGCTGGCAGCGGGATACGCCTCGGCGGGTGGCAGCGCGGCATTCATCATCGCAGGCGCGATAGTCCCGCTCCTGGTCGCCAGAAGCCCCGCGGACGGCTGGCGGCACACTTGGGAAGGGCTTGGGGTGGTGGTGATTGCCATCGGGCTGGTGTCGCTGCTGGTGGTCAAGGAACCGTCGGGAGACAGTTACTCGGGAGAAGGCGGTCAGGGGACGCAGGCGGCGCGGCGGCCGGGCCGCTCCTGGCCCATCGAAGCCTACAAGACTCCGCTGGTCTGGCTGGTGACGCTGCTGGCCTTCACGTCGGGATGGTCCAACAGCATCTTCAGCACCTTCTTCGGGGTGTACCTGGTTGAGGAGAACGCCGTTTCCCTGAACACGGTGGGGCAACTCCTGATTGTCATCGGCATCCTCAGCGTTGGCAGCGGCGTGGTATGGGGCCGGCTGTCGGACAGGTTGGGGAGGGCGCAGGCGTTTCTCCTGTCGTTCGCAATGCAGGGGGCATCCTTCGCGCTGTTCGCATTCCTGCCTGGAATGGTGTCATTCGTGGTGTCGTCGGTGATCATGGGGTTGACGCTGCGGGCCACCTATACCATCTGCGCGGCGTCGGCGGGAGACTACGTGCCGGTGCAATACTCGGCGGCGTCCTTCGCCCTGATGGCGTTGGGCGCCGGTCTGGGCACGACGGTATCCCCGGCCCTGGGAGGAGCGGTGGCGGACTCGGTCGGGATGAGTTGGTCCTTCGCGTCAGCCCTGGCCGGCTCAGTGGTGGGCATAGCCGGGTCGGTGTGGCTCCTGAGCGTGAGGAAGGGGTTTCAGGAGTAAGGGCGAAATTTAAGCGCCTTCAACCTTCCGCCGCAGGCGCTCCCGGAACAACTCTCTTATCTGTCGTTTTTCGGATTGCTCCAAATCCCGCCCTAATCTTCTCCCGCTCTCTGACAGGAGCACCCTATCGTGTTCTGGGGGAATGGTTGATGATAGCAATTCTAGATCAGCGTTGGTCCAGCCGCTGACGTTGATTGAATTGGCAACCTTCTCGGCAACGTCATTAAGAGTTTCGGATGTGAGGGCTATATGATTGCTAGGTTGGTCCAAGTTCGGACTTGTACCAGTAACAACTCCATCCCTATGCTTGACTGACAGGATGGCTTCGATATGCTCCCTACTCCACTCTGTGGTCGTATCGGCTTCTTCCCGCAGAAGATTGGACTGATTCCCTCGGCTCGGCTGAATCCCCATTAAATGCACCCGAACTCCGAAACTTTGCGCAATCTGCACACCGATTCTCAAGTCCTCATCACCTGACAATAGCACCGCATCTGAAATGGCGTGGTTGCGGGCAAGCTCAATAAGGTCAGTAACTATGAGGGAGTCTACTCCCTTCTGTTGCCCGCCTGTTACAGTGCCCAGTCTTAATTTAACATTATCTGCGACCGCTAGCCTGCGCTGTTCCCAGGAACGCTGTCCCCCCAACAGGCCGTCATACCAGTAGATACGGAGTAGTGGCCTGTCGATGGCTAGTTCTTGTGCCAGCGTTTGCAAATTTTCAATAACTGATTCTTGATTTAACTCCATGACCTCCCGACTTTGTCTGGACCCCGTGAGGATAATGCTCCCTGCTGTATACAGATATCCAGCGTCTACGAAAATAGCTACGCGCATGGGCTACAGCCTCCCCTGAATTGGACAAATAATAAGGGACTCCCGCAGGAGTCCCCATGTAGCCCAACCATCCAACTCTAATAATATCTCGGGATGGTCTGAGTAATTACATGCTATCCGCTATGTTAAAATGCTGTCAACCCCTAGTTTCCATATCTTCAACGCTATCGTGGCAAAGCAGCGGCTATCGTTGACACCGGCCAGCGGCGGGAATATCATCAAAGGCGTGACGCGGGCGTAGCTCAGTGGTAGAGCGCAGCCCTCCCAAGGCTGATACGTGGGTCCGATTCCCATCGCCCGCTCCATTCACCAGTTGCCAGTGATTAGTGGCTGGTGACCGGTACGCGCAAGCCGCTGACAGACCCCGGCTACTCGGGGAAGTTGCGGAGAATGTCCTCTAGTGTGCCTTCCAGGGCCGGGTCCAGGTCCACCGGCTCCACGAACGGAGTGTAGTTGTAGTCGGTGCGGACCGTGTCAATTAGCTGCTTGGCTTCCTGGTTGGAGGACCCGATTCGCTCCAGGGTGTCCGACAATCGCTGGGACTCGGTTTGGCCCAATTGCTCCAGTTCCGACAGATCGATGTCGAGCTTGAACATCGACTTGAGCCTGCGCATGATGTCGTAGTAGGAGCGGTGGTCCCGGATGATGCCCACCTGGTCGTTGTTGTTGGTGGCAAATGGGTACATGGGCGCCATTGCGCCGAGACGGAACATTTCCACGTCCGGGTATTCGAAGTGGGCCATCGAGACTAGGGCCATCGCAATGGTGGGACCGCGGCGTCCGTCGCTGCCATAGCTGGAGAACTGGAGTCCGTAGCGGTCCAAAGTGTCCCGCATCTCTGCCTTGCTGTAGACGCAGGTTATCCTGCGTTCCAGGTCGGGAGGAACGGGGCCATTCACCCCCTCAACGGCCGCGGTCTGCTTGACGCCCAATTCCCTGATGCCCTGGAAGAACGCCTCGCTATACTCGTCAATACGGAACCAGGGTTCCTCGCCGCGGAAGATGATCAGGCCGTTGCCCGCGTCGTAGAAGTAGTTTTCCCGGTACATGGAGCGGTTGGGCAGTCCCTCCTGGTAGGCCACCAGGGGGCGAAATGTGTCGTGGGTGCCTGCCACCTGGAATGGGTAGCAATCAAGGGACACGTCATTGGTCATTTCGCCAATCTTCCGTGCACCCAGCTTCTCGATGAGATAGCGGGTCAGGCCGCCGGACACGCGGCCCCCGTCTGACCATTGCCTGCGCCAACCTGCGATCAGGTACTCGGCCTGGGGTTTCTCTGTAAACGTGACCAATTGCTCTGCCATTGGCTCAACTCCTAAGCATCAGGACGGGACGCCTGTGGCCAGCGTGACCACATCTCCAACGGTCACGCTACCCGGATGCTCGACTATCCCGTAGACCCCGAAATATGCCGTGCCACCAGCAGGACGGTAGCCGGCGATGATCTCCTGGGTGTTCAAATCGGTCTCGCCTGTGTCGGGGTCATGGGCGGTGATGGCGCACCTGGGGTCCCGGGCCACCACGCGGACCTGAAGCCCGTCCCCGATGCGGACCGCCTCGCCGATCCAGTCGTCTTCCTCGTGTGGGCCGCAGCCCTGGAGCAGGAAATTCGGGCGGAACCTCCGGCTGTCCAGGGATAATTCGCTCCCTGGCGGCTGCTTCAAATTCTCTCCCAGCTTCTCCAGAGAGGCGGTAGATAGCAGGGAGATGGGGAATTCGTCGTAGCACTGGCCAGGCTGCTGCGCCCGGACCAATCTCACGGTTGCGCCGCAGAAGTCCGACAGGGCGGAGTCCCACGCACCCGGCGCGGCGTTGCCCATCACCCGCCGACCGAAGATGCGGGTAACGGTCGGTTCGCCGGAGACTATGGGGCCTTCAACAACGTCTCCACCGGGCAACCGCAGGGTCAGCCGTTCCGGGTCCTGGTGGTACTCAGCCCGCACCTGGACCAACTGCCCGAAGTGTCTCTGGGTCAAAAGCCTGCCGCGGTCATCGACCAGAAAGAGCCTGCGGTCCTCCGTGACGCCCTGCCAAGACACTTCGACCGAGTTGGGATGGACCAACGCCAGCGACTTCACCGGCGATATGTGGATCTTTTCGACGGTAATCATGGAACCGTGACTCCCACCAGCGTCAGTAGAAGCGGCATCGCAACCCTAATCATAACAGAATGGGCAAGTCCGGTGCTTTGTTGGGAAGCGTTCCGAACTTGGTGGTACGGCCTGCCAGCGGTGAGTGAGGGGGGAAAATTCGATTTTCCGGTCAAATGCGGATAAATCCGAACATTCGGGGTGGTTGATCTCGGTGGTGGGTTCCGTGGAGGGATGGAGCTTCTGGGGCGGGTTGCCTTGTCAGCTTTTCCGGACATTGAACGTCATGCAGTCTCAGTGACTGTCGTGGAATGGCACGATTGCCTTCGTGGGCTATGAGCCGGATGCACATCATGGTACATGCGTTCTACCAATGTGGCAAGTGGCGGATGTCAGCGGTCAGCATTCCGCTTCAGGTGGCGCGGCCAATCACCGGCGGGCCGGTTGTCGCCTGGCAGTTGCCCGGTGGTGGATTGCAGGCATGGTATCGGGTATGCTGACCACCAATTGATGATCGCAAGGAGACGGGCTGTGAAGATTACGGGAGTTAAGACCTTCCTCACGCATCCGGGTGCTGGCAAAAACCTTTGCTTCGTCAAGGTTGACACCGACGAGGGTATCCACGGCTGGGGAGAATGCTATACGCAGTCGGACCGCGACTTGCAGGTGACGGCCCACGTGGACCAACTGGAGCGTTACCTGATCGGGCGGGACCCGATGAACATCAAGCACTTTACCCAGGTAGCCTACGATGATTTTGCGGGCCGCCGGGGCGCGATGGACTTCTGGTGCGCCATCAGCGGTCTGGAGCAGGCCATGTGGGACATCACCGGCAAGGCCCTGGGGACTCCGGTGTACGGATTGCTGGGAGGCGCTTGCCGGGACAAGATACGGGTCTACGCCAACGGCTGGTCCGATGGGGCCAAGACTCCCGATGCGCTGGCCGA
Organism: Dehalococcoidia bacterium; assembly: GCA_034422355.1. GTDB lineage: Bacteria > Chloroflexota > Dehalococcoidia > Lucifugimonadales > UBA3495 > CATOSP01. The sequence goes on along the minus strand of DAOUJS010000176.1, from coordinate 5,895 downwards.
GCGGGCTTCCCAGGTCATTGAGATGGGGTTCGACGCGATGAAGTTCGATCCCATTCCCGGCCCGTGGCGCACCTTCGTCAGCCGGGATGTGGAAGACCAGGCCATTGAGAATGTGGCGGCGGTGCGGCAGGCCGTCGGCCCCGACGTGGATATACTGGTGGAGATGCACCGGCGGCTGGCCCCGATGCACGCGGTGCGCATCGCCCGAGAGATAGAGCAGTACCGCCCCTTCTGGTACGAGGAGCCGGTGCTGGCGGAAAACGTGGACGCGCTGGCCGCGGCGAAGCGGGACATCAGGATTCCGGTAGTTACCGGCGAGGAGCTTTACACGAAGTTCGAGTTCCGGGAGATATTCGAGAAGCAGGCCGCGGATATCATCAACCCGGATGTGTGCAACGTGGGCGGTATCCTGGAGCTGAAGGAGATTGCGGCGATGGCCGAGCCTTACTTCGTCATCGTCTCGCCCCACAACTTCAACAGCACGACGGTGGGGCTGGCGGCGACGCTGCACGTCTCGACCTGCATCCCCAACTTCCTCATCACCGAGTACTTTGTGAACCTGGAGTCCTTCGGTGGAGAGATCGCAGTGGAGCCCTTCAAGGTGGAGGACGGTTACATCCGGATTCCCACCGGCCCGGGTTTGGGACTGGAACTGGACGAGGATGCCCTGGCGCGTTATCCCTACGAGCCTTTCCCGGCCAGGTCTCCCCGTCAATTCTTCCAGGAGGGGCCGTAAGTCCCCTACACGCTCTGCGGCGACCGGCTCCGGGCGGCTTCAATAGCCCGGGCCACATCCTCAACGGCCCGTGTTATTTCCCGCGGGGTAGTGTAGCGGCCTGTGGAGAAGCGGAGCGTGCCCATTGCCTCATCCAGGGGCACGTGCATGGCCTGGAGGACGCTGGACACCTCCACCTGGTCGCTGTGGCAGGCTGCCCCGGCTGATGCAGCCACGTATTCCAGGTTAGCGAGGATGGTGTCTGCCTCCAGTGACGAGAAGCTGATGCTGGAGGTGTTGGGCAGCCGGTGTTCCGGATGGCCGTTGATTTTCATGCCGGGATGCCGTTTTCCCAGATGGGACTCCAGTAGGTCGCGCGTCTCCTCCATCCGCTGGCTATAACCGGACAGGTTCTCGGCAATCAGTTGGCATGCCATGCCAAGACCCGCGGCCTCAATGACGTTTTCTGTCCCGGCCCGCCAACCCATCTCATGGCCGGCGCCGTTCATCAGCTTCTCCAGCCGCACGCCGCTTCGAATATACAGCGCGCCGATGCCCTTGGGGGCGTAAAGTTTATGCCCCGCTATGGAAAGCAGGTCCACTCCCAACTCGTCCACGGTGACCGGAATCTTGCCGACGGACTGGGCGCAGTCCGCATGGACCAGAACCCCGCCGCGATGTGCGATCTCCGATATTTCGGAAATGGGCTGGATTGTGCCAACCTCATTGTTGGCGTGCATTACGGAGACCAGGATGGTCCGGGGAGTGATGGCCCATTCCAGTTGCCTTGGGTTGACCATGCCGTACCCGTCCACCGGCAGGTAGGTCACGTCGAACCCACGCCCTTCCAGGAACGCGCAAACGTCCAGGACCGCCGGGTGCTCCACGGATGATGTGATGATGTGGTTGCCCTTGTCCGGGTAGGCGCCGGCCACCCCTTTGATGGCGTGGTTGTTGGACTCCGTGCCGCCGGAGGTGAATACCACCTCGTCGGGCTGGCAACCGAGCAGACCGGCAACCTGGCTGCGTGCCTTGTCCACCCCCATTTTCGCCCTTTGCCCGAAGGCATGGCTGCTGGAAGGGTTGCCGAAGTGCTCGTAGATGTAGGGAATCATGGCCGCGGCCACGACGGGGTCGATGGGAGTGGTGGCGTTGTAGTCCAAGTAGATGGGTTCCATGATGCAGCTCCTGCTCTCTGCGGCTTGGACGGATTGGTGGGATGGTAAAGACATCAGCCACATATATACCAAATGCGGTGGCCGGTGGCCAGTTGCGGCTATCACTGACGTCCTGGGTTCCCAGGTGCTGTGCCGGTGGGCATTTGCACAAGTTGGACTTATAATCGGTGGTGAGACTGGAGCGTACCAGAGCTTGTCCCGGCTGGGTCCGGGGGCGAAGGGAGATTGCCATGAGACTGGAAGGGAAGGTTGCGCTGATCACCGGCGCGGCGGCCGGCGTTGAGGGCGAGTTGATGGGGTTCGGCGGCGCGAGCGCCAGGCTGTTCACCCAGGAGGGGGCGAAGGTGGTCCTCACCGACATCAAGGTCGAGGACGGGGAGAGGACCGCGGCCCAGATACGGGAGGCGGGAGGCGACGCCGTGTTCGTCCCGCTGGACGTTACCCAGGAGCAGGACTGGGTGAACGCCATTCAGACCGCCATCTCCACCTACGTCAAGCTGGACATCCTGGTCAACAACGCCGGGACCGGGGCAAGGTTCAACGTCGAGGATACTACCGAAGAGTTGTGGGACGCGCAGATGGACGTCCACGCTAAGGGTGCGTTCCTGGGAACCAAGCTGGCCATACCGGAGATGCGCAAGCAGGGCGGCGGCTCCATTATCAACATCTCCTCAATCTATGGCATAATCGGCAGTCCCACGTCCACGGCCTACCACGCGGCCAAGGGCGCGATTCGCCTGTTCACCAAGTCGGCGGCTATCCAATACGCGCCGGAGAATATACGGGTCAACTCTGTGCATCCGGGGTATGCCCACACTCCCCTTACCGACCGGGGATACGAGGACCCGGAGCGGCTCCAATGGTCCATCGACCGGACGCCCTTGGGCCGCGTGGGCAACGCTTACGACATCGCCTACGGCATCCTGTACCTGGCGTCGGACGAGTCATCCTTCGTCACCGGCTCGGAGTTGGTTATCGACGGGGGAATGACGGCGCAGTAGGAACTATACACGATGGGCCAGAAGCGCCATCAATCTGGTAAGGGAAGAGGCATGGGGACTTTCAGCGTGGAAATCGGTCTCGGCGGGCCACAGCGAGACCGCTGGGTAACAGCCAATGCCCTGGTGGACACCGGCTCGACGTTCACCTCGGCCCCTGCGTCCTCGTTGCGAGAGTTGGGGGTAGAACCGATAAGGAGCGCCAGTTTCGAGTTCGGGCAAGGCGATGTAAGGGAGTTAACCGTTGGCCTGGCTTGGGTCCGGCTGGATGGCCTGGAAACTATAACGCCAGTCATGTTCAATGCGGAAGACTCTGAACCTCTGCTCGGAGCCGTAACTCTTGAAGAGCTCCTGCTCGGCGTGGACCCGGTGCAGCAGAGGCTCATAAATCTCCGCGGGCGCGGGTAGATAGACTAAATTCAAGGGGTGAGACTATGCAGACCAACACTGCCAAGGCCAAGCTGAACGCCGGAGAGGTGGTTTTCGGGGCCATCATCAACCGCTACGCCCCGGACCAGGTGGAGTTGTTCGGGGCATTGGGGTACGACTTCGTAATGATAGATTGCGAGCACGGCCCCATTGACCTTGACCACCTGGAACACATGGTACGGGCGGCGGAGGTCTTCGGCATCACCCCCATAGCCCGGGTCCCCAATCACGACGACTCGACCCTGCTGAGGCACCTTGACCGGGGAGTCCAGGGAGTTATCGTGCCTCACGTCAACACCCGGGAAGAGGCTGATGCCGTGGCCCGGGCCTCCCGGTACTACCCGGAGGGACATCGTGGAGTGGGCGGCGGCAGGTCCCAGGATTATGGAGTTGGAGTGTCGCGGGACGAGGGGACCCGCTGGGTCAACTCCCAGGTGCTGGTTATCCCCATGATCGAGGAGACGGAGGCGGTCGAAAACCTGGACGAGATTCTACAGGTGCCGGGCATCGACGTTTGCCACGTGGCCTCGGGAGACCTGGGCCAGAGCATGGGGAATCCGGGGCCGGCGGAGGTCCGCCGGTTGATGAGCCAGGTGATACCCCGGGTCAAGGCCGGGGGCAAGTTCGTTGGCGTCGGGGGCAACTCCCCCGCTGACGCCGATGGCGTGGCCGAGTTCATCCGGCTGGGCGCGAGTCTCGTGACTATCTCGGCCACGGGTCTGCTGCGCCTGGGCGCAGAGGACTTCCGTAAGCGGGTTGATGCGGCGTTGGACGGCGGTTAGGGGAACTCGCCGCTGCCGGGTTGTCCGGAGTCCGGCGCTTCCGCACCTCACATTGCTTTTTCATGGGCGCGCTGCTGTTCTGATGCCCACCTCTGGACCCAGCGATGGAAGTCGTCCAGGGCGGGTGGTGCGATGTGGAAGACCTCAATGTCCAGCGGGAACTGGATCTGGTGCCGTTCACTGATCATCAATAGCCCCAGTTCATCCGGCTGCAGGGTAACGTCTATCCGCTCACCTATGCCTGCGTAGCGTCTGCGCGTAGCCTCTGCGAACCATTCCTGTAACTTAGCAGAGACGCCCGGGCTGGCCAGCGGGAGCATCATGCAGCGTTGCAGGTCCAGCGATTCCAGGAACGATTCGGCGTCTTCAGTGGCTTCCAATGCTACCCCGGACTCGACCTTGGCGGCGATGAAGCCGTGGCTGCGCTGGTTAGCGAGACCTAACTGTTGCAGTCCCTCCTCGCCGCCCAGGGCCAGGCTCTCGTGGTAGATGCGCCGCAACGGCCCCAGTGACCGCTCCAGTGACGATATCTGGGACTGCATCTCTTCCCAGTACCGTTGCAGTATCTCTATCCCTTCTTCAGCCTCGGCGGGAACGCCGAAAATCAAGGGCGCCAGCAACAGTTTCCGCTTGCCCTGGTACTGGGCAGCGGAGGGACGTTCTATGCGTGACAACTGTTGGGACATGTTCGAATCTCCAGTGTCGGTCACTGACAGCGACCCTTCAATGGTCGGCTTGCATTGTAACTGGGGCCACTCGCTCGCACCCTGCCAGTTGACGGATGTTCGGATGACCGTGCGGTGCGGGCACGGATGTGACCCATTCCTGAGGATGGCGCTGAAAGAACTTGCCTACGCGGCCTTCTGAGGTCGCAATTATCGGGTTGACACACCCAAACAAATGGGCTGTACTATTGGTAGCATAAATGCTGAGAGTTGACCCTTTGTAGGAATGTGGCTGTAGGGCTTTGCACAGAAAGTCCCTCTTGCACAAAAGTCTCTCAGATTCCCCTTCGAAGGTATATCCGTCGCATTTCGCCAGGCTTTCGCAATCGCTGGTGCCCCAGTTCCGAATGTTGAAGATTGGTGAGGCGATTAAAAACCTGAGCGTCAACATCCAATCTATTGTCGGATAGATCCAACTCTCTCAAATTGGCCAAGTTGCCAAGTTCGACCGGAACACTACCGTCGAGGTAGTTATCGTGAAGGTCCAGGACCTGAAGATTGGAAAGGTTTCCTAGTGCTGCTGGGATGCTCCAGTGAAACATATTTCCGCTCAGGTTAATGAGCCGCAAATCCGTCAAGTCGCCCAATTGCGCCGGAATCCCTTCCTTGTCGCCCACTCTCCGAATCTGCGCGGGAGTCCATTTGAAAAAGTCGCCAAACCCAACTTTAGGCTCGTGAAGCCTGTTCCCACTCAAATTTAATTCTTTAAGACTTCTCAAGTATCCTAAGACATCAGGCAGAAACCCCGTCATGCCGTTATGATTCAAATGCAGTCCGATTACTCGACCATCAGTATCCGTAGTTACACCCGACCACTGACTCAGAGGCATTCCGGTTAGCCAGTTGGTGCTATGGAACCATGAAGAGCCTCCGCAGGATTCGTAAATCCTCACTAAAATGGCCCGGTCGGTCCCAACCTCAGGGGATTCCCTCGGAAACGTTGACACTTGGGAGCCTCCTAGTATTACAACGACGGTTCAAGGAGGGCTGCGTTTTGCTGCGCGGCGGCGTCTTTCGTGAGAGCGGCTGGCCCGCTCGTTGCGCTGTTGGGTGCCCTCCAGCCACTGT
>DAOUJS010000175.1:0-7425 GCA_034422355.1 Dehalococcoidia bacterium | reverse complement strand
GAGAGCACTCACAATTCCATTACAGTCTACTGGACTGCACCGAAAGATAACGGAGCAACAATCCGTGGGTATGGTGTAGACCATTGGGAAGGATGGGATGGGAAGGATGGTGTATTCGAGGATATCGTTTGGCGTAATGCAAATACGTTTGAACATACGATTACGGGGTTGAAGCCTGACACGAAATATGGTCTTGCCGTCAAGGCTGTGGTGGGCGACTATGCTAACGGAGGCTATATACACAAGACCAGTACGAAGCCGGCCCCCTCGGGTCCGATTCAAATCGAATTCAACCCGGTCATGTACACCCTGTCCGAAGGCACTCACCCCTACGCCGTTGTAACCGTCGAACGGTCTCCCGGCGCCAACACTGAAAACGCCATCGACTTCACCCTCACTGCCAAGGAAGTGGCGGAGGATACTCAGGCGGGTCGGGGTGGCGCTAGCAACGCAACCCCAGGCTCGGATTTCGCTGGGGGCGCCCATAAGGGAACTATCCCAGCCGGGGCTACTTCGGCCGCCGTCAACATCTCGATATTGGACGACAATGTCGCTGAGGTTCCTGAAGACTTCCTGGTGGTCCTTACCGCCGACGATCCCAGCAAGGCCGTGGCTAGAGAACCTGCCGGTGGCGGAGCCTTGGTGCTTATTAACGATAACGATGAGGTCAATCTGTCATACCGGACTGACTACCTGAAGCTGAGCGAACCCGGCTGGAACCACCGCACCGGAGAACTGGCAATCCATGTGGATATAGGGACATCCAAGCGTATCTCCATGTCCTGCTCGTCAACAAACGGCAAAATCGCGCCCTTTGACTGGGACATCCCGGTGAGCAATAACCCCCAGACCAGCAGGGTCACTGTCAGCCCCGTCAAGGACGGCGATTTCAAGTACGACTACGACACCCTGACCTGCGGCCTGAAACACGCGCCAGTCATAGTGAAAACGGAGAAGCTAAAGCCCGGTATTCCCGTGTGGGTCGTAGACGGCGACGCGCTGAACATTCCCAAGGGAGAGTTCTACCTCGGCGGCGACATGGTGAAACCAGGCTTCCAGGCAAACATGACCCTCTTCGTAACCCGGCCCGAGGGGGTGAACAGCAGCGAAACCTTCAGCATCGAATATCTGAACCCGCACTACTGCGACAAAGCGAAGATGACCGGCCCGAGTTCGGTAACTGTCCCTGAATCCCGGGGGACCAACAACATCCTGTTCTCGGTGCAGGTGCCGTCCGATTCCTGCGACGTGTACGTCATCAGGGCCATGCCGACAACGCCGGACACATATCAGGGTGCGGCCAAGACCGGCGGATTTGGCCTGGTTCACGTCGTGACTCCCCCGCGCCCTGGCGGCCTGTAGCGGAAAAGGGGCCGAACCATGGGACCGGAAGACCCGATGAGGAGCAGGAACAGGACGAATCCGATGGTGAACAGGACCGGACTCGCACTCACGGCGATGGTTGCCGGAGTCATGCTTTTCATCGCCTCATGCGGAGACGGGAACGGGGAGCAGGCGCCGGGGCTGTTCCGCGCCGACGTGGAGGCGATAGTACGCGCCGAGCTTGCCAGGACCCCGGCTCCCACACCGGTAGCGGAAGGCGGGCTGGCGCTCGAGGACGTGGCGGAGATTGTCCGCGCCGAGCTCGCCCAGGTTCCGGCTCCCACCCCAGCGCTGACCGAAGCCGGCGTCGAGGAAGCCGTCCGCCGGACGATGGCGGAGGCGCCCCAGCCGGAGCCGGGGCTGTCCGGCGCCGAGGTCGAGGCAATGATCGAAGCCGCTCTGGCGGACATCCCCGAACCGGAACCCGGCCTCACCGCCGCCGAGGCGGAACGCATAGCGCGCGCAGCGGTGGCGTCCATCCCGCCGAAATCCGCGCCCGCTGACTACACCAGGTTCTTCGTCCAGAACGCCATTGCCCGCTACCAGAATCAGGGCCTCGACGCCACCTTGGCCCACTACAACCGGGCGGAGGGCATCGACGGCCAGTGGTACGTCTTCATCATCGACGAGAAAGACCTGGTCATCGCCCACCCCGACCCGGAACGCCGGGGCCTGGACCTGAAGGGCTGGGTGGGCAAGGACATCAACGGCTACGAGTTCGGCCCGGAGATGCTCTCGGCCACGGAGGACGGCAAGTGGGTGTCCTACGTTTACCGCAACCCGGAGAGCGGGGACATCACGCCCAACCAGGGTCAACTGGAACTCAAGAACGTGTACGTGAAGCGCCACAACGGGCTGCTGTTCGCCTCGGGCTGGTACATCGACGCCGACGCCTTCACGGAGCAGCTGGTGTCCGTGGCGGTGGACAAGTACCGCGACCTGGGGCTGACGGGGACCATGGCCTACTTCGCCAGTCCGGGGAGCGCCCTGGCTGGGCTGGAGGCGGCGGTTGACTACTACAACGCCGCGGACACGGTGGACGGTCAATGGTTCGCCTTTATCGGGGACCCGGACGGGAAGATAGTGGGACACTCGGACCTCACGATGATCGGAGGCGACACCCCGGACCTGTTCGGCGGAGAGCCGATCCATACCCACGAGACCGGGGAATGGGTTGAGTCGGAGTCGCTGCGGGTCTTCGTGGCGGGCTACGACGGCCACGTCTTCGGCTCAGGCTGGAGGCGCGACGAGTAGGGTCAGCGGCAGCGTAACCGGGGCCTAAGGCCGCATCTGCGACGAAGTGCTGGGGCGATGGGCGGCAGCCGATGAATTCCTTGGAAGAGCCATGCCGTGCCTGGACACCGCATCAGCCAGGGCAGGGAACGAGGCTGGCATGGGCGAGCGCGCCCATGCCAGCCTCACCCCGCCGGAGGACGCAGTGGAAGAAAGCGGCTAGCAATCCCGGACGTAGGGCGATTGGGGCGGCGCTGGCTCCGGGGGCCTGGAAGCCAGTGCCGCCCCGCTCCGTTAGGGGACAGCGACCCATGCCAAGACAGCACACCCACCACAGCCGGATCACCCACCAATTCCACGGTGACTTCCCCCAGCGGCTGGTGCGGTTCAAGAATGACAGGCCCACCGGTGGCATAATCCGCTATTCGGAATCAGGCTTGCTGAGCATCCCGCCGTAGCCCCGCTCGTCGACGATGTGGTTCACCGACAACCGGCCCCGGCTGTCATAGCCGCTCGTATAGGCATACTCGACCTCGGCGCCCCAGGGGACCCGCCCGCCGATGCGGACCGTGCCGCCGCCCGGATTCCTGCCGCTGTGGGGTCCGCCGGCGCCCTTGACCACCACGCCCTTGCGGTCGTCCTTTTTCCAGGCCATCACCTTCAGCTCCACCGGAGCCACCAGTTCCGCCTGGGTCGGCGCGAACAGGACCTCGTGCAGCCGCCGCAGCACGTCCCCCGACGGGGTCCGCTGGCCGTTCATGATCAGGGAGAGATGGCCGGTGCTGATGCCCGCCAGCCGGGCCACCTGGTTCTGGGAGTAGCCGTGTGCATCCATCCGGTCCCACAGGGCGCGCGGGTCAACGGTGGGACACTGCGCGGCCTCCACCCTGGCCGGGGCTTCCAGCACCGCCTCCACCTTGGCCTGGACCCCGGGGCTCATGTTTCGCTTTCCGCGCGACGCCATCGACATGTAGCTGCGGGACACGCCCACCAGGTCGGCCAGCGCCCCCATGCTCAGGCCCACCTCCCGGGCCCGCTCCCGGATGCAGGTGCTCTCAGCACCGCTAACCACGCCGCCCTGGCGGTAGACGACGCCCTGGCCCGGCACCTCGCCCAGGACCGCCATGGCCCTCTCCCGCAGCATGGGAGTCCAGGGCCTGCTGCCGGAACTGACCTGGGAGAGGTAACCGTAGCTTATGCCCATCAGGTCCGCCAGTTCCTTGAGGGTGAGGCCCTTGCGCCGGGCGGCGGCCCGGAGTTCGCTCTCCGGCTTGCCCCTGCCCTGTCCGTTGGCTACTGCGCCGTCCTGTTCCTGCTGAGCCTGTTCCGAAGCGTTCGCCGGGTTGTCGTTGCCGTTGACCGTTGCCTTGGTGTCGATGCTGGTGGTTGCCTTCATGTCGCTTCCTCCGAAACGCAGAAAGCGGGGGCCGGTCTCTTTCGAGATCGACCCCCGCTTTGCCGTAAGCTGTGATCTTTCAGTCTTGTGTGGCGGCTGGTATGCCCGCCTGGATGCCGCCGCCCCGCTCACCGGAACGAGGCAGCCGGAGCTATCGCTGGTTCACCCCTCCTCCAACCTTCCGGTGCCGAAGGGAGAAACCGGGTCAATGTTCGTGTCGTTCACCTCCTGGTCGTGGTTGTCGTAGTTGAATTGCCGCCCGTTGCTGTCGATGCCGTGGCCCTGGTTGCTGCCGCCTACGCTGGTAGCCCTGTGGCCGTTGCCGCCCGGTGCCGGACGCACTACGCCCAGGGCTGGATAGCGCAACGGGGAAAGCCCGATGGGGAGTTGGCGAAGGGCGCAGTTCGCCCAGGGTCAAGTTGAGCGGCGCAATGCAATGCACCGGCGCAAGACGCACTGCGCCCAGGGCGGGGCAGTGCAACGGGAAAAGCAGGGGCGGGAGTTGGCGAAAGACGCAGTTGGCCCACGGTGTCATTCCGGGGCGGCTGCTACGTGGCGAAAATGGGGAGCATGGAGGGCGACGCGGTCCGGCCAGCGGCCGGGTTTTCACCTACCGGCCTGATGGCAACCGCGTTGCAAGGATGAGCGTCCGGCCTGCCGCCAAAGACTGGCCGGAGCGTGGGGAACCTGCGGCGCCGTTGCTGCTACTCGGCAGCCGCACCACAGGCATTGGAAAGCAGCCGGAGCTTGTCGTCGTCTCCAGCCGCAGGTGAAAGATGGCGAAGCAGCTTGGACCGCTCCGCAGGTGGACCCGATGGGTGTGGGAATCCAGGATGCCGTGCTGTTTCTCTAGGCTGCCTCTTTAGACTACGATGAGCTGCCGTTGGCTGGGGATTCCACCGTGGGTTGGGTTCCTGGTGAAACGCGCCGCGCGTTTCGGTGGGTATTGGTTCCGGCTGGGGCGCCGCGAGGGAAACCCGCAGACGCCTCAGCCTGCGTGGGAACGAAGCGCCGCTAAACGCTCCGTCCATTCCGCCCGATGCAGGAGGGATCAGCCCCTGCCAAAGGACGGGTGTCCAGCAGCCGGAGGGATCAGCCCCGGCAACTGAACGGCGCCCGGCGGGAGAAGGGCTTGACACTCCAGCCGCCGGACTGCCCCAGGGGAGAAGGACTTAAACACTCCAACCCCTGGGACCGGACCGGGAACGAGGGACTTAACACCCCGTCAATCCGGCCCGTGCTGCCTGCGAGGGACTTGAACACCCCGCGTCGGCAGCTTTCCCTCTTGGGCGACCTTTCGGTCAAGACCCGGGCAATGGTGAGGGATGCCCCCAGGTTTCTAGGGCGGGAAACGCTGGAAAGCCTGACAACGCAGTTATTATCAGGCCGTCCAACAGCGGAAATAAAGGGTTTGGCGGCCCCGGCGCCCAAAGTGTTCAGTATTTTTCAATAAACTTCACAAAAGTTAACTGGCCCGCCGTTCTGTGCCCGTTTCCTCTACTTCCGCCACGTCCATGGCCTCACCACCCGCGATAGCCGGTGCAGCATCTCCCGGCGTTTCCTGGCCCGTTGAATGTCCTCCAGCGTCTTCTGCCGCCAGTTGACCTGGGCGCCCCGGTCCAGGCCCTTCAGCGGGTAGGTCTCCGGCGGCAGGGTCAACCCGTGCTCCTCCAACAAGGCCAGTTCCACCGCGAGCAGCCGTTCCTCCTCCCGCAGCCATTCCAGCCCCCTGCCCCGGCTGGCGTGGGTCTCCTTCAGCTTCCGCCACTCCTGGACCAGCGCCCAGGCGGCGCCGAACACGTCCTGGTCGTCATCGGCGGGTTCCAGCGTCGCCAGCTCGGGGAACTCCCGCCGCTGCCGGGGCCGGACCATAGGTTGCCCGCCGGCGCCGGACTCACCCTCCCCATCTTCCTTTTTGCTATCCCCGCTTCCATCCACCTCGGCCAGCCTCGATTCAAGGCGCTGCAAATCAAGACTGTAGTCGTTCCTGAGCGCCTTCACGTCGTCCTGCACGGCGGCCAGCCCCTGGCCCGTTTCCCGGCCCAGCGCCTCCATTCCCTTTTCCAGGACCTCCACCCGCCCGGCCAGCTCATCGTTCCGCGTCCGTTGCTCCCGGGCCGGTGAACCGCCGCCCTTCAGCAGCGCGTTCTCCAGCGCGCCGCGCATCCGGCGGGACAGCTTCCCGGTCTCCAACGCCGCGCCCAGGGTCCGGTGGTCCACGTTCAACTCCCCGGCCGCCCGCATGATTCCCTTGTCCCTGACCAGTTCGCCCAGCAGCGTCATCAGCCGCAGGTGCTGCACGTCCTCCACGTCCCGGCTCTTCTCGAACGCCGGGGCCTTCCTATTCATGGCACATCCCTCCTTGCCGGCTACTTGCAAAAATGCCACTTCTGAACGGGGGAGATGCAACTCCGGCCCCCTGGGGCCGGTGGCAAAAATGCCACTCCCAGCTACGGCGGATGCCACTCCGGTCTGGAAAATACCCGCAAGTCCAGGTGTTCACTTTCCACCTCCTGTAGGGGGCCAATTCCCGCCGTTTCAGCTACGAAACAGCCACGAAATTACCCCACTTGCATTTTTGCCACTGATGTCATTTCCCTGTACACCCCAATGACATCACGAAAGGGGCCTCCGGCATAAGGGCCTGTAGGCCCCCTCATATGATCCCCCCTACAGGCGGTTACGCCGGGGGCCTGGCCTGTTCACACTCTCTGGCGGCGTTGGCGAAACGCCCCGGCGCCGACAAACCGCAGGGAGGTGAACGAGTTGACCCTGAAATCGAAAACCCGGCCCATACGCCGGCTGACGCTGCTGGCGGCGCTGCTGCTTTCGGCCATCGTGGCCGTACCCGCCAGCGGCGCCGCCCTGGCCCAGTCCCCCGACAGCGACAACCTCTCCCTGGTCAACCGCGACCGGCAGATGGTGGAGAGGAAGAAGGACGGCGAGTTCGTCGCCCGCCCGGTCTTCAGCCGGAAGATCGATGTCCTCCACTACGCCCTGCGCCACCCCGACACCGGCCAGTGGGTCACCAACACCTACCGGGTGCGGGGCGGCGAGAAGGAGCTGTCCGAGGGCTGGGAGTACACCTTCGAGTACCCGGTCCTGGACTCCCAGCCGGAGCTCCACCCCGAGCAGGCGTTCCTCATGGTGATGTCCGTTCCGAGAACCGGCGGCGGCGACCACCACGTCTTCCACGCCCTGGTGCCCGTCCACCAGCCCAAGGGTCTTTGGGACCGGGTGCTGGGCGCTCTCGACCCGGACCGCTGGGCCAGGGCCGGGGCCAGGTGGGTGATCCAGGGCGTCCACGGAACTTTGTGCGGCGTGGTGGAGCGGGCGGCCCAGGAAGACATCGCCGAGTGCGGGGAGGGGTAGCGAGTATGGGAGACATTCTCACCGGAACCCCTCCCGGACTG
>DAOUJS010000174.1:0-3764 GCA_034422355.1 Dehalococcoidia bacterium | reverse complement strand
TCCAATCTCCCTTACCCCCATCGGCAACACCTCCCAACTCCCGATGTCAGCTAACCAGTTACGGCCCCAATTTACCCCACTACTCTGCGCATTTCACCTTGGCTTTAGTTTAGGAGCCAGGTCCTAAGCGTCTGGCCGCCGGTATTGCCGGGTCTTGGCCGGTCCTTTCGCATTGGCCTCTCCGGTCAGCCGTAGGGGTATATGACCAGCCGGGCGTCTCCGTTCCGGATCATCCCCGCTGCCCTGTCGTCTGTGCTTTCCCCGATCACGACCGCTTCCGCCGGGGTCCCGGTGGCCCTGCGGACGATCTCCGCCCGGTCCCTGGCCCTTGTGACGTCCCCTTCGTCCACGGTGACCGGGACCTCCAGGCAGACGTACACGTCTCCCGGCCCGGGGTCCCTGGCCCGGGCGATTATGTCCAGCAGGAACACCTGGTTCAGCTCCTCCTCGGTGATGGCCCCGTTCTCCTGGGCCTGGTCCATCGCCGCCGCGAACTGCTCGTCCGCCTCCCGGTTCGGTCCCTTGAGGGTCCGGGCGTTTCTGAGCCGCAGGTGCTGGCGCAGCAGGCTGCGGAGATTGCCGGCGGTCTTCATCTCGTAGGCCGGCCCCCTGAGGTTGTCCACGGAACCCTGGAGAGAGTTGAAGCGTTCTTCGGTTCTTGCGTTGAACTGCCGCTGCTCCTGTACGAAGCTTGCGAATGTCTCCGGCAGGTCCATCAGCTCCTGGCTGAGGATCAGGGACCGGAGGGCCTGGGCCCAGGTGGGCTGCTCCTGGAGGATGCGGGCCAGGTCCTCTATGGTGTTGATGGTGTTGGGGGTGGTCATGGCGCGATTATACATCAGGGGAGGTTCCGGGCGGCGCAGCCCATGCCCGGCCGCGCCGCCCTTTTCCCTGGGCTACCAGTCGTACCTGTCCATCTCGAAGTTCTCCCAGGGCTCCGTCCCCGGTCCGGTCCGGGGGTGGTGAGCACGCGGCCGGGCAGCGGCCAGTTGGGGCTGGGGGTGCTGCCCTGGGTCGCCGCGATCTGCTCGTCGGTCAGCACCGGCCCCGGCGGCTCCCAGTACGATACCCGGTGTTCTGCCGCGTAGGTACCGGGGTTGGGTGCCGACGGCTCCCCACCGGGGTTCTCGTGGATTGTCACCACGGTTTCCGCTGGTGTGCGGGTTCCGCTCCAGTTCCTCCGCCGTCCAGCCTTGGGCTACCAACCAGACGGTGTGCCAGCGTTCCCGCTCCCGGGGCGTAGGCGCCAGAATCATTCGCCGCCTGAGGTCCTTGGCGCCCATCTGCCATCGTTCCAGCGACCGCCCAATCTCCCTTACCCCCATCATCAACCCCCGCAACTCCCTAGACCAGCCGACTCGGTTGCATGCCAATTTACTCCATGCTTCTGCGCATTTCACCTTGGCTTTGGTTTAGCATTAGGCGGGGACCGCAAGCAGTATGGCATCTCCATCGTGCTCATGCTGGGATCATCTACTCTCCTGCAAGGGCCGTACGGTGGCAATTTCTCAAAGTGCTGTGGTCCTGGTCCTTACCCGTGTTGGGGCATCCTGGGGATCAGGAGGATGGCTGCCTATACGACGGCAGACAGCGAGAGGAGCCCGGTCCGGAAGCAGAGCCTCCCGGACGTCCCGGGGTGAAACCCGGACCTTGCACAAAGCGCCACCCCGGTGGCGCGGCCCTGGCCGCCAGCGTCAGTGCGGCTGCGGCCAGCGTCCCCGCATCCATTGCCTACGCGCCTCATTAGAGCCTTGCGTTCACCGGCACCAGCCGGTGGTGCACCGGGTCCACCGCCAGCAGGGCATGTCCCAGCGCCACCATGCCCAGCAAGCTGGGCTCTCCCTCTTCGGCGAATATGACCGGGGTGGGGAACTCCTTTCCCTCCAGCCTGATGGTGGTCCAGCCTACCTCCGCCGGGACTATCCGGCCGCTGGCGGTCTCCGACGGCACCGACTCCCAGACCGGCACACCCGGCCTCTCGAGGACCTCTCTGGGGATCAGGGTGTAGGTGGCGCCGGTGCCTGATACGACCTCCAGTTCTTCGAAAATCATTCCCTGGGGGTCTCCGACCCCTATGGTCACCGTCAGGGTGGTCATTTCGTCCTCCTTTTGGTGGCTTCCCTCTGGGCCCGTTCGAGCGCCCCGAAAGCAGCCAGCCTGCTCCCGCAAAGTCGCGGCATCGAACCGGTCGCCGGTGCTGTCAATCCATTGACCGTGAGGCGACGACGGAGATGCGCCACTGGGCGAAACCTACGCCATGTCCGGGCAAGAACGAGGCGGGTGGGCCTGAGGTTGCAGTCGCTCCCAGCCCGGGCTATCGGGCGCCAAGCCGCTCCAGGGCAATCCCAGCCCACCGGCGCACATCGGGGGAGTCGTCATGAAGGGCCGCGGTCAGCGGCTCGACCGCCCGGATATCCCCAAGGAGGTCCAGCGCCAAGGCCGCAGCCTTTCTGACCCGGGCACTCTCGTCCCTCAGAGCGCCGATGAGCAGCGGCACATCCTCAGCGCTTGCCAGCCTGCCCAGTGCCGAGGCCGCCGCCTCCCGCACCGGAGCGGCCTCGTCCTCCAGGGCGGCGGCGAGCAGCGGCACGGCCTCCGGGCCTCCCAGTTCCCTCAGGGCGCGGGCCGCCCGCGCCCTGTCCTCGGCGTTGGGGCTGCTCATCTGCTCCATCATCTCCGGAGCGGTCTGGCTGTCTCCCATCTGGCGCAGGGCCCGCGCCGCGTAGCCGACCCCCGGCGGCTCGGCGTAGTCCAGCATAACCCGCAGGTGCGGCATCGCCTGGACGACCCTGCACTCGGCCAGGGTCCTCGTCGCGATGCGTTGGATGTCATCCATGTACACCAGGGCGTCGATCACGGCACGGATGCCCCGGGCATCCCCCAGCCTGACCAGGGACTCGGCGGCCGGGCGGTCGACCCGGTTGCTCCGGTCGTGCAGGGCGCGGATCAGGGCGGGCACCGCCTCCAGCGCCCCCAGTTGACCCAGCGACCTGGCCGCATGACCCCGGACGTTGCGGTCCGGGTCGTGCAGCGCCTCGACCAGGGCTGGGATGGCCTCCACGGCGCCCGTCTCTCCCAGCGCCTGGGCCGCTGTTTCGCGGAGCCCCCGGTCCGGTCCGGACGGGTCATGGACTCCCGTCCCGCCACTCCGCTGTCTCCGGTGAAGCAGCGCATCCATGAAGGCCGGGACCGACTCCACCGTGCCCATCTCCCGCAATAGCTTCCCGGCGCGGTAACGGGCGGGTTCATCGGAGCCGGTGAGGATTTCGACCAGGGGTCGTACCGATTCCGGGATATGCCAACGCCCCAGGGACAGGGCCGCCTCGGTGCGGACACGCTCCGACGGGTGTTCCAGGGCCTCCAACAGGCGTGGCCTGGCCTGCGAAGCGTCCAGCCGGCCCAAGGCCCAGGCGGCGGTGGCTGCGACATCCTCCCTGGCATCGGTCAGCAGGTCTGCCACGCGTGGGGCGGCCTCTCCGGCCTCGAGTTCGCCCAGGGCACGGAGGGCGTTGACCCTGACCCCGGCAGCAGGATCGTCCAGGGCAAGTACGAGCCCTGACGTAGCCCGGGAGTCCTTCAGCCGGCCCAGAGACCTGGCGGCGGCGGCGCGGGTCTCCTCGTCGGGGTCTGACAACGCGTCCACCAGGGGTTGGACTGCGTCCTCATCCTTCAACTCTCCCAGGACCTGGGCAGCGGCCCGGCGCGCCGCTCCGGCCCCCTGCTGCAGCGTACGGGCCAGGAAGGGAATCACCTCTCCCTCATCC
>DAOUJS010000173.1:0-5525 GCA_034422355.1 Dehalococcoidia bacterium | reverse complement strand
AGGCGCTGCGGGACTTCGACGCCGTGCTGGGGCTGGACCCGGACAACGCTCCGGCGCTGCGGGGCCGGGGCGTGGCCCTGGGCAACCTGGACCGCTGCGAGGAGGCGATAGAGGACTTCGACCGCTCCCTGGAACTGGAACCCGGCAACGCCGACGCCCTGGCCGGACGGGGTCTGGCCCGCGCCACCCTGGGACATTACGAGCTGGCCGTGGCGGACTACACTCTGGTCATCGAGCTGGACCCCGGCAACGCGAACGTGCGGTACAACCGGGGAACGGCCCTGATGAGCCTGGGCCGGTACGAGGAGGCCCTGGAGGACTTCAGCGCCATCATCGAGCTTCACCCGGACAATGTTGTGTTCCTGGGCCAACGGGCGACGCTGTACCGCCGCCTGGGGCAGCCGGAGCGGGCGGTGCGGGACTACGACGAGATCATCCGCCTGGAACCCGACGACCCCTCGGTCCGCCAGCAGCGACAGGCCGCCCTGGAGCAGGCGGAGCCAGAGGGGAGAGACTGAACCGGCAAGGGATGGGGCGCCGCCCCGTAGAAAGGGAAGCCAGGGAGACCGTGGGTGCAGCGGCCTCCCCTCCTGCATAATGGCGCAGCATTTCCGCTAGGCGCCAGAGGCATCCGGCCTGTTGAGCATAACGCCGTAGCCCCGCTCGTCCACGATGTGGTTCACGGAGACTTGGCCCCGGCTGTCGTAGCCGGTCGTGTAGGCGTATTCCACCTCGGCGCCCCAGGGAACCCGCCCGCCGATGCGCACGGTGCCGCCGCCCGGGTTCCGGCCGCTGTGCGGCCCGCCGGCGCCCTTGACCACCACGCCCTGGCGGTCGTCCTTCTTCCAGCCCATGACCTTCAGCTCCACAGGCGCTACCAACTCCGCTTGGGTCGGCGCGAACAGCACCTCATGCAGCCTGCGCAGAACGTCCCCAGAGGGTGTGCGCTGGCCGTTCATGATCAGGGATAGATGGCCGGTGCTGATGCCCGCCAGCCGGGCCACCCGGTTCTGCGAGAAACCGTGAGCGTCCATCCGGTCCCACAGGGCGCGCGGTTCAACGGTGGGGCACTGGGCGGCCTCCACCGTCGCCGGGGCCTGCAGCACCGCCTCCACCTTGGCCTGGACCCCGGGGCTGAAATGGCGTTTTCCCCGCGACGCCATCGACAGGTAGCTGGCGGACACGCCCACCAGGTCGGCCAGCGCCCCCATGCTCAGGCCCACCTCCCGGGCCCGCTCCCGGATGCAGGTGCTTTCAGCGCCATTGACCAGGCCGCCCTGGCGGTAGGCCACGCCCTGCCCCGGCACCTCGCCCAGGACGGCCATGGCCCGTTCCCGCAGCATGGGAGACCAGGGCCGGCTGCCGGCGCTGACCTGGGACACATACCCGTAGCTCACGCCCATCAGGTTCGCCAGCTCCTTCAGGGTGAGGCCCTTGCGGCGGGCGGCGGCGCGGAGTTCGCTCTCCGGCTTGCCCCTGCCCTGTTCCTTCGCCCCGTTCCGTTGCGGCCTGGCCTGTCGGGTATCCGGTACGCAGGTTTCGCTGCCGTCGAATCCGGTAGTGGGATGGTTGATGGTCTGTGCCGTGATTTCGATGCTGGTAGTCGCCTTCATGTCGCTTCCTCCGAAAGGCAGAAAGCGAGGCGGCCCGAATGGACCGACCCCGCTCTCTGGTTCAAGATGCAGGTCTCTGGTTGCGGTCCATTCAGCCGCTGGGGTGTCCGCCGTTGGCGAAACACGAAGAGCGGGGCCGCCTCACCCACTCGTGGGAGAGACGACCCCGCTCGTTGATGCCTATTCGATTGTCAGGTCAGTGGCGGCCCATTGAGCCGCCCAATTTGCCGCCGCGCCGCTCCTTGGGCGGCGGGCCTTGGGTTACCGCCGGTTGACCGGATGGTCCAACCGGACCGTGATGACCGGGAACTCACGATGTTCGCTGTTGCTGTGAATCACCTCCTCGATGTCGTTGTGGTCATGTTCGTGGTTATCGCCGCTGTCTCTGACGTGCTGCCCGTTGTTGACCCGGTTGCCACCGTAGGCAACGGCGCCGGTGATTGGCGCGACGGGCTGTCCCTTCCCGCCGATTCCTGCCGCTACCAGCGCGACCCCGGAAACTACGCCGTTGCCCGTGCCGTTGGCCCCGAGCCTGTCGAAGACTGGCTGGGAAAGTCAGGCGATGGTTCGACCGGTTCACCACCAGGGGATTTTCCTAAATTCGCCATCGTCCCGTCCGAGCGCGTTGACAGTCCTGGAGGGCCATAGTAGGATATTCGCGGGTGCCTTGGTAATGGTGTCTTATGGCACCGTCTTGGTGTAGTTCGTCCCGGTGTTTGTTGTTGCGCCGGGGCGAATTTTTTGTGTTTGTCAGCTGGGCCACGTGGGAGTTACGCAGGGCGCACGTCGCCCAGGGTCGGTTGGAACGGCGCAATGCAATGCCCCGCGCTGGACGCACTACGCCCAGGGCGGGGCAGAACAACGGGAAAAGCCGGATGGGGAGTTGGCGAAAGATGCGGCTCGCCCAGGGTGTCGTTTCGGGGCTGCCGCTACGTGGGGGAAATGGGGAGCATGGAGGGCAACGCGGCCCGGCCGGCGGCCAGGTATTCAGCTACCGGCCTGATGGCAAGCGCGTTGCAACGTAGGGCGTCCGGCCTGCCGCCGTTGCCGACGGACTGCCGGAGCGTGTGAAGGCCACGGTGCCGTTGCTGCTACTCGGCAGCAGCGCCGCAGGCATTGGAACGCAGCCGGAGCTTGTCGTCGTCTCCGACCGCAGGATGAAGAGTGCGAAGCAGCTTGAACCGCTCCGCCAGGTGGACCCAATGAGTGAAGGAATCCGGGATGCCGTGCTGTTTCTCTAGGCTGCCTCCTTAGACTACGATGAACTGCCGTTGGGTATTGGTTCCGGCTGGGGCGCCGCGAGGGAAACCCGCCGACGCCTCAGCCTGGGTGGGAACGAAGCGCCGCTAAACGCTCCGTCCATTCCGCCCGATGCAGGAGGGATCAGCCCCTGTCAAAGGACGGGTGCCCAGCGACCGGAGGGATCAGCCCCGGCAACTGAACGGTGTCCGGCGGGAGAAGGGCTTGACACTCCAGCCGCCGGACTGCCCCAGGGGAGAAGGACTTAAACACTCCAACCCCTGGGACCGGGCCGGGAACGAGGGACTTGACACCCCGTCAATCCGGCCCATGCTGCTTGCGGAGAGCTACGTCAAATCCGCAGCGGCAGCGCTCCCTCTTGGGCGACCTTTCGGTGAAGACCCGGGCAATGGTGAGGGATGCCCCCAGGTTTCTAGGGCGGGAAACACTGGAAAGCCTGACAACGCAAATATTATCAACCGGGCCGACGACGGAAATAAAGGGTTTGGCGGCCCCGGCGCCCAAAGTGTTCAGTCTATTTCACTAAACTTCACAAAAGTTAACTGGAGCCCTGGCCAGCACCCGTTTCCTCTACTTCCGCCACAGCCACGGGCTAAACAGCCGCCGCACCCGGTGCAGCATTTCCTGCTTTTTCCTGGCCCTTTGCGTGTCCTCCAGCGCCTTCTGCCGCCAGTTGACCTGGGCGCCCCGGTCCAGGCCCTTCAGTGGATAGGTCTCCGGCGGCAGGGTCAGCCCGTGCTCTTCCAACAAGGTCAGTTCCACCGCCAGCAGCCGTTCCTCCTCCCGCAGCCAGTCCAGCCCCCGGCCCCGGGTGTGGTGGCTCTCCTTCAGCTTCCGCCACTCTTGGATCAAGGCCCAGGCGTCGCCGAACACGTCCTGGTCGTCACTGGCAGACTCCAGCGTCGCCAGCTCGGGGAACTCCCGACGCAGCCTGGACCGGTGGGAAGGTTGCCCGCCGGCGCCGGCCTCGCCATCCCCATCCTCCTTTTCCTCCTCGCTTTCCCCGCTTCCCTCGACCTGAGCCAGCCTTGATTCAACGCGCTGCAAGTCACGGGCATAGTCGTTCCTCAGCGCCTTGAACTCGTCCCGCATATCGGCCAGGCCCTTGTCTGCGTTCTCACCCACCGCCTTCACCTGCGCCTCCACTGTCTCCACCCGCCCGGCCAACTCGTCGTTCCGCGCCCGCTGCTGTGCCGCCGGAGAGCCGCCGCCCTCCAGGAGCGCCTTTTCCAGCGCGCCCCGCATCCGCCGGGACAGGTGCCCTTCCCTGAGCGCGGCGTTCAGCGTCCGCCGGTCCACGTTCAACTCGCCGGCCGCCCGCATCACTCCCCGGTCTCGCACCATCTCGTCCAGCAGCGTCAGCAGTTGCAGGCGCTTCACGTCCTCCACCCGGCGGCTCTTCCCGATGCCCGTCTGCCTTGAATTCATCCCCGGTGCCTCCTCTGCGCCCACCGACAAAAATGCCGATTTCCAAGCTGAGAAATGTCGCTCGACCTGGATTCTGCCAGCGGCAAAAATGTCGCTCCCAGCTACGGACTATGCCACTCCGGTCTGGAAAATACCCGCAAGTCCAGGTGTTCACTCCCGGGGTCCTGTAGAGGGGGATTTCCCGCCCTTTCAGCTACGAAACAGCTACGAAAACACCTCACCGGCAAAAATGTCGCTGGCGTCCGATTCCTGTACACCCCAATGACATCACAGGAGGGGCCTCCAACATAAGGGCCTGTAGGCCCCCTCATATGAACGCCCTTACAGGCGGTTATGCGGGGGGCCTGGGTTGTTCACACTCTCTGGCGGCGTTGGCAGGCAGCCAACCGCCGAGACCGCAGGGAGGTGAACGAGTTGACCCTGAAATCGAATCCCCGGCCCATACGCCGGTTGACGCTGCTGGCGGCGGCGCTGCTGCTTTCCGCCATCGTGGCCGTACCTGCCAGCGGCGTGGCCCTGGCCCAGTCCCCGCCCCCGGACGGCGACAACCTCTCCCTGGTCAACCGCGACCGGCAGATGGTGGAACGCAAGAAGGACGGCGAGTTCATCGCCCGCCCGGTCTTCAGCCGCCGGATCGACGTGCTCCACTACGCCCTGCGCCACCCGGACACCGGCGAGTGGGTCACCAACACCTACCGGGTCCGGGGCGGCGAGAAGGAGCTGTCCGAGGGCTGGGAGTACACCTTCGAGTACCCCGTCATCGACGGCCAGCCCGAGCTCCACCCCGAGCAGGCGTTCCTGATGGTGATGTCCGTGCCGAGAACCGGCGGGGGCGACGACCATCTGTTTCACGCATTGGTCCCCGTCCACCAGCCCAAGGGTCTTTGGGACAAGGTGCTGGGCGCCCTGGACCCGGACCGCTGGGCGAGGGCCGGGGCCAGGTGGGTGATCCAGGGTGTCCACGGGACGTTGTGCGGCGTGGTGGAGCGAGCGACCGAGACGGAAATCGCCGAGTGCGGGGAGGGGTAGCGGTATGGGAGACATTCTCACCGGAACCCCTCCCGGACTCACCTACGACCACGAAATAGTCCGCGCCGCCTGGACGGCGGTCTGGGCCGTCACGTCGGGAATGCTGGTGATCATCCTGGGCTGGATGGGCCTGAGCTTCATCGTCCAGGAGCACCTGGGACACCACCAGTCGGGCTGGCGGGAGATGGTCCCGCG
>DAOUJS010000172.1:0-7152 GCA_034422355.1 Dehalococcoidia bacterium | reverse complement strand
CGAAACCAAGGGTGTGGAACGGCAGCCAGTCAGCCCTGAGGCGAGAATTTCTCCCCCTATCACTGGCTGGTCGGGACATTCGGGCAATTAACATCCTTGTTCAGACTATCCCTAAGTGTTGCGTGTCGATTGTGTCCAAAGAGTGAAAGTTCATGGCTTTATCCAGTTTGGTGGCGCCGTAGGGCTTCTCTACTCCGCGACAGGACTGAGCATTGATTACAGCTGGCACCGGGTGCCAGTGGAGTTGACCGCCACAGAATACCGGCGCTCTTTGAGTTGGCGGGGCACGCTCCACGGGTGCTGAACCACAGTGTGCTGCTCCATTGGGTGTTGGAGCCCAAACTGTCGGCAAGGTCGGGCTGCCGCCAGTCCCAGATGCATCGTCACCGAGCCGAGGGCGGAGTATAGGGTGGCGGTGGGGGATGAGGAGGAACGGAACTACCCGGATTCGGCGGCATGACCATCCTGACCGGCGGCCATGCCTGGATCCGGCTCTCCCCTCCCTCCCGCGCTCTACCGGTGTTGGCTGTCCTCAGCCGGTGCAGGTTTCCCCGCTCCAGCGCCCTTTACCGGCGGCAGTGCAGCGCGACCTGGGCGCCGTCCAGCCGCCACACCATGACATTCCCCGTCAGCGGCCCGGCAAAGGACCGCTCCTGGGTGGTGGTCAGCGTGGGCAGTCCCTTTCTAACCTCCCGGAAGTTCGTCTCCGACTGTTCCGTCCGGCACACCATCAGCAGGGGCAGGGGACGCCCCAGCCTTTCCATGTGCCGGTAGGGTCTCAGCTTGTGCGCCACCTGATGCGGCAAGACCGAGTGGCGCTCGTACTCGATGTAGTGGGGGCCTCCGTCGAAGGGGCCGTCATGCGCCAGCACCAGCAGGTCGGGCCGCACCTGGGTCAGGCCCGGCACTTTGACCTCGGCCCGCCAGCCGGCCACGGCCTCAACGCCCTCCCGGGCGAACTGCACCACCAGCCGGTTCACCCCGTCGTTGTGCCGCCGCTCGTGCTCCCGGTACCAGCGGTCCAGGTAGGGGCCGTGGCGGGACCGGATGATGGCGGGCAGCACCCGGCTCATGTTGGCCGCCCGTCTCATGCCCTGCTCCGACATGTAATGCTGCCCGTCGAACACCGCCACCAGCCCGGTGTCCACGAAACGGCGCAGGTGGCGGCGCACGCCCTTGGGAGCACCTTGCACCACCTCGGCCAGCCAGGAGGCCCGCATGGCGGGAAACTGGCAGACGGCCATGAACAGCCGGTGGGACAACCTGCCGTCGATAGCGGTATTGTCCGGGTTGTCCCTGCGCCACAGATTCACGTTCTCGGGTCTACCCACGTTGGGATGACCGGCGGGGTCGGACACCAGGTCCCTGGACGAACGCAGTTCCACCGGCGCGGTGCACTGGCCGTCGGGGGTGCAGAACAGGGTGGGCGTGTCGTGGCTCAAGGTGGAACGGGCCAGCTCCCCGGCTCAGGCGTCGTGGGCCACAACCACCTGGCCGAGGGTTCCACCTCCTAGTCCGGGTCCTCGTAGAACAGCCGGTTGCCGATTCTCAGGTTGCGGTCCTCCTGGTGGGAGTAGCAGTCCACGCCCCAGAAGCGGTGCTGCTCTTTGCGGCGTAAAACCCGCTCGGTGGCGTGAAGTCCGGCGTAGGTGAAGGGAGTCCAGACGCCGGGGCCGTAGCGGGCCACGGCGTGGTAGAAGCCGCCGTGCCTGAGCAGCCGGAAGTCGGTCATCCTGCCGTCCCCGGACGCCGCTTGATCGTCAGGCGGCCTGACCACCCGGCCGCTGCGCAGCAGGTCCGGGGCCAAGGCGTAGACCGGCTCCAGCATGGCCAGCCTTCGCAGGGAGGTCTCGACGCCCCGGGACGTGACGGTCCAAGGCGGGTGCTCGCAGTCGGGGCCATAGTCGCTGGACTCATCCTCTACCGGACCTGCGGCGGCGAAAGGTGACCTGTCCTGGTCATATAGGTGGGTTGCGTGCTCGTGGTCCTGGGCAAATCGTTCTGTGAAGTCCGTTGGCATCTCTCTTTGCGGGTGAAACTGCGCCTGCCCGGCGGCGCGGGCCTCCTCCCTGGGGCTGGGGTGCCGGTGGCCGGTGGTGTAGAGTTCGTCCACCGCCATCCTGGTCAGGAACCAGCGGTGCTGGCGTATTTCGGTCATGCCCCGCATCACCGAGTCGGCCCAGCCGCCGCCTTTCAGGCTTGCCAGCAAACGCCTCACCCGGTCCTCGCCAATGTCCAGGACGGAGGCCAGGTTGGCCGCGCTGGCCAGGGGCATCCGAGCGATGATTCTCAGCAGCCGTCGCTGCTCGTCGTTCAGAGGTTGCAGGGGCGCCATTGCCATCCCTCCTGCGTCCATACACCTCCCGTTGTGCCGCTGCTGAGCCTCGCGACGGCTTCAGCCACCGTTACTGGGGGCGGCGGAGAAAGGTATCCGTATGTCCCATACTTGATATACGGCTGCTGAGGGATAGCAGATTACTTATATCGTAATCCGATGGCCGGAAACCGGTGTTGGGAGAACATTACCGCTGTTATTCTGTGGGACGGTTGGCGATTTCAGGGATCGTCGTAGGGTTCGGGAACGGCGTTGTGGACCCGAACCAGGGCTATGCCCCACGCCTGAAGCGTGCCGGCGAGCCAGACGACAACGCGGTAGACGTTCTCGGTGGTCTGGACCGCCACCTTGGCTTCCAGCAAGGCCGGGTCGCCGGCCCTCATGTGGAGCCGGGCCAGGGTCAGCCGGTGGATGGCATCCCGGACCAGGGCCATGCTGTGGCTCACGGCTTCGTTCCATTCCTGCCGGGGCGCGCTCTCCTCCGGAAGGGTCCGGGCCGTTCTGAGGTCCGCCCAGTGCAGCCATCTCTCGATGTCGTCGCTACCGGCCGGTTCTTCCGTCATGGGCTCGGCCCGTTCCCTGGCCCAGCGGTCTATTTCGGTGGCCGGGCCAGGGTCATCGGGGTCTCGAAGTCCTGCCCTCCGGTCCTCAGTTTCGGCCCCAGGCCCTCCTTGAGCCACCGGCTGCAGGCTGCCGCGGCGGCCAGGATTACCGAATAGACCTGGTTGACGCCGAGTTCTCCGGTCTCCTCCGGGTCGAAAGTCCTGCAGTCATCGCCGTGGCTGTCGCCGGTGAGCTGCCGGTCAGGCTGGCCCCGCTGCTGCGTGTCCTCGACCTCCAGCGCAAGTTCGTTGCACACCGGCATGATGATTTCTGTTACCAGGGTCAGCCGCTCGAACTCGGACATTCTGGCGGTGATGTCCAAGGGCCAGGACTGCCGACTGCTGGCTTCCGCGTCCTCGAGGTCCCTCCGCCACCGGGCTTCCGCCTGTCCCTTTGTCACTGCGCTGTCCATGTTGGACTCTCCTTGCCCGACTCTGCTTTCCTGGACGGATGATGCGGGCTATCCCCGGGGGTGCGGGGGCACGGATTACAAACCGTGTCGCAGATCAGGTCGCGGAGCCCGCGCTTGTCTTTCCGGAAGGCAATCATCGAAACGTTCCCGCCCTGCGGAGCCTCGACAGGCGGCCTGCCTGCCTGCTATCACTGCTGACGTTGAACACGACGCTGCGTTTCCTACCCAAGGCCTTTCCAGGCTTGCCGACTCGGTGCGTTAGCCCCAGCGGGACGGCCTTTTCGCTGCTGCCGCCACCGGGGACCCACCTCCACCCTCGCCCGGCGGCGCGGGCTAGCGGCGGTTTGGCGGGGCATATGGGCATATAATGAATGGGTGGTGGGTGCCCGGGTCCGGCGGTCGCATACTCCGCCGCCAGTGGGCTTTGGCCCAACAAAGCCGGTGGGGCTGCGGCGGCGGGATGTGGTGCTGACCCCGACTGGTCCGGGCGATTGGCCTGCGGACAACAATGGCGTGAACGGTTAAGGACCATAGGAAGGTAGGACTATGAACGAAATGGAACGGGAGGAGGACTGTTGCTCCCCGCCTTTCCCGGAGGACTTCGGTGAGCGGCTGGAGCGGTGATCGAGCTTGCCGGTCTGTCGCTGGAGGAGTTCGCCCAGCGCCTCGGCACCGACTATGACCGGGTGGCCCAGTGGTTCGAAGGCGCGGAACTAACCGGCGGGGAGGTGTGGCACGTGGCCCGGCTGGCGTATTCGATCCCCGGCGGCATGTCGATCATAATTCCGGAGACGGCCGGGTACGCGGAGTAGCGAGGGGGTTCGCGCAGCCAAGCGGCTTCTGTGCCGGGATTGTGCGGCGCCGCTGCCCCGGCCAGTTCGGCGGCGGCTCTACGGTCGGATTCGGCGAATGGATGACGGGGATCCAGGCTGACGGCCTGGTTCAAGTCCTCGACTGCCTCGGCGTACTGGCCCAGCTCGATGCCGAGCATCCCCCTCTCGCAATAGGACTCCGTGTCCCCCGGTTCCAGAGCAATGGCCCGGTCCATATCTCTGACCTGTCAAGAACTGGGTTCCCGCCAATCCGGCAACCCACCGACTCAACCTTCGCCAGGTCCCAGGGTGACGAACAATTCCGCAAATCTTCTCGTCGCACTTCCTAAACTAATGGGAGCATTGTAATATTAGAATTGCTGGGAGGAATGGAGTTGTTGACCATTGCGGATCATTTCCAGAAAGACATTACGTGAGTACTGGGAGCGGCACCCAGAATCGGAACAGTCGCCTTTGGCTTGGTACCAAGAGGTGCGGCAAGCGGACTGGTCTACCCCGGCCAGCGTAATGGAACGATTCCTCAATGCCAGCATTTTGGGCGACGACAGGGTCGTATTCAGAATTCGAGGCGGCAACTACAGGAACGTGGTGAGAATATTTTATCCCGCGAGGTATGTTTACATACGATTTGTCGGGACTCACCGGGAATACGACAGAACAAATGCAGAGGAAGTGTAACGATGGTACAAGTCCGGGCAATACGCTCTGAAGAGGACTACGAAAACGCGCTGGCCCGGATCTCTGAGCTAATGGATGAACTATCGGGGCCTGAAGGTCAGGTAGAGGATTTGGAGTCCCCCAGCCGCATTGAGTTGGATGTGCTCGTGGACCTGGTAGAACTCTACGAGGAACGCCATCATTCCATGGCATTGCCGGATCCCATTTCTGCCATCAAGTTCCGGATGGACCAGGCCAACCTCACCGCCAGAGACCTGATGCCCTTTATTGGCAGCCGTGCCAAGGTCTCGGAGGTCCTATCGGGAAAACGACCCATCACCATGTCCATGGCCCGGGCCCTGCACCAACACCTGGGGATTTCGGCCGAGGTCCTGTTGCAGGAACCGGGAGCTACCCTTTCGGATACTGCTCCGGGCTTGGAGTACTCCAAGTTCCCGCTCACCGCAATGGCAAGGCTCGGCTGGATCACCCAGGCCAAAAACCTGAAAGACCATGCTGAAGAGTTAATCACTGACTTGATTAACCGGGCTGGCGTTGGTGCTTTGGCCCCGGCTCCTCTGCACCGCAAGAACGATAGCCGGAGAGTCAACGCCAAGACGGATGACTACGCCCTTCGCGCGTGGTGTTGGCAGGTTCTGGCCCAGTCCAGGGATAGGCAGCCAGGGGTTGATTACCAGCCTGAAGTAACTACTACCGAATTTCTGCGTGAAGTCGCTCAGATGAGTGTGCTGGAAGACGGACCGATGCAGGCCAGGGACTTTCTGTTCCAGCATGGGATCGGCCTGGAGTATGTCAGGCATTTGCCCAGGACCCACCTTGACGGCGCCGCATTGCGACTGCCTGACAGCAATCCGGTAATTGGCCTGACCCTGCGCTACGACCGGATAGACAACTTCTGGTACACCCTACTGCACGAGCTGGCACATGTGGGCCTTCACCTCAAGGAATGCAGCGACGAGAACGGCTTTGTGGACGACCACAGCCTGCGCGGCTTGGAGTCCGGCGGCAGAGACACCGCCGAACAAGAGGCGGACGAGATGGCGCAGGAAGCCCTGATACCTCCCGAAGTCTGGGACGACGGTGTACTCATGTCAGACCCCAGTCCCATGGCTGTACTGAGAATGGCATGGGAAGCGCGGGTACATCCGGCCATTGTGGCCGGACGGGTTCGGTTTGAGAAGGGCGAATACCGGCTTCTGTCCCAATTCGTGGGGACGGGCGAAGTGCGCCGCCAGTTTGAGAGGGACGCAGGCTAATTGTATGGAGGACAAAATGGCAAATGAATCCATAAAGTGCAGCAGTTGCAACGTTGGAGCGCACGTGATTCTCGAAGGGGATATAACGTTCCAGAAAAGGTTGATTTTGGTAACAACCTATTCCGTATCCCTTACCGGTTAGACCGGCAATGCTGGGATTGCTCCGGCCGGTGACTGTCTTCCCTCGGGACTCCGGCCGGGCTTCGCGCTTCTCAGCTCCGCCGCCCCCTCACGGGGGTCTGATGCGGGCTCCATGCCGCCAATGGGCCCCAACTGGGCCCACCTGCTCTCGGGATAACGAGCCAGGTTGACAGAGGCACTGCCGTCCCTCTGGTGCCGGGTCAGGCAGTGCTGACAGGTCCAGTCCTCCGGCCAGCCCGGGTTGCCAATTTCTCCGCAGACTGAGCACAGCTTGGACGACGGATAGAACGGGTTCGCCTCTATCGGCTTGCCGCCGTACCAAACGGTCTTGTAGCGAAGCTGCCTTCTGGCTTCCGCCTGACGGCCGCCCACCCGGGGTATCCTCACGTGCCGCTTGCCGCAGGGACCGAAGCTGCCGGTGGTGACCCTGTAGCGGTCGGAGTCCCTCCCCTTCTTCTTGAACTTGGGAAAGCCGACCCTTCTGCCCTTTCGCTCCCCGCTCCGGGACTTCCGGAAGTTCCAGCAGGCCCCGACGGCGTCGGCTATGCCGGAGCTGAAGGCCTCCTTCGAGACTTCCTGCCACCAGGGGAGACCGGTCTTCTGGTTGACCGCCACAACATTCTTGACCGGGTTCCACCCCTTCCGCATGCCGGCCAGGGACGGCCGCTCGCTCTCCAACCCATAGTTGTTGAAGGCATCTATGCCGGCCTTCATCCTGGCAACGGTCCAGTTATAGGCGAACCGCCTGGCCCCGAAGTGGCCCGTCAGGGCCTTTCTCTGTTCCGGGGTTGGATCAAGGGCGAACACGTACCCCTGGCCGGTATGTCCCGGCAGGTACCGGTAGCGTTTCATAATATGATTGTCCCGGATGGGGGATGGAGTTGCCGGGGAGGT
>DAOUJS010000171.1:0-132014 GCA_034422355.1 Dehalococcoidia bacterium | reverse complement strand
CGATTCATGGCCTTCTCCTTCCCGCGCTGCCACTATCCGTCTATTCAGGAGATTGCCATCTCTTTTCACTCTTGTAAACTGCCTCCATTTCCAACCACTTTCGGTCACACCCTGATGTAACCAGTGCCTTGGACACTACGGATGCCGGTGCTAGAATGGGCATAAAGGGGTCTGGGCTATGCTGCGCACGAAGATACGGGAAATCATGGACCGGGACTCGGCGGGCGGCGACGTTCTGGTACAGGGCTGGGTCAAGACCCGCCGTTCCTCCAGGAACGTCACCTTCCTGCAAATCAACGACGGTTCCACCCTTCGGGACCTTCAGGTCGTGGCTGATGAGTCCTTGCCCAACTTCGCCTATGCGAACTCGCTGACCACCGGGTGCAGTATCTCCGTCTCCGGACCGCTTGTCGATTCACCGGGAAGAGGCCAGAGGTTCGAGATCCACGCGAAGTCCCTGGAAGTCATGGGATTGGCCGACCCCGACACATATCCTCTGCAGAAGAAGCGGCACACGGCGGAGTTCCTCCGGGAAATCGCACATCTGCGGCCTCGCACCAACACCTTCGGGGCAATGGCGCGGGTCAGAAACGCACTCGCCTTCGCCATTCACCGATTCTTCCAAGAGCGGGGGTTCCTGTTCCTGCAATCGCCCATGATCACGGCCAGTGACGCAGAAGGGGCAGGCGCGATGTTCCGGGTGACTACGCTCGACCTGGAACATCTGCCGATGAAGAACGGGACGGTCGATTCGGGAGAAGACTTCTTCGGGCAGCCCACGTTCCTGACCGTCAGCGGCCAACTGGAAGCTGAAATCTTCGCCCTGGCATTGTCGGACGTTTACACTTTCGGCCCCACCTTCCGGGCTGAGAACTCCAACACTTCACGCCACCTGGCCGAATTCTGGATGGTTGAACCGGAGGTCGCATTCTGCGAACTGGACGGCCTTACGGAACTGGCGGAGGACTTCCTGAAGTATATCTTTTCCTACGCGCTCGACCATTGCTCCGAAGACCTGGCCTTCTTCAACCAGTGGTACGACGAGTCGGTCATTTCCACTCTCGAAGGAATCGCTTCATCCAGTTTTGAGCGGCTGACCTACACCGAGGCGGTGGACATCCTGCAACGCTCCGGCGAGAAGTTCGAGTTTCCGGTCCACTGGGGCACCGACCTGCAATCGGAACATGAGCGGTTCCTGACCGAGAAGCATATCGGCAGGCCCGTCATCGTCACCGACTACCCCAAGGAGATCAAGGCTTTCTACATGCGCCTCTCGGACGACGGAAAGACCGTTCGGGCAATGGACGTCCTGGTGCCGCGGATTGGAGAGATCATCGGGGGAAGCCAGCGGGAGGAACGCCGGGACATTCTCCTGGAGCGTATGCGAGAGAGCGGACTGGACGAGCAGAATTACTGGTGGTACTTGGACCTGCGCAGCTACGGAACAGTCCCCCACGCCGGGTTCGGGCTGGGTTTCGAGCGCACCGTGCAGTTCGCCACCGGAATGCCCAATATCAGGGACGTTTCCCCCTTCCCGCGGACTCCCAAGAGCGCCGGCTTCTAGGCGGATCGCGTGTCCGAAGGGCCGGACATGACCTCCAAATTCGGCATGGGCAGTCCCATCCACGACCGGGTCTGTTTCGGCCTGCTGGACCTTTTCCACCGCCGCATCGAACATTCCAGGGTCGCCCTCCGTTTTCGGGAATGGCGTTACCAGCGTTCCATCGCAAGCCCAACACTGGCAAGCGACGAGGATACCTTCGTACGGCATACCTATACCGCCATCCTCTCCAGACTGCTCGTCCGGTCGTTTCTGGGCGTGACTAATAGGATCACGAGAGGACAGCAACTGAGCCAAGTCCTCTGCGGCGGCTTCTTCCAGGAACAGGGGATAGACAACTTTGCCGAGGACGACTACTTCGCCTGGCCTACTGCTCCACACGGGGACGATGAGGCCCTGGAATTCTTGGCTCCCCTCGTAGAGGCGGCAGGCCGACGCGGAGTAATCGACAGCGGTTCTGGCCTGTTGACTGGGCTGTATGAGGGACTCGGCGTTCCGCCCCCTCCCACCGAGAATCCGATTCATCCGACCGCCCCAACTCCCTCCCAACTGCCCAGTCCTGACTCTGGCAGGTCGCGGAGCGTCTACCACACCGGATGCGGGGGTGGTGAAGCCCTTTACTGGACAGTACACGGCATGGCGAAGGGACTCCTGGAACAGGGCATGGACGAGTTCGATACCCTGCTGGTAGTCCTGGACCGAGTTGAGGCAACCGACCCGGACCCGCTGGCCGTGGCTCTGGGCCGCGCCAACTACCTGCTCGCGTTGGGGAGCATGGTCACCGGCCCGCACCCGCCTTTCTTCCTGCCCGTATACCTGTCGAGCGCCCCTGTAGCAGGACCGCCAGGGCCTGAAAAATCCAGGAATGCCCACGTTTTCTACGTCGGTGAGTCAGGCATGAAGTTTCGGCTGCCGGGGAGGGTAGCCGATGACCTGCAACTTCTGGAATGGCTGACTGGCCGGCTGCCCAACTATCTGGACGGAGCGGCGCTGCGGAGCATTGCCCAAGGGAAGGAGGCGGCCACAGAGGCGGTGATCATCGCGTTCCATAACTACTTACTGGCCCCCAAACCTCGCACTCCTATACCGGAACCGCTGACCCCCACCGAGGCAGAGGTCATGGAAGAAACAGCAACTTCCCTAATTAGATTATACTTGGAGGAACCGGACCTTTTCCGGCTGTTCCAGTTCAAGAACGCCGTAGCCTCGTCACACCTGGCCAGGCGGGAGTTCGACCGCGTTATCGCTGGTTGAGTCTCAGTTGACGCCCATTCTGGGCCGCTAATATAATGGGCGCGATTCAAGGGGATCCCAGCCGTGCCGATGAGGAGACCCAAATGACTACGCAAGAAGCTGTACTGCATCCGGCCGCTATCGTCGACGAACTCAAGAAAAATGGCTTTACCCATGTGGTCTGGCTGCCGGACAGTGAGACCAATTTCATGTACCAGTTGCTCACTTCCGAGCCATCGCTGGACCTGGTCCCTGTCTGCCGGGAGGGGGAGACGATGGCCATCGCCGCGGGTCTCTGGGTTGGGGGCAAAAAACCCGTAGTCCTGATCCAGAATACGGGAATCTTCGAATCCGGGGACTCCATTCGGGGTCTCGGCTTGGATGTGAACCAGCCGCTGGTCATGCTGGTCGGTTATCGGGGTTGGAGCCGTCACGGTATCACCAGCGACTCGGCGGCACGGTTTATCGAGCATATTCTCCACGCCTGGGGAATCAACTACTACCTAATCGAGACCGATGAAGACGCGGACCGCATAAGCAATGCCCTTGAGGAGGCGGAGCGCACCCGCAAGCCCGTCGCTGTCCTGGTGGGCACGGAATTCGGGGCCTAGTAGACAACGGGGGAGTTGCACGTGATCAACAACACCGACGCCGTTAAGCTCCTCGACAGCAAGCGCGGGGACTCCGTGTTCGTGGCTACCATGAACGCGAACAATGTCAATTTCGGACTGCCCAGCGTGAGCACGAACGAAGACCTCGACTTCCCCATTTCCGGGGCGATGGGCAAGGCATCTTCCGTCGGCCTGGGGCTGGCCCTTGCCCAACCAGACCGGAAAATCATGGTGATGGACGGGGACGGCAGTCTGCTGATGAACCTGGGGGCAATGGTAACCCTGGCCAGCAAAGCGCCCACAAACATCTATCACTTCCTGTTCGACAATGGTGTCTACGCCGTGACCGGCGGTCAACCCGTGCCCGGGTCCGAAAAGACGGACTGGGCGGATATGGCAAAAGCGGCCGGTTACGCGGCCACCTTTGACTTCGACAACATCGAAGACCTGACCACCGGGATCGATGAGGTGCTCAGTTCTCCCGGCCCGGTTTTCGTGCGGTTGGCCATCACTCCGGAGATCGAGAACACCCCGGTCCAATTCCGGCCCAGGGCGTCCCGCTCAGTGCTCACTGCATTCCGCGAACTGCCCAAGGCGCTGGGGAACGAGTAAGCGGGTTCTGGGCAGCGCCATATCCTTAGCCGGAAGCGCCCCGTACCTCGGGAGAGTAATGTTAACCGACCGGCGGGCCGGGCCGGTTGCCGGTTACAGCAGAAGTCCCCGGGTAGAAAATGGAGTCGCGAGTGTCAATTCTCAGTAACTTTGGCAAGGGTCTTGCGGTAAGATTGGCCGCTTACGCGGCATTGCTCCTCGGGTTCATGTCACTGTACGAGGGATTCTCGGGACCACGCATTCCGATGGGGTTACTGGGCGGTGTGCTGATCATAGCTGGAATGTGGCTGCTAACCTTCGCCCGCAAGGGGGCTGACACTGACCGCAGGGACAATCCGGCACCTGTCCAGGAGGACAACGCGCGTGATTCCCTCCACTGAAGCTTCCAGGGCAATCAGCTTCCATCGTAAGGACGCCATAGTCGTCTCCACGTCCTCGGCCTGCCGGGACTGGAACATGGTGTCGGAACGTCGCAACCTGGACGTGGACCTGACTGACTGTATGGACCGTGCTCCTGCCGTGGGCCTGGGCTTGGCGTTGGCACAGCCTGACCGGAAGGTGCTGGTACTGGACTGTGACGCAACGCTGCGCACCGATCTCGGCGGCCTGGCCACCGTTGGCGAAACCAACCCTCACAATATGGTCCACTTCGTTTTCGACGACGCCAACCACCTGTCCACCGAAGGGCTGCCCATCCGAGGCATGGATAATCTGAACCTGATGTCCCTTGCCGAGGGAGCCGGTTATTCCAAGCGTTACGAGTTCGACAACATTGAAGAACTCTTCATCGGCCTGGAAGAAGTAATGGTGCAGGAAGGACCGGTGTTCGTGGTCATCAAGGTGTTCCGGGACGCTGAGGAACCACCCTTTCCTGAACGTTCGATGGCCGAGAGCTGGGACTTGGTGCGCCAGACTCTGCTGTCCGACCGCCCCGGCGATGTTGCCTCGGCCTACCTGGGATAAACCAATGCCGGAACACGAGACTCCGATAGGTATGGCAGTGTAGCTCCCGATGCACCATTGGGAAGTTGGAGGGGCCATCAATATTGGCTGGCCCGACTATGGGGTTGCGGAAAAGTCCTACACTATCGTTGAAATTCAGTTGGAGGGGCAGGTTTTCCGCGCCAGGGTCACTGACGGCAACAAGCAGGGCGGGTTCCTCGTGGTCTTCGACTGTCCCGACGTGGTGCTTGAGATGCTGGCTGAGGAGGCCACTCGCACATCGGGTTACAAGGTGATAGTGTCCAACCTCCGATGCAGCATCGATGGGACAGTGCTCCGCAGCTTCGATTACGAGTGGTATCCAACCCCCGAATACGCGGACAGGCCATCCGCTCTGACCCTGGCCATCGCCGAGGCATTGGACGCAATGCACGACCGTGGACCTGATTAAGCAGTTTAGTCACTCCCTCGGAGCGACATCCCACGGCCACGGATATGGACTTGCCCCACGCCGGGGGTTATCATAATCGGCGGCGTGCCCTCGAATGCGACGGTTAGGACAACATGGCCGGAACTTCGCTGCCGGGGGGCGGACGGCATCCCACGCATCACACCTATGGCGCGAGGAGGGCGTAATGAAAAGGGTAACTATGGCCGATGTGTCCAAGACTCCAGCCGAGATGACCGGCGGCCTGATGACCGGCACCCAGGTCTGGCGGCAGGGGATTCTGGACCCAGACGACAGCAATAACTTCAACTTCGGTATCGTCAGTTTCGATGCGGGTTCCCGGAACAAGTTCCACATCCACTCCGGCGACCAGATCCTGATCATCACCGAGGGCACCGGCAAGGTGGCCACGGACGACGAGACCATTACTGTCACCGAAGGCGACGTGGTGGTAATACCGGCGGGCGAAAACCACTGGCACGGAGCGCCCGATGATACCTCGATGGCCCACATCACCATTACGGTCAAGGGGAGCGAAACGACCCAGACCGAGCCGTAAGCATCCAAATCTCCCAGGAGGCCGAAAAGAGTCCCAGTGTGACCTGGGACTCTTTTTGTGCCGTTCGCAGGCCTGGAACCACTGCCTGCATTGGAATGCGTTCCAGCTAATCGGGGTGCTGACGGACCCACTCGGCCAGGAATTGCATGGTCTCCTCCAGGTTGCGGTCACGGTCTCTGGACTCGGGCGTCTCATCCCCGAGAGGAGTGCCGCCGATGAGACGGTACATGTCGGTCACCCCGCGGAACAGGTGGTGAGTCAGACCCAGGTGGGAAAACGTGGCCTCGATTTCCTGCATCTCACTTACCCACCGCCGTGACTTGGCCGGTATCCCCGGCAGCCCCCGCTCCATGCGCTGCATAACTGCTGGCTGGCTGTGGTGGAACTCGTCTTTGACATGGTCAGACAGGCCCATCAGCTCGGCAGCCAGCAAGAGTTGTGCATAAAGGGCCGAAGAACCCTTGGTCATGGCCGCATAGCACATCTTGATGCCCGACGCCTGCCCGACCTCCTGCCCCACCGAGCGCACGTCAAGTCCGTAGTCTCTCAACTGCGCCAACTCCTCTGTGTGCTCCCCAGAGGTGTAGAACCGGGGGCTGGAGCCGTTACGCGGCGGCCCGCCCACGATGGAGGCATCGACGTAGCGGGCGCCGCTCTTGGTCACTATGGGTTCCATCTCCCTGCTGACCTGGGGAGCGATGGCGTTGCACTCCGCAAAAAGCAAGTCAGTCCCGGTCTCCCGGACTGCCGCCGCGACCTGAGCGCAAAGGGCCGGCACGACTTCAGAAATGGTGATGGACAGGAGAATCTGGCTCTCGGCGACAAGCTCCTCCAACGTGGGGACATCCACGATTCCGGCTTTGCCGGAAAGGGACTTCGTCCGGGCGCTTCTGCCCTCCAGACACGTCAACACCCTTAACCCCTGCTCTCGGAGCAGGCAGCCCACCGCGTGTCCCATGTCTCCGGGGCTCATAATTGCGACTGTATCAACTCCCATAAGGGATCTCCCTCCATTTACACGGCCTCGCGGATGATACCATACATGTGCCGGTACAACTTGAACGCCTCTTTCCCGATGAACCACAGATCGCCGGTGCTGTCCGGGC
Organism: Dehalococcoidia bacterium; assembly: GCA_034422355.1. Lineage (GTDB taxonomy): Bacteria > Chloroflexota > Dehalococcoidia > Lucifugimonadales > UBA3495 > CATOSP01. The sequence goes on along the minus strand of DAOUJS010000171.1, from coordinate 124,942 downwards.
GCACATGGTCGAAGGCCAGCACCTCGGTGTAACGGTAGTCCCCACGGGTATCCAGCCAGTCCGCCATCCTCCGCGACTCCTCCACCGGGATCAAACGGTCTCCCTGGGTGTGCATCAGCATTACCTTCGCCCTCAGGTCCTGTACGCGGGCGCTGGGGGAGATAGCCTGCATATCCACCCGGAAGGTCTCAGGCAATGAATGATACAGGTCTTCGGCTTCAGCAGATGTAGCGCCGTCCAAGATGCGGTGGACGGTCCGCGCGTCGGCCGGAAGACGGTTCAGGCTGTCCGGTCCTTCTGACTGTCCAGCCACATAATGCCTGTACAGCGATTCTTTCGCCAGGGGGTCTTCTATAGTTTCAATTAGCTCATTGCCCAGGACCCGCATAGTCAATCTGTCAGGCTCCCAGGGTTCCCGGGCATCCTCATAGAAGCTGGACCGGCTGGCAACCTGCACCAGCAGGTCACGGGCGTCAAAGTAGGGGCCGAAGGCGTTGACAAACACCACGTCGTCGTGAATACGCGGGTCTGATGCCGCCACGAGAGCGAAAGAAGCCCCGACACAAAACCCTCCCATGCCCACACGTTCCTGGTCCACAAATTCGCGGGAGCGCAGGTACATGAAGGCATGGACGAGGTTATCGACCTCCCCAGGGTCGATATTGTGCCGCAACGCCATCGTGGGTGACCAGTGGAACATGGTTACGAATCCGGCACGGGCCAGGGATTCTCCGAGGTTAATTACGTCCTTGTCGTCACGGCCGGCGGCGTTTGCGCCAAGGAATATCAGGACAGCAGCCTGCCCTGTCTTGCCGGGAACGCGGTAGATGTCGGCCACTCCCTCGCCCGAGGCTTGGGGGTATGTGACTTCTTCCCGCACAGGTTCAGGCGTAAACCAGGTCTGAGGCCTGACACCCAGGTCCAACACCTGCAACACGAAGAAGGCGGTATGGTAGCCGGCCCGGCCCTGGGGGGTCAGAATCAGAAACACCGCCACAACACCGGCGAATGCGAGCAGACTGAGCGCAAACCGGCGGAACCACTTCACGAGAAAACGTTTCATGCTCCCAGTGTACCAAACGGGGCTAGACCCGGACCCGCACGATCATACCCGCCGACAGCACCCTGGTGGCGGCCATTGCCAGGAATACGACGGGCCAGGGGCTTCCGCTCATGTCCAGCACGAGGCTGAACAGGATAGCTTGCAGTCCGGCGTAGGCGTAGCCGTGGGCATCCAGTAGCCCGGCCGAGGTGCCGGACATGTGCCGCCCTGCGATGTCAACGGCCAACGCGGATATGGGTGACAGACCCATGGAAACACCCCCAATCAGGAGCAGGAATGCGCCCATACCGGCGTTGGTGGGAGGGGCCAGGGCGATGGCAACGAGAGCTACAGCGCTAATCACACAGGAAACAACAACCATCGGCACCCGCCCGCTGTGCAGCAGCCGGTCTGATATGATGCCGGACACCGGAGGAGCGATTAGATAACCCAAGGGAAGGAGGAAGGTCACCAGAAGAGTTGACTCGATAGAGTGGCCACCCTGGGTAAAGTAGTAGATGGGGACCCAGGTGGTAAGCCCATAGCGGACTACGTTCTCCAGTCCCTTGACATGGCTGGCAAGGTGGAAGCGAGGATTGGACAACAACTCCTTGTACGGCCCCATGCCCTTCAGCCGGTCTGAGTCCATCGCCTCCGGAGCAGCAGAGACCTCGTCTTCCTCGATGTAGTCCGGCAGACCCACTTGGGCAGGGCGGTCCCTGGCGACCAGGTAGAATATCACTCCGAGGGCCGTGATGATCAGGGGCGGGTATCGGAAAGCGGCGCGCCACCCGAACTCGGACCCCACGTATCCCGACACCCACCACATCAACAGCATTGCCCCGCCCGCAAATGTACCGAGAATCCCCAAAGCCATCCCCCGGTCTCGCCTGGGCCACCACTGGGAAATCATGCTGATGGCCGGACTCCAGCAGGCCGCGTTAACAAACCCCGCGAGGCCCCACGGGATGGCGAAGCTCCACACGGAAGTGGCGAAGCTGGTGACCACATTGAATACGGTGGTCAACACTGCGCCGCCCAGCACCCAGAGCCGCAGCCCGTAGGCCTCACCCAGCCTGCCGTGGCAAATATCCCCCAGACCGAAGCCCCACAAGAGCAGGGCATTGATTAACCCAATCTCAACGTGAGTCAGGCCCAGGTCCTCCTGCACCAACGGGCTGACGGGCCAGAAGTTGAAGCGTCCCAGGTAGATGAACAGGTAGAACAGGCAAAAAGACAGCAGGACGCGCCACTTCCACCGATGATAACTATCGGGGAGGTCCGAGTAGGGGAGGGCGTTGGCTCTATTCATGGGGTTCGGCGGCAACAATCAAGGTGACAGGAACGGTGAGCCTGGCCGGTCAGCCGAAGACCAAGGACACCGGCAGCGAGAAACCGGGCAGCAACTCCTCGTTAGGCAGTATGTCTCCTTCGTCATACCTTGTAGAAACATTGTCGGGAGCGTGAACCACAACGGTCCGGGTATCCGGGTAGATGACCCAGACCCTCTGGGTCCCATTGGTCAGGTATTCGTTGACCTTAGCTTCGATGGAAGCTGCGGTGTCGGAGGGGGAAACCACGGCCAAGTCTGGCGCTCCCTGAAAAAACCCTACGGCTACGGGTGGTCTCCCATCGACCAGGCGTTCCCTAAGGATAAACGACACGTCCGGCCCGCGGACGGTATCCGGGTCTCTCTCCAGTCGAAACTCGCTTTCCACTATCACGATCCCCAGGTCGTGCGCCCGGACGAAAGTCCGCATCTCACCGCCCACGTTCAGGGCGATGTAACCGTGTCCAACGCCGGGTGGCGACATCCGGACAACCTCTCCCTTCACAAGTTCAAAATCGCCGTCCACATGGGAATACTCCCGGAAGAAGTCTTCGGAGGTGAGAAGCGTGCGTCGCTCAGTCATGGCAAGCTCCGTTTCACGGATTATGGTGGGTACTCTAAAGAGCAGTGGCGTTTCTGGCAACTGCCGGGAGTCATCCGGGGCCCAGGGCCGCGGAACCTGACCCGGTGGCAAGCGTAATCTGCCGGACAATCTGCTCCAGCGCCCAGTCCGTGGGAGCTGACGAATCAACGGTGATGTGCGCCCGTGTAATGGGCTGCTCGTAGGGACGCATCTTACAATACACAGTCCAACCCGCATCGGAGTTGTCCTCCGGGTCTCGGCGTGCAATTCGTCCCTCAAGCCGTATTCGGACGACGCCCGGCGGGGCGGTGAACCGGACGATCATGATGGGCGAGGCGGTCCGTTCCGCTATCTCGTATACTGGCTGGCGGAAGTTCTCAGTCAGGTTGGTGGCCTCAAACAAGACTCTCCAGCCTTGTTGAAGTAGCTCCTCAATCAGCAAGTGGGCGGCGGAGAACACCATCGCGTGTTCATCGGGAGTGTAGGCTGGCTGGGGAATTAACGACTTCCGCAGGTGGTCGCTTTCCAGCACCATCATTGGCGCGCGCGCCACCAGGCTCCGGGCGAAGTGGGACTTTCCCGTCCCCGGCAACCCGCTAAACATGACCAGGAAAGGACCACTCCCCGGAGAAGCGCCATACTTGCCGGCCCTCCGTTCCAACACTCCACGCAGCCGCGCGGCGACTCCTGCCGCCGATTCGTAGGGAACGCCACCGAACAATTCCCGTTGCATTATATCCCGCCTACCCGGAAGACTCTTCGGCGCAGACTAATGGCCAGCCTTGAGACACCAGGCCAAGGAGACTTGTAGCGATCAATACTTGCTTCAACTCCGTTCCCATGCCGAGCCCATGTGGAACGCGATTCCCAGAACGCCCGGACCAGTGTGGGCACCCATAACCGGGGTGAATTGGCTGGTGAACGCCTCCACGCATTCAAATTCGCCGGTAATGCGTCGTAGCAATTCCTCCGCCTCATCAGCAGCGTCGGCTTCCATCACATTTACCCGTACAGGGTCGCGGCCCACCCTCCCGCGCATCAGGTCGAGCAGTCGGTCCGCTGCCCTCTCTCGTCCCCTCGGTTTCCCCACCAGGCGGGTCTCCCCCATACACAGTTCGGCTACCGGTTTGATGCCCAACAGGTCACCGGCCAACGCGGGGAGTTTGCCCACTCGGCCGCCTCGCCGCAAGTAATCGAGGGAATCCAGGAAGGCGAAAAGACGAATGTGTGGAATGAGGCGGCAGACCTTGTTTGACACCTCTTCCAATGACAGACCTCCTGACCCCCAGCGCACCGCGGCCAATGCCAGAAGTCCCGCGCCACCCGCAGCTGTTCCCGTATCGATAACCTCGATTCGTGGCTGGTCCGGGTCGACCCCGGTCAGGTCACGCGCACTCAAAGCAGACTGATGGGTTGAACTGAAACCTGAGGCAATGGTCAGGCAGATTATATCCTGCTCGTCGTCGAGTCGCTCAGAGAAGACTTCCAGGAACTCTGCCGGAGCAGGCGCTGAGGTCGTTGGGAGGTCAACCCCTTCCTTAAGCGCACTGTAGAAACCGGAGGGTCCAATATCTAATCCGTCCCGCAAGACCTTGCCGCCCAGGACCAGCCGGTGTGGCACTACGGTGATGCCCCACTTGTAGACCAGGCTATCGGGGAGGCAACAACCGCTGTCGACCACCACCGCTAGGTCACGTTGTCGGACCAACGGGTGGTTACCTCGCCGTTGGGCTCAGCAGGCGACGGACCAGGAGCACGGTTGGCAACCTGGAATTCCAGCACGGCGGGACTCAAGAGGAACGCCAAGGACGCAAGCATCATCAACAGCACCGCCAGCAGGCTGAACGTGACAGGAAGAGAGGCCGCCGTGATTATTACCATTACCACAGTGCAGAGCGTCAAAAGCCCGATCCTGATGAGCCGCGGCCCAACCCTGAGGAAGACTGCCGTCGTTACCGCAAGCGCCAGGAAGATAAGAGCGCGGTCGGTGTCAGTCTCCTGCATCCGCTCCCCGTGGTCACTCCAGAGTCCCCCTTGCCAGTTCAGGAAAAGCACCCACGAAGTGAGGAACGGGAATGGCAACGCCGTCAAGGACGCCAAGAGCCAGTCCTGCCGGACCAGCTTCCTTACCACGCTGAACATGATCCACATGGAGAAGGGCACGTATCCGATCAGCAGGAAAAAGAGAATTACGTTGAAGGGGAGCTTCCCGGTGGTGACCAAGGTCCAGCCTCCGTAGGCCAGTGCAACCAGGGCCAGGAGCCAGGACAGTGCCGGTGCGGCCAGCGTGTAACCCATCCAGGAATAGGACCATTTGCTGGGATGCCCAGACCGCCAGTTCCGCCAGGAGACCAGTGTGACGCCAATCAGCAGCAGGCCGACCAGGAAGTAATGGCTCCAGAGATGGAGGGCAAACAGGGATGCCAGCAGGAAGTGGGGGACCGTCGCAAGGAGGACATCCTTCCAGACACCAGGGCTGTGGACGGCATACATGCTCCGGGCCACTTCTTTGGGTGCGCCCATCTGGCGCACGGCCAGGCCGGGTGCCTCATCGGTGGGGATTCCCTGGGCTTCCAGTTCGGCAGCCTTGTCCTCCAGGTGGGCCTGTACCTCTCGGAGTATCTCCTGCTCCTCATGCGGGCCCAGTCGTAGTTGGTTTGACAGTGAACGGAGGTAGTCCGTGAATTCACCGGACATCTGAATCCCCCGGACTCCTATTGCGGTTCCGGCAGCATCACGGAATTCATGGCCTGTGTGAACCGTCTCCATTCCGTCTGCCGGGCCGACAAAGCCTCCCTCCCTTTGGCCGTAATACTGTAGTAACGGCGTCGGACACCGTTTGGTGTGTCCATCCAGTTGCCCTCTACAAGTTTGTCCCGCTCCAGTCGGTGCAATGCAGGGTACAGGGTGCCTTCTTTGAAGGCGAAGTAACCACTGCTGCGCCTGTCAACCTCCTTGGCCATCTGGTAGCCATACATCGGCTCGATTTCCAGCAACGCCAAGAGCAGTGTTTCCGTGTTGCCTTTGAGCAGTTCTTGTTGGTGCATAGTCACAGCGACCGCGATAAGGATGGGTGTCTCGCCACTTATCGATTTCGTGTTCGGTTGCCTCCACCGATACGTGACAATACCTTTCGACCATCAGAGTCTGGCGACAATCACCCTCTGGATTACCACGAGGATGATTATGGCAACCATCGGACTCAGGTCGAAGACTCCTACAGAGGGCAGGACGCGACGAAGCGGAGCGAGTATCGGCTCAGTTAGCTGAATCATCACGTCTTGAATGCTCACGAGGATTGGGTGAGGCTGGGCACCCATGACCGGCACAATGAACGATAGCAGCGCGCGGATGAGGATAGCCATCGTTACGAGGGTAATCAGGATGTTGAGAATTTCAGCAATCAATTGGACACGCTACTGCTGGCCAAGTTTGATCGACTTCAGGTAGGCGGCGTTCACGGCTTCAACCAGCGCCGCTGGCACACCGGCCCTCTCCAACGCTTGGAGGCCCTCCGCGGTGGTCCCGCCGGGAGACACCACCATGTCCTTGAGATCTGCCGGGTGCCTGCCGGTATCCATTACCAGCTTCGTACTGCCGAAGACAGTCTGGAGGGACATGGTCCGTGCCACGTCCCGCGGCAGGCCCACATAGACCCCAGCGTCGATGAGCGCCTCCAGAAAGAGGAACACGTAGGCCGGGCCGCTGGCACTCAATGCGGTGGCCATATCCAGGTACTTTTCGTCCTCGACGAATATCTCCTCGCCGATGGTTGAGAGGGCCGACCGAGTGAAGTCCCGTTTGGATTGGTCGACCTGTTCCGAGCAGGTCCACATGGTCATGCCGTGGCCGATCTGCGCCGGAGTGTTCGGCATCACCCGGATCACCCGATCATTCTTCATTCCCTTCCTGATGGTCTCCAGCTTGGCCCCGGCGACGATTGAAAGCGCAGCTTGATCGCGGGAAAGCTCACTCTCGAACTCGTCGAAGACCACGTGAAGGTCCTGGGGTTTGACGGACAGGACAACCAGGTCCGCTCCGTCGGCAGCGTCCAGGTTACGCTCAACGGTGGCAACGCCCAGCTCTCGTGTCAGGTACTCACGGCGCTCCGGCCTCGGTTCTCCGATGGTCACGTCTCCAGCGGTAGCCACACCCCCGTCAAGGACACCCCGCAGGATGGCCTCAGCCATAGTCCCTCCGCCTATGAATGCCAACTTCATCGGCTTTGACCTTCCGTTCCAGCCTGTATCCGGCTCCGTCCTGTCTCCCGAGTCAGAACTATTGGTGCATTATAGCACTCGGAAATTCTGTCAGAAATCAGACATCCCCTCGCCCCTGGCGAGGGATACCGCCAACCGGATCGACTCCAGCATACTAACCTCGCTGGCGATGCCTTGCCCTGCTATGTCAAAGGCGGTGCCGTGGTCGACGGAGGTCCGGACGAAGGGCAGACCAAGGTTGGCAGTGATGCTCTCTTCAAATCCATAGACCTTGACCGGAATATGGCCCTGGTCGTGGAACATGGCCAGGACCGCATCGTACCGGCCCTGGATGGCCTGGTGGAAAATAACGTCCGCGGGTACCGGTCCGGTAACGTTGATGCCACGCTCCCTGGCTTCGGCCACTGCGGGAGCGATTTCCTCAGCCTCCTCGTGGCCCAACAGGCCACCGTCACTGCCGTGGGGGTTCAAAGCCGCGGCCCCGATTCTCGGTTGCGGGAATCCCCACTTGATGAAACTGTCGTGGGTCAACTGGAGGAAGTCCAGGATACGCGGCTTCTTCACATAGTCGCAGGCAAGGCGCAGGGAGCGATGGGTAGTAAGGTGTACGACGCGCAGATTCTTGGCCATGAGCATAGTCGCTACTGTTTTCGCACCAGTAAGTTCCTGCAGCAACTCCATGTGGCCAATAGACTCATAACCGGCCAGGCTGGCGGCCTCTTTGTTCAACGGCGCGGTGGCCAGTCCGGCGACTATGCCCTCCACCGCAAGTTCTCCGGCCCTGCTGACCCACTCCATCGCCGCCTTCCCGCAGGCCGGACTGATCTGCCCCACGGTGATGTCCTCTGGGTTCAGGTTGTGAATGTCGAGCACGTCGATGACCTGGGAGTCCAGCCCGAAAGCAACGGCCTCATCGGTCTCGTTGATACGCAGACTCGATCCAGTTAGCTCCACCGCCTGCTGCATGGCGAAGGTGTTGCCGACGACCAGTGGCCGGCACGAATCATAAACTCTGGAGTCGGTAAGGGCCTTGACTACAACCTCGGGGCCGATTCCGCAAGGGTCGCCCATCGTTATGGCGATGGCCGGCCTGTCATTACCATCCATTTCTCACCTTCCTGGAATGTGGCTACCCGACAGGGCATGACGTCACTGGGACGGCCGCGGCCAGGCTGATTGAATGGATTGTAGCACAGTTGACCGTGGACAAAAGATAGACTTGTCCCCAAGGGTGGGTTTTGTGCATCGGTGTATAATTGAGAAATATGGCCTTGATTCTCGACGCCGATTCTCTTATCAAGCTAAACCGGGTGGGAGCTTTGGGAGTCGTAGCCGGAGCCTTTGAGTGCGTGATTCCTGAAGCCGTTTATCAAGAAGCCGTCGTCAATGCCAAAGCCAGGGGCTATGCCGATGCGGAAACTATAGATGGGATTATCCGGGAACTAATCACAATCGTAGCTGCGAATCCCCTGGACTTGTTGGACATTTCGAGGAATATCGGACCCGGCGAAACAGAAGTGCTGGCATTGGCCCAGCAAGGTAGTGAAACAGCTATCATCGTGAGCGATGATGAGGGCTTTCTTAGGTATGCCAGACGAAGGGGAATCAGGCACGTGACACCCATTGGGTTGGTTCCCTGGCTGGCCCAGGAATGGGTGATTAGCGTAGACCAAGCCAGAGAATTAATCGAACTCTCCCGCCATTTGACCAACGAAAGAAACTATCTGGCAGCGGTGGCAGAATTGGAGGTTTCAGAGAAATGACGTCCGCTAAGAGTGAGGACAAGTCTGTCTCTTTAACGATTCCCGAGACCATCTTGGAACTGGCTTCTAGGTTGAGCCGGGAGAAAAATATCGACCGCTCGACATTCCTTCGGGAGTGGTTGTGCAGAGGTGCCGAGGATGCGGTAATAAGACTTTTGGAGCGAGGGGACATTAGCAAAGGTTATGCAGTTAAAGTCCTGGGCATTACCTATCATGACATTAACCACCTGCTGGAGGCCCGGGGCGTTAGGCTAGGTCCCAGCGAAGAGCAGATTAGGAGATCGCAAGACACAGCCAAACACCTGAAACGGCACATGAGGCTATGATGCTGGTCTGGTTGCTGTGAAAATTTCCCTGTTTGACTGCGAAGAGGGTAATAAAAGACCATTACCTGACGGTACTCGCCCCTAACCCCAAGCTAACGCCTCGGCAGGCACATTCGCTCAGACATAAACTGCCCAGCCTTGCGACGGTTCTCAGCTTCTTTCGATTCGTTTCCCTCAACCAGATCCGCCGGAGATATACCCAGCGCAGCACCAAGGGCCTGATAGTCTTCGGGCCTCGCTGGGTGTCCCAACAACAGCCTGGTTAGGTAAGCTAGCGTAAAGTCTGGCTGAACGGTCCGAGCCAAGTCGGCGATATGTGATAAATTTTCTTGTGTTTTGCCCCCTTTGGCCTCTATAGCAGCCTTTAGTTTATCTTTGAACGCCATCTTTCCTCCCACCATCTATCCGCATGTGCTGAACCCGCAACCCACGCAAATCAAGCAACCCTCTTGGAATGCCAGAGTTCCGTTGCAGTCCGGGCACTTCCGGCCTTGCAGATAACCGTTGACTGTACCGTTGCCCACCCCGTTCACGTCAGGAGCGCCGAGCATCTTCATCTGGACGCCGTTGGACTGGTAGTTTGGCGTCAGGTCCGGGTCTTGGCTGATGTGCCGTTCCAAGGCCAGGGCCACGGCGTCGGGACCTGACCGCACCAGGGTGCCATCGTCCCAGGCAGGGCAGCACGTGATTCCACGTAGGTGCTCGATGACTACCCTGGGATCAATGCGGGAGCGAAGGGCCACTGAGACCAATCTGGATATGGCCTCGAGTTGGGCCGAGTCACAACCCCCTGCCTTGCCCAGATTACCGAACAACTCGAAGGGATTCCCTTGCTCGTCGAAGTTTATAGTGACGTACATGTTCCCGTGGCCAGTCCGCACCCGCTCGGTGACCCCTGTGATGGCCTGGGGCCTCTCCCGGGGCGTCTGGTATGGGTCGGCCGCCTGCTCTGCAAGCGCCGCGGCGACCAGTGCCTCCACATCAGGCGCGGAATCGGACTCCGCTCCTGTTTCCCCGGTACTGAGCACCTGCCCTGCCTTGCTGCCATCCCGGTATACCGTGATGCCCTTGCATTCCAGCTCATAGGCCAGCATATAGGCGTGTGCCACATCCTCCACCGTGGCATCGTGGGGGAAGTTGATGGTCTTGGACACCGAGTTATCAGTGTACTTCTGGAACGCAGCCTGCATCCGCACGTGCCACTCCGGGCTGATGTCATGGGATGTGCGGAACACGTCCTTGATCCACTGGGGAATCTCGAACTTTGAGTCCAGGCGGGAAAGGCTTCCCGTCCGGGCCAACTCCTCCATCAACTCTTCCGAGTATATCCCCTCATGCCTCGCCACGGCCTCGAAGTAGGGGTTGGCCTCTACCAGCCGGGTGTTGTCCATTACGTTCCGAACATAGCTGAGAGCAAACAGGGGTTCGATACCGCTTGAGGCCCCCGCAATGATGCTGATCGTCCCCGTGGGCGCTATGGTCGTCGGGGCGGAGTTGCGCATGGGGACCGAATTCCCGGAAGTGTTGTAAACGCTGCCTTCCCAGGCTGGGAAACTGCCGCGCACCCCCGCCAATTCTTCAGATGCCCGGTGGGTCTCCTCCTTGACCCTGCGCATGACTTCCTCGGCCAGGGTCACGCCCTCCTCGGAGTCGTAGCCGATGCCCAGTTGTACCAGCAGGTCGGAGAAGCCCATGACACCAAGACCGATGCGACGGGTCTTCTTGCTCATCTCGTCGATTTCAGGGATGGGGTACTCGTTCCTGTCGATAACGTTGTCCAGCATGTGGACCGTCGTCTTGACCACCCGGGCCAGCCGGTCCCAGTCAATCTCGACACCGCCCGTTGCCGGGTAGCAGACCATCCGTGCCAGGTTCACCGACGCCAGGTTGCATGACTCGTAGGGGAGAAGCGGCTGCTCTCCGCACGGATTTGTGCTCTCAATCTTGCCCAGCTGCGGGTTTGGGTTTTCCTCGTTGATGAAATCAATGAATATCAGCCCAGGGTCGCCGGTCTGCCAGGCCATCTGGGCGATCTGATCGAAGACCTCCCGGGCGTTCAACCTGCCCGTAACACCTCCGGTGCGCGGGTTGATCAGGTCATAGTCCTGGTTGGACTTGAGCCGCTCCATGAACTCCGTGGTCACGGCCACGGAGATGTTGAAGTTATTGAGGTTCCGCCCGTCCTTCTTCGACTCGATGAAGGCGAGAACGTCGGGGTGGTCCACGTTCAGGATTCCCATGTTCGCGCCGCGCCGCGTGCCGCCCTGCTTCACCACATCGGTCGCCGTGTCGAAGGCGCGAATGAAGCTGACCGGGCCGCTGGCGATGCCGCCGGTGGAACCTACCACATCCCCTGAGGGCCGCAGGCGGCTGAAGGAGAAGCCGGTGCCGCCGCCGCTCTTGTGTATTAGGGCGGTCTGCTTCACCCGGTCGAAGATGGAGTCAAGGGCGTCGTCCACCGGGAGAACGAAACAGGCCGATAACTGCTGCAACTCCCGCCCTGCGTTCATGAGGGTCGGCGAATTGGGCAAGACCTCCAGGCTGCGCATAGCGCGGTAGAACTCGTCCTCGGTGTCCCGCCGCTGTTCCTCGGTAGCGCCGTATTCCAGGTCGGCCAGGGACAAGTCCCGCGCCACCCTGCGGAACATACCGTCCGGGTCTTCCAGGACGTTGCCGTCCCGGTCCTTGGACAAATAACGGCGGTCAAGGACGACCTTGGCATTCTCGGTGAGCTCCGGGTACTCAGCGTCAACCGAACCGGCGATGCCGGCCTCCCGCAGGGCTGATGTAGCGCGTTCTGATGCAGCGGTTGAGTCCTTGCCTGCTGCTATGCTCTCGGTTGCCATCTTGACACCATCCTGACGCCCCGCAGGGCACATTCCTTGGTCCAAATAGGATGCCAACATCCACTGGTGGTTCACCGCCGCCCGCAAACGTCACGCCTGAGACTCTTGGCATGAGTCGGCGGGATTGATGCCGATGCATCCCACGCCATGTCATGCATACAATCTGTAGTACATAATGGCAAGGTGGGATACATAATATAGTATGGGACGCTACAATAACGCGGGGCATTTGTCAACGGAAAGCGGGACGAATTTCCCGTAATGTTGAGAGGTGGTACGGGCTACAGGACTTGGACGCAGAAGGTAAACCTATTCGCCAGCCGCGGCTGGACTCTCCTCGTCCTGGTCGGCATCGGAAGACCTATTCGCCCCGTTCCTGGCCGACCGGGTCTGGGTTGCCCCGGCGGGAACCCGGCGGCGGGCGCGGCGCTTTGGAGGCGGAGCGTCTTCCAGGAGGGGCAGTTGCGTGTCTTCTCGCAGATCCCGCACCGCCCGCTCGAAACTCTCGATCTCCTCAAAGTTGCGATAAACGCTCGCCCAGCGGATGTAGGCCACCTCGTCCAGGTGCCGGAGACGGTCCATCACCATCGAGCCGACCACTGAGGTCGGTACGTCGGCGTGGCCCATGGTAGGCAACTCAGCCTCGATCTCCTCCACGATTTTCTCAATGGCCCGGGAGGATACGGGCCGCTTGGTGCAGGCTTTACGAATGCCGCTGATGACCTTCTCTCGGTCAAACTCCTCCCGCCGGCCGTCCCGCTTGGTGACCATCAGGGAATTGGACTGGACCCGCTCGTAGGTGGTGAACCGCACACCGCAAGCCTGGCACTCTCGCCTGCGGCGGACACCGTTCTCAACGATGCGGGAGTCGGTAACCTTGGAGTCCACTTTGCCGCAATAGGGACAGTGCAACGTCCCCCCTTGCCTGGGGTGAATTGCCGAACTCGACGCTAACATACCAGATGCAGTTGCAGTCCGGCCAGTGTCTACTACAAAGTGTGCCTATTTTATGCATGACGGCCCATTCGGTCAACATCACGAGATAGACTGCTCAAGAAGCGGCGTTTTCGCGGGTGTCTGGTTGTGGACTTGAGGGGGACGAAATAGGAGGCCGCCCCGTGCGGAGCGGCCTCAGAAGGGTTCTCGGCGCCCAGAGTTGCGAATTGCGCCAAATAGGGTGATTAGTGCTTTTGGGCCTCCGAGAATATTACTCCCTACGGTACGGCTACCGGAAGAAGCCCCGGTTTCGGCTGGAAGACTGCCGGCGCAGGAAGCTGGGAACGTCCAGCTCTTCCTCGCTCTCCGGTATCACGTCCTGTAGCAAACGCTCCAGTTCGGCTTCCCTGGCAAGCTGGGCGTCCTGGGCAACCGGGAAGGCCGCAGCCACCATGGTGATCTTTACTTCGTCGTCCAGTTTCGGGTCCCGGGAGGTCCCGAAGATTATGTTGGCGTCGGGGTCGGACATCTCCTGGATGACGTCGGCCGCATCCTGGACCTCCTTAAGGCTCAGGCTGGCGCCGCCGCTGACGACGAACAGGATGCGCTTGGCCCCGTCCATCGCAATGTCGAGCAACGGGCTCTTGGTCGCCATCTTGGCGGCGTCGATAGCCCGGTGGTCTCCCTTTCCTTTGCCAATTGCCAGCCAGGCCGGTCCGGCGTTGGTGAGGATAGTCTTGACATCGGCAAAGTCGACGTTGATCTCGCCAGGCACGGTGACCACTTCGGCGATGGCCTGAATGCCTTGCTGCAACACGGTGTCGGCGGTCCGCAGCGCGTCTTCCCAGGTGAAAGTCTGTTCCGACTGGTTGTTCAGGTGCAGCAACCGGTCGTTGGGAATCACTATCAGAGTGTCCACGTGGTCCTTGAGACGACTGATACCCTCATCGGCGTTCTTACGCCGGGTGCTGGCCTCAAAGGAGAAGGGACGGCTCACTACGCCTACGGTCAACGCTCCACTCTCCTTGGCGACCTGGGCCACCACCGGAGATGCGCCAGTCCCAGTGCCGCCGCCCATACCGACGGCCAGGAATATCATGTCGGCGTCCTTCATGGCCTCTTCCAGGTCCTTGCGGCTCTCCTCGGCCGCCTGTCGGCCAAGGTCAGGCTGAGCACCCGCGCCCAGACCACGGGTCAGATCAGACCCGATGCAAATCCGGTGCGCCACGTCGCAGCGGAACAGGTGCTGGGAGTCGGTATTAACTGCGTAATACTCCACCACCGGAAGCTTTTCCTTGTACATCCGGCTGACGGCGTTGCTCCCGCCTCCGCCTATTCCGAAGACCTTGATCAGGGGCACCCCACCCCCCACCTCCGGGATCATGTTCAATGGATTATTGGGGTCTGCAAGCGGCTCCCAAGACGCCGAGTGTTCAGATACCATGTCTGCCTCCTCCGCAGCGTTAAATCTGGTCCAAAATTTCGCTATTGCCGGCTGGTTTCCTTGACAGCGGAAATTACGCCGGGACTTGCCACCTATTCCACGGTCACCTCTTCCGGTTTCTTCTGCTCTTCCTTCTTCCGCCCTGTTATAAGCGACCGAAAACCACCACCCTTCTTGCCGTTGCCACTTTTCTCCATATGCCTAGTTCTATCCGCGTTCCTGACATTGTTGTATGTCCGCTTCTGGCCGTAATGCTTGATCCCCCACAGCAGCAACCCCACTACCACAGATGCGCTGGGCTTCTGCAATTCTGATGGCAATCCCGCAATACCCCTGGGATGAGCCAGGCGGGCGGGAACTCCAAAGGTCTGCTGGGCCAATCGGCATATTCCGTCCAACTGGGCGCCGCCGCCCGTAAATACCAAACCGCCGCTTGGAATGTGCCGCAGACCTGCCTGTCGCACACGCAGCAGGACCATCTTGAGTATCTCCATCACCCGGTCATGCAGTGGCTCACTTAGGTCCCGCCGCTTTACGACCCGGCGAGGCTGTCCTTCAAAACCGGGAACAACTACTTCTTCGCTCAGTTGGACCCACTCCGGCATTGCGGCGCCAGACTTGACCTTGATCTCCTCGGCAACGTAGAAGGGCACCCTCATGGCCACGGCCAGGTCCCTCGTCAACTGATTGCCTCCTACCGGAATCATTGACGAATACCAGGGTGTTCCCTGCCGGTAAATCATTATGTCCGTAGTGCCACCGCCGATGTCGACCAGGACCGCTCCCATCTCCCGTTCATCTCCGGTAAGAGTGGCCTCGGCCGCCGCCAGAGACGACTGGACCAAACTGCCCACCCCCACTCGGTTGGAATCCAATACTCTGAGGGTGTTTCTAAGTGTGGCAGAGTCGCCCATAACAACATGGGACTCGACCTCCACCTCCTTGGCATGAAGACCGGCCGGGTTCCGGACCAGGGCGAGTCCGTCGACTACGTATCCCATGGGGATAATATGAATGATCTCCTGGGATGGGTCCACCTCGGGGGTAGCGGACTCGATCAACTTGTCCACCAGGGTAGGGTCCAGATCGTCGATGTCGTTGGGGTTCTCTACCATGTTCTTGGTATTCAGGCAGCTTATGTGGGCGCCATTGACACTTGCGTAAACCCCTGAAATGACGCCTTTGCCCAGGTAGCGCTGAGCCTCTTCGATAGAGGCGCTTACCGCCGCCCGCACTTCTTCGATGTTCTCGATCCGCCCTTTTTGGACACCCTGGGACGGGACTTGTCCCGTTCCAAGAACCTTGAGCTCGCCTTCTGTGCCTATGCGGGCGACGACGGAGTATATTTTGCTGCTGCCGATGTCGACGGCAGAGTAAAAGGTATCTTTACTCAACCACACACCATCCTTTCCTGTTGATTGGGGCTGCGGCCCGGGTCATAGCCGCTCGGCTACCCGCATCCTGGCGCTGCGGCTCCTGGAGTTGGCATTGACCTCCCTGAGCGACGGTCTGATCACCCTTCGATTGAGAATCCGCACCGTCGGCTGATGTCCGCATACACAGACTGGAATCTCCGGAGGGCAGACACAGCTTGCAGCCTCCCGGGCCAGGAATTGCTTTACGATGCGGTCTTCCAGGCTGTGATAGCTGATGACCACCAGCCTCCCTCCGGTCGCCAGCAGCCGCACGGCTGACCGGAGACCTTCCCGGAGGACATCCAGCTCATTGTTCACGGTAATCCGAAGAGCCTGGAAGGTTCGTGTGGACGGATGGAGCCTGCGCCGCCCTCTTCCCCCGACCGCGGCCGTTACCACTTCAGCCAGAGTAACGGCGTCGCCAATGGGCCTGCACCGCACAATGGCCCGTGCTATCTGCCTGGCCCTCGGCTCCTCCCCATTCTCCCGCAACAGAGAAGTCAGCTCTTCTTCGGTGTATGTGTTGACCACCCGGTGGGCCGTCAGTGGAGACGACGGGTCAAACCGCATGTCCAACGGCGCATCTGAATAGAAGCTGAAACCATATCCGGGCGCTTCCAACTGGCGGGACGATATGCCCAGGTCCATTAACACACCGTCGGCAGCATGTATGCCACGGCTTGCCGCTGCGTCGATCAGGCCATCATAGCCGGCGTGTACCGATGTGAACCGCTGAAAACCCGGCCCCATAGCCGCGTGTTGGCCAGGGAGCGACGGACGGGACCCGTCTCCAGCCGGTGAGAAGTCTGCCAGCCGCCGGTCCGCGACAGTCAACATCCTCGGGTCCCGGTCGATACCAAGCACCCGGCCGTCCGGTACGGTGGCGCTTAGAATTGCCGCACTATGTCCTCCTTCTCCGAGGGTGGCATCCACATACACTCCATCTCGCCGCACCACCAGATGCTCAACTACCTCGGAGAGCAGGACAGGCCGGTGATAGATGTAGGAACCGGCGTCGCGGCTGCCGGCGTCCTGGTGGTCCAGGTTCTCCTGTTCAGGACTGCCATTGCCGCCGTCTCCGGCTCCATCTCGAATGTTCGACACTGCAAGAACCAACGCATGTCCCCATTGTTTGGCCGCTGAGTCCTGGAAGGTCTCGTAGTTTGGGCCTGTACCCCCCAGGAGCCAAACTCGATGCTGGCAACTTATCAAGTCACGGAGGCTTATGTCAACGAATTTCAAAACAATTTTCAGTAATATTTTGTAATATGAACAAGATACTGGTTTTGGCGCGAAACCAGGTTAACCCTGCGAGCTGCCATCTCTACGGGGATATGTTCATGCGGTCGCCGAAAGGTTCCAACGTAAAGGGGGTTATGCTATACTCCCTGTTGTCCTATTGAAGCCTGTTGCCGGTGTTGGCAGCCATATACTGGCGCGTTTATTGAACGGAGATGTTCTGCGGTGATCGTCACACGGGTTTCTGAAAGCCCTACTGAAGTAACGCTAAACATCGCGTTGGACCCTGACGACGAGGAGCCTTTCATCAGCCGGTCCTACCGCCGCGTTGTAGGGAGACTGCAAATTCCAGGATTTCGCCGCGGCAAGGCGCCCCGTTCTATCGTGGAGAGTCATGTTGGGCGCCTTGGCCTGCTCCAAGAAGCACTGGAGTTCATGATTCCGGAAACCTTGGACAACGTGCTCCGGGAACAGGATCTCCAGGCCTACGCCGAGCCCGACCTGGAGCTCCTGGAAATGGAGCCGGCGGTCAGCTTCAAGGCCATAGTTCCCCTGGAACCCCTTGTAGACTTGGGAGACTTCCGGGCCATCCGCGTGGAGCGGCCACCAGTCGAGGTAACGGATGAAGAAGTGGACGAGGTAGTGGAGCAGATCCGCTACCAATCGGCCCCGTGGGAGCCTGCCGGGCGTCCAGTCCAGTTCGGCGATCTATTGACCCTGGACGTCACCGGCTTCATCGACGGTGAGCAAATAACCAACGACGAGGGCGTAGACTATATCCCGCAGGAGGACAACTCTCTCCCTGTTCCGGGGTTCTCCGGCTACCTGGAAGGGATGACCGAGGGCCAGGAGAAGGACTTCACCCTCACGATCCCCGAGGAGCAATACCAGGAAGAGTTCGCGGGCAAGGAATGTGCCTATCACGTCAAAGTACTCTCAGTCAAGGCAAAAAACCTGGCCGAGTTGGACGATGAATTCGCCAAAGGCGTAGGCGAAGGATACGAAAGTCTGCAAACACTGCGGGACGAGTTGCGCGGGCGCATCGCCTCAGACGCCGAGGCAAACGCCGAGCGAACGCACCACGACCAGATACTTCAAGAACTCCTGAGCATCGCCAGCATCCAGGCTTCCGACCTCATTTACCAGCGCGAAATAGAAGGGTTGCAAGAGGAACGGGAGCGGACACTGCGCAACCAGCGCCTCGACATGGACACCTATTTGGGCTACATCGGCCTGACCAACGAGGAATGGCGAGACCAGTTACGTTCCCGGGCCGAAGACCGCTTGAAGAGTCACTTGGTACTGACAAAGGTGGCTGAGTTAGAGGAGATCGAAATCTCACCTGAAGCTGTCCAGTCGGAAATCGACGATATGGTGTCCTCGGCAGGAGAGTCCGCGGAGATGATGCGGCAAAGCCTCTCAAGCGATGCCATGCGCAACAACATTCAGGCGTCCATACGCAACCGGGAAGTCATGCGCCGACTGGCGGAAATCATGGTGGGCGCTATCTCAGACGAAGAAGCGCCCAATACCGAAGGTACAGTCGAGGAGCAGACCGAGGCCGCCGGTGAGAGTCCAGCGCCGACTGAAGATGAAGAATCCGAAGGAACCCAATAAGGAGCTGATACCGATGTTGAGCAACTCTGATGGCTCACATTTGCCTTCGATGCCTGCTTGGTTTCGGGGCAATCTGGGACTAATCACGCCTGAGCACTCATCTCCGCTCATACCGCAGAGCATTATCCCCATGGTAATCGAGACCAGCCCCCGCGGTGAGCGGGCCTTCGACATCTATTCCCTGCTGCTCAAAGAGCGGATCGTCTTCCTCGGCACACCCATCAACGCCCATGTGGCCAACACGATCACTGCCCAATTGCTCTACCTGGAGCGGGAAGACCCGGACAGGGGAATCAGCATGTACATCAACAGCCCGGGTGGAGAGATAAACGCCGGGTTTGCCATCTACGACACAATGCAGTTGATCAACTCGGAGGTGTCCACCGTCTGCATGGGCCTGGCGGCCAGCATGGCCACCGTCCTGCTGTCCGGCGGGGAGAAGGGTAAACGTTATGTCCTCCCCAACTCGACCATCCACATGCACCAAGCCATGGGCGGCGCACAGGGACAGGCCAGCGACATCAGGATCACGGCCAACGAGATAACGCGGCTTCAGAACAGGATCCTCGACATCCTCTCCGCCAACACGGGGCAGGAACGCGACAAGGTAGAACTGGACGCAGACCGGGACTTCTACATGAGTGCTGACCAGGCGGTGGAATACGGTCTGGTGGATGAAATCATCGGCGGGGTTAGTGAGGCTTCTGCCAACGGGTCTGGTCCAGAGGACGAGTCCTCCAGCTCTTAACGGCATCCAGGCAACCTTGAAGTCAGCGCCGGGGGAAACCCGGCGCTGACTTTCTGCCGTCTGACAGGGCCTGCTGAATCCGGACCCACAGAGTCTTTTCGGCCAAGGCGGGCCGCCCGGTGTCCCAAACGCAAACCCAACCGGCGGGGAGGTGAACGGTGGCGGGCTACAGGAACGGGGCGAGAGCTATGCAGTGCTCATTCTGCGGAAAATCCCAGCCCAGATCGAACCTTGTACAGGCCGGAAGGGGACGGGCGGCAGTCTGCTACGATTGCATCCATGTCCTGGGCCAGTTGGCCGAACAGGAGACCCCCAAACCTCCCCCGGTCACGCCTGATCCCAAGACCCTCATGATTCCCCGTGAAATTTATGCTAACCTCGACACCCATGTCGTGGGACAGAACCAGGCGAAGAAAATCCTCAGCGTCGCGGTCTACAATCACTTCAAGCGCATCTGGAACGGCCACCGCAAGTCCGAAGTTGAACTCCAGAAGTCCAATATCCTGCTCCTGGGTCCCACCGGATGCGGTAAGACCCTGTTGGCGGAAACACTGGCCCGTACTCTCGATGTTCCCTTCGCGGTCTGCGATGCAACTTCCCTCACCGAGTCCGGTTACGTTGGGGAAGACGTCGAAAACATCCTCCTTCGACTTATCCAGACGGCCGACGGAGACGTGCGCCGGGCGCAGCACGGCATCGTATATATCGACGAGTTGGACAAGATCGCCCGCAAGGAGGGGGTTAACCGCTCCATTACCCGGGATGTGTCCGGCGAGGGTGTCCAGCAGGAGTTGTTGAAAATAATAGAGGGTTGCGTGGCTAACGTGCCTCCCCAGGGAGGCCGCAAGCACCCCCATCAGGAGTCGATTCAGATCGACACGCGAAACATCCTGTTCATCTGCGGAGGGGCATTTGACGGCCTTGACGAAATCGTGTCCAACCGCCTCGGTTCGGCTTCCCCGCGGCTGGGATTCCTGGCCTCGTCACGGGGCCGCGGCGGAGACGAGACAAATCCATTACACCATGTCACCCCGGAAGACCTGCTCCATTTCGGATTCATCCCGGAGTTAGTGGGCCGCCTGCCAGTGACAGTTGCATTAAACTCCCTGGACCGTGATGCCCTGGTGAAGGTACTGACCGAACCCAAGAACGCGCTGGTCAAGCAATATCAGCATCTCTTCAGCATGGACGGCGTGGACCTGGAGTTCACGGAGGATGGGCTTTACGCCGCCGCCGAGCGTTCTCTGGAGCAGCAGACAGGGGCGCGGAGCTTGCGGTTCGTTATTGAGGATGCGCTAATGGATACCATGTATGATCTTCCGTCTCTTGGAACCGTGGTGCGCTGCATAGTTGACCGCAACGCCATCGAGGGAAACGCCAGCCCAAGATTGATCACCGAGACCGGAGAAACCGTCAGCCTTGACTACGAACTCGCCCGGCAGTCCGCTTAACCCAAAGCTGCCAACCCGTCCGCAGCCATCGCTTGCGCGACCTCGTCGTCCAGACACACCCCCCAAGAACGTCCGTCTTCACTCGCCACACGCTCCGGCCCCTGCGCCCTCAGCGCCTCCAAAGATACTCTGCCATCGGCCATTGCTCTGAGCGTCTCGAATAACAGGTAAGGTTCCTGACTGTATTGTGCCTGGCGTATGCGCTGGAACAACGGGAAGTTCTCCCCTTCCGTTTCCTTGACCAGGGCAACGTCCTGCCCTGCCAGCTTCGACCAGTAAGAGGAAAAATCCAGCGTGTCGAGGGAGACTGTGCAGTAAGAGACCACTGGCCCCCGGTCCAGAGCCTCAGTGGCCAGATGTACCATCGTTCCGGTGCGCGCAGCCCTCGACTCGATCAACTCCCACACCACTTGCTGCCAAGTACCGACTGGGCCATCGGGCAGGGCCGGGTGCAAGTTAAAGAGCGGATACCGGCGGCACATATCGTCGCCCAGAATCAACATGTAGCCTGCCAACACGCAAACGTCCGGTTGGAATCCGGCCAGCCGGTCTGCCACCAATTGGTCATATTCCGTGCGTAAACTTGAGAACGTTCCTCCCCTGGCCCGTCGATACCCCGCGGATGAGAGTGTTACCAGAGGCAGACCGTAGCCCTTGACCAACGCCAAGTACTCGTCAGAGCCTTGCGCCTCGCCCTCTTCACGGTTGCTGAACACAAACTGGATTCTGGCGTCAATCTCCCGCCGGGCCAGACGGTCCTGCACAAAGGAGAGCAGCCCGCGTGAGCCCGGGCCTCTCCCAGTAGAAAACCATCCGATGTTCAGCGTGTTCGACCCCATCCTCAGTCTCCATCGAAGGTGGTGCCCATACGCGCCGGAATTGAGAATTTCTGCATCGACTGATGGATACCGGGAAAGCCAGGATACCGCGGGGCTAACCAGCCTCAGAAGGGGAGATCGTCCTCATCAACGACCTCTTCCTCATCCGGCTCCGGGACGGAATCATTGGCTGCGGAATCGTTGATATTGGAGATGCGCAACTCTGCTTCATCAAGCAACCGGTTGCACAGGCGGACCAGTTGCATACCTTCTTCGTAGCGGGCAACTGCATCTGAAAGGCTGACTCCCCCATCCTCCAGAAACTCGGCCATCTCGCTGAGACGGCGATACGCCTCCTCGAAGGAAAGGGACTCAAGGTCGGTAGATTCTGGAGACCCCGCTGCGCCGTTCATCCCGGCCGCCCGTGACTCACAACAGCCTCCCCATTGCCGGCGCTTCCTTGGCCGGCTTCCGCTTTCTCGGTGAGGACTTGGAAGTGGGCGCCTGCCTGGCGGTCACATCGGTCCCGGCAATTGCGGGAATGGCGCCGTCTGCAACGGTAATGTGCAGGGCGTCCCCGGGGACCGCTTGCCCTGTCGAGGTCACGACGCGGCCACTCTCCCCGTGCTGGACCACCGCAAACCCCCGCCGCAGGGTAGCCTCTGGGTCCAGCGCGCGGAGACGGTCGGCGCGGTTTTCGACCGACATCCTCGCTATGTTCAAACGATTGGCCAGCGCGCGCTTCGACATCCGGACCATGTCGTCAACTCTGCGCCGGAGAAAGGTCATGTCTGGCAGAGACCTTTCCAGTCTGAGAGATACGTTCTGCACGTCGCTGCGGTTGGCGCCGACCCGACGCAACGCGGAACGGTAAAACCATTCTCGCACCGACGCAAGCTCCCGGCGCAACTCGGCCTGGTCAGGCGTTGCCAACTCCGCCGCCGCCGAGGGGGTCGGGGCACGGAGGTCCGCCACGGCATCTGCGATGGTGTAGTCAGTCTCATGTCCTACGGCGCTCACCACAGGAATGCGGCTGGCGTAAATGGCCCGGGCCACCGATTCCTCATTGAAGGGCCACAGGTCTTCCAGAGACCCGCCGCCCCTGGCGACTATTATCACGTCGGACCGCCCGTCCTGGTCCAGTTGACCGAGGGCGTTCACTATTTCCCCGGCGGCCAGGTCCCCTTGCACTGAGGACGGAGCGAGCAACAATTCAGCCAAGGGGTAGCGCTGCCGGACTACGTTCTGAATGTCATGGAACACAGCGCCGGACGGCGACGTTACTACTCCGATGACTTCGGGAAACCGGGGAAGTGGCCGCTTTCGGCTCTGGTCGAACAGACCTTCGCCCTTCAACCGCTGCCTCAACTGCTCCAGTTTCAGGGCCAATTCACCTTCGCCGGCAGCCACTGCCAAGTCGACCATGAACTCGGTCATGCCTCTTGGCTCGTAGAAGGTGATACGTCCGTGGGCCAGAACGGCATTGCCGCTTTGCAAGAGCTCGGCCCCAGGTCTGCCCCTGAACATCACACAGTTAAGGACATTTTCGTCGTCCTTGAGCGTGAAGTATGAGTGGCCCGCCCCGGAAACCCTGAGGTTCGAGACCTCCGCTTCCACCAAGAGGTCGGAGAGCAAGGGATCATTTTCCAGTGCTTGCTTGAGATGGAAAGTTACCTGGCTGACCGTGCGCACCACCATGAGCCTAGCTCACCCTCTCCGTGTAGGCGCCGCTCCGCGTGTCAACCCTGACGATGGTTCCGGGAGTAATGAACATGGGCACGTTAACACGCAGTCCGGTCTCCAGCGTCGCCGGCTTTGTCCCGCCCTGAGCGGTATCGCCCCGGAAGGCAGGGGGAGTATCGGATACCTCCAGTTCCACATGGGTCGGCAGGTTGATGCTGATGGCCGACCCCTTATAGAACACTACTTCCACCATCATCTGCTCTTTCAGGTAGTTGAGGGCGCTGCCGAGAAGCTCCTTGCTCAACTCGTGCTGGTCAAAACTCTCCTGGTCGAGGAAGTAATAGTACTGGCCGTCCGTGTAGAGGAACTGGGCTTCCCGGTTATCTATGTCCGCCACTGCGAACGCCGTGTCATAACGCTGGAATGTGCGCTCTACCACGGTGCCATTGATGAGGTTCCTCATCTTGATCCGTGTCACCGGCGCACGCTGCTGCATCTTGTGACGTTCATATTCCATTATCTGCCACGGTTGGGCGTCCAGTTCGATCACCATGCCCCGGCTGAGGTCGCTAAAGTTGATGCTCATCTGAATCTATCTCCATGCGGACCCGAAAATCCCGGGCTGGTCCGCCAGCTTCCGCCTCACTTGCCAGCCCGGCTCAGGGGGACCGCTCCGGTTTCCTTTAACAGCACCACATCCTCAATGCGCACTCCACCCCACCCGCTGACGTATATTCCCGGCTCGATGGTAAACACCATGCCTGGGCAGAGGACATCGGTGGACCCCGGTCCCACCCGGGGCTTCTCATGGACCGCCAGCCCAACGCCATGGCCCAGGCTGTGGGTAAAGCCGTCGCCGTAGCCAGCCTCTGCTATGACACCACGCGCCAGCCCATCGCAGTCCCCGCCGGTCATACCCGCGCTCACTGTGGCAATGGCGGCAAGCTGCGCGCCCAGCACGATGTCGTAGACCCGCCGGAAGGTCTCGTCGCCTTCGCCCACTGTCACGGTCCGGGTTATGTCCGAGCAATACCCCCCGACTCGGGCGCCCATGTCAATGACTATCGGTTCGCCGTCCTGGACCGGCCGGTCTGTGGGTCTGTGGTGAGCCATCGCGGCGTTGGGTCCGGCGGCTACTATGGTCCCGAAGCTGGCGCTCTCAGCTCCGAACTCCCGCATCGCGGACTCCATACGCCAGGCAATTTCCCGTTCGCTTATGCCCTCGGTGACTGTGGGAAGAACGGCTTCCATTGCAGCGTCGGAGGCATCGATAGCCTTCTGCAAGAGCTCCAGTTCATCGGCGTCCTTCAGAGCGCGCTGCTCCTCGACCGGGCTCGCCGCGGGTAGCAGGGAAACTCGGTTGAGACCCTCGTCTTCCTTGACTGCATCGACCAGGGTGTTGTAGGCGGCGACTGTCATATAGTTGCTCTCGAAGCCCAGCCGCCTGCACCCGCTCTGCCGCAAACCCTCCAGAAGCCAGCCCCAGCCCGGCCCAAGCGTAAGGACTTCGCAGCCGGCAGCCTCGTTGACGGCCTGCTCGGAGTAGCGGCCATCGGTGGCCAGCAGCGCCCGGTCCTGGGTCAGGAGGAGATGTCCGGTGGAGCCGGTGAACCCGGACAGATAGCTCCGGTTCTGTGGCGATGAGATGAGAAGAGCGTCCAGACCCTGCGCTCCCAAACCACCCATCACGCGCTCCAGACGCGCCCTCATCCCGCTGCTTCCTCATTCACGATTGCGGTCAGAATCTCCAGCGCCGCAGTATAGCTTCTGTAACCAAAGCCTGCAATCTGGCCACGGGCGATGTCCGTAATGACCGAGTGCCTGCGCCAGTCTTCCCGGGCGTAGGGGTTTCCCAAGTGCACTTCGACCACCGGCACTCCGGAATCTATCAGACCGTCCTTCAGCGAGTAGCCGTAATGAGTGAGCGCCCCGGGATTGATGATGATGCCTTCGACCAGGCCCCAGTTCTCCTGGATGATGTCGATGAGCTCACCTTCCAGGTTCGACTGGAAGAAATCAACCTCCACGCCCAATCTTTCGGCGGTGTTGGTAATCTCCTGGTTGACCTCGTCCAGGGTCTTGGAGCCATAGATACCAGGATTGCGCCGTCCCAGGATATTGATGTTAGGGCCATTCAGGACGAGGAACCTGGTCATACTTCGCCTTCCGGGTCGGGGTCCGACAGGTTTTCTTCGTTGCCTGCCCTTGCGCGGGACCCAGCCACTGACCGGGGATGGTGGCTGAGATATGATGCCAGGGCTTCCTGCTTGGTCACGTGGGTATAAATCTGGGTGGTAGTGGGGCTGGAGTGGCCAAGAAGCTCCTGGATCACCCTGAGGTCAGCCCCGCCCTCCAGCATGTGGGTGGCGAAAGTATGCCGCAGCGTATGAGGGTGAACGTCTTCTCGCGCGCCTGCCCGTATTGCGTAACCCTTGACCAGTTTTTCCAGACTGCGCCGGGACAGACGGCTGCCATAGCGGTTGAGAAACAGGGCTTGTTCTGGCCCGGAACCCAGTTGGGGCCGCGCCTCTTCCATGTAGCGTTGCAGCGCGTCAGCAGCGTGCTGGCCGAACACCACCAGCCGTTCCTTAGACCCTTTGCCGATAACCCTGATTTCCCGGCGGTCCATGTTGACATGCTCAATGTCGATGCTTTGAATCTCGGCAAGCCTCACACCGCATCCATAGAGCACCTCAAGTATCGCCCGGTCCCGGACTCCTGTCGGGGTAGTCTCCTCGGGAACGTCCAAGAGCCTCGCAGCTTCTTTCTGTCCCAGGAACGGGGGCAGGGGCTTATCCAATTTCACTGAAAAACTGCGCCCCGAAGGGACTGGGCTGGACTTGAACATCCCTTCCTGCACCAGGAACCGATAAAAAGACCGCAGAGCCGCCAACTTCCGGGCAATGCTCACCCTGGCATAGCCTTCGCCATTCCCCCGGGCCTCGGTGGCCAGCCAGGCCAAATAGGCCCGAAGCATCTGCCGGTCCATTCCTTCCAGGGTCAAATCGCGCAGGTGGATAAACTCGCGGAAAGTGGACAAATCATCGAGGTAGATCCGCACGGTGTTGTCGGCCAGCCTGCGCTGACCGCGGAGGTAGGCTGGGAACCTTTCGGCCAGAGCGTCGAAGCGGGCCAATTCCAAGGAGTCTGGCCTATCCAGCACAGCCTTGGAAGCACCCTCTGCGGCCGTATCAACCACTGACTGCCATCTGTTCCTGGCCTTGCTCCGCCACTGGTTCGCTCCAGTCGCAGTTGGTACAGGCTGCCATGTCACGGCTGCGCTGGACCATGAGGCCGCTGCATTCAGGGCACGGCGCGGGAAGCGGACGCTGGTTGACCAGGAAGTCGCACTCCGGGTATCGGGAACACCCGTAGAAAGGACGCCTGCCTCCCCGGCTCCGCCTCTCCACCAAGTCCCCGCCGCACCGGGGACAATTGACTCCGGTGCGGTTAAGTATCGGCTTTGTGTTGCGGCAATCAGGAAAGCCCGTGCAGGCCATAAACCGCCCGAACCTTCCGGTCTTAATGACCATCGGAAGGCCACAGTTGTCGCAGACTTCGTCGGTTTCCTCTTCGATCTTGGTCCGGGGCATGGACTCCTCTGCCTTTTCCAGCGCCTTCTGGAACGGGTCGTAAAACTCGTCGAGCATGGGCACCCATTCCCGTTCGCCCCGGGATACCTCGTCCAGCTCCTCTTCCATCTTTGCGGTGAAGTCCAGGTCCATCACGTCGGTGAAGAAATTGAGCAGCAACTCGGTTACTGTCGTCCCCAGCACTGTCGGCACGAGCCGGTTCTGCTCCTTGGCCACGTAGTGACGGTCGAGCAACGTCCCTACCGTCGGCGCGTAAGTGCTGGGCCGGCCGATGCCTTTCTCCTCCATCGCCTTGATGAGAGTGGCCTCAGTGAACCTTGGCGGCGGCTTGGTAAAGTGTTGGAGGGCCTCCAGCTTCTCGCAGGCGAGCTTATCGTCCCTGGCCAGCGCGGGCAGAGCCTGGACCGAGCCGTCGTCGGTATCGTCCTGGCTCTCCATGTAAACGGCCCGGAAGCCGGGAAACACCAACACGGAACCCGTCGCCCGGAATATGTACACCTTGCCAGAGGATTGGCAGGTCGCCTCAATATCCACTGTGGTAGCTTCGGACCGGGCATCCGCCATCTGACTGGCAACCATGCGCTCCCATATCAGCCGGTATACTCTCAGCTGGGTCTGGCTCAGATGGGACTTGAGCGAGTCCGGCGTGCGCATGATGGACGTAGGCCGGATGGCTTCGTGGGCCTCCTGCGCCGCCTTGGCCCGGGTCGAAAATGTCCGGGGCTTGTCCGGCACGTAATTCTTCCCGTACTTCTCGGATATGTACTCCCGGGTCTCCTGCATCGCCGACGACGCTACCTGCACTGAGTCGGTGCGCATGTAGGTAATCAGACCCACGGAGTCGCCACCCCCTATGGGTAGACCCTCGTACAACTCCTGGGCCACCATCATGGTGCGCCGGGGCGTGAGCCTTAACTTGCGGCCCGCTTCCTGCTGAAGCGTACTTGTAGTGAACGGCGCGGTGGGGCGCTGCCGAACCTCCCGCTTGCGGACGTCGGCAACGGCGTAGGAGGCATCCTTCAGTTCAGCCTCGTATCCGCGTGCCTCATCTTCGTTGGGGATGTTGAGCCGTCTGCGGCTGCCCTTCTCCGAGTGCAATACCCCGGTAAACAAATCGGTCTTGTCCGCCGGGTCTCCTTCCTTGTGAAGCTGCGCCTCCAGTGTCCACGACTCCACCGGCACAAAGGCTTGAATCTCCTTCTCCCGGTCGACGACCATCCGCAGCGCCACGGACTGGACACGTCCCGCAGACAGGCCCCGCTGAACTCTACGCCACAACAACGGGCTGATCTGGTAGCCCACGAGCCGGTCAAGAATGCGACGCGCCTGCTGAGCATTCACCAACTGCATATCGATTTCCCGGGGGTGCTCGAAAGCCTCCTCCACCGCCTGCTTGGTGATTTCGTGGAACACTACTCGCTTTGGAGGATCGGGCCTCTGGTCCCACTGGGCCGCCTGTTGCAGATGCCATGAGATGGCCTCGCCCTCCCGATCCGGGTCGGTGGCCAGGTAGATGCTCGAAGCCTGGTCTCCCGCCTGCTTCAGGTCCTTCAGGATGGACCGCTTGTCTCGCATGATCACGTAAGAGGGCTCGAAGTCGTTCTCTACCTCAACGCCGATCTTGCTCTTCGGCAGGTCCCGCACGTGGCCCTGAGAGGCGGCCACAACATACTTGTTGCCGAGAATTTGCCCCACGGTACGCGCCTTGGCGGGGGATTCCACAACCACCAACTGCTTTCCCGCGCTCCCGCCCTTCCTGGACCGAGGGCTGGCCTTTTTGGACTTGGCAGCAGCAGTCTTTGCCTTGGCCGACGCCTTTGGCTTGGCTTTAGTTACCATAGACTGCCACCACCTCACGCACCCGAACGTAATGCATACAACCCACTTGCCGCGCCATTCCCTTGAGTTCCAGCATTGTGAGCATTCCGCTCACCTGCGCTATGGGAATTCCGGCGCTCCTTCCAAGATCATCTATATGTACCGGCTCATCGTTCAGGAGGCCCAGCAGTGCCCCATCCATATCATCGACAGCATGTTCCCCTGCGGGCGCAGCTGCGGGCATGGGCATCTCCATCTGCTTGGCCACCGATGTAAGGTTGAGTTCTTCCAGAATATCATCCACGCTGGAGACCAGCTTCGCCCCTTCCTGGATCAACTGGTTGGTGAGCCGGCTGTTCGGCGAAAATATGGTGCCGGGGACGCAGAATACTTCCCGGTCTTGTTCCAGGGCATGGTACACCGTCCAACGGGAGCCGCTGCCCATTCCGGCCTCGACCACCAGGGTGCCGAGGCTGATGCCGCTAATCAGACGGTTGCGCCTGGGGAAAGCCCTGGGATCAGGCTTGACCCCCAGCGGGTGCTCGCTAAGCAGCGCCCCGTTCTCTTGGGACTGGCGGGCCAGACCGGCGTGTTCCTTTGGATAGATGATGTCCAGTCCGCTGGCCAATACCGCTATGGTGCGACCGCCGGATTCCAGGGTAGTACGATGGGCAATTCCGTCAATGCCTCTGGCCAGTCCGCTGACTACAGTGATCCCGTTTTGGGAGAGCTCTTTGGTCAACGCTGCCGCCGCTTCCCGTCCGTAGGGACTGGGGATGCGGGTACCCACCACGGCAACCGCCCTCTCGTCGCCGGGCAGCATCTCGCCCTTCGAGTACAGCACCGGGGGCGGATCTGGAATTTCTTTCAGACGTCCCGGGTAGCCGGGGGAGTGCCAGGTCAACGGCATCACTCCTACGCGTTCAAGCCGTTCCATCTCCATGTCAGGGGACGTCCTAGTCCGCACCGTATGGAAATCTCTAACCACCCGGTCGTCCATCCCGGCGCGTTTCAAGTCGCCAGGCCCGGCGTTCCAAGCGTGTTCCAGACTTCCGAAGTAGGACTCCAGCTTACGGAACCTGGCAGGGCCCAGACGCGGCACCCTGTTCAAGGCCACCCAGAATTTAACTTCACTCATGGGCCGATTCTAGCATACACACAAAAGACGAAACAACGACGCCCTGACACCCTGTTCTGTAAGTACGCCCCGCGACCGCGACTTTCACCGGACGGGCGGACGTGGCCGATTGACTGTAGAATCGTCCTTGGATACACTTCTCCCGCGACTTAAGGCGACCATGCTCCCTCCGTGGGGACGGTTCCAACCCGCTGTACAGAGCAGAGTAAAGGGAATGAGAAATGAACATCCCAGAGTTTGACATCACTGGGCAAAAGGTGTTGCTGGTCGGTGCGGGACGTGGCATAGGCAAGGGCATAGCTCTGGTGTTCGCCGAAGCCGGAGCCGATGTAGCCATCACCGGCTTGACCAATGTTGGGGCAACCAGGGTAGCAGAGGAAGTCCGGGCTATGGGCGGCAACGCGATAGCGTTAAGCGGCGACGCCACCAAGTCGGCGGACATGGAACGCATAGTCCGGGAAGTTCTCTCGGAGTTCGGCCACGTGGACACCTTGGTCAACTGTGTGGGCGACGCCATACGCAAGCCGGTGGTCAAGCTGCCGGGCGGAACACTGGACGGCATGACCGAAGAGGACTGGCATCACGTTGTAGACATCAACCTTACCGAAGCATTCCAGGGCTGCCGCGCTATTGGCGAGCACCTGCTAGAACGGCGGCAGGGCAACGTCATCAATATCTCGGGATGGGCATCTTTCCGCGGGCGTCCTGAGTCATCCGCCTATGACGCGGCCAAGGCGGGGTTGATGCGCTTTACCGAATGCCTGGCCCAGGAGTGGGCACCCTTTGGCGTGCGGGTCAACTGCATAGCTCCCGGTTCCTTCCCCGACCCCGAGCAGATGGACCCGAGGGCATACCAGACCCGCCAGGAAGCGGCGGTGGGCCAGGTCCCCCTGGGCCGTGTCGGATACTTGAAAGAACCTGGCTATCTAGCGGTATTCCTCGCCTCTCCCGCCGCCGCCTACGTCACAGGACAGACCTGGGCCGTCGATGGCGGCGTCAGCATCAAGCATCCTTAAGGCAAGGCCGGAGCGAGTGGAGACCTTGCCCGGAGTTGCCGTGGACAGAGCCGTTGCCGTCCGGGGCCTGGAGAAGAGCTACGGCGACATCCCGGTCCTCTGGGGTCTGGATATCACGGTGTCATGGGGAGAAATGGTGGCGTTGCTGGGCGCCAACGGGGCTGGCAAGTCCACGCTCCTTCGCATTCTGTCCACTCAGACCAGACCGGATGCCGGCAGCTTGGAGGTGGCCGGTCTGGACGTCCGCCGTCAGGCATCGGCGGTGCGCCGGAACATAGGCGTTCTGGCCCACAGCAACTTCCTCTATGATGATCTGACCTGCCTGGAGAACTTGACCTATTACGCTCGCCTTTTCAACCTGAGCAACCCCCGGCAACGGGCCCTGGACACCCTGGCCATGTTGGGCCTGTCCGACCGCGCCCACCAACGCGCCCGCAACCTGTCCCACGGCTTGCGGAAGCGGGTGGCCATCGCGCGGACCATCCTCCACCGGCCCCGAGTCCTGTTGATGGATGAACCGGAATCGGGTCTGGACACCGCCGCAATCGCCAGCTTACGCGAGACTCTGAAAGACTGGACAGTCTCCGGCGGTGCAGTATTGATGACTACCCACAACGCCGCAATAGCCACCTCGTGGGCTGACCGCGTAGGAGTCCTTGCCAACGGGGGGGTCCGATTCCTGAATGACGGCCAGAATAGGACATCAGACCAGCCAATGGTCCGAGACCTGGCAACGGCAGTATCCGGGGCTGTACAGTGAGTCTCCGATGACTCCAATCACCAGGCGGTGACTCGCCCTTGGCCCAGTTTGTTCGACCCGTCCTCATCGTGGTGTGGAAGGACATCGTGCTGGAGTGGCGCTCCCGGGACTTGGTGGTGTCTGTCCTGGTATTCGGGTTGCTTGTGGCTGTGATGTTCAACTTCGCCCTGAACGTGACTCCGCAGCGCGTCACTGCCCTGGCCCCTGGCATCCTCTGGGTGACATTCACATTTGCCGGTTCACTGGCCATGAACCGGGCCTTTGTCCGCGACAGCGAACAGGGCGGGCTGGAGGGCCTCCTGCTTACCCCGGCAAGCCGGGACGCCATCTTCCTGGGTAAAGCGTTCAGCAGTTTCCTGTTCATGCTGCTGGTGGAAGTTCTACTATTGCCTGTATTCGGTGTGTTTCTGGACTTCCCGGTTCTGTCCTGGAGCTTGATAGTCACGGTCGTGCTGGCGACTCTGGGATTTGCCCTGGTGGGCACCCTATTTTCCGTCATTGCCGTGCAGACCCGGTCCCGTGAAATCATGCTCCCTGTCCTGTTCTTTCCCGTGGCCCTGCCGGTTATAATCGGCGCGGTTGAGGCTTCTGCCGCCGCTATCGGAGTCCAGCCGGGAGAAGCCCTTGCCAGGTGGTGGCCTCTGCTGGGTGCATTCGACGCCATTTTCCTGGTAGTATGCCCCTGGATTTTCGGGGCAGTGGTCGAGGAGTAGAGGAATTTCAGACGGTGCTCCACGGTCTCCGGCGCATGAATCTAAAGGGCGGTCTTTTGGTCCTGTGCGGACTGATGATGGTCGTCGACCTTTGGCTAATCTTTCAGGTCGCGCCCACCGACGCCGTTATCGGAGACGTCCAGCGAGTATTTTACTTCCACGTGCCATTGGCGCTGTTGTCGTTCCTCGCCTTCTTCGTCGTGTTCGTGGGCAGTATTGTCTACTTGGTCAAGCGCAGCCCTGCGGCAGACCGGATAGCGTACTCGGCCGCCGAGGTCGGGGTAGTGTTCGTGTCCTTGGCCTTGCTCACCGGCATGATTTGGGCGCGGCCTGTGTGGAACACCTGGTGGACATTTGAGCCTCGTCTGACTACAACCCTGATCCTTTGGTTCATCTATGTGGGATACCTTATGGTAGGCTATGCGGCTCCGAACCGGGCCAAGGGCGCCATGTACTCCGCAGTCGTCGGCATAATCGGGTTCATTGACGTGCCTATCGTCTACTACTCGGTCGTCTGGTGGCGTTCAATCCATCCCGCTCCAGTGGTGGGGCCAATGGCAGAGGCGGGAGCGTTGGAACCCGTGATGCTGAACATCCTGCTATTTTCCATGCTGACTTTCCTTCTGCTGTTCGTCTATCTTGTAATGGAGAGGGCATCCTTGCGCAAGTCCGAGGACGATTCTCGCGCCATCCGGCTTGCACTTCGGCGGTCTTCCCTTTAAGTATGGCAATAGGCTATCCGCGGAAACTATTCTGGAGTTTATGAGTTGGTAACCCTGCTTCAGGCAGCCGCGCCAGCCTCAAACCTGGCCTACCTCTTCGCTGCATTCGCAGTTAGCTGGATAGTCTTCTTCACCTATGCCTTCTTCATGTCCCGCAGACAGCATGAGATGGAGCGGGAAATACGGGAATTGCGCCGTTTCCTGGAGGAGAATCAACCGCCGGACGGGGTCTGAGTTCCCAAGGGACGCAACATGCATTGCCGCCAGATACCGGGGAACAGGCTGCCTCAGCCGTCTGCCCGGTGTATAATAGCTGCTACGAAATCGATCCGAGGTATAGCACTTGGCGGACCTGAGCCTGCAACAGGAAACGGTTCCCTACCCCGGCAACGGCGGCAAGATGCTGGTCCGCTTTGCGATCCTGGGAGCGGTGGTGGCGATGGCGCTTGGATACATGGTCTATGCCGCCCTCAACAACGACCTCTGGTCTCTCAGCGTCACCGAGTTTACCAACAAGGAGGACGCTCAGGACGGCCGGATGGTCAGGGTCTGGGGCAAGCTGGTCGAAGGGTCATTCGAGCGTCAGGGCAGTTCCACTATTTCCAGCTTCCGGCTTCATGATGACGAGTCCGGCGCGCAGTTAGCCGCCACCTATGAAGGCGTACTCCCCGACCTGTTCTTCAACCCCCATTCAGAGATCATTCTCGAAGGCAGCCACGGCCCCGACAACGTGTTCCAGACCAATAACATCCTGGTCAAATGCCCGTCCAAGTACGAAGGGCTGGAGAGCGCGTCCCTTGACACAAGCTACTAGCCGTCGTCCCCGGTAGCCATAGCCCTCTTTCCTCAACGGAATAGTCCCGTTGAGCCCCAGCAGCTTCCCAGTTCAAGACCGAAAAGAAAACTCCCCGTCATGTGCGGGGAGTTTTCATTTATGGTTTGGGTCGGGAATCAGGATCAGAACTCAAAGGCATCCATCAAGCTCTGCACAGTCCTCTCCGTCGCTCTCTCCCACATCGACTCGACCTGATGGTCAAGAGAGGTGCGGTTGCCGTCCTGATATACTACGCCAACAGGTATCCCCGGCTGTTGCAACAGTTCGTAGGCCGAGGCCCGGCTGCTCGCGTCGTGGTCCTCTGGTACAGTGAACAGTGCCGGATCGATCCCCTTACGCGGGTTGCCTTTCAACGCCTCGAAGGTATCGTTGTAGGTCGTGCATGGAGACTGAACGTGCACGATGGAGAACCCTGGATGCTCCATCCCCTGGGTTATCAGGTTGGCCAACGGCCTGGGCTGGCCGGAGAAACCTGACGCGATGAACGAAACTCCCAGCGTAAGATACAGCTCCAGCGGGTCAATCTCGGACTCCAGCTTTCCGTAGGGAGTCGAGCTGGTTATCTCGCCAATTTTCGTGGTCGGGGAACTCTGGCCTTTGGTCAGACCATACACCCCGTTGTCCATAACCACGGCGCAGACGTTCAGGTTACGGGCCGCCTGTGGCCCGATATGCTCCCCGCCAATGCTCAGGAAGTCACCGTCTCCCGCGACTACCACAACGTTGAGTTCCGGCCGCGCCATCTTGACCCCGAAGGAAATGGGCAGAGACCGCCCATGTATCCCGTGGAACCCGTAGGGCTGAGGCCCTTCCAGCAGATGCACCAGGTTGCCGGAGCAACCGATCCCTGCAACCACCACGTTGCTTTCCATAGGTTGACCGGTCGTCTCCAGCCGGTCGATCATTGCGAACTCAAGCGCCCGGCGCACACCGAAGTCGCCGCAACCGGGGCACCATTTGAAGTCGTATTCAGGATTCTTCTTGCTCATACGCCGGCCATCTCCTTCTTCGTGGACTGGGTCATCTTGGTGATCTTCTCCACCAGGTCCCGGACCTTGAATGGGAGCCCGGTGTATTGCGTGATCGCCTCGGCGCGGACGCCCTGGGACCGCAAAATGCTGGCAAATTGCCCCTGGAAGTTAAGCTCCGGGACGATCACCAACTCCTTCTGCCTCAGTTCCTCCAGTAGCCTCGGAGGCAGCGGGTTAAGGTACATGGTATAGAGCCAGCCAATGGGAACGCCTTGCGACCTCAGGGCGTTGTACGCTTCGAGACCAGGCCCCTTGGAACCGCCCCAAGGCATTACCACCACGGACTCATCAGCATTGTCCCGCTCGTATTCATTCTCCTCAAGCAGCTTCAGCTTGCTGAACCGCCGCTCTGTCATCTGCACATGGCGGGAGGGCAGGTGGGTCGTATCCCCGATGTCGTCATGTTCGCTGCCGTTGGCAACGTATGCGCCGGGCTTGCCAGGCAGGGGCATGGGAGACAGCTCCCAACCGGCGTATCGCATGTAACCATTGTTTCCGCTATACACCAATCGGCTCTCCGGCTGCACCTTACTCAGGTCCGGCTTTCGGATGTTTTGCGCCCGCTCCGCGAGGGACATCTCTGTCATTAGTACGACCGGGCCTTGATACCGCTCTGACCAGTCCAACGCCTTGATCGCCCCGTAGAAGCATTCCTCCACGGAACCCACCGCAATGACAGGCATCCTCACGTCGCCGTGTGCCGGGAACATACAGGCCATCAGGTCCGACTGTTCCGTCTTGGTAGGCAGTCCGGTGGCCGGGCCGCCTCTCTGCACGTCCACGACCACCAGTGGGATCTCCGCGATCCACCCCAGACCAAGTCCTTCCCCCATCAGGGAGAATCCGGGGCCCGCGGTTGCCGTCATCGCCTTCTTCCCGGAGAAACCCGCGCCCAGGATGGCGGTAATTGACTCAATCTCCGAGCTGACCTGGTAAGCAAACTTGTTCTTGCCCACCAGGTTCCGTTCCATGTAGACCAGGATCGTTGTCGCCGGGGAAATGGGGTAGCCGACATAAAATTCCAAGCCGCCGGCCAACGCCCCCAGGGAGAGTGATTCGTTCCCCTTCAGCATCAACTGCGGGTAGTCAGGCATCTGGGGCGATTCCAGAGCGCCCAGGGAAAGCCCGCTGGACGACATGTGCTCTCGCCCCAATGACAGTGCCTGGATGTTGGAGCGGATGATCTCGTCGTCGCCAGCCCTGCCTCGGCTGAAACGCTTGGTCACGAACTCCTCGAGGTAGGACTGGGGCATGTCCACCAAGTACGCCAGTGCGCCTATTATGACCATGTTGGCAGCCCGGTTGTTGCCCGTGGACCGGGCCAATTCGTCAAAGGGCAAGCCGAAGCCCCGGCTATCCCCTTCAAGCTCGAACTCGTTGGAGTTGAAGATGATTACGCCGCTGTCGCGTACTTCTTCAGCATGAGTATCGTAAGCTTCCTGATTGAAGGCCACCAGTACGTCCACGTCGTCTCCGGGGCTCAACACCGGGTCGACCGCGATCCGTGCCTGAGTCCAGGTGGGACCGCCCAGGATTTGGGACGGAAAGGTAGCGAAGGTCAGCGCGTGATAGCCGACTTGGGTAGAAGCCTGCGCCAGACCTTCGGCTGAGGTTACCACCCCCTGTCCGCCCTCGCCGGCGAAGCGGACCACGAAATCGCGCATTTGCACGCTTGATTGCATTGTGACAACCTCCCTGAGAAGAACTCGGCGCAGCTATATCGCCGTCGGGCCTGGCCGGAGAATGATGAGAGGAATTCTCAAAAAAGGAAAAACCGGGGAATGGTAGGGGAATAGCGATGTCGCGTCTACTGTCATAGCTCTCGGGGAAATCGCTATTCTATAGTTATAAGGCTCGCCAGCTAAACATCGGAATACTGGCCCTTAGTCTGCTGAAGAAGCATCATGTTCTCGGGGATTCGGGCGTTGCCCGATTCCGTAATCGGTCAGAGCAATATAACATCGGCCCAAAACCCGTGTCAATTCGATTTATCGCCGCTCCAGGCGGGTCCGGTACTTGCCCGCCACACAGTCACAGCGGGATACGCCGGCAAGGTTTCCGCCTTTGACTACACTGCGGAATGGGGCGTAATATCTCATTGGCATTTCCCCTGCGGAACAGCAGAAACCGGACTCAGACCGGCGCACGTGTACAGCTTCGCCAGGGCCGGTGTTAAGGAGATAAAGAGGACATGAAAGCCGTATACATCCAGGACTCAGGAGGTCCCGAGAAGCTGGTCTACGGCGACAGGCCTGAGCCGGAAGTTGCCCCCGGCGAAGTAATGCTCCGGGTTCGCGGCAGCGCCCTCAACCGGCTCGACATGGGCATCCGCCAGCGCGCTAACCAACGCGGCGGTCTGCCTCATATCATGGGTTGTGACGTGGCCGGTGAAGTGGTGAACATCAGCCCCGACGCCCGGACATCCCTCAAAATCGGAGACAGGGTGCTCGTGGATAACCGGGTGAAGTGCCTCACCTGCGAAAACTGCTTCCTTGGACTTGACCAGTACTGCGCCAGCCAGAAACGCATAGGCGTAGACCTGGACGGCGGCCATGCCGAGTACGTCACCGCCCCTGCGGGCAACGCCTACGTCATCCCCGACTCCATGCCATTCACCGAAGCCGCCGCGTTGCCCATCGTCGGCCATACTGCGTGGCACTGCATGGTCACTCAGGCCCAGGTCAAACCTTGGGATGAGGTACTGGTGCAGGCCGCGGGCAGTGGCGTCGGCAGCATGGCCATTCAGATCGCCAAAATGATGGGCGCCCGGGTTATCACCACCGCAGGCAGCGACTGGAAACTGGAAAAGGCCCGAGAGTTGGGCGCAGACGAAGGGATAAACTACCGCGAGACCGATAGCTTCAGCCGTCGAGTCCTGGAACTGACCGACGGCAAGGGCGTTGACCTGGTGTTCGACTGTGTGGGAGCGGACGTTTGGGAGGAAAACCTCCAGTGCCTCAAACCTGGCGGCAGGTTGGTCATAACCGGCGTCACCTCCGGCTCACGGGCCAACATGGACCTGTCGATCCTTCAGGGGCGTCCCCTGCACCTGATGGGCAGCGGCGGGAGAAGCAGACGCACCTTTGCCGACATGATGAAGGTGGTGAACAACGGCGCGCTCCACGGCATAGTTAGCCAGGTCTTTCCTCTGGAAGAGGTGGCCGAAGCCCACCGTACAATGGAGGCCAGCAACTTCTTCGGAAAGCTGGTCATAGAGAGTTGACCGGGTACAGGACCGGGCGACTTGCCATCCCCGCGCCCACCAGGAGCCACTGGCCCGAATTCCAGGTCGAATCAGAATCAAACAGTAGCGACGAAGGAGGAAACTAATGAGAATCGCCAGGTATCTTGCCCACGGTACCGAGCATCACGGCGTCGTTGACGGGGACAAGGTCACAGCCATCGAAGGCAGTCTCTTCGACTCGCCGGTCAAGCTCACCGACCACGTTCACGACCTGTCCGATGTCAAGTTGCTGGCCCCAGTGATGCCAGGCAAGATTCTTGCTATGGGCCTAAACTACACCAGCCATATCGGTGACCGCCCGGCACCCCAATACCCCATGATTTTCCACAAGACCCCAACCAGCGTCATAGGCCCCGGAGACTCCATCATCCGCCCCAAGGAAGTGCAGCGGTTCGACGCCGAGGGGGAAATGGTCGTGGTGATCAAGGACAAGTGCCGCAACGTTTCCAAGGAAGAGGCCCTCAACCATGTGCTGGGCTATACCTGCGGCAACGACGTCAGCGCCCGCGACTGGCAGCAGCGGGACCGCAACGAGAACAACTCAGACTGGTGGCGGGCCAAGTCCGCAGACACCTTCTCGCCCATGGGACCCTGGATTGAGACCGATGCCGACCCCCACAACCAGCACCTGCGGACCCGTGTGAACGGCAGCGAAGAGCAGAACGAGACCACCGCCCATCTCATTTTCGACGTACCGACGATGATTGAGTTCATCACCCGCTACGTCACGCTGGAACCCGGCGACTGCATCTTCACCGGCACTCCCGGCACGACCCAGGACATGGGAGACGGCGCCATCTGCGAGATAGACATCAGCGGCATAGGCATCCTGCAAAACCCGGTAAAGCTGGAGGCCTAAACCCCAAGTAGGGACAATTGCCCTTGTTTTTGACCGCGCCTCTTCAATATCGGGGAGAACCACGTCCGGGAGCAAGGGCAATCCCCCTATCCCAACTCCACCCTGCGAATTAGAAACGCTTCCGACTCCTTGATCTGCCGGAGAGTCTCCGGTGAAAATGGGAAGTCCTCGCTCGTTGCGCTGATGAGACGGCCGTTCAGGTCTCCCGTTTCGTCGCTCGCCAGGTACACTGCCAACTCCGCGGCCCGCGCTATTGAAGCGCCTCCTCCCGTGGTAACCATCTCGCCGCGTTGCTGTAACTCCCGGTTCCCAGCCGCCGTGCCGGCCTCCAGTATTTCCTCCCACATGCGGGTATGGACCGACCCCGGCCCCAGCACGTTGACCCGGACGTTTGTCCCCTCAAGCTCCAGCGCCAGCGTCTCAGTGAGCCGCACCACTGCCGCCTTGCTGGAACAGTACGCAGACATGTCCCGCCATGCGTTGGTCGCGCCGGCTCCCGACAGGTTCACGATCCGGCCCCGGTTCTGGCGCAGCATCACCGGCAATACGTGCCGGCAGCAAAGGTAAGTCCCGACCAGGTTCACCTGCACGGTGCGGACCCACTGCCCAACGTCATTCTCCGGCATTGGACCTACCGGCCCGGCGATGCCTGCGCTGTTGACCAGAACATCGATGGCAGAATAGCGCGCCAGCGTCTGCTCCACCATCGTCCGGACCTGAGCATCCTCGGTAACGTCAGCCGTCACAACGATGGCCTCCGCGCCCGCCTCCCGGACCAAGCGGGCAGTTTCCTCAAGCTCCCCTGCGGACCGCGCCGCCAACGCCAACCTTGCGCCCTCAGAGGCGAAGACCATTGCTATGGCCCGCCCGATACCGCGCCCTGCCCCTGTGATCAGCGCCGTATGGCCCTCAAGCCTCATCGTTTGCCCTCAACAGTGTGGATTTCTCACGCCCAGGTCCGCCAGGGATACGCCAGGGGACGCTCCGCCTGTTCCGATGGCCAGACGATTACCTTCCGCCCCTGCTGCCACTGGACAAGGACCACCGAATGTCCTATCTGCCGGCCTGTCTCCGGGTCTATCTTGAACTTGCCATAGAATGTGGAGAGCTCCAGTTGTCCAGCAGCGTCGCGCAATGCTTGGTCGTCCGTCGTGCCCGTGTGTTCAAGGCATTTCTGGGCCACCAGGCCA
Organism: Dehalococcoidia bacterium; assembly: GCA_034422355.1. Taxonomy (GTDB): domain Bacteria; phylum Chloroflexota; class Dehalococcoidia; order Lucifugimonadales; family UBA3495; genus CATOSP01. The sequence goes on along the minus strand of DAOUJS010000171.1, from coordinate 84,562 downwards.
GCCGCGTAGGACTGCACCATAGGATAGTCCACGGCCTGCTGGCCCTGCCTTGCCAGGGACTCCAACACCTCGCGGCCGGTTGGCCCGCAGGTGTTGGGGTAACTCCCGGACGGTTCCCACTGGCTCGGCCCAATGAACCCATCGGCCAGGTCCCCCATCTCCTCAATGAATTGCCGGATGGGTGTGGCCACCAGGGCAGCTGCGTTGATAGCCCTGCCGGACTCGGCGATTTGACGGGCCAGCAACAGGTCGTTCCTTATCCGGCCCACCCCTACCAGAACATCGGGCGGGTTTGATGCCAAGTCATCCAGGAGCGGTCTGAAGTCGGTGATAGACGCCTCGAACTCCCATACCCTCTCAACCCGGAAACCCAACTCCGCAGCCCGGGCTTCCACTCCCGCGCTGACCGTCCGTGGGAACGCTCCGGTGGACGCTCGCAGAATTGCTATTGACTTCGCCTCCGGGGCGGCACGTCGCACCAAGGGTAGCAGACCAGCCAGGTATTGAGTGGCAGGTGTGAGAATTCCGACGACCAGATGATGACCTTGCCGGTACACTGCATCCGATGCCCCTCCCTGGTTCCAGAGCAACCTGCCGTGTTCCTCGGCTACCTCAACCGCCGCGGTTGTAAGTCCGGCCGAGTACGGGCCAAATAGCAAGTCAACCCGATCCTCGGTAATCAGCCTTTTGGTGACGAGGCGGGCCCGTTCAGCCCGGCTTTCATCGTCGTAGAAGACGACAGAAACAGGCCGCTGAACTGCTCCGGCGTGGACTCCCCCGAGGCGGTTGACGTCCTCCGCCCAAGCCTGAAGCCCAGCCAGTGCCTGCGCCCCTTGCACTCGGAATTGACCGGACAGGGAAACGGAGAGGCCAGCCTTAAGACTTCGGACTGGCATAGTCGCGTCCTGCGTCCGTCATATTGGGTGGAACAAGTCGAAAGCCGCCAGGTTAACGCTTCGGGTGGAAGATGCCAAAGGAACTGGTGTACCCGTGAAGGAATGTCGTGCCGCTGACCGGTCCGATCTCCCCGTTGCAGAAGAAGCCACCCAGGGGCACCGAACCGAGTTTCTCTTGGAAGATGTCAGTGTCGTGATTAGGGCGCCCGTACAGGTATTGGCCCCGTCCAAGGCAGGAAAACAGCAGCGCCCCTTGAATCTGGTTTTCCCGGTTGTCTGCCGCATAGCGGTCCAGGACCGCCGTCAGGTCCTCGGTGGAGGTCTCGGCGTCCCGCAGGTGGAACTGCACGAGTTGTCCTTCTTTCAGAAGTTCTCCAATGGCCAGCGCCCCGCTGCGCTCGTCCATGCCGACCACGTTGCGAATCAGGAAGTCCCCTTGCCTGGGCTCCTCAAGGAACTCGTCCATCACCACACCAAGGAAGAGGGAATGGCGTATCAATCCCCGGTCCCTTTCGTTCAAGGTCTCGAACAACTCCCGCAGAACCACCAGAGGAGGCTGACCGTCCAACTGCATCAGCAGGTTCCGGCGGCTTTCTGTAACGCGCATCGTATTTCCGATGGGACGGCAGCCCTGGGCCACCACGGTGTCCACAGTGATGTTGCCGTGCAGCGCAAGGCACACCGCCCCGGAACGGTGAGTCTCGTTGCCCAGGAACAAGGCATTCCCGCCGCCCTGCTGTCCCCCACTGGCCAGGCCGCCGATCTTGGCTGAGCGGCTATAGGCGAAATCCATTCCCAACAGAAGGTTCTGAACCGGGAATGAGAACGGGTCCGCCAGCATAACGAACTGTGGGGCGTCATCGGGGCTAACTCCGAAAAGGCCCTCCCAGGACCCTGGACCGGCATCCAGGTCGGGAAGGCTATCGTTGTCCAGATACCGCTGGACTATCTCAACGTCCGGCAGGCTGGCCGCGGTTATCGATACCGCCGGCCTTTGCTCCACTTCCTGTCCGTTCCCGATGATTCCGCCGCCGGAGCAGCCAAACAGGGGAACTCCCGGCAACTCCTGTTGGACCAATTCCACCACCCGGTCATACTCGCCCTGGTGGTGAGCCGAAACGAAAGTTACCGCCAGGTGCGGTGTTTCGTCTCCCAGTTGGCGGCGCACCCCGGCGCAGCACTCTCTGATTGCATCTTCCAGGGCTGCCTCTTCGGATATGGCGGAAGCCCATTTCATGTGAAACCTCCCATAGCCAGCCCCGTTGCAGAACGGGGGCCAAGGTCAGATTGGCGTCTGGTTCATGGCCAAGTATACCAAGGCTGTTCGGACATCGCATTAACGGCTATTGCCGCCGCAGGTTCTCCAGAGAGTCAAGCAAGTCCAGCACCAGCGTCGCTGTATCTCCCAACAGGTCCGGATTGATGAATTCCATCGTATCATCGGGGCTGTTAATGCGCGCCAGGTCGTCTCCGTAGAAGAATATCGCCGGGACCCCGACTTCCCTGAAGCTGGCGTGGTCGCTGCCGCCTCCCCGGAATCCTCTGTTGACGTTCAGAGCAATTCCTTCTCTGTCGGCGGCATCCAATACGTGCCTGGTCAGCCAACGGTCTCCCGTCGCCCGGAGAGCTCTGCCAGCACCCACCACGTCCAGGTTAATCATGGCTCTGATATTGTCCAACTCCTCGTCGGTCAACTCGCTCACGTAATGCCGACTGCCATGCAATCCGGTCTCCTCAGAACCGAATGCAATGAACCGCAGGGTGAACGGGAAGGAACGCCCGGCCAACTCTTCGGCCAGGGCCAGCAACACTCCCATACCCGAAGAGTTGTCGTTGGCTCCGATGGAGTCCGGCACCGTATCGTAGTGTGCACCCAGAATCACCACGTCGTTTCCCTCGCCGGGCACCTCTATGATTATGTTCCGGGACGCTTCCAAGTCCTCTTCTACTGTCACAGCGACTTCCACCTCGCCGTCGGCAATCAATTTCCGCAGCTCTTCTCCATCTGCCCCGGAAATCGCTACGGCAGGTATCTCGCTCCTCACCGACCCCAGAGTTCCCTGGAATAGACCAGGACGATCATTGAAGATCACGGCGGCAACTGCGCCGGCTCCAGCAACCTGTTCCACTTTGCTTCGGAAAGTGATCTCCCCCCGCTCGATCAAGGCCACATAGCCCTCCAGTCCCTTGGATGGCAGGTCGTCCGCCTTGCCAAGACCAATGAACTCCAGTAGCCCAGACGCCGTCCCTGATATCGACCCGGACATGGGACGGGCCCGGATACCCTCATCCACCGAGCGTTCTGGAACGATGACTGCCACGCCAGCCGTCAGGGATTCCGTCTCAAATTCCTGCAACCCGGGACTGTAGCCTAACTCCGTGAATCGGCCCATCAGGAACTCGGCAGCCTTCAGTTCATCTTCCGTTGCACTTGCCCGCGGCCCTACATCCTCCGACAATTCAGTCAAGTAGCCGAAGGCAGACTCAGCAAGGGCTTCGCGGTCTGCAACGCTGAATTTCGCAGGAGCGGGAGTCGCTGTTGGGGGGACCAGCGTTGGGGTCGCTGCCCGCGCAGGTTCCTGTACGGGGGTTTCGGCCACACGCTCCGGCGCTACTGTCCGTGCATCGACGGTCTCGGCGGGCGATGGTGGCGTGGTCGGAACCACCGTCTCCGGTCCGGAAGGTTCCGGCATGGCGGTAGCAACCACCGGGGGGGCCGGTGTTGGAACCTCCGCGGCAGGTACGTCGGCGCAGCCGGACACCACCAGCCACGCAAATACCAGCCCAATCAGAAGATAAACAGGGGCGTCCCTTGTGGTTCTCCTCATCACTCCCCCTCCTGTTCCTCCAGCCATGTCTCGGTTATGATTACGATTGTAACCCCTAAAGAGTTCTATAGCTTGGAAAACGGCCGGCCACTGAGAAGCCGGCCCCATGCACCGGCAGAGGGCCAGAGGGGACGCTGAGAATCCGAAGTTTCAAGAGCAGCGTCCACAGGAACAGAGGTGTTTATGACCGCTCCTGACGAAGAACAGGTACGTAAATTGGCCAGGCTGGCTGGCATCGAAATAAACGAGGAAGAGGTCCCTGAGGTCACCAGTCGCTTCCAGAGCCTGATTCTGGAATTGGACCGGCTTAAGGAGTTGGACATTGACGGGGTAGAGCCGGTGGTCATCTTCCCCGACGATGATGAATAGTCGCCAGTCCCGCCCTCGCGTCCCAGCGTCCGGATTACCTCCGTCCTCTCAACTGGCGCTAACGTATGCCAGCATCTTCGGAATTCCCCCAGACAATCCCGGCAAGGACAAAGCAGATGACTACCCAGAACATCCACCTCCTGTCCGCATCCGAGACGGCCGAAGCCGTCAGGAATGGTCGCGTCTCCCCCGTGGAAGCGGTTCGGTCATACCTGGACCGTATCGACCGGCTTGACTCCGGCCTCAACGCCTACATCACCGTCTGCTCGGAGGAGGCGTTGGCAGCGGCTAACATCCAGGAGCGCGCCCTTGCACGGGGAGAAGCGGAGGGCGCATTGTTCGGCGTTCCCATCGCCGTCAAGGACCAGTTCTGGACTGAGGGCATACTTACCACCAACGGCTCCCGGGTCTACCGGGACTTCGTGCCCACTGAAGACGCCACGGTGATAACTCGCCTCCGTGAGGCCGGGGCCATTCTCCTCGGCAAGCTCAACTTGAGCGAACTGGCAATGGGAGGCACCCAGGCCCCGCCGTGGGGAATCCCCCGCAATCCCTGGGACCTGGAACGTACTCCCGGAGAGTCCAGCGCCGGTTCCGGCGTCGCCCTAGCCGCACATCTGTGCGCGGCGTCGGTGGGAGAGGACACCGGCGGGTCTGGCAGGGGCCCGGCATCCTACTGCGGCGTGGTCGGTCTGAGGCCAACCTTCACCAGAGTGAGCCGTTACGGAATGACTCCCATGTGCTGGTTCATGGACGCCGCCGCTCCCATGACGAAGACAGTACGCGACTGCGCCTTGGTCCTCCAGGCAATTGCCGGACATGATCCAAAAGACCCATTCACCAGCCGCCAGCCTGTACCGGACTACTCCGCTTCATTGGAGTCAGGAGTTAAGGGGCTGAGAGTGGGTGTAATCAAAGAGTTGCATGAGAGCGAGGATGTACATCCCGAGGTCAGAGCGTCAATCGTAGCATCCCTGGAAGTATTCCAGGGCTTGGGGGCGCTAGTCGAGGAGGTCAGCATACCCCTGATTTCCCTGGCTGGCGCAATCTTCGTCGGTATCGCCGATACTGAAGGCGCGGGTGCCCGCGACGACATCTTGCGCACCCGGCCCAACGAGCTGGACCCGGCCACCAGGACCCGTCTCCAATCCGCGTCTCTGGTCCCGGCCAAGATATACAACCGCGCCGCCAAAGCCCGGGTCTTGCTCCGTCGTCAGTTCATGGATGCCCTGAAACAAGTGGAAGTGCTGGTCTCCGCCACCGCCCCATATCCTGCTCCGAAGCATACCGACCTGACCGCCAGCTTCGAGACCCCGGAAGACGTGCGCTCCCGGTTCTTCTTCCGCCGTGCCTACACTGGCTGCTACGCACTGACGGCACTGCCAGCCATCTCCATCCCCGGCGGATTCACGTCCGACAACCTCCCCATCGGCCTGCAACTGGGGGCGCGTCCTTTCGCTGAGGAAACCCTGCTCCGTGCTGCACACTCCTACGAACAGGCAACCGCCTGGCACAGCCGGCTCGCCTCTGCAGCGCGCGACTGAACGCGCTTTAGCTGACTAAGACTCTCACTCCCGGCAAATAAATATCTCGCCTTGGACTCATTTTGGTTAGGTAGCGCCAGCTTCCGTCAACAAGACAATGGGAATGACCCACCAGGTCCCGGCGGCTAACGGAAGTTCCGGATAGTTCGGGAAGTAGCGAGGTCTCTCAAATTTTCTGTTGCTCGTTGGGCCATATACCCGGCGAGCCGGTTAGAAAGATCGTGAAGGAATTAACAAAGATTTAACAACATGGCAAATAGTCCGTAACACCAGCCTGTAGAATGGTATATAGAGATTGACTTGAGGAGGAACCGATGGAGGCAATCATTGCCGCGGTAGCATTCGTGGGACTTTTCACCCTATGGGTAGTGCTGCCGAAGAAACTCCTGAGGCGGTAATCCCTCCAACGGGGAAACCCCAACGAACACCGGACCGGGAGACTGATGCATCTCCCGGTCCTTTTTTGCCTTCTGCACATCCCTTCATCCCGGACTTGGCTGCCTGCTCACGGCCTGAAACGTAGACCCTCCACGGTCTCTCCAGCCCCACGCCCGTCGAGGGTCTGTCCTCCCATAAAAACCCATACCCCATTGAGGTACATACTCAATTACTGTACGGTCAAATCTGTCAATCTCGGCAATGCAGTACCGGAGAGGGGAGCAGATGCGGGTCCACATCATCAAACACGACACATCAGACAACTTCGGCTACGTGGAAGCTGGCCAGCAGGTCCCGGCCAACTTCCACATCTGGGCTACCCTGAATACACAGGACTGGACTTTGAAATTTGCCGACGGACAAATCCTCAAGTACAGCAGTTTCAGGGAAATCCACCAGGACGTGGGCGAGATCATGCTGAAAAGCTCCGGAGAGCACCGACTCGTCCGCCGAGGCCCGGACGAGTCCAGCGAGGACGACGAACCCATCACGGACCTGGCTGAGCAGTGGGACGAGATGGGAGTCCACGTGGAGCAGGAAATAGCCGAGCGCGATGCAATAACCGCACAGGCCCGCCACGTCCGTTGAACCACTGAATACCCTTCCGGTCACCTCAGCCAACATGAGAATGGATAGACTGTATCCGCCAAACTACAACAGAGAGCGTCCTGGCCCAACCTGGATAATACGAGGCTGCATCTGTAACAAAGAATTAACAATAAAGAAAAGACCATGTAACACCCATCCGTAAAATGGTATGTAGACACTGATTCGACAGGAGCTTTGATTAAATGGAAGCAATCATCGCAGCCGGAGCCTTCATAGGACTCTTCACAATGTGGGTGGTGCTTCCGCGCAAGTTGCTCCGCAAGTAATCGTTCCCTATCACGCGATAATGCGACACAACGGACGCTTCGGCTCATGCGGCCTCCCAGTGGCCAGCCTGGGCCGATTTCCATTCCTGGGGGAACCCGAAAAGACTCTGGAGCCAGGTCTGCACCAGACAAGTAGAGGAGTCGAAACTGGCTGACCAATCGCAACTTCCTGACTCCAAAAGGGCAAGGAAATTCGGTTATAATTCAGGGAAAACTTGGAAAGCGAGGTTCGGACCATGAGTTACAAGGCGGAATACATCTGGATTGACGGGCAAGAACCCACAGCCAAGCTGCGGTCCAAGGGCAAGATTGTTCCCGACGGGGAAGCTCCTCCTATCTGGGGCTTTGACGGTTCCAGTACCAACCAGGCCCCGGGCGAGAACTCGGACTGCGTTCTGCACCCGGTGCTGACCGTCCCAGACCCGGTGCGTGGCGGCGACAACAAGCTCGTCATGTGCGAAGTGCTGCTCACCGACATGACGCCCCACCCCTCAAACACCCGCGCCGCCTGTGCCGCCGCAGCCGCACAGTATGAATCACTGGACTTCTGGTTTGGTATCGAGCAGGAGTACACTTTCTTTGACGGCATCAAGCCATTGGGTTGGCCGGACAACGGTTTCCCTGCACCCCAGGGTGGTTACTACTGCGGCGTCGGTTCCGACGAGGTCTTCGGCCGACCCGTGGTAGAGCAGCACATGGATGCTTGCCTGTATGCCGGTCTCGCCATTTCCGGCATCAACGGAGAGGTTATGCCGGCACAATGGGAGTTTCAGATTGGCCCGGTCGGCGCGCCTACTGCGGGCGACCACCTTTGGCTGGCACGCTGGCTTCTCTACCGTATAGGCGAGGACGTTGAGACCGTTGACGGGCGCAAGGGGATCAGCGCCACCCTCGACCCCAAGCCGGTCAAGGGCGACTGGAATGGCGCTGGCGCCCATACTAACTTCTCGACCAACCAGATGCGTGAGAACTATGACGCCTGCATCGCCGCAGCGGAAGCCTTGAAGACCCGCCATGACCTGCATATCGCCAACTATGGCCACCGGATTGAAGAGCGGTTGACAGGTCTTCACGAGACCTGCTCCTACCGGGAGTTCCGCTATGGCGTGTCCGACCGGGGCGCTTCGGTCCGGATTCCCTGGCAGGTGGCCCGGGACGGCAAGGGCTACATTGAAGACCGACGCCCCAACGCCAATTGTGATCCTTACACCGTTACCCGGTTGATCATGGAAACTGTGGGCGCCGCGGCCTAGCGATACAACCACATCGGCACCTGGTTGCGGTTATGCTCAATTCTGGAATTCACCGCCGGCCCTCTGCGGAAGGCCGGCGGTTTGTGTCAGAGGCGTTTTGCCCGCTTGCCGAGAAAATGGTATCTTCGCAGGCACAGTCTGTAGAGGGTAAGCCACGCCGGGAGCTGGTTTGGAGGGACTATGGTTCAGGAGAACGGCGCCGAGCTAGAGTATGTGCTGAGAAGCGCGCAGGAGAACGACGTAAAGTTCATCCGTCTCTGGTTTACTGACATCCTGGGCAACCTCAAGGGTTTCGCCATTACCGTAGATGACCTGGTAGACGCTATCGAGCAGGGCGTGGGGTTCGACGGGGCCTCCATCGAGGGATTCGCCCGGTTCAACGAGAGCGACATGCGGGCGTTCCCAGAACCGGCGACCTTCTCCCTGTTGCCCTGGCGGCCCAGACAAAACGCAGTGGCCAGGATGTTTTGTGACATCCGCACACCAAATGGGGAACCCTTCTCCGGAGACCCGCGTATCGCTTTGAAGCGCAACCTGGAGCGGCTGGGAAAGGCAGGCTTCACCTATTACGTGGGCCCGGAGATTGAGTTCTTCTACCTCAAGGACGCCAACTCTCCGGAACCACTGGACTACAGCGGCTACTTCGACCAGCTAACCGGCCAACCATCCAGCGACCTGCGTCGCGATACGGTTTTGAACCTGGCCGACATGGGCATACCCGTCAAATATTCCCACCATGAGGCTGCCTACAGCCAGCATGAGATCGACTTGCAATACACCGACGCCCTGACAATGGCCGACAGTGTTATGACCTCCAAGCTGGTGATCAAGGAACTGGCCCAACTCAGCGGCGCGTATGCCTCATTCATGCCCAAGCCGTTATCCAACATGAATGGGTCCGGGATGCACACTCACCAGTCTCTTTTTCGAGGGAACCAGAACGCCTTTCATGACCCGGACGACGAAAACCACTTGTCAATCATTGGCAAAAGATTCATCGCCGGGCTGATCCGTCACGCCCCGGAGATAACCCTGGTCACCAACCAGTGGGTGAACTCCTACAAGCGGCTCGTGCCCGGGTACGAGGCGCCGGTATACATATCCTGGGCCCACGTGAACCGGGCGGACTTGATCCGGGTCCCAGCCTACAAACCCGGCTTTGAAAGCTCAGTGCGCATCGAGTACCGCGCCCCGGACCCGGCGTGCAACCCATACCTGGCCTTCAGCGTCATGCTGGCCGCGGGTTTGAAAGGTATAGAGGAAGAATACCCGGTGCCGCCCCCGGTTGAGGGGAACGTGGCCATGATGACCAACGAGGAACGGGAGGCCAGGGGGATCAAGTCTCTGCCAACCAGCCTCGGCCAGGCCATCGGGCTGGCCGAGGAAAGCGAGTTGCTGCACGACGCCCTGGGAGACCACATCTTCCATAGCTTCATCCGCAACAAGAGGATGGAGTGGGAAGAGTACCGGGCCACCGTAACCGACTACGAGATTTCCAGGTACTTGCCGGCGCTGTAGACAAGGCAAGTTGGGACCCCGCGCAGTTGGAACACCTGAGCGTAGGCGGTGTAGCAACGGTAGAGTCAGGGGCATCAGTCAAGAGTTACCGATTGCCCTGTCCCTACCGACTCGTAGGCTTTCAGGACCACTTCCAGGTCTGCCATACCGGCATCCCCCGGCATCTCCGGCTCCCGCCCCTCTTCGATGCTGGCCTTGAACTCGCGCACCATCGGGACCAGGCCGAAACCGTCCGGCTCCAGGTCAATACTCCTCGTTGTCCTGCCGTCGTCCAACCTCAGCCAGGACCGGCCAGCCTCATAGTAGATGGCGCCGCCCGTGCCCAGGACCGACAGCCAGATAGGCGAAGGCGTGGCGCAGGTCCAGGAATGATTGATCAACCCCACTACGCCGGTCGGGTGAGTGGTGATCATCGCCAGCCCGTCCTCCGCTTCCAGTCCGGGATTCCCCGGAGGGACTTCCGCGGCAAAAACCGTCGCCGGGCGTCCTGTGAGATATAGCAGCCCGTCCACCTTGTGGATGCCGCCGTCGATGAACACTCCGCCGCCGTTCAGTTCCGGGTTGTTCCGCCACCTGCCCGGTTGGAACCGGGCTTCCTCCTGCATCTGGACCATGCGCAGCGTCCCAATGGAGCCATCTTCGACCAGTCTCTTTGCCAGGCGCACCCCGGAGAGAAATCGATAGTTCTCCGCCACCATCAGGTTGACGCCACTGGCGACGGCAGCGGCGATGATGGCCCGGGCCTCACCCAGATTGCGGGCGATGGGCTTCTCTACCAGGACGTGCTTGCCCGCGCCGGCTGCAAGCTCCATATGCTCCCGGTGCAGATGGTGCGGGGTGCAGATGTACATGGCGTCAACGCGCGGGTCGGAGGCAGCGGCTTCGTAGGAGCCGAATGCTCCCCTGCCCCGGAATGTATGGTTAAACTCGGAGGCCCGGGCAGCATCCCGGCTGGCGAACAGCAAGTCAACGTCACCGCGCAACGGTCCTATGGCATGGGCAAAATCACGGGCGAAACTGCCGCATCCTACTACACAGAGTCTCAGAGCCATTTTTCTGTCTCCCTGCCGAGGGGCTCGCCGTGCCAGCATCGAGCGATACACGTGCGTGAGCAGGTTGCAATGGCGGCAGTTTACGCCATCCTGAACTGTCTATCCGCCCGGTTCTCTATCTGCCCGGTTCTATGGTCAACGTATAGGATGCCGGTTGGAACGTCCCTGTAGCCAGGGCAGCCACGGCGACCACCAGCCTCTCCGAGTCCTGCGGGGCAGGGATTTCCAACGACCCGGAGTTGGACGGGTCCAGTTCCATAACCGTCACACGGGGGGAGTCATCCTGCTCAGTGCCGCCTTCAATGATCTGGACAATGTACGTCTGCGGCGTCCGGTTGTCGATTAGCACGAAGCCTCGCGGTTCCCACTCTGTAACGGGACGAACATCGCCGCCGTCCACGACACTCGCGCCACGCAGGCAGAGGCCGGGGCCGTGGATGGCGTCGTCGGTGAGGTACTGGAACCGGACCTTCACCTGCTGCCCGGAGTAAGGACTGAGGTCCAGGGTTTCCGTAGTCCATCCGCCGCTGCTGCCGGTGTAGCCGCTGCCGAAGGCAGTCCCCATCGGGTTCTCCACGGACATGCCGGGTGCGGCCAGGATTTGCCAGCGTTCCCCGCCATCAGTCGAGACCTGTGCATAGGCGTAGTCCCAGTCTTCTTCTATGTCATACCACGCTTCGTACCGGAGGACGGGCCGCTCCACATCCCGGAAGTCGAGGCCCGCCGTGAGGGTGGAGTCTATGGAGTCTCCGACGTTGCTCCACCAGCATCCTCGAGGGCCAACGTCATCGGGAATTATTGGCGCGCTTGACGGGCCGCTGAACCGGACACGGATAGGGCCGCTGAAGGACTCCAGCCTCACGTACTCCACAGCGTATTGCGGTATCTCCGACTCCAGGCTGGAGAAACCGTCAATGGACTTGCGCGGCCTTGCCCCCACGTTCAGGTCAGAGTAGCCATATATGCCGTCAGGCGCGTCCAGGAAATTGGCTGCGGCCCAATCCCGGAACACATCATGGAAGGTCTGGGTATAACCGGAGTTCCGCAAGTATTGGTCGATGCCCTCCACGCCGTCGGCAGGGGCTGAGACCAACGCCCGCATGTCATCCCGCGACCCGTAGTGCTCGGAAAGGTAGTGCATGAAGAGTGAAGCCGTCGCGTAGCTGGCCCCGATTCTTTCCGAGTCCAGCGGCCAGTTGACCAGCGATGTTGGAACGCTGTCCAGCCTGAAGCGGACGTTCCTCGCGCCGTAGCCCGTGACTGACACGGCAAGTTCCGCCAGACCTTCGTTGACCCACGTATCCTCCGAAGAGTCCTGGTTCCAGTGGACGAGGTGCTGGAACTCGTGGGCCAGGGTCGCCAAGTAAGCGGTGGACCCGATGGGTATGAACGCGGTGTTGATGTATATCATCTCCCGCTGGTTGCTGTAAGGGAATACGGCCCGCGGGTACTCATCTGAGGAGTTGAAGTACCCGCCGGCCCCGCGTAGGGAGCCGTTCACGATGGTCACCCGCGTATCGCCGTCCACTCCGGGAGACCACTCCGAGCCGAAGACCCACGTGACGGTGGGGTAGATACGCTCCTCAAACGCCTCGGCGGAACGCTCCAGGGCGTCCCGGTCCGCCTCCCCGCCGGACTCCACGTACCAGTAGGCACGGGCCGATACCAGGGCCAACTCGAACCGCGACTCGTAGACCTCAAGACCGTCCAGGTCGGCCAGCCAGAAGGTATCGACCCGGCCCTCCTTGAGAGCTTCCGGATTCTCTGCGACAACCCAGTCGAATTCCTGCCCAATGCCCGGTATCAACTCCCGCGCCAGCCGGGATACGTCCCGCTCCGGGGGCGGGTCCGTCAACGAGGCAAGCAGTCCCTCCGCCGAGGGTGTCGTGTCCATCTCCAATTCAGGCGTGGGACCCGGCGCGGCCGTTGTAGACACAGGGTCCGCCGGCACATCAGGCTGAGACGCGGGAGTTGTGCAGGCCAAGGCTGCGGCCAACACCAGGACCACTAGCAAGTATCGGGCGTGGCAAATACCCCGAATCATGTTCAGCGTGACCCAGCCAATGGTCTTCCGGCGGCCTGCATGTCCAGCATTGTTGGAGCGCGAGGAGACGAATCTGCGGCCGGACGCGTCAATCGGTCGAGGGTCTCTGGTTAAAGCGATTCATGGCCACGTTGATGTCATTCTCCAGCAGGCAGTCCACGGCCAGGGCGGCACGGGCCACCGACTCCTCCATCACCGGCGATTCCTCCGGCGTGAACCGGCCCAGCACGTGGGCCACCGGGTCTCCGTCCGGCGGAGGTTGGCCGATGCCGACGCGAAGCCGGGGGAAGTTCTGGCTGTGGAGCGCGGCAATTATGGAGCGTATCCCATTGTGCCCGCCGTCGCTGCCCGAAGGGCGCAGGCGCAACATTCCCAGGGGCAGTTCCATCTCGTCGTAGATTATCAGCAGGTTGCCGGGCTGCGCCCCGAACCTCGTCAGAAGATAGGACACCCCCTCGCCGCTGTTGTTCATAAAGGTGCGGGGCTTGGCCAGGACCACATCGTGCCCTGACTGGCGACCCCGGCCAAGCACCGCCTTGGCGCGCCGCTCGGTCACGTTGATACCCCAGCGGGCGGCGATGGTGTCGATGCACCAGAAGCCGACGTTGTGGCGCGTGCTCCGGTAACGGTCCCCGGGGTTTCCCAGTCCTACTATCAGCCACATTATCCGGGAAGCGACCCTGCCCCGGCCCTCTCCAACATATCCAGAAAACCGGCCTCGTCCAGCACCACGGTCCCCAACCGCTCCGCGGTGGCCAGCTTGGAACCGGGCGATTCACCGGTCACCAGGTAGTTGGTCTTGCGGGTAACTGAGGAGCCTACGCTGCCGCCCAGGGCCTTGATTCGTGCCTCGGCTTCCCGCCGGGGAAATGCGGAGAGGGTCCCGGTTACCACGAAACTCTGGCCGAACAGGGGGAGGGAACTATGGTCCATCTCCTGTATCTCGTGGTACGGGTCGACACCGGCCTTTCGCAGCTTGTCGATGACCTCCAGGTTGTTGGGTACGGCGAAGTAAGCCACCACGCTTTCCGCGATCTTGGGGCCGACCCCCGGTATATCGGTAAGCTCTTCCTCCGTCGCCCCGGCCAGGGCGTCAAGGCTGGGGAAGCGCTGGCACAGCAGTTCGGCTATTTCCGGGCCGACGTGCAGGATGCCCAGGGCAAACAGGACCCGGACCAGCGACCGTTCCCTGCTGGCCTCGATGTTGATCATAATCTTGGTGGCCAGCCGCTCTCCCATCCGTTCCAGCTTGAGCAGTTCCTCCTTGTCCATGTAGTAGAGGCCGGAAACGTCGCTGACCAAGCCTTTCTCGATGAGGATGGCGCACCACTGTTCCCCGAGGCCGTCGATGTCCATCGCGCCCTTGCTGACGAAGTGCTTGAGCAGCTCAAAGAACTGCACTGGGCAGGCCGAGTTGGGGCAGCGGTGCATCGCCTCGGACTCCGGCTTGACCACGGGCGTATCGCACACGGGACAGTGCGACGGCATCTGGAAGGGCGTTTCATCCCCGCTGCGCCGCTCTGTGATTGGTCCGACCACCTGGGGAATCACATCCCCGGCGCGCTCCACGGTTACCCAGTCTCCTATACGGATGTCCTTGCGATTGATGTCCTCCTCGTTGTGCAGAGATGCCTGCTTGACTGTCGCTCCGCTGACTACCACCGGCTCCAGCATCGCATATGGGTTCAGGCTGCCGGTGCGCCCCACGTTGATTCCGATGTTGATGAGCCTGGTAACAGCCTGTTCAGCCGGGAACTTGTACGCAATCGCCCACCGTGGTTCCCGTCCTACGAACCCTAGAGATGTCTGGTAAGAGAAGGGGTCCACCTTGATGACCACCCCATCGGCCTCATAGGGAAGGCCGTGCCGGTTTTGCAGCCAGTGGCAGTAGTAATCGCATACCTCATCAAGGGACTGGAAGCGCCGGTTGTTGGGATTGATGGGGAATCCTGCGTCCCTCAGCCATTCGAGGCTGTCGAAGTGGTTGCCGGGAATCCCCGGAGTGTCATTGTTGCCGAGACTGTAGACCCATATCTTCAGGTTCCGAGATGCGGTCACCTTGGGGTCGAGTTGGCGCACGCTTCCCGCGCCGGTGTTCCTGGGGTTGGCGTAAAGCTGCTCGCCGCGCTCGGCCCGCGCCTCGTTGAGACGGCGAAAGTCCTCCAGGGGCAGGTACACCTCCCCCCGGACCTCAAGCTCCGGGAGAGGGTTGCCCATGAGCTTAAGAGGGATGCCTCGGATAGTGCGCAGGTTCTGGGTCACGTCCTCCCCGGTATAGCCGTTTCCCCGGGTCGCGCCCTGGGCGAACTGCCCGCCCTCGTACCTGAGGCTTACCGCCAGGCCGTCAATCTTCAGCTCGCAGACCAGGTCGAAGTCCGCTCCGTCCAGCAGTCCCTTGACCCGCCGGTGCCATGCCTGTAGCTCCTCCTCGTTGAAGGCGTTGGCCAGGCTGAGCATGGGCCGGGCGTGCTGCACTTGGGAAAATCCCTCGGCAGGCGCTGCGCCCACCCGCTGCGTTGGCGAGGCGGGAGTAACCAGGTGGGGATGCTTCTCCTCCAGCCCGCGCAGTTCGTTCATCAGCCCGTCATACTCGGCGTCGCTAACCTCCGGGTCGTCCAGCACGTAGTAGCGGTAGTTATGGTGGTTGATTTTCTCGTGCAACTCTGCGGCATGCCGCTCGACTGAAGTTGACCGGTTGATGTCCACCATGCGTTCGGTCTCCGGTTGATTCCGTAATTGGTTGGCCGTAGCGTTGAATGGCAAGGCCAACAAGTATAATATCGCTGGTGAATCCAAGAAGAAAGGTTCCACCTGTCACATTTCCACAAGCTTAACCACCGGGAGGCGGGTCCTCAGCGGCGGCTCCAGCCCCTGCCGCGTCCAGGTCCCGGGCCTCCAGAGGGAGCGCGACATGCAGGAAGCTCATCCGGGACATGCCGTAGAAGACCGGCCCAGAGGATTGAGAGGGACCGCGCCATTCATCCTGAGCGGACTTAGCGGCGGACACGGCATCTTCCACTGGTTCACCCAAAGTTTCTTTGTGATGCTCCCGGCGGTGGTAGCCACCTTCGGCCTGTCCGGCGTCCAGGTGGGCGCAATCTCGACCACACGAGAGGTCGTATCGGGCGTTATCGCGCTGCCGGGCGGCGTGGTGACTGACATGGTGCGCCGGTACTGGGGACTGGTCATGGCCTTCTGCATGGCCCTGTTCGGCATCGGCTGGCTGGTCATGGGACTGGCCCCAATATATCCGGTACTGCTGCTGGGCATGGCTATTGTCGCAATGGCAGCGTCGGTCTGGCATCTGCCCGCCACGGCTGCGCTGTCCCACCACTTTTCCCACCACAGGGGATCGGCCCTGTCCTTTCACGGCATCGGCGGAAACATAGGGGATGTACTTGGCCCGGCCCTTACCGGCTTTCTTCTCTCCGGCGTGCTAATTGTCGCGCTGTCCTGGCGCGAGATTCTCAGCGTCTACACGGTCTTGCCCCTCGTGCTCAGCTTCCTGGTCTACTGGGCATTCCACGACATCGGCAAGAACGCCTCCGGGGACACGCGGGTTACCGGTCTCGGCGAGCAGCTTTCGCAGACAGGCCGGTCCTTCCGCAGCCACCCGCGGCTGTGGGGCATCATGCTGGTCGGAGGTCTCCGGGGGATGGCTGCCGTAGCCTTCGTTCCATTCCTGGCCCTGTACCTCGGCTTGCCGGAAGCTCCCACGGGAGAAAACGCTGCCGCGGGGCTGGGGATGGCCAAGTGGAACCTTGGGCTGCACGTGGCCCTGCTGGTGGGCGTAGGCGTCATATCCACCCCGGCAATGGGATACCTATCCGACCGCTTCGGTAGGAAGGTTGTCCTGGTCCCGGGAATGTTGGTCCTGTGCCTACTGACCGCACTGCTTGTGCCCTTTGGGGAAGGCATCTCACTCATCGTAATCCTGGCGCTGATCGGGACGTTCTTCTTCAGCGATCAGCCAATCCTCACCGCCGCGGCGCTGGACACCGTGGGCGAAGGAGTGGCGGCGAGCACCCTGGGAGTGTTCTCCTTCTCCCGGTTCGCCCTGGCCGCGGCCTCCCCTCTCATTGCCGGGGCCTTGTTCGACACCCAGGGCATACACGCGACCTTCTACTTCATCGCCGCACTCTACCTGGTTTCCTCGGTGGTCTTGCTGCTGGTGCCCCTGGCACCGCCGGGACGCCCTGCCGTTACCGGACACCACGGCCACGGCCATGCCAACGAGGGCGAACATGGGCGTGAACACGGCCACGATGGAGAACACGGCCGACATTAGGCCAGTCCGTCTTGCGCTGATGGTGCGCCAAGTTCCCAGTGGCCGGGCAAGGGGTGATATAAGCTCCGGGGCAGCCGGGTACGGTTGCCCCGGTTTCTGCTGTAGGCCCTAGTGATGGCTTGGGCGAGTTTTGCCGGGTCGTGCCTGGTGGGTTGGTCTTCGCTGATGACGTCTGCCAACACATACTCGGCAGAGTCGTTCCAAACAGCCTCGGGGCAGACGAGCTTGAAAGCCGCCTCACGCTCAGCGTCCAGCAAGTTGCTGTTGGCGACCACAGCATCTATCGAGGCGTGACCAGCGTAGTGACGGATAACCTCCACGTAGTCCGGGATGGTGAACCCGTCGGTCTCTCCCGGTTGGTCGGCCACATTGCACACGAACATCTTCAGCGCGCCTGTGTCCTCGACAGCGGAGGCGATGCCGCTGACCAGCAGGTTCGGCACCACGCTGGTAAAGAGGCTACCGGGACCCAGGATCAGCAGGTCCGCCTCCGCGATGGCCTGCACCGCCTCCGGGTGTGGCGGGGCGCAGTGCGGGTCAAGCGATACCATCCGCAGGTGCTCCCTGGTTGAACCCACTTCGGTCTCGCCGACCAGTCGCTGGCCTGACACGGTCCTGCCCACCAAGGTAACGTTGCTTGAGGTAGACGGGACTACCTTGCCCCTAATCCGCAACAACTGCCCGGCAGTCTCCACTCCCTTGTAGAAGCCGCCCTCGATATCCGCCAAGGCGGCGATGAGGATATTCCCGAAGCTGTGGCCGTCCAATTGGCCGTTGGTGGAGAAGCGGTAGTCCATCAACTCCTGCATGACGGCCCCGCTTTGATAGAGCGGGTCGGCCAGGGCCACCAGGCAGTTGCGGATGTCGCCAGGCGGCGGCATGTCCATTTCGGAACGGAGCCGGCCGGAGCTGCCTCCGTCGTCAGCAACAGTGACTACCGCGGTGATGTTCGTCGTATAGTGCTTCAATCCCCGGAGCAGGTTGGGCAGGCCGCTGCCGCCTCCGATGGCCACTATCTTCGGCCCTGTGGCCAACACGCGGCCGATGTATATTGAGTCTATCAGTGGCCATTGCCTTCTCCCGCTTCTCGCGTTGGACAGGGTCCGATTCAGCATATATGCAGCTAATGCGGTGAGAACTGTGCCGGCGACAATGCATATGCCTCCCCTGAGCAGGCTATGAGTTCCTCTCGGGCTGAGCGCTCCTGCCAACGAGTCCAAGCCAAGGCCAAGGGGCACTTGAAGAGCGAGCAGGACGCCGAGGCATATAGCCGCTAATCCCAGCCCTCCAATGATCAACCAACGTTTCAGGGAGATGCCTGGAGTCAGCAACACCAGGATTCGGGTGGTCAAGGGAAGGCCGGACAGTCCATCTGAAACGTGGATTCTCCACGGCGTCTCCGGCCTCTCGCCATGCTGAGGACCCGTCACCCGAGGCGGAGAGTCTCCCATTAGAGCGCCACCGGGAGTTGAGGCAAGCGATTGTGGATATGGTTATGTGTGGGTTCTCGCAAGCTGGCGGGGAATTTATCGGTTGATGTGAAGCTGATAATGACGGCGACCACTGAGTCTGCCAAGCCAATTTGCCAACATGTGCGGCACGTAGAGGAATTCCTGCGCCTGCACGGCATTACGAGGGAACCCGACATGGGTGATGCCACGGATGTTATCCAGACGCCCTCCCATTGTCAACGTCCGTCCACGGGCTGCTTCTGGGCTGGACCCAAGGCGGGGCGTGCATCTGCAGGACGATGTGATTCGGCCAGGACGTGTCGAAGGAGCATCTGAGCCGGAAGTTGAAGAAGGGTTGGGCGACATTGTGGGCCCTCGTCACCCTGGCTGGTCAGCCAGGGTGACGAGGGCATTCACGTTAATGCGCGATACTTGATTCCTGCGCATGAGATCAGATGGTCTCGCCCCTTGCCGCAAGGGCAGGCCATTCGGCCTGGGGTCTAGGCCTCGCCCGGGTAAGCGGCCACGCCATGCTCGGTCGAGTCCAGACCCTCCCTCTGCTCCTCGTCAGTTGCACGGACACCCATAGTAGCCTTGAGGACAAAGAACAGCACGAAGCCGGTGACCAGCGCCCAAGCCAGGACCACGCCCATGCTGATCAACTGGGACACAATCTGCGTCGCGTTCCCGCCAACCAGACCGGTAACGTCATTGTTGCCGCTGGCGAAGATGCCGACCGCCAGAATCCCCCAGAGACCACAGGTTCCGTGGACAGAAGCCGCTCCGACCGGGTCATCGATTTTGAACACGTTCTCGATAACGCTGACGGAAGCCAGCATTATCGGGGCCGCTATGGCACCGATGACCACTGCCGCCCAGGGATCGACATAGGCTACCGGGGCCGTGATGCCCACCAGCCCGGCGAGAGCGCCGTTGCAGCCGGCCAGAATGTCCGTCTTGCCCGTGCGCACCAGCTGGATGTACACGGCCACCACCGCGCCGGTTGCGCCTGCCAGCAAGGTGTTGATGGCGTTCAGCCCGATGGAGCTGCCCGAGTTGATGTTGAACCCGAACCAGCCGAAGAACAGGATGAACGTCCCAATGATCACGAAGGGTACATTATGGCCCGGAAGCACGTTTGCTGAACCGTCGGAGTTGAACTTGCCGATCCTCGGCCCAACAACCGCCGCCCCGGCCAGAGCAACGAATCCGCCAACGGCGTGTACAACGCCTGAGCCAGCGTAGTCAGCTGCGCCCGGCAGTCCAATCGACGCCAACCCGGCCAACCATCCACCATCATTCCAGACCCAGTGCCCGTACAGCGGGTAAATGAGCGCCCCGATGATGAAGCTGTAGGCGAAGTATGCCTGAGTCTTCGTCCGCTCCGCCACGGCTCCGGCGACAATTGTGGCGGCAGTGCCTGCAAACACCATCTGGAACATCCAGTCGACGTAGACCTGCCAATCATTTGCGCCATCGACCAGGAAGAAGTTTGTCGTTCCCAGGATCCCAAGTTGCGAAGTCCCCATCATGATGGCGAATCCGAATGCCCAGAAGGACAGCGACGCTATCGCGAAGTCCATGAAACTCTTGGTCATGTAATTGGTAACGTTCCGTGACCGGATTAAACCCGCTCCCAGGAACGCGAATCCAGCCTGCATAAAGAACACCAGGAACGCCGCCATCATTGTGGTCAGGTTCCCGACATCGTTCAACGCCGTAGCTCCAGCGTCTGTACCATCCTGCGCGAACGCGACGTTGTATCCCGCCAAGATCCCTGCCGCCAACAGCCCCGCGATGCCAACGAGCAATAGCCGACGTAACATAGCAATCCACTCCAAGGGTAGAATTTCGGTTGCCCCCAATACGCAAGGTTATATGGCAGCTATTACACCTATGTTGCTGATTTGTAAAACGGGTTTTTCCAATTTGTAACGAAATAATTTCCTCTGGCCATATTCCCGTTGTCACATTATTGGGGGGCGGTCTGCCTGTCCATAGAAGGGCATAGAAGGGCATGAAATTTCTCCCGGGTCGAGGGTTCTCACGCAAACGCAAAGGGACGGGTTTGAGACCCGTCCCTGGAAAGGTGTTGATGGAAAGGCGTTGATACGGCGCTTGAAGACCGTTTCGGGCTACTTTTCTATCGGCGCTCCGACGATGCTGCCCCATTCCGTCCAGGAGCCATCATAGTTGCGGACGTTCTCCAAGCCTAGAAGCTGGGTTAGAACGAACCAGGTATGGGACGAGCGCTCGCCGATCCGGCAGTAGGCGACGGTATCCCGGCTGCCGTCGATTCCCCGGCCGCCGTAGAGAGCCTGGAGTTCGTCCGACGGTTTGAAGGTGCCATCCTCGGCTACTGCTTGCCCCCAAGGGATATTGGACGCGCCCGGGATATGTCCGCCCCGCTGGGAGCCTTCCTGGGGCAGGTTCTCAGGGGCCAGCAGTTCCCCACTGAACTCAGCCGGCGAGCGCACGTCCACCAGCGAAATCGAACCGGCGTTGACCCACTGGAGGACCTGGTCGCGGTAGGCCCGGATGCTGTCATCCGGGTCCGAGGCCCTGTAGGTGGAGGGAGCCGGACTGGGAACGTCGGTGGTCATGGGCCTGCCCTCAGCCTCCCACTTGGCCCGCCCGCCGTTCATTATGCGCACGTCGGCATGGCCGTAATACTTCAACTGCCAAAAAGCCCAGGCAGCGAACCAGTTGTTGTTATCGCCATATAGAACGACCGTCGTGTCGTTGCCGATGCCCGAACGTCCCAGCAAGCCCTCCAGTTCCTCCTTGCCCACCAGGTCACGGCGGACTTCCTGTTGCAACTGGGACTGCCAGTTCCACCCCACAGCCCCGGCAATATGCCCTTTTTCGTATGCTTCCGTGTCAACATCCACTTCAACAAGCCGGACATTATCGTCGCTCCCGTGCTCAGCGACCCAATCTGTGCTGACCAGTGATTCAGGATGGGCGTACTCAGCCATTCCATATCCTCCGTACAGAGCGGTGTAAGGTTTCGACGCTATCATACAACACCATCCGTTAGCATAGAAGAGAATGCCAATTGAAGCCTCAATCGAACGGTATCGATGCCCGGAGTGTATGACAGGATAGTCCGAGTCAATTCTAAACATGTTGATGACGCTATTTGTACATGTTCCCAAGGTATTTCGAGCAAAATTACCAGTATAGGATTGTGAATCCGATGTTCAGATTAAGGAAACCGTATTCAATGGACATCAGGGATCAAATCTTATATTGACCGATTTTCCTACTTGACGCCCAAATTAACCCATAGTATAGTCCCGTGGGAGGTAACATAAAGATGAAAATTGTGTCCAAATGCGTAACCGCGGTTGTTCGAGGATGGCCAGGAGCCGTAGCCATTGCAATTGCTGTGGCACTGGTGGCCTCGGCCTGCACAGGAGCTCAGGGGATACCAGGTGAATCAGGGCCAGCCGGACCAACCGGCCCAGCGGGCCCTCAGGGAGAAGCTGGGCCAGCCGGACCGGCCGGCCCTCAAGGTGATGCGGGCTCTGCAGGTGCGCCGGGCCAGCAAGGCCCCGAAGGTGATGTCGGCCCTCAGGGGCCAGCCGGATCTCGGGGAGAAGCTGGGGCAGCCGGACCAGCGGGACCGCAGGGACCCAAGGGAGACAAGGGAGACCCAGGCGGACCGCGCGGACCTGAGGGAGCCAGAGGCCCACAGGGTGTACAGGGTGTACAAGGACCTACAGGGCCCGTGGGACCCAAGGGAGACAAGGGAGACCCCGGTGACCCAGGCGGCCCCCAGGGGCTTCGCGGCCCACAAGGGCCTACCGGACCGCAAGGGCCCATTGGAACCCGCGGTGAAAAGGGAGACACCGGCCCGCAAGGCCCGCAGGGTATCCAGGGCGAACCCGGAGAGCAGGGCCCCCCTGGGACCGGCGCTCAGGGACCCAAGGGCGATACAGGTGACCAAGGAGCGGCAGGGCCGACGGGCCCGCAGGGACCCATGGGACCCGCGGGGCCGCAGGGACCGGCAGGACTGCGCGGCGCGGCAGGCCCCGAGGGAATCCAGGGCCCTCACGGCCCCCAGGGCTTGCAAGGCGAGCCGGGAATTTCTGAACTTCAAATTGTGACTGAGTCCAGCGAGTCCGCCGGTGGAGCCAAGACCGTAACCGCAGAATGCGCCAAGGCCGGTGAAGAGTTGACCGCCATTTCCGGTGGGGCTGCGGTGTCCAGTGGCAGCGTTTCCATAATAGAGTCGCGCCCCACTGGTATAAGGGGAGAGGTTCCGTCGGCTTGGATGGCCAAGGCTGAAGAGGTCGGCGATAACTCCGAAGGTTGGACGCTTACGGTGTACGCGGTGTGCGCTAGAGTCAAAGTCAGTCCACCAGCCGAGGCAGGATCGTAGCCGTTACCGAAAGCAACCCGGACACAATAAATACAAGGCCCGGCCGGTTAACCGGCTGGGCCTTGTATTTGTTTCTCCGAAGTAGGCCGGTTCTTGAAAGTAACACTGTCAAGTCAACGCAGCATTGCAATTTAGAATGGTTCATGCCCGCCCCTGTCACCATTCATTTCCAAAAGCGGGAGTCCACCAACCGCTCTCCGTCGGTCAGACGACCTGAAATAGAACGCTACTTCAACCTCGATTTTGCTTTGCAATTTCCGGGGTAGTCATTTAATATGGTAACAGTGGCTCTATGCCGTAGGCATGGCAGGAACCCTAAGAGGTCATTATGGGAAGCAACAGGTGGCTGCGAAATAGCTTCGTCTACCTCCTCGTAATCATCGGGGTCCTCGTAATCTTCTACACCCTGTTGCCAAGTTTCGGCAACAGGAACGAAATTCCCTTGACCACTGTCGTCAAGATGGCGGAGAACAACGAGGTACGCGAAATCATCGTAGACGGCAGGAAGCTGACCGTCATCCCTCGGCTCACCAGCCGCACCGGCCCAGACCGCTTCTCCAGCAGGGTCGGCGAGAATGGGGATGTGCTCGACATACTGCTCCAGAACGGCGTCCAGGTAGGCCCTCCCACCGGGGTGGAAGTCACCTTCAAGGGTTCCACCGGCCTTGGCAGCTTCCTCGGTCTTCTCCTAAATTTCCTGCCGCTCATCTTTTTCGGCGGCCTGATACTGTTCATGATGCGCCAGGCTCAGGGCAGCAACAACCAGACCCTGAGCTTCGGGCGCAGCCGCGCTCGCATGATGCCCTTCAACCGTCCCGGCGTAAGCTTCGCCGATGTTGCGGGGGTTGAGGAGGCGAAGTCGGAACTCCAGGAAGTGGTGGAGTTTCTCAAGTACCCGGAACGCTTCCTTTCCCTCGGCGCCAGAATTCCCAAGGGCGTACTGCTGGTTGGCCAGCCCGGGACTGGCAAGACCCTGCTTGCCCGCGCCGTGGCGGGGGAAGCAGGAGTGCCCTTCTTCCACATCAGCGGCAGCGAGTTCGTGGAAATGTTCGTTGGCGTTGGAGCAGCCCGGGTCCGCGACCTGTTCGAGCAGGCCAAGCGCAACGCCCCGTGCATCGTGTTCGTTGACGAGATCGACGCGGTGGGACGCCACCGCGGCGCCGGACTTGGCGGAGGCCACGATGAGCGGGAGCAGACCCTGAACCAGATCCTGGTGGAGATGGATGGGTTTGAGACCAACACCAACATCATCGTCATCGCCGCCACCAACCGCCCAGATATTCTCGACCCCGCATTGCTGCGGCCCGGCAGGTTCGACCGGCGCGTGACGCTGGACCTGCCCGACATTCAGGGCAGGGTGGCCATACTGAAGGTCCATGCCGCAGGCAAGCCCCTTTCGCCGGAAGTGACGATGGAGAGCCTGGCCAAGGAGACTCCAGGGTTCAGCGGCGCAGACCTCTCCAACCTGGTAAATGAAGCGGCCATCCTTGCGGCCAGGGCCAACAAGAAGACCATCCAGATGGCCGAGTTCGAGGAGGCCGTGGACCGCATCATCGCAGGCCCGGAACGCAAGAGCCGCGTCATCAGCCCCCGTGAGAAGGAGATGACTGCCTACCACGAGGCCGGTCATGCTCTGGTTGCCCACGTGCTCCCCCACGCCGACAGGGTGCATAAGATTTCCATCGTGTCCCGGGGCAACATGGGCGGCCATACATCCCTGTTGCCGGACGAAGACCGCTACCTGTGGACCAGAAACCAATTCCACGACATGCTCGCGGTTATGATGGGCGGGCGCGTGGCCGAGCAGCTCATCTTCGATGAGGTCACCACTGGGGCAAGCAACGACCTAGAGCGGGCGACCAAGGTTGCCCTGAGCATGATCAAGCGCTACGGCATGAGCGAGTCCCTGGGGCCCAGGACATTCGGCAAACGGGAAGAGCTGGTATTCCTGGGCCGGGAAATAAGCGAGGAACGCGACTACGGGGACCGAGTGGCCGAAGAGATAGACGAAGAAGTCAGAGACATGATCCACATGGCCTACACCAAGGCCAAGGATATCCTGGTCACCAACAAGCCCCAACTTGTGCAGCTATCGGAGTACCTGATCGAGCATGAGACCATCACCGGAGACAGCCTGGGCCGGCTGTTCGAGGAAGGTGGACTGGGCGGAGACGAGCCCGGAACACCGGCGGTCCCGCCGGAACCCACGCCTCCCTACGCTCCGGCGGCTCCCCAGCAGCCCATTCCCCAACCAGCGCCGGTGCCCAGCCTGACCAGCTCCAGCGAGCCGGCCCCCGCGGCTGACGGAGACGCCTGAACCGGCCCTGCATCCGGGCGTAACACCGGGCCAGTCCACCGCGTAGAGTTGGACTGGCCCCTTCTTTTGCCTGGCGTTCCCGATGCTATACAGGGCCCGCCTCATCTTGAGGTAACGGCAACTCCCGGTAATACAGTCCCCACTGCTGCATCAACCCCTGAACGGACGGGTGTTTCAAGGCGACCAACTCCCGGAAGAACCCCGCCAGCGCGTGGGCCGGCATCTTTTCCTGAGAACATACCCAACTGCGCTCGGCAGGCACTACGTATATCAGCCCGCTCTGGTGGTCGCAAGAGACCTGGATGCGGGTCATCCCATCACCGGGGGTTACATTCATTCCAGGGGCTACATTCCTTCCGACGGTAGCCATGGTCTCCACCTCACATAGTGACCAGTTCGGCCCTTGCCATAGGCTGGGCAACTCTGCGACCCCCACGGCCCGGCGCCGCTCGCATTATAAGCCGATGGTCAATCCCGTTGCTCGAAGGCAGTTCACTGGAACGGGCCCTGGCTCCTGTCGAAATTCGGCAAATGCGACGCAATATGGTAAAATCCTTCTTGCGCGGGCCGTTAGCTTATTGTGACCGGCCCATATATCGCAAGAAGCAATTCTACAGAGAAGGGACTATTCAGAATGTACCCTCCGGGAGGACCAAGACAACCGGACGTAAACTTCGACCAGATACTCGGCTCGGCCCGCTCCGGATTTGGCCGCATCTTCGGCCGGTTGGGCGGCGGCGGACTGGGGGGCGTTATCGTCCTTGGAATCGCCCTCATAGTGGTGGTGTGGGCCGCGACCGGGATCTACACCATCAGCCCCGGTGAGCAGGCTGCCCTGCGGCTTTTCGGCGCAGTCCAGGGAAATCCGGTAGGGGAGGAAGGGCTGCACTGGTGGTGGCCCGCCCCAGTCGGCAAAAAGGACGTTGTCCTGGTTACGGAGGTCCGGCGGATGACCCTGGGCTATCGCACCGCTGCTGCCCAGGGAGTAGCCGATACCCCGGTGCCACAGGAAGCCCTCATGATCAGCGGCGACCTGAACGTCGTCGACGTGGAGATGGCCGTCCAGTACAACATCAGCAACCTGACCAACTTCCTGTTCAAGGTCAACGACCCGGGCGAGGCGGACCGGGAGATTCAGCCGGGTCAACCTGACGGACTCACCCTCAAGGACGCCGCCGAAGCGGCGTTACGGCTTGTGGTGGGACAGAGCTCCATCGACGACGTGATCACCGAGCAGCGCGCCCTCATTGAGTCCGAAACCCAGGACCGGCTCCAACAGATCCTGGACAGCTACGAGACCGGCATCAACGTGGTCAACGTCAAGCTCCAGGACGTCAAGGCCCCTGCCGACGTGCAGGAAGCCTTCCAGGACGTTCTCCGCGCCCGGCAGGAACGGGACACCCAGGAAAACCAGGCCCGCGCCTACCAGAACGATATAATCCCAAGGGCCAGGGGTGACGCGCAAAAGATCCGGGAGGAGGCTGAGGCATTCAGGCGGTCCCGGATCGAAACTGCCCAGGGTGAAGCGGACCAGTTCCTGTCCATCCTCAGAGAATACGAGGTATCAAGGGAAGTAACCCGTCAAAGGCTATACCTGGAGGCCATGGAGGGTGTGCTTCCCGGCATATCGAAGATCATCGTGTCTCCTGATGTTGAGTCAGTCCTGGTCCTCGGCGGGCGGCAAGGGCAAGGGGTGACTCCGCTCCCCATAGGCCCACAACCATAATCCTGGTCCGGGAACGGCCCCAATCCGCCGCGCCCCGGCCGGCAGGGCGGATTGGGGCGACGTTCCCAGTCGGAGTCGAGAAGTCATATGAAAGGTCTCATAGCCGCCGGTGTAGTGGTGATAGCCGCTGCCATCGTTCTGGCCCAATCCCTGTACGTAGTTGATGTCACCGAGCAGGTGCTGATCCTCCGGTTCGGTGAAGTGGTCAGCCAGCGCCAGAGTCCGGGCCTGTACATGAAAGCGCCATTTGTGGATACAGTGGTCAGGTACGATAAACGTGTGCTGCGCATCGACGCCCCTCCCGTAGCCATGCCCGACGTCGAAAAGGAAAACCTGGTAATTGACTCCTACGCCAGATACAGGATTACCGACCCGGTCCAGTTCCGCAAGACACTTCAGACCGAGGGAACGGCGCGCAGCCGGCTGGGCGACATCGTGACCTCCAGCCTGCGCAGCGAAGTCGCCAGAAGGGACCGGATTGAAATCATCGGGGCGAAACCCCTGATCGACCCGGCAACCGAACAGCAGGTCGTGGAAGGCGGAATTCCACAGGTTGAGGGGACCGAGGCCCGTTCCGAGATATTGCAAGAGGTGCTTTCAGAAGTCAGGCGCACCATCGCGGAGGAAGACGAACCGTTCGGAATCGAGATGATCGACGTGAGGATCAAACGGGCCGACTTCCCCGACGAAGTAACCCCAAGCATCTACACGAGGATGAGGGCCGAGCGTAACCGTATCGCGGCGGGGTTCCGCGCCGACGGCGCGGAGAAAGAGCTGGTAATCAGAGCCGACGCAGACCGGGAAGCTGCCATCATCCGCGCCGAGGCCCAGCGGGACAGCAACAGGATCCGCGGTGAGGGGGAGGCCGAAGCCATCAGGATTCTGGCCGATGCGCTGGAACAGGACCCGGAGTTCTTCGCCTTCCGCCGCAGCCTGGAAGCCTACAGGAAGTTCCTGACCCAGCAGACCACGGTTATCCTGCCGGCGGACGCTCCCCTCTTCCAGTACATTCCGGGACCTGACGCGGATGGGGTTTCAGACGGACGTGCGCCGTGATGCCAGGGAATCGCGGCCTCCTTGTCTCCCTACCGGCCAGCAAGCCTCCGGCCCTCAACCAGACCCGGAGCTGACTTCTCCGGCGACGTTATGATGATGCGGAACCCCTGCTCCAGCCGCATTGGGACCTCGGCAGCCGTCGCCCCGGTGGCGCAGGGCACTCCGGCGTTCTGACAAGCGTCCAGTATCCGCAGCAGGTTCGCCTGCACGTCCGGATGGTCCGACTCCCCCGGATGTCCCATAGCCACCGACATGTCTCCCGGCCCGGCCCAGACCGCGCCTATGCCCCTCACTTCCCGCAGGATTTCCGGCAGGTTCTCAACGCCCTGCGGTTCCTCGATGATGGGCATCAGCAGCATATTGCCGTCCGGGTCCAGCGGCCACAGATCGGCGGCATGGTAATACTCCCGGGCCGAAAGCCCCCAATAACGGGGCGCGATCCTGGCCCACCAGCCACGCTGCCCCTCCGGCTCGAAGTCCGGCGAGCCGGGAATCTGGGGATACCTGGCCGCCGCCACAGCCGCCCTGGCCTCCTCGACCGTGTTCAGATGGGGCAGGACCAATCCATATACCCCGGTGTCCAACGCCTGCTTGATCACCCACTGGTTCTGCTCCCGCGAGTTGGGCGGAATGCGCACCAGGGGAACCGGGTCGGCCTGCAAGCCTCCGCCCCCGGCGATCTTCTTCCGGTTGAGCAGGAACTGGAGGGACGCGCGCAGGTTGTTGAAACTCAACCCCTCGTGCTCCATCTCAACGATCACCATGTCGTAGTCCGAGTCAGCCACATACATAAGGTCGTCCAGGTTTCCATTCCACACGAGACCTGAACAGAACACCGGCTTCCCCTGTTCCAGCAAGTCAATAGCCTTGTTGTAACGGACCGCTCCCGCCATTGAGAACCTCCTTAACTCCAGCTCCTCAACTCCAGCCGGCCCGGGAATACGGCGGCATCACTGACGCCACCCATTCCTCATTTCCCCGGTCCGGCATCGGCAGTTATTTCGTTCGCCTACCGGCGGATTATATCACCTGGCCCCATCCGCCCCGCCACTGGTCTGTCTCCGGCTACTCAGACACTCAGACGCAACCGATTGACGCGCGGAATAAAATCACATAGTCTAAAAGGCGTCGCACCGGTGCGGTCTCCCGGACAGTAGCGTTCCGGTGATGCTGCCGAAGCGTATCCACACACCATTTGGTCCGGTCCTGGTACAGGGTTTCCGAGGAATGGGAGGCGGGTGAGGAACGCCAATGAAGGTCCACGAGTTCCAGGCCAAAGAAATCTTTTCCCGCTACGGCATACCCGTGCCCCGGGGCCACGTAGCTTCCACCCCGGAAGACGCCGCCCGATTCGTGAGCGAACTTGGCGGCAGGGGCATTGTGAAAGCCCAGGTCCATGCCGGCGGGCGCGGCCAGGGCGGTGGAATCAAGCTGGTCAACTCCCCCCAGGAAGCGGAGGAGTTCGCCACGTCTCTAATCGGCTCCAACCTGGTCACGCCCCAAACAGGACCCGATGGCATCCCCGTAAGCCAGCTATTGATTGAAGAGCCGGTGAACATAGACCGGGAGCTATACCTGGCCGTCACGCTGGACCGCGCCCTGGCCATGCCCGTGCTGCTGGCCAGCCAAGCCGGAGGTATGGACATAGAGGAAGTGTCCGCCGCCCGCCCGGAGGACATCCACTCGGAAGCCATCGACCCACTTCTGGGTCTCATGCCCTTCCAGACAAGGCGGCTGGCGTCGAAACTGGACGTAACCGGCGAGTTGGCCCGGCCCACAGGCGCTATTATGAACTCCATAGCCCGCATCAATGCCGAGTTGGACTGCTCCCTGGTGGAGATCAACCCCCTCGTAGTCACCACATCCGGCGAGGTTGTGGCCCTGGACGCCAAGATTGACCTTGACGATGATGCCCTGTTCCGGCATCAAGACCTGACGGAGTTGAGGGACTCCTCCCAGGAAGACCCGAGGGAGGCCGAAGCTACGGCCCTGGGCATCTCTTATGTAAACCTGGAAGGCGACGTTGGGTGCCTGATCAACGGAGCGGGCCTGGCCATGGCCACCCTTGACCTGACGCAGACGGTAGGCGCTTCCCCAGCCAACTTCCTGGACGTGGGCGGGGGGTCCGACGAGGAAAAGGTCGCCGCCGCAGTCAAAATCATCGTCTCCGATCCCAAAGTTACAAGGGTGCTCATCAACCTGTTTGGGGGCATACTCCGCTGCGACGTGGCGGCAAGGGGCGTGGTGCAGGCGTACCGGGAAACCGGGGCTGTACAGCCCATGATTGTGCGGCTTCTCGGCACCAACATGGAGGAGGGCAGGGCCATCTTCCGGGATGCCGGGTTGCCCGTCACATTCGCTGACACCCTCGCGGAGGCCGCCGAGGCTGTCAGACAGCCGGCCTAATGCAACAATCCGGCCGGACGTATTGAGCGTCAAATGAGTTCGAGGGGCTGGGGTTGATATGGGTATTCTGGTGGACGCCGGAACCCGGGCCATTGTCCAGGGCATCACCGGCAGGGAAGGAAGTTTCCATGCCGCCGCGTGCATGGACTACGGCACGAACATCGTGGCCGGAGTGACGCCGGGGCGAGGCGGACAACTCTTCCAGGAGAGTGTGCCCGTCTTCGACTCGGTGGAGGGGGCAGTCCGTGAGACCCAGCCCAGCGCCTCCCTGATTTTCGTCCCGCCGCCGTTCGCCGCGGAAGCCATCGTTGAGGCCGCCGACGCCGGAATCCCGCTGGTCATCTGCGTCACGGAAGGGGTGCCCGTGACGGACATGGTCCGGGTCAAAAGCTACCTGGAGCGAAAGAATACCCGCCTGGTGGGACCCAACTGTCCAGGCATCATCAACCCCGCGGCCAGGTGCAAGCTGGGAATCATGCCCGGTGCGATCCACCAGCCGGGCCGTGCCGGGGTCGTTTCGCGCAGCGGCACCCTGACCTATGAAGCGGTTGACCAGTTGAGCCGCGAAGGTATTGGCCAGTCAAGTTGCGTCGGTATCGGAGGGGACCCTATAATCGGTACGAGCTTCGTCGACGCACTCCGCCTGTTCAACGATGACCCGGACACGGACCTGGTGGTCCTTATCGGCGAGATCGGAGGGTCGTTGGAACAGGAGGCCGCAGACTACATACGGGAGTCATTCAGCAAACCGGTATGCGCCCTTGTCGTCGGCGCGACCGCCCCGCCGGGCAAGCGCATGGGACACGCCGGGGCCATCATCACCGGCAGCAGCGCGACCGCCGCGAGCAAAATCGAGTCTCTGCGGCAGGCCGGGGCAACAATCATACCGAGCCCGGCGGACATAGGTCCCACCGCCAGGTCAGTAATCGACCAGCTTTGATTCGCGGCCCGATGTTATTCCCGGTCTCACCGGGGCATCTACAGAAAAGACACTATATGCGCTTCACCGCAGTTACTGGACTGCTGATCTCCCTGGCAAACATCCCCGGACGACATAGCACACGACCATGTTGAAACAGAAAACCCCAGTGGAATACGAGCCGGTCATCGGCCTGGAAGTCCACGTCCAACTGCTGACCCGCAGCAAGATGTTCTGTTCCTGCCGGGCCGATTACCAGTCCGCTGCACCCAACAGCCGCGTCTGCCCCGTCTGCCTGGGACTGCCGGGCAGCCTGCCGGTGATAAACCGCAAGGCGGTCGAACACACGATAATGACCGGGCTGGCGCTGAACTGCCGAATCCCGTCCTACTCCAAGTTCGACCGGAAGAACTACCCGTACCCGGACCTGATGAAGGGATACCAGATATCACAGTATGATCTTCCCCTGGCAGTGGACGGCCACCTGGACCTGGACATCGACGGCGCCGCCACCCGCGTGGGCATCAACCGCGTCCACCTGGAAGAAGACGTTGCCAAGTTGCAGCATATCCCGTCACCTGACGGCGATTCATACAGCCTGGTTGACGTAAACCGCTCCGGCGTTCCCCTGATGGAGGTGGTCAGCGCCCCGGACATTTCCTCGGCTGAAGAGGCCCAGGCCTACCTCACGACCCTCCACTCCATCCTGCAATACCTGGGCGTGAGCACCGGGAACATGCAGGACGGCAGCTTCCGCTGCGACGCCAACATCAGCATCCGTCCCAAGGGCAGCGCCGAGTTCGGCAACCGGACCGAGGTCAAGAACATGAACAGCTTCCGGTCCGTGTTCCTCGCCCTCAACTACGAGTTTGAACGCCAGCGCCAGGTTGTCGAGTCCGGCGGCCAGGTTGTGCAGGAGACGCGCGGCTGGCTGGATGACCGCAACGTAACGGTGTCCCAGCGCAGTAAGGAATACGCCCACGACTACCGCTACTTCCCGGAACCGGACCTGCCTCCCCTGGTGATCGACCATGCCTGGGTGGAGGACCTGCGGGAGCAACTGCCCGAGCTTGCCGCCCAGCGGAAATCCAGGTTTGTGAAGGAGTACAACCTTCCTGAATACGATGCGTCCCTGTTGACGGCTGCCAAGCCCGCGGCGGACTATTTCGAGGAAGCGTTGGCGTTGAAGACGGCCGCCGGGGACGCGCCCGACAGGTTGGCCAAGAGCGTGAGCAACTGGATGCTCGGGGACCTGAGCCGCCTGCTCAACGCGGGGACCGTTTCTATTGGCGAAAACCCGGTGACACCCAGGATGCTGGTAGAGTTGATCGACCTCGTTGACTCCGGCGCAGTGAGCATCAGTTTGGCCAAAACCGTCCTGGAAGAGTCCTTCAACACCGGCGAGTCGCCTGCTACCATCGTCCGTGACCGGGGCTACACGCAGATTAACGAAACGTCTTCCCTTGGCCCCGCCGTGCGGGAGGCCATCGAGTCCAACCCAAAGGCGGTGGACGACTTCCTCCAGGGCAAGGAGTCAGCGGCCAAGTTCCTGGTCGGCCAGGTGATGCGCATCACCCGGGGCCAGGCAAACCCGGAGATGGTCAACCGGCTAATCGCCGAAGAACTGGAATCCATCCGAGACAATCAACCCAACAAGAGCTAGTAAATTGCTGTACCTGAACATCGTCCAGATCCTCATATCCATCGTCATAGTGCTGATCATCCTGGCCCAGGTCAAAGAAGCCGGCACAGGTCTCTTCGGTTCGGCCCAATCGACCGTCCGTACCCGGCGGGGCCTGGAGAAAACCCTGTTCCAGTTCACCATCATCCTGGCCGCCGTGTTCCTGGGCATGTCCATTCTCAGCGTCCGCGGCAGCGACCAGATCTGGGAGACCCTCGACACCATCGTAGTAGCGATCATCGCCGCCGTGGTACTGGCGGTATCGGTTGTCACCCTCAAGTTCATGAAGTAGCGGTATGTTCCCAGACTGACTCCCCACCGCGTTGAATTTTCAGCCGGGTAGCCCAGTCCGGTCTCACCCTACCGCAGAGCGTGACAATGATGGCCTTCCCGCCCATCGTGCTGACCACGGACTTCGGACTTGCCGACCCCTACGTGGGCGTGATGAAAGGGGTAATCCTCCGCATCAACCCCAACGCCGCGCTGATTGACCTTACCCACCTGGTCCAGCCCCAGAACGTCCGCCAGGGGGCCTTCCTGTTGGGGAACAGCCACCGCTTCTTCCCGCAAGGCTCCATTCACGTTGCGGTGGTAGACCCGGGGGTAGGCACAGACCGCCGGGCGCTTCTTCTGGAGACACCCACAGCAAGGTTCGTCGCTCCCGACAACGGGCTGCTCAGTTGCGTCGTAGGAGAATACCTGGACGGCGCACCCGAACTTCCAGGCCGGGTAACTGCGCCGCCCCATGTCTCCGTCTACCACCTCACCAACCCCGATTACTGGCTACAACCCCTCAGCCGAACCTTCCACGGCCGCGATGTCTTTGCTCCGGTCGCGGCCCACATCTCCCGGGGAGTCCCGCCCGACGAACTGGGGGTCCGGGCAAACGACATAGCGTGGCTCCCAATCCCCCGGCCATTGGCAGACGGCAATATGCTGTCGGGCGAGGTGGTCTACGCCGACCACTTCGGCAACCTTGTAACCAACATCACCGGCGAAGAACTCGGCGACAGCCCAAACGTAGACGTACAGGTAGCGGGCCGCACAATCCACGGCCTGAGCCGGACTTTCCATGACGGACCTGGGCACTCCAGCGGTCCCGCAGACCTGATAGCCCTGGTCGGGAGCCTCGGCTACCTGGAAATAGCAGTCCCTGACGGCAACGCAGCGGCGGTACTGGGGGTTGGAGCGGGAGAGCAGGTCTCAGCATTCCGCGCAGCCACACGTTAATTGTCCGGCCCAAGCAATCCCGCCAGACGGTCCCTCTCCGCCCAGAGAATCGCATACTCTTGAACGGGCGCAAGGGCACGGGGCGTCCATATCACTCGCCCGCTACGGTCATCCAGCACGGCGACAGGCCGCCATTCCACCCCCATATCCAGTACATCGGAGAACCGGTAGGCCCAGCGTTCCGCCCATGTGCGGGCAGCCGCCTCGGTGGATGCGGTGATGGGCTGAACCAACAAATTGCGTCCTGAATCTACGTGGAACCTGAAAGCATGCTTCTCGCGGCGGCCTGCGATTTCATAATCTCCGTCATAAGTGACTCCGCTGCTAATGATAAAAGACTCTACCTCGGCGTCGAACCTGATCCGACCGTTTGCCCTGCGCCCTCGAATAAGGCTGGTCACTGCCAGCACCGACTGTATCAGACGGTGGACGGCATCTCCGATGCTCTCAGGCCCAGTCTCGACAACGAGCGCATTCCGTTGCAAGGACACTCCCAAGGGACGTGCAATCCGCCTCGCGTTGTCCAGTGTTGAGCGGCTCAGAGTCAATCCGTTGACGTAAAGGTATCCGAGAGTATCGCCCATATCTCCGATAAGCACGTGTCCACTCGAGAGCTGCTCCAATTCCAATTCGATAGCCTCGCCATCCGGCCTGATGAACGGCGTCACCAAAAAACATCCACTGCCGGACCGCGTCGTCTCGAACTCACCGGAAAGCGATTCCAGGTACTTGACCACCACCTCCTCGCAAGCGGGTGTAGCCATTATCTTCATACTCCCTGACCTGATTATCCGATTTGCCTAAAGGAAGACCCGAGGGGTGTAGGAACCTCGCAATGAGATGTTGCACTCGCTGAGAAAGTCCATCAATTCCAAGTTCGGGTCTCCTATTCGAATGTCATCCGGGATATAGACCCTCCGGTCTTCCCAAACATCGTCCCAGATATGTTTATGGGGGCCGGTAACGGTGTCTAATGTTACGGGGTCTCTGTGTCTCGGATGAACGGTAAATTTCCGAATCGGCGTATTCTTATACAGCAATACGAAGCTTCTATTCTTCCTGCCTACATATCCACGCAGACTCAGAATTTCTCCCGATCCCTCGGCCAACACAGTTGCCCCTAGCCGGTACCCCTGCCCATCGGTCCTCCAAGCTATATTCATGGCTATTACTTTATCCTCTTGAAGGATTCTCCGCGCTTCGTTTTCCGTTGCCATGAATCCCCTCAGCGACACCCTTGACTGGGGGCAGTTCGACCACTTCCGGGGCCAGTCTGATCGTTCAACATTATAGTCTCTCCCTCCCCTGCCGAAATATACGCAACATATCAGAACACTCCAATTGATCCAGAGGAGAGTGTCAGTCGCCCAATTCCGCGGCTATTGACTTCCCTTTGGGCCATGCTAGTATGAGAAAAATTCCGGGGCTGACCGGCCCCGGCCAGCAGCAGGGGGAGCTATGGAACTGACCCGCGAGACCATGCTCAAACTCTACCGGACCATGGCCACCATCCGGCACTTCGAGGAGCGCGGCATCCCGGAGACCGGGCAGCGCCGCATGTCGGCGTCCGTGCATTCCTCCGCGGGGCAGGAGGCCGTCCCCACGGGCATCTGCGCCCACCTCACCGACGACGACTACATCGGCAGCACCCACCGGGGCCACGGCCACTGCATCGCCAAGGGCGTTGACCCCAAGGGGATGATGGCCGAGCTGTTCGGACGCGCCACCGGCCCGAACAAGGGCAAGGGCGGTTCAATGCACATTGCCGACATGAGCAAGGGAATGCTCGGCACCAACGGCGTGGTCGCCGCCAGCGTGCCCCTGGCCGTGGGGGCGGGCCTGACCTCCAAGCTGCGGCACAACAACCAGCGGGTCGCCGTGGCCTTCTTCGGCGACGGCGGGGCCAACCAGGGCGTGCTCCACGAGAGCATGAACCTGGCCTCGGTCTGGAAATTGCCGGTCATATTCTGCTGCGAGAACAACCAGTACGCCGAGTCAACACCGGTGGAATACGCTCTCTCCGCCTCCCACGTGGCGGACCGCGCGGTGGCCTACAACATGCCCGGAATACACGTTGACGGCATGGACGTCTTCGCCGTCTACGACGCCGCGGGCCAGGCCGTTGCCAGGGCCAGGGCCGGGGAAGGCCCGACCCTCCTGGAATGCCTCACCTACCGCTACTACGGCCACACCGTTTTCGACAATCCCCTCTCCTACCGCACCAGGGAAGAAGAGGAACACTGGCGCAACCGCGACCCGTTGAAGCTGTTCCGGGAGACGGTCATCCCCCAGGGAGAAATCACCGCCGAGGAACTGGACCGGATCGACCGGGAGGCCGAGGAACTGATGGAAGAGGCCATACGCTTCGCCGACTCCAGCCCCATGCCCCAGCCCGCGGAGCTTTACGACGACGTCTACGTCGATTATCCTCCCGAACTGCTCAAGCGCGGTTCCAACATGGAGATTTAAACTAAAGCTAAGACGGAGGGGCATCATTTGAGCCTCTTGTTCCGCGCGTACTTCAGCCTGTGGAAGAGGGTTCACTGGGCACCACTGGTGGGTCTATCGGTTTTGCCTGTCGCTGTGCTCTTGGCAGCATGTGACGATGGTCCTCAGACTGAAAGGCCGACGCAGCCTACTCAAATTCCTGGGCCAACGGCGACTCCCACTCCAACCCCGGAGCCAACGCCCACATCTACGGATACACCTACTCCGACTGTTGAAACTAACGACATGGAGGGGTGTGAGGACGTCTTGACTAAGGAACATTCATTAAGAGCCATCTTTACAGATGAAAACTTGATGCGGTGTCTGCACGAGGGGCTTCAATAAGAATTAAGGGAGAGAGCGATGACTCGACGAATAGGCGCGGGGTTGGCTTTGATATTAGCGTTGGTGTTGAGTACGGCGTGCGATGCCTCTGACACAAAGATGGAACGCTGGGCAGCGAAGTTCACGCAACCAGCCATTGAGGTGACGGCTGAGCAGATATACAGGGAGTTTTCACGCGACGATGAGACGGCAAAGCAATTGTACTCGGGGCGGAGATTGCGTGTGACCGGAACGGTGTTTGAGGTGGGAGAAGACGACGACTTTGAGCCAGTCATAAAATTCGATGTGGGGCAAGATGAATGGGGCTTTGAGGGTCTGATAGCGCAGTTCGCTGAAAGGCATCGCACTGAAGTAGAATCGTGGGAGAAGGGTGACGTGGTCTCCTTAGTGTGTTACGTTCCGGTGGAAGCTTTTGGCGACATTGACTTTGAGAGTGTGACGCCGTTAAGGATGTGCCAGCCGCTGACGTGATTACGCCAGTGTGACCTCCCTTAACCTCTTCCCAAATGCGAATTTCACATTGGCATGAGTATAGTCCTGCAACCCAGCAATCAACGTGGACAAGGAGCCAAACATGACCACCACCGCAACGAGGGAGATTCAGTACCGGGAGGCCATCAACGAGGCCATACGCCAGGAGATGGAGCGGGACGAGACGGTAATCATCATGGGCGAGGAGATCGCCGGGGGCGCGGGCCGGGAGCACCTGGGCATCGTCGATGCCTGGGGGGGACCGTTCCGCACCACGGTCGGGCTGATCCAGCAGTTCGGCAACCAGCGGGTGCTGGACACCCCGTTGTCCGAAGCGGCCTTCGTGGGCACGGCCATCGGGGCGTCCTCCACCGGGATGCGGGCCATTGCCGAGCTCATGTTCGTGGACTTCGTCGGCGTGTGCATGGACCAACTGCTGAACAACGCCGCGAAGATGCGCTACATGTTCGGCGGCCAGGTCAAGGTGCCCTTCACCCTGCTGACCCGCATCGGGGCGGGATTCGGCAGCGCGGCCCAGCACTCCGAGTCCTACTACTCCATCTTCAGCCACATCCCCGGGCTCAAGGGCGTCGTGCCGTCCGATCCGTACACGGCCAAGGGGCTGCTCATCGCCGCCATCCGGGACGACGACCCGGTGGTGTACTTCGAGCACAAGGGGCTGTACGGCAACACGGGCCATGTGCCTGAAGCGCCGTACACGCTGCCGTTGGGCAAGGGCCGGACGGTCCGCCAGGGGACTGACGTAACCCTGGTGGGGATTTCAAAGATGACGATGGTCTGCCTGGAGGCCGCGGAGGAACTGGCCAAGTCGGGCGTCAATGCGGAGGTCGTGGACCTTCTCAGCGTCTCCCCCATCGACTACGACCTGATCATCGACTCGGTGCGCCGCACCCACCGCATGGTGGTGGTGGACGAGGACACGCCCATTTGCAGCCTGGCCTCGGAGATCTGCGCCAGGGTGGCCGAGGAGGCATTCGACTACCTGGACGCTCCTCCGTCCCGGGTCACCGCGCCCCACACGCCGGTCCCCTACAGCCGCCCGCTGGAGGACACCTACATCCCCAACCAGGCGCGGGTGGTCCGCACCGTCCAAGGGCTGCTGGCGCGGGTATAGCCGTCCTGACCAGGGGCTGGGCCTGAAACCGGGCGAGTAGTTCCGCCTCAGCCCCTGTCATTCCACACCCGGCCACATCCGGGCGCGCTCCATGAAGACCGAGGGGTTTTCCAGCCATTCCGCGTAGCCGATATTGCGGTTGTCCGTCAACCAGCCGATTCTCTCGTTGAGGCAAGAGGCCAAATCCTGGTCATTGGCGTCGAGGGTAAACCCGCCGACTTCGACCGCTTGGTCAAGGGCCGTGACTGCAAACCGGCCATTGGAGAGGCCGGAGGCGTCGCGGTTGCCGATTTCGCCCCTGGCCAGAGCGTCTATGGTCCCGCCGGACAGGGCATCGAGCAGTTCCTGTTCGCCGGACTCGTCGCCAAGGTATACCACCTGGGGCATGTCCTCCGAAGGCGGGTACAGGTGCGTCCTTCCCACCAGGTTTTCGGACTCCCCCGCAGCAGTTATGAAATAGCCTGACGAGCCGTCGGCGGTCACAGCACCCTGGGGAGTATGGACGCGGACACCTGGGGCCAGCACCCCATCCTCGTTGACAAGCCCCGTCAACTGCAACAGCCGGGCCTCCCCTGTCGTATCCGCCAACGCCCCGACGCGCACGCCGGCGGTCAGGTCCCCGTAGGTGGCCAATCTCTCCGCATCCCCGGCCCGCACCAAGAGGGACTGCCGAAAGACAATATGGCCAGAGGTGAAGGTCACCACTTTGCTTCCGGAAGAGTCCATCGTCCGCGAGTCCAGGGCCGTTATGCCGCCCCCGATAAGGTCGTACCCCGGAGCGGCGGAAAGCAGCCAGATGCCGTCCCACTCCGCAATGCCAGTCCGGGTAAAGGTCAGCTTCCCTCCCTTCATCGCTTCGATGGCGGTCAACAGGTCCGACTCATAACCCAGGTGGGTGTTGAACCCGTCCGAGTCCGGGTCGGGGTCGGCGCTGTAGCTGACCGGGGCGAAAAAGGCGTAGAACCCCACTTTCAAGGGACGGTCGGAACAGGCCCGTTCCTGACCTGCGCCGTCCGAGCAGGCCGCGAGATATGCGAGGGACATGACCATCACCACGATTTTGACGAACAGGCTCAGACCGCGCCGCAATGTTCAACATCCTCCGGCAATAGTGGAGACGCCAACCCGGCCCGGTGGACCGGCTTAGTGAAAAAGCAACCCGCCATTGACGTTGTAAGCCTGCCCCGTGATGAACGACGCCTCTTCGGACGCGAAGAAAGCGACCATGTTCGCAACGTCTTCGGCCTCGGCTATCCGGCCCAGCGGGGTGCGTTCCCCGGCGTCGCGGACTATACCGCCGCGGAATTCCTCCAGCGACAAGCCCCGTTCGGCGGCCTGGTCCCGCTCCCAATAGCTCATCCGGTCGGTGTTGATTGGGCCTGGGCACACCGCGTTCACCGTGATGTTGTACGGGGCCAGGTCCAGCGCCGAGGCCTGGGTCAGTCCCAGCACCGCGAACTTGGACGCGGAGTAGGCCGCCCCCATTGCGCTGGCCTGCTTCGCCGCGTTGGACGCGATGTTGATGATCCGCCCGCCCTCGCCCCGGGCCACCATCTCCCTCCCTGCCAGCTTGGTGCAGAGGAAAACCGCAGTTGTGTTGATGGACAGGAAGTGGTCCCATACCTCCCGTTCCAGGTCGGTAACGGGGGTCTTGTCCCGCCCGATGATCGCCCGCGCATTGTTGACCA
Organism: Dehalococcoidia bacterium; assembly: GCA_034422355.1. GTDB lineage: Bacteria > Chloroflexota > Dehalococcoidia > Lucifugimonadales > UBA3495 > CATOSP01. Next base: position 44,158 of record DAOUJS010000171.1, on the reverse strand, counting down.
GGATATCGATGCGCCCGAAGCGGGACGTGACCTGCCCGACCAGGTCCTCGATCTGATCGCCATCGCCAAGATCGCAATAGAGCGGAAGGCACCTGCGTCCCAGGGCCTCCACCTCTTCGGCCACGGAGTGTATGCCGCGCCACTCCTCCCGGATTTCTCCGGGGGGCAGGTCCGCAGCATCCCGCCGGACGTCCGTAATCGCCACGTCCGCCCCCTGCGCGGCCAATTTGAGCGCCGAAGCCCGTCCCACGCCGCGCATCCCCCCAGCGCCGGTAATCAACGCCACCTTGCCTTCCAGTCCCGCCATGAGCCGCCTCCTGATATTCGTCTCCCTGAAGCAAATTCCATTATAATTGCGTGACACTCGCCACAGGAAGGATTGTAGCAATGGCCACATCCCTCATCCACGGCAAATACCTCATCAGCCGGGCCGGTGACGACGCCGAGTCCAACGCCATAATCACCGACGGCGCGGTGTTCCAACGAGACGGCGTGATCGAAGCAGTGGGCGATTACCGCACTCTGCGGGCGGCTCACCAGGCGGACGAGGAGATCGGCGGCCCCGGATTCATCGTCTTCCCGGGACTGGTCAACGCGCATCACCACGGGCGGGGTGTCTCGACGTTCCAGATGGGGGCGTGCGACGGCTCCCTGGAAACGTGGATACTCAGCGGTTGGGGACGCCGGCCCCACGACCATTACCTGATGACCCTCTACACTGCGATGCAGATGATCGAGTCGGGCACCACGACCGTGATGTACAACCACTCCCAGACGCCGGTTACCGGCCTGGAGGAGGACATTGCCCAGGTGCTGAAGGGATTCGGAGACGCGGGGATGCGCACGGCCTTCTCGGTCTACTTCCGCGGCCAGAACCGCATCGTCTACGAGGACGACGACGCATTTCTCTCGGGCCTGCCCTCCGAACTGGCGGCGGACGTGCGCCGGTATCTTTCGGCGACCGCCATGTCCGACGACGACTACTTTTCCATGTTCGAGGGCGCTTACGGCAAGTACCAATCGGCGGAGTCCGGCCTGGTCAGCGTGCTGGTCAGCCCCAGCAACGTCCAGTGGGTGTCGGACGAGTTCCTGGCGCGCACCAAGGAACATGCGGCCCGCTTCAACACGGCCATTCACATGCACCTTGTTGAAAGTCCATACCAGAAGGAGTATGGCCTGCGGCGGTGGGGCAAGACGCCGGTGGCCCATCTGAACGACCTGGGCTTTCTCGGCCCGGAGGTCTCATTCGCCCACTCGGTATGGGTGACAGACCAGGACATTGAGCTTCTGGCCGCCAGCGGCTCGACCGTCTGCCACAACCCCAGCTCCAATCTCAGGCTCAAGAACGGGGTTGCCCCGGTAACGTCAATGCTGTCCGGCGGCGTGAACGTGGCGATGGGCACCGACAGCACGGCCATCAACGATGATGACGACATGCTCCAGGAGATGCGGCTCGCGCTGCGGCTGCACCGTGAGCCGGGCATCGGCGCCCCTGCCGCCAACTCCCAGCAGGTACTGTCGATGGCAACGGCCAATGCCGCCCGCCCAACGGGCTTTGACGGCCTGATAGGGACGCTGGAACCGGGCCGCCGCGCCGACCTGGTGCTTGCAGAGGTTTCGTCAATGGAGGCCCCCTACCTGGACGCGGACATCGGGCCAGTGGACGCCCTTCTCAACCGGGGCAAGCCCCGCGACGTGAATACTGTCATCATCAACGGCAACGTAGTCTACCGGGACGGGCGGTTTCCCGGCGCCATGAAGGAAGACGTGCTCGAGGAACTTCGCCAGCGGTTTGCCAGTCCCGTGGAGCCGGAGGTGGTCCACACCCGCCGGATGGTGCAGAGGCTGATGCCCCACGTGGAGCGGTTCTACAGATCCTGGAACGCGGAAGGTCCTGCTCCCCATTACCGCTATAACAGCCGGGGGTAGCCGAGAGCCTACCAAGGACGTGTCATATCTCCCGATTAGGCACAGGGAAACACCCGGCAGACCAAGTATTGTAGTAAGATGGAAGACAGCGTGATTTCAACCGGACTTTTGGACTCTCACAGCCACGCCGGCAGACTCATAGCGGGACACAGCCCACGGAGGTGCGAATAATGACTACAGTAGGCACCGGGAAATACAGCTACACCCTGGTCCAGGACTGGGCCAAGCTTCCCGCAGGCCTGTCCTTCGGGACGGTCAGCGCGGTGGCCACCGATTCCCAGGACCGGGTCTACGTCTTCCAGCGGGCCGAGCCGCCGGTTGTGGTCTTCGACCGGGAGGGCAATTTTCTCAGTTCCTGGGGCAACGGCAATTTCGTCAGCCCTCACGGCCTCTTCATCGCCGATGACATCATCTACCTGACCGACCGGGAAGGCTCGGTGGCCATGAAGTACACCCTGGACGGGAAGCCGCTCCAGATTATAGGCGCCCACGGGGTCTATTCCGATACCGGCACCGAGGAGACCGGGACGGTGGTGCCCCGCTCCGCCGGTCCCTTCAACTACCTCACCGAGATGGTCCCGGCCCCGTCGGGAGAACTGTACATCTCCGACGGCTACCGCAACGCCCGGGTCCATCGCTTCTCCGCCGCGGGCGAGCTTATATCCTCCTGGGGCGAGCCGGGCAAGGGCGGACCCAACGAGTTCCACCTGCCCCACAGCCTGCTGGTAGGCCAGGATGGACGGATATACCTCTGCGACCGGGAGAACAGCCGCATCCAGGTGTTCTCGCAGGAAGGCGAGTACATCACCATGTGGACCGACATGAACCGGCCGCTGGACATTTCCCAGGACAGCGAGGGCATCTTCTACATCAGCGAGCGGGCTGAGAACGGGACTCCGCCGCAGATCAGCGTGCTGGACGGAGAGGGCAACGTCCTGGCCCGCTGGCCGTCAAGGTCGGCCCACGGTTCATGGGTAGACGCCCACGGCGACATCTACCTGGCCCTGACCGCCGAGCAGAGCGTGGACAAGTACGTCCGGCAGAGCTAACCAGGTCAACCCAACCTCCAGGAACCGGGACAAGGAGCAGAAATACAGGCCCATGCAAATCGGCATGTTCTATCAGATGCAGGTCCCCAGGCCGTCGTCCCCTTCCTACGAGGCTGACCGGTTCCTGGAGATGCTCGACCAGGCGGCCTTCGCCGAAGAGATGGGCCTGAGAAGCGTCTGGATGGCCGACCACCAGTTCCGCACCGAGTGGTCCCACTCCAGCGCGCCCGACGTAACCCTGGGCGCATTGAGCCAGCGCACCACCCGTATGCGCCTGGGCATCGCTGTGGTGGTGCCCCCGGTGCAGCACCCGTTGCACATCGCGGCCCGCACCGCCACCCTGGACATCCTGAGCAAGGGAAGGGTAGACCTGGGCGTGGGCCGGTCCGGCTACCCCTACCAGATGGCCGCTTTCGGCACCGATTTGAAGGACGCCACCGGAATGGTTGACGAGGCCCTGGAGATCATTCCGCGGGCGTGGACCGAGGGAGAGTTCACCTACGAAGGCAACCACTACAAGATTCCCCTGCGGGAGGTCCACCCCAAGCCGGTCCAGCAGCCACACCCGCCCATCTGGCTAGGTTGCAGCCAGGAAGACACCTTCAGGAAGGCTGGTCTGATGGGGCTGGGCTGCCTGGCAATGGCCGGCGGCGGGGCTGCGGGACTTGCTCCCCTCGTGCAAGCCTACCGGGACGGCATCCGGGACGCCAGCCCGGCGACCGGGGTTGTCCACAACCGCGTCTCGGTAAGCACCGTGGCCATCTGCGGCGAATCGCGCGAGAAGGTGCAGGAACGCTCCGCGGAATTGATTGACTGGTACCGCCATCAGCAGTCCCTCCGGGATGTCCGCGTGTGGAGCGAGCAGGACCCGTCCCGGGTCCCCGATGACTACCGGTGGCACTACACCCGCTCCACCGCCACCGACTCCCCGAAGCGCGATGAAACCTCGTCTCTCGACCTGATAAGGAGCGGCCGCTACTGCATCGGGGACCCCGACGACTGCATTCGATACCTGGAAGCCTATCACGACGCAGGGGTGGATGAAGTGATGCCCCTGTTCCAGGTGGGCGGCATATCCCATGAAGAAGTGATGGAGACTCTCCGGCTCTTCGGCAAGCACGTCGTGCCCCACTTTGATGCGAAGGCAAGCCCGCCCTCCGGCAGCCCTGCAAGATAGATGGTCCCATTCCCTGCCCCAACCGTCGTTCCAGCGCCGGAAGGAACCCCCTGCCCCGCCGACGGCTTGCCAGACTGCCTCACAGGGAACGCAACATCGTCATCCGCTATACGTGGTGACGCGGCGTAAAAGTGTTATTCTAGATTGATGCGTTCAGCTTTAACCCGCAGCCCCAACTACAAGTATTGGGGATTCGGCGCAATCGCCATCACCACCTTCGCCTCCGTCGCAGACCACGGCAGCGTCAATGTGGCGTTGCCGACCATCGCCGAACACTTCAACATCGACCTTCCGACCGTCCAATGGGTGGTCATATCCTTCGCCCTGACCGTCAGCGCCTTCCTGCTCCCCATGGGCCGGTTGTCCGACCTCGTCGGCCGAAAGGAGGTTTTCATAGCCGGATCGCTCCTGGCCGCGGTCGGGGCGGCCCTGGCGGGAGCCTCGTCCGTTTACTTCCTCCTGGTCTTTGCCCGTGTCCTCCAGGGCCTGGGCAACGCCATGAGCCAGGGCACGGGCACAGCGATAGTCATCTCCATATTCCCAGGTTCGGAGCGGGGCAAGGCCATCGGAATGATAATGACCATTGTCGGCACCGGTTCCGTAGCCGGTCCCGCGGTGGGCGGCATCCTGACCGACACCCTGGGATGGCGATGGGCCTTCTACTACAACATACCCCTGTGCCTTATCGGGATGATCGCCAGCATGATCGTATTGGAGGGCAGGAAGCGCCAGTTCGAGGATAGCGGCTCACCGGACGGCCAGGGCTTTGACTGGCCGGGCGCGGCCCTTTCGACAGCGGCGTTGGTCACCATCCTGCTGACTGTGATGAACATTCACAAGGCCGGCCTGGCGTCGCCCTACATATCCGCCGGGTTCATTGGATTCGTCGCGCTGTTCGCCAGCTTCATCTGGTGGGAATTGCGCACGCCGTCGCCCATGCTTGACCTGAGCTTCTTCAAGCGCATGACCTTCTCATTCGGCGTTTCGGCGGCGTTCCTAACCTTCCTGGGAAGTTCAGCCACCCTGTTCCTGACGCCATTTTACCTGCAAAAGGTGCTGGGGTACGAACCAATGCTGGCGGGGCTTATGGTAGTGCCCGGGGCAGCTTGCATGGCCATCCTGGGGCCGCTCTGCGGCCATCTTTCCGACCGCTTTGGCTGGCGCAAGTTCACCGTCGGCGGCCTCTGCCTTTCGGTGGCCGGGCTGGCCATGCTGTCAAGAGTCTCGGAAGACACTTCGGTGCTCATGGTAATCCCGGCCCTGATGCTGCAGAGCGGGGGCATGGGAGTGTTCTACTCGCCCAACACCAGCTCGATACTGAGCGTTGTCGAACGGGGCAAATACGGAGTCGTCACCGCCTTCCTCAACCTGGTGCGCAACTCGGCAAACGTGGCCAGCGTAGCGGTGGCCACGGCCATCGTGACTGCGACAATGGGGATCATGGGATACGAGCCGAGCCTGGCAGCGGTGACGGATGGGGCAGGGTCCGGGGTGAAGACGGCATTCGTGTTCGGAATGAGAAACGCCTACTTCGTAATGATGTGCCTGATCCTGGCTGCCATGACGATATCGGTATTCCGCTTCCGCCGGGTCGCGGAGATGCCCCCGGTCCCTACAACCTAAGGGACACGGGACAAGGGGAACGCCAACCGCCGGGGGTCAGCCAGATGTCTCAAACGCCAGGGTGGCGAACCGCATGAAAACGCCTCCCCTGGGCGCGGCCAGCGGCCCGTTGGCCACCAGGCAGGCGAACACGTGCCTGGCTCCCGGAACGGCTCCCCCCGGAATCTCCACCCGCTGCTGGGCGTTGATGCCAACAATCACCCCGGTTGACCGGTCGATTTCCCCGTCGATCCATATCTCGCCGTAGTTGTCGACGTTGGCCTCCAGGAACATCCGTGCGCCGGAAATCTCCATCCCGTCGATGCTCTCCGGCAACTCGACGGCGATGCGATACCAGGCGAAGGTCAATCCTTCGGACAGGCTGGCCCGAATGTCGTGGCAAACATCCCAGCCCGAATCGTCATAGTCGGGGAGGCGCGCCGGCGAAGCCAGCAACCTGGCGGTCAATCCTTCGTTTGGTTCACCGGGCACGAAGCCGGGGCCAACCTTCCACTGGCCTTTCACCTTGGCGCGATCTTCTTCATTGTTCAGGTCCAGTGCAACCCTGGGCATGGAGCACCTCCAATTGGAGTATCGGCGCACCCGCGATGAACGGGTAAGCCGGAGACCACCTGCAAGAAGGGCCGGGAGCTATCACTCACTCCCGGCAATCGGAATATGGAACGGTTACTCCGTAGCCTCCTTCACCCGGCGGATGGCGTCGATGTGCCGGTCGGGAGCGCCGGAACCGCCGGTGCCCACCGACATGTGGGTTGCGCCCAACTCGCTCCAGGTCTTCACTTCGGTGATCCAGTCCTCCGGCCCCTGCCCCGTGGCGGTGATCCTGCCCTCCAGCCCGATCTCGGACGGGTCACGCCCTGCGGCCTCAGCATACCCGCGCACTTTCTCGATAGCGCCGCGGCCCGCATCGTCGGGGGCAAACATCGGAAGCCAGCCGTCGGCCATCCGCCCAACCCGGCGCAGCACCCGGTCGGTGGGAATGGGGCTTGCCGACCCGCCTGCGCCCATCCAAATGGGTATGGGACGCTGTACCGGCAGCGGCTTGATGCCGGCATGGGTAATCTTGTGGAACTTCCCATCGAAGCTGATGACCTCATTGGTCCAGAGCTCCCGCAGCAAAGTCATCTGCTCCTCGCACTTTCGCCCGCGAGTGTGGAAGTCCTCACCCAGGGCCTCGTACTCTACGGGGTTCCAGCCCACTCCGATGCCCATGCGCAGCCGGCCATCGCTCAGAACGTCCACCTCGGCAGCCTGCTTGGCCACCAATGCAGTCTGTCGCTGGGGCAAAATCAGGATACCGGTCACCAGTTCGATTTTCTTGGTTATCGCCGCCAGGTACGCCATCAGGGTAAACGGCTCGTGTATGTAGCTCTCATGGGTATACGGGAACCGCGGCACCTCCGGGTGATGCTGCGGGTCTGCCCCCAGAACGTGGTCCAGGATGCGGATGTGGCTGTATCCAAGATCCTCCGCGGCCTGCACGTAGTCCCGCACCGCGGCAAGGTCGGAGGCGAATTCGACTATGGGAACGGTCACTCCAATCTGCATCTCAATGCTCCCTCAAACGGCGTTCTGCTTTGAGTCTTATCACGGCCAAAACGTACCACAGCCCGGCTTTGAATCATCAGTCCGACTAATGAACGTTTGGCTGGAGTTTTGGACACTTAGCCGGTGAATTGGACGGTTGGCCGGACTTTTCGATAACGCTGTAGGCTGATTATAACTCTGGCCCCGCTTGGCGTTCCAGTCGCCTGCGTCGATCAGTAAGAGTCTCCCCTTCATATAGCCAGTGCCGTGACCCTTGACTACGGATATGCCTTCCCCCTTGGCCTTGGTTGCCGCGGTCGTGAGTTTCATGACGGAGGCTTGGAATTCCACCAGCGGAGGATGCTGCTGGACGACCGTGCAGGTGATAGTGGCGTCGTGGATGAAGGTCAGGATAGCTCCGGTAAGGATATCCAAGATAGCGAAGTCGAATCGTGAATTGAGCGTCGTTCCGGGTAGCTGGTGATGTATAACTTATATCGGGATAGTCAACCTGATTAGCGTTCCCTGCCGGCAATCCGTTTCCCGCAATGCTGGCTCTTCATCCCCGTACATGGTCAGTAGTCCTGTCCCCGAGTGAATCAACATCTTCCGGCCAGGCTTCCGCATTTCCGTAGTGGTCATCCACAGGCCTATTCCACGTGTCGGGTCTCCGGTCCCCGATACCAACTCCTGGATAGCCAGGCCAATGGCATCCGCATCTGTTCGAGGTTTCGGCAATTTGTCATTGCGCCGCAGGGTGGTTGGGATACCCGGTCCCGAATCTGCAATGACAATGTCCAGTGCGAGACCCTTCCGGTGGGGGATGCACCGCACGTGGGCGTGGGCCCCGTATTCGCTCATCCCGTGCTCGGCGGCGTCGGCAACTATTTCTGCGAAAATCTCCACCTCCTCCGCATTGACGCTGGCCGATCCCTGCGTCGCCAAAGCCTCCTCAAGTGCATCGGTCAATGCCTGTGCCTCCCGCATCGAGTGAAATCCAGTGGGTGATAGAATGAACTTCGCTTCGTCTCCCATTTCTCCGATCCTGTATGGGCTTATCAATGATCATGCCTCCGAACTCTTCTGGTACGAAGGCGACGACAGGCATTTGGCAGGGTGGCTGTGCGAAAGATGCCAAATCAGGATGCTGGAATGCCGCTACGGTATCAAATCCCCGGAAGTGAGGAGCCTTCGGGAAAAGTTTTTCCTCGAGCCGGAATCAATGTACAGCCTGTATGAGGAACTGGAGCGAAGGGCCAACCCGGACCTGATGGCAGGTTGAAATATACACGCTTTGCCGATAGACTGGCCGCCTCTTTCGGGTATAGTATCCCATTTGAGTTGCCAATGTCATATTGAACCTGAAACTCCACTTCGGGTAGCATTTGTGTACCAATCAGAAGCGGGAATAGAAGTATACGGAAACGCCATGACGGATACATTAACGGATACATCAATCGAAAAACGGACAAGTGCACTCCACCAAATCTGCCGCCAGCACAGGGTGAAAAGGCTCGACGTGTTCGGGTCCGCAACCACTGACCAATTCAGCCCGCTGGAGAGCGACATAGATTTCCTAGTCGAGTTCGAATCCGTATCTGCTAATCCCTATTGGGATTTGAAAGAATCACTCGCCACACTCTTCAACCGCCCTGTCGACCTGGTGAGTGCGTCTGCTATCACCAATCCGTATTTCCGCCGCTCAGTGGAGCAGAGCAGGGTTAAACTCTATGAATCCTAAGGCCTTGAGTCACCTCTACGAAATTCGGGTTGCGGCGAACCGCATATTGACGCGGTCCGCCGACGTAACGCTTGAAGATTACCTGCAGGATGATGACCTGCGGGATATCGTCGAGAATAGGTTCAGAATTATAAGCGAATATGTAACAAGACTACGTAGGGATGATCCGGAAACACTGAATCAGACTACTGGGCACGAAGGTATAGTCGCCTTCCAAAACGATCTGGTCCATGAGTACGAGAAATTAGATAATTCAAGAGTCTGGGAGATCATTCAACATCACCTGCCCTTACTGGCCCAAAAGGTTGACGATCTCCTGGAATCCGCCGGCGGAACCAATGACCACGGCAGCTCCAGCGTTGCTATGCAATATCCACCCAATGATAAACAGCGGTCCCATAACATAGAGCGGAACATTCAGGTACGTCCGTATGAAAGTATCGGTCACTTTTCGCAAGAAGACGTTGACCCTCGACGCCGAAGAAATCGGCAATTGCCCGACAGATTTGCAGACGGCGACACCAGCATCGAAATCAGGGGCTGATCGCCTATAACTGCACAACACGAACGTCAACAAGGCCGAGGATGATCCTCGGCCTCTTACTTTACATGTCCAGTCCCCGGCCACTACACAATTGCCCCTCTGACACCTCTCAGCCGGACGAATGGTGGATGTAATTTTCAGAATATAAGCGACCCATTAGTGCAGATATCAAATCCACCACAGCCCCCGTACCCGCGCAATCCCGATGCCTGCTGGCCACTGTTATAATACGGGCGAAATCCGGACCGGAAGGAGTGAGGTTATGGCGTCTGGCAACGATTCATTGCTGCCGCACCAGTTTGGTCCGCTCCAGGGGATCCGCATAATCTCCAGCGGCACCATCATCGCCCAGCCATTCGCCGCGGAGTTGGCCGCCGAAATGGGAGCCGAGGTGGTCCAGGTGGAACGCCCAGGCGTCGGGGACGCCGTCTGGAGAAACATAGAGTTTCCCATCCAGGGAAACAACGGACGCGCCGTGGCCGCCGGTTGGGTCCAGGACCGGCGCAATACCTTCCATATAACCCTTGACCTGTCCACTACCCAGGCCAGGGACATGTTCCTCGACCTGCTGCGCCAGGCCGACATCTGGATGGAAAGCTCCATTCCCGGCACCTACGCCGGGTGGGGGCTAGACGACGCCACGGTCCTTGAGGCCAACCCCCGCCTGGTCATAACCCACGTCTCCGGCTACGGCCAGGACGGCCACCCCGATTACCTGGGCCGGGCTTCCTACGACTTCATCGGACAGGGGTTCGGTGGGTTGATGAACCTGACCGGCTTTCCCGAACCGGACCCTCCCGTCAGGGCCGCGCCGTGGACCGGCGACTACATCACCGCCCTCTACTGTCTCTGGTCCACCCTGGCCGGTTACATCAATACCCAGCGCACCGGGAAGGGGCAGGTCATTGACCTGGCCCAGTACGAGGCAATCCACCGGATCCTGGCCGGCACAATGGTTGCCTACTATGAACTGGGCCTGAACCGTGAACGCTCCGGCAACGCAGGCGGCATCATCCAGCCCTACGACACCTACCAGGCCGCCGATGGCTGGGTCAACATCGCCGCCCTGGGGGGACCCTTCAACAGGATCTGCGAGGTGTTGGGACTCGACCCTGCGGATGAGAAGTGGCAGAGCGCCTCCCACACCCCCGACACTCCCGAATGGTATGAGTTCGATGCCATCATGCGCGGGTGGGTCGAGGAGCGCACGGTCCAGGAAGTGGTGGAAACACTCAATGCAGCCCAGGTGGGTTGCTCCATCATAATGACCCCACGCGACATGGCCGAAGACCCCCACTACGAGGCCCGCAACGTCCACATCGAATGGGAGGACGTCGGACTCGGCAAAACAGTCAAGGGCACAGGCGTATTCCCCAAGTTCTCCGACACACCGGGACAGGTATGGCGCGGCTCCGTGCCCCTGGGCCACGACAACAACCTGGTGTTCCAGCGTCTGCTGGGTCTCTCGGAGGACGAAATCGCCCAGCTAAAGGAGCAGGGTGTTATCTGATGAAGTTTCACGCCTTCATGCTGCCGACCATAGGCCGCCGCTCCGAACTGGAGCAGGGAATGGCGGGAGCCCGAGACGATCTCTACCAGCGGATGCTCCATGAGATAATCGAGCAGGCCAGCTTCGCCGAGGAGTTGGGATATTATGGCGTCGGTTTCACCGAGCACCATTTCCACGTCGAGGGTTTCGAGCTTTCCACCAACCCCCTGCTGCTGGACGCGCATGTAGCGGCCCACACCGAACGGATCAAGGTGGGGCAGCTCGCACTGGTGCTCCCGACCCATCACCCGTTGCGCGTGGCCGAAGACCTGGCCATGCTGGACCAGATTACCCGGGGACGCGCCTACGCCGGTTTCGCCCGCGGCTACCAGACCCGCTGGGTCAACACCCTGGGCCAACCCCTTGGGCTAGGCGCAACCTCGTCGGACAAGTCGGACCAGGATGCCCGCAACCGCGCCGCCTTTGAAGAGGCGTGGCGCATCATCAAGCTGGCCTGGACCTCCGATACCTTCTCCTACGACGGGCAATTCTGGAAAATCCCGCCGCCGGACACCACCTGGGACATGCCGCCCACCCACCAGTGGGGCACCGGGGCAGACCCCGACGGAAGGCTGCGGGAAATCGGCATTGTCCCCAAACCTTTCCAGAAACCTCACCCCGACGTCTACGCCCCCTTCACCTACAGCGCGACCACCGCCCGCTTCTGGGCGCGGGAGGGCGGCTGCCCGGTGGTCCTGTCCGACAACGTGGAGTTTTGCCAAGGGCTTTTCCAAGCATACCTGGATGAAGCGCGCACTGCGGGCAGGGAGCTGAAACCGGGCCAGGGTATCGCTATGGGCGCGACCCTGTGCATAGGAGACACAGAGGAGCAGGCCCGGGAGTTGAGAGAGCTATTCGACTGGGTATTCGCCACCTGGTTCGGAGCATTCGGGTTCCCACCCGGCCTGGTGCTTCAGGGCACTCCCGATCAGGTTGCCCGTCAGATCAAAGAGCTTCACGACGCCTTGAACTTTGAGGAGCTGTTCCTCTGGCTGAACACCGGCCTCTACGAACACGACGTGATGATGCGCCAGTTGGAACTGTTCGGAACCAAGGTAATGCCCCACTTCGCCTGAACAACGGCGGCGCAAAAGACGCCTGCCCGCGGGCGGCTGCACTGGCGCTACCCGGCGCTCCCGCCGTTGCCCAGAGCCTTCCACTCGGCAATCCACTCTAGCACTTCGGCCAGGGGCAACACGTCAGCGTACTTCTGGTCCATGTCGAACAGGTTGATGGCGTGGGTAGCCTCGTGCCGGTCGAACACGCATTCCTCGACAACGATCATACGGTATCGATTGGTGCAGCCATCAACCACGCTGGCCCGGACACAGCCGCTGGTGCTCTCCCCGCAGGTGATGATGGTGTCCACGCCAAGGTAGTTCAGGTGCCCGGTAAGCGGCGTGCCCCAGAAGGCGCTGGGAGACGACTTTCGCAGAACGGCCTCCCCATCTATCGGCGCAACCTCATCGATGATGTCGTACTGACGTTTCCGGCGTTCCTCCATCTCAGGAGATTCGCCGCCAGCATAGAGGCCGCCCCTTCTTCTGGACCAGCCCTCGATCCCAGCCCCGTCCAACCCCGTAGCGTGTACCACAGGAATGGCCGCATCCCTGGCCGCCTGCAATAGCGCCTGGATGTGGGGAACGGCATCCCAGGCAGCCAGACCGCAACTGCCCGGCCAGTCTTTGATCGCCTCCAGCAGGGGTTGCGGCTCGTCGCCGTAGACCCAGCGGTACAGATCGATCAGCAACAGCGCGGGTCTCTCGCCAAACCCCACGCGGCGGCCGGCGGTCATCGCCAGATGCGCTTTGTCCTGCCCGGTAAGAAACCGGTCCCAAACCCGCTCAGCCATCTCTCCTCCTGCCACGCCGCCATGATTGGACCAAATCCGGGCGCTGGGCGAGGTGAATCTACCATCCCCCCAAGAGGCCGTCAACGATACCGGCCTGAGTCAGCCGCGGCTCAAGTTGACACCCCATTCCCGCTGGTTCAGAATAAACTCACCCATTGGGGACACGACCATAAGGAGGCCACCAATGACGCAGACTGCTGCATACACGATGGACACATTCATCGACGACGTAAGGGAAATATTCGCCAATGTCTCCGACCCCAAGGCCCAGGCCGAGGCTGTCGCAGACCACATGAAAGACCTGCTTGCCACCCCGGGCTGGCTCGAAGAGCGGCTTGATCTTCCCGAGGAAGGCGGCTACGGCCGTATGGACCTCCACCTGGAAGAGGATGCCGGACATCCCGGTCCCGGCTGGCTGCTCATGTGCTCTGTGCAGCGCCCAGGCCAGGACAACCTGCCCCACGACCACGGCGCGGCCTGGGTCGTCTACGGTGTTTACGACGGAGCAATCGAGCAGACCAAGTGGCGCTGGTTCTTCCCCGGTGAGGGCGTCAAGGAAGCCAGCATCAAGGAGACCGGCCGCTTCACCCAGCGCAACGGCTCCGTCGCCTACTTCCTCCCCGGTGAGATTCACAACACCCGCAACGTCATTGGCACCGAGGGCCGCTCCCTGGTGGTCCGCCTGGAGTCCCAGAAGCTGGACCGCATCACCCGGTACCAGTACAACCCGATGGACAACAGTATGAGGGTAATGGACCGGTAAGCACACCCGCCGAAGAGGAGGACGCGACGATGATTTCTCAACTTCGCACCTATACTGTCAACCGCGGCATGATGGACCAGTGGGTCAAGCTGTTCTCCGAGCAGTTGGTCCCCATGCAGGAAAAGCATGGCATCCGCATCGACGGCATGTGGGTCAACGAGGCCAAGGACCAGTTCATCTGGATTCGCAGCTTCAACGATGCCGATGATGTGAAGGCCAAGGAAGCCGCCTTCTACGGCTCCCCCGAATGGCAGGCGGTGATGGGTCATGCCCGCAGTCACCTCGCCAAGACCGTTGTCGAGACTATGGAACCGGCGGTCTAACCCCCAACCCTTCCATCGGGAGAAAATCGCCGTGTCCCTGACCCTGGCGCTGCACCCTGTGGAGTCGATGGTCCCCGGAGCGGGGACAGCCCTTGACGGCACTACGCTCCGGGTCAGCCTCGACGAGTTGCGGCGACACCTGCTGGAAGACCGCCGCCTGGAGTCAGTTGACCTGGAGATAATCAGCCCCGGCGACTCCTGCCGCGTGGGGTACATCTTCGACATCATCGAGCCTCGGGCAAAGGGCGCAGGACAGGGCAGCGACTTCCCCGGCATCCTCGGCCCAATTGCCAACGCAGGCCAGGGCACGACCCATGTCCTGAAGGGGGCGGCGGTCACGGTGGTTGACGGCGGCCAGCCCGGCGGCGAGCACGGCCACGTAACCCGCCGCGGCGGAATGACCAAAATCCTGGAAATGAGCGGCCCTGCCGCCGAAGCCTCTCCCTACGCCTCCATGTGCCACCTGGTGACGGTGCCCCATGCCCACCCGGACGTCGAGAGGCACAGTGTCCTCAACGCCCTCCGGGTGGCATCGGTCAAGGCCGCGGTCTACCTGGGCAAGGCCGGGGTCGGCCAACCGCCCGCAGCCACCGACGTTCTCGAACTGGAAGGGCCGAACGCAAACGGCCGCCAAGGATTGCCCCGCGTGGCCTATATCGGCCAGGTCCACGGCCACCAGCACGGCACCGAAACCGACGAGCACATCCTGTACGGCGCAAACACCCGCGGTATGCTGCCCTTGCCCCTGCACCCCAACGAATGGCTCGACGGGGCCGTCGTCATCTCATACTCGTGGGGAGCGCGCGGCCTGGAGACCTACTACCACCAGAACCACCCCATCATCCTGGAACTGTACCGCCTGCACCGAGCCGGGGAACTGACCTTCACGGGCTGCATTGCCACCGTCGCCTCCGACCTTCAGCACGAATTGAGCCGCAACAGCATGTTGGCGGCCAATCTGGCGAAGTGGTGCCTGGGGGCCGACGGCGCAATAGTCACCAAGTACGCCGGGGGAGCGCCCCATACCGAGATGTTCGAGACTGCACGATGGTGCGAGCATTTGGGCGTCAAGACCGCCGTCCTGGTCAGCGACACCGCCCCCGACCGGCGGGCGGAGTCGGCAGCGTTGATGCAGATTCCCGGGGTCGATGCGATAGTGAATCTCAGCGAGGGCGCGGACGTTGCGTGGTCCGCGCCGCCGGTTTCCCGCGTCATCGCCGGCAATGACGACGTGGCGTCAACCCTGGCATCCGCCGAAACGCTGCGTTCGGGAGATGTCTGCGGCGTGGTCAACAACCAGGGAGCTTCAACTCTTCAGTCCATCGTCTACTGACAGTCCGGCCCAGTCCTGCACCGGGGACTCACCCGCCACGGAGGAACATCATGCGCGTGGTCCACTACATCAACCAGTTTTTCGGCGGAATCGGCGGCGAGGAAAAAGCCGGTATCCCCCTGGAAGTCCGGCCCGGCCCGGTGGGTCCCGGACGATTGCTGGCCCAGTTGCTCGGGGAAGAGTCCCAGGTAGTCTCTACAATAGTATGCGGAGACAACCTGGCTGCCGAGAACCTTGAGGAAGTAGCAGAATCCGTCATCAGGGAAGTACAGGCGTCTTGCGCCGACCTGTTCGTGGCCGGCCCCTGTTTCCAGGCCGGGCGTTACGGGACAGCCGCAGGCGCCGTCTGTGCCGCCGTCCAGGAAAAGCTGGGTGTCCCTGCTGTCACGGCCATGTCGGTGGAGAACCCCGGGGCGGACCTCTACCGTGCATCAGTTTACATCATCGACTCCGGCGACGACGTGTCCAGAATGCAGCCAATCCTGGCCGCTATGGTCCGGCTGGGAGAGAAGCTGTCCGCCGGGGAGCCGGTTGGGCGTCCCTCGGAGGATGGTTACATTCCCCAGGGCACACTGAAATCCGAGTTCGTGGCAAAGTCAGCCGCCTCCCGCCTTGCCGACATGCTCCTCGCCAAAATGCGCGGCGAGTCATTTGAGGCAGAGGTCCCAATACAGGCCGCCGATCCGGTGCCGGTTCCCCCGGCAGTGGCGGACCTCTCCCAGGCTACCGTCGCCCTGGTCACCGACGGGGGCCTCGTGCCCAGGGGCAACCCTCACCAGTTCCCGCTGGCATTCTCCCGCGTCTGGGGCGCATACAGCTTTGCCGGCGAGGACGCTCTCTCCCCATACGACTACGAGGTATCCCACGGCGGTTATGACAACCGGCACGTGGAGCAGGACCCGCACCGGCTGGTCCCGGTGGACACGCTGCGGGAAATGGAAAGGGACGGCGCCATCGGCAAGCTGCACGAGGAGTTCCTGTCCACCACCGGCAACGGGAATCCCCTGGCCAACAGCCGCCGGATTGGCCGCGAGATGGCCAAACGACTGAAGGACTCGGGCGTGGACACGGTGGTCCTAACCTCCACTTGAGGGACCAGCACTCGCTGCGGCGCAGCGATCACCACCGAGTTGGAGAAAGTGGGCATACCAGTGGCCCAGGTAACCCCGATGACTCCCGTTGCGATGGCCCTGGGCTCCAACCGGGTCATCCGGGGCCAGGGCATCGTCTACCCCACGGGGGACTCCGGTCTGCCGCTCAACGAGGAGCGCGACCTCCGCAGGCACATCGTCCAGCAGGCCCTGGACGCCCTGACAACCGAAGGCCGGACTGAGGCTTAAGGCCCTCCCGCCACCCTGCCGGACTCTCTACCCATCGCTGCGGCGCACCGCGTGGCCGCCGAACTGGTTGCGCAGCGCCGCCAGCAGTTTTGCGCCGAAGGGTTCTTCCTGCCGGGACCGGAACCTCTGCTGCAACGATAGCGTGATCACCGGCGCGGGCACTCCCAGTTCCACCGATTCCTGGACCGTCCAGCGCCCTTCCCCGGAGTCGTCCACGTAAGCCCGCAGGCTCTCCAGCCCCGGCTCTTCCTTCAGGGCCGCGGCGGTCAGTTCCAGCAGCCACGAGCGGACAACGCTGCCTTCGCGCCACGAGTCCGCAATCCCGGCCAGGTCGAGGTTGAACTCCTCCTTGGCTGCCATCAACTCGAAGCCCTCGGCGTAAGCCTGCATCAGCCCGTACTCGATCCCGTTATGCACCATCTTGACGAAGTGGCCCGCGCCGGAAGGCCCAACATGTGCATACCCGCTGTCCTCCGACGGGGCCAGGGAGCGGAAGATGGGTTCCAGCCTTTGCACCACCTCGGTCTTGCCCCCGACCATCAGCGCGTAGCCGTGGACCAACCCCCAGACGCCGCCGCTGGAACCCACGTCCAGGAACTCGATGCCGCGGGACGCCAGCATCTCCCCCCGCCGGATGCTGTCCTTGTAATGGGAATTACCCCCGTCCAGCACCACATCACCGGGTTGCAGAATTGAAGCCAGGGTCTGGATGGTTTCCCCGGTGGCCTGCCCGGAGGGGACCATCACCCAGACCGCGCGGGGTGCAGAGAGCTTCTCCGCAAGTTCCTCCAGGGAAGCTACCCCGGACGCGCCAATAGACCGGCTGGCAGCCACCATCGCCTCATCCCGGTCGAAGGCCAGAACACTATGCCCGGCGTTGACGAGCCGGTGCGCCATGTTCCCGCCCATCCGTCCGAGGCCCACCATCCCTATTTCCATCACTCGCTCCCGACTGAGAAGTCTTCTACCGGACGGGCGTCACCGCACCTGTCCAACCAGACCCCGAATCCCGGCCACTACATTACCCTCCAAATGCACTCGCGCCGCACGAAGCCCCTTGGCCATCAACGCCTCGAAGTCACCCAAAGCCTGCGCATCAGCCAACAAGCCAAAGGTGTACTCCCGTCCGGGAATCTCCAGGTCGTACTGGCGCCCAGCCGTTATCTGCAGCAGCAACGCGCTCGCCGGCCCTCCCTTATGGAGCTGCCCGGTAGAGTGAAGGAAACGCGGCCCGTACCCCACGGTCGTGGCGATTCCGTACCGCCGCATCACTTGCCGGCGCAGCTCGTCCAGCGCCGCATCAGTTTCCGGCGTCTGCTCCAGGTAGGCCATTACCGCCAGGTAATCGCCCGGCGATACCTGACCCAGCAAATCCTCCAGCGAGCCGGAAGCGACTATTGCCGGCCGCTCCCCGGTCGCCTCAACCCTGTCCAGTACCCGGTCTGTCATGTCCTTCGCTGATTGCACGTCCGGCTGGTCAAAGGGATGAATACCCAACACGGCGCTTGCAACCGCCGTGGCAAACTCCCAGCGGTACATTTCCGCGAAGAGATCGTACCCGTCCCACAGCCCCAGGGAAACCACCGGCTGTCCCGACTCGCCAATCGCATACATAGCAGCATCGGCAGAGTCATTGTCATCCGCCTCCAGCCGCAAGTAGACAAACAGACGGTCGTCGGCGTAGCACTCCGGCGAGGCCAATGGCTCCCCCGCTATGGGAATGACGCCCTTGCCCTCCTTGCCGGTGCTCTCCGCCAGCAGTTGCTCAACCCACAGCCCGAAGCTGCGAATCGAAGGCGAAGCTACGAGGGCAACCTTGTCCCGCCCAGACTCGACCATGCACCCCATCACCGCGCCCAGCCATGTTCCCGTGTCCCCGGCGGCGGGACCGCCGGGTGAAACGGACTCACGCATCCCGTCGGCCCGGTCCAGAATCTCACCAACATCCAGCCCTATGAGCGCAGCGGGAACCAGCCCGAAATAGGACAGCGCCGAGTACCGTCCCCCGATGTCCGACGGGTTGACGAACACGCGCCGAAACCCGTCCGACTTTCCCAGCGTGTGAAGCGCCGTCCCATCATCGGTGACCGCTGCAAAGTTCCTTCCCGCCTGTTCCGCGCCAACCAATTCCTCCACAATCCGGCGGAAGTAAAGGTACAGCACATTGGGTTCGATGGTGGTGCCGGACTTGGAGGACACCAGGAACAGCGTCCGGGCCGGATCGACAGCATCCGTCACAGACTTGACCCGGGCGGGGATAGTAGAATCCAGAACGATTAGCTCAGGGTAGCCTTCGCCGTTTCCGAAGGTCTGCCGCAATACCTCCGGACCAAGGCTGCTCCCGCCCATGCCCAGCAGAACAACATGCCTCAACCCGTCGTCGCGCACTTGCCGCGCGAAGTTCTCCAGGTCCGCGACAGAGCGGCGCATTGCATCGGTAACGGTGAGCCATCCCAGGCGATCAACGATTTCAGCCGGGTCGGGCTTCCAGAGGGTGTGGTCTCCCCGCCAGATGCGCCCCACGACATCCCGCCGTTGCAACTCGGCGAGACAGGCGTCAACCCGCTCCTCGTAGCCGCCGAGGCTGGACCGGGCCTGCCGCAAGCTGTCTACACGTTCAGCGCACACGAAACGCAACGACGGGAGAGGAGATTTACCGGGGAGGCAGCCGGGACAGGCGGTTCTCCTCTTTGGTCATAAACTCGATCAGTGCCGGACGACCGTCGGACATCCTTTCCCTGGCCCGGTTGATGGCTGGTACGATTTCCGCCGGGTCTTCCACTCTCTCACCGTGGGCGCCCAGCGACTGGGCAAGGTTCGCGTATTCGCCGTACAGGTTGGTGAATGCGTAGCGCTCCGCCGCCACCGGGTAATTCCGGGAATACCCGCTCAGTACCGCATTGTTCAACACCAATGTGAGGATGGGTATCTTGTGCCTGACCGCGGTCTCAATGTCCATGCCCGCCATGCCGATGGCGGCATCGCCCATGATGTTGATTACCAGCTTGTCCGGCGCGCCCAGCTTCGCCCCCATAGCAATCCCCAGACCATAACCCAACTGGGAGGAATTGCCCCAGCCCAGATAGCCTCGGGGGACGATGGCTTCGTAGAAGGGGATGGTCTGGTCGCGCGGGTGGCCAGAGTCGTGGGTGACGATGGTCTGGGTCCGGTCCACCGTGTGCATCATATCCCAGATGACGCGGTAGGGATTGATTGGCGCCTCATCGGAGGTGAGCAGCGGCATCCAATCCGCCAGCCACTCGTCCTTGATGCGCTTTATCTCCGCCTCGACCGAACCGTCGCCCCTGCGACCGTCTTCACCGGTCTGCTTCTTCACCTCGTCGATAAGCTGCCGGATGACCAGCCTGGCGTCCCCGACAACGGCGTGGTGGAGCTGCTCCTCTTTGTTCAGGTCCTTTATGTCAACGGTGCATTGCACCAGGGTCTTGCCCTGGGGGATACCCACGGAAGCAAGGTTGGTGGTGAAACTGCACCCGATTCCGAACACCAGGTCGGCCTTGTCCAGGAACTCCCGCGCCATCCGGGTCATGGTCCCCGCCCCGGTGCCCACCGACAATGGGTGGTTTTCCGGGAAGGCGCTCTTGCCTGTGTTGGTGGTCATCACCGGCGTATTGGTCAACTCGGCCAGCTCTACCAACTCGCTGGAGGCCTCGGCCCAGAGCACTCCCTGTCCCGCGTAGATCAACGGGTCTCTGGCCGCCAGCAGCGCCCGCGCCGCCGCCGCCACGTCCTCGGGGTCTCCGGAGCTCCGGTATCCCTTCACCGGGCGGTAGTCGAACTGTTCCTCGCTGATCTCCTCGCTGGCAACGTCCCCCGGCACCTGCACCATGACCGGACTGCCCCGGCCAGACCGCAGCGCGGTATAGGCCCGGCGCATCATCTCCGGTATCCGGTTGGCGTGATTGATCTGGTCCGACCACTTGGTAACGCCGGCATACGCGCCCATGGCATCGAAATCAGGTGACTGACCCTGCCGGTCCCGCGCGGTCCCGCCAGGCAGAATCAGGACCGGCGTAGACTCTGCGTAAGCGTGAGCAATCCCGGCAAAGGCGTTCTCGATGCCGGGCCCCGACTGGGTGACGACCACGCCGGTCTTGCGCCCATTGGTCACCCGGGTATATCCGTCGGCCATGTTGACCGTGGTCCGCTCCGTGCGCGACATGATCGGCTCGATTCCCGCGATTGCCGCCGCCTCAATAAGAGTGTTTGCGGGAAAGCAGAAAAGGTAATCGGTGTTCTCCATCTTAAGGATGTTGGCGATTGCCGTATTACCCTGCATGTCGCTTCTCCTCTTCTCGCCGGTCTTGTCCGGCATCGAGCCTCGCGCCCGGTCGTTTCCGATTAAGTCGCCCTGTTATGCCATGCCTGCCATCCCGTTGACGGACTTGCCCACTCCCTCAACTCCGGCGTGGCAAGACCCGCAGCCCGTTCCCGGAGCCGCTCCCATAGTCCACGGGTTTCCCCAGGTGGAACCCCTCGACCGGGAAAAACTCGCCCGCCTTCAGCGCTTCGAGAAGGTCAGCCTGGTTCCGAATGTCCCCGGGAAACACCGTCACTCCTTTGCCTAGCCCGTTCACCGAATGGGCGTCACTGCCGCCCGTTCCCTGGAAACCGAGCACCTCGGCCACGCTCTGGGCGAAGCGGTTTTCATCTTCCAGGTTGCCGCCGTTCACCACCTCTATCTCGTCCAGCAGGTCGAATATGGGATGGGTGGCGGCAGCTTCCGGAGTGCTCGGTACTTCTTCCCATCGCTCGAACAGTATGTTCTGGGTGTAGTTGCCCCTCGTCTCCAGCAGGTGCCGGAAGGGGTGCGCCAGGATCATCACTCCGCCCACGCGGTCCACTTCCCGGCGGATGATCTTGATGTTCTCAATATCACCGTTGTAGCCTGTCACGTACCGGTCCAGCCCCAGCGTTATGATGTGGCCCAGCGGAGTGTACATCTCCAGGGTATTGACCAACACCAGGTCAAGGCCCCTTGCAAACAACTCGAACTCCGGCCGAGCCCAACCTATGTGTTCCGTCACCATGATTCCGGTGAGTCCCAGCCGCTTGGCTTCCGCGACCATTTCCTCGGGAGTTAACGCGCTGTCCGGGCTGCCCTGGTTGGTGTGAACATGGAGGTCAAAAACCGAAGCCAAATCGCCGCAACCTCTCTGTGAACCGGATTTGGATCGAGGCGGACGCCCTCGGTGTAGACATCGGGCGACCGGGTATCGACCCCGCTGTTATAGCCGAATTTTAGGGGTCAGTCAAGAATCGCATCCCGCCCTCAATCGCCGTTCCCGCTTTCGCGGGAATCCACGGCCCGCCGCCAACGCGGTGCAAGAAATGTGGTGTAAGATTGTACAGCCATACTTTGGGAGACTGACGGTGGGAGACTGACGGTAGCAGCATGAAGATAACCGACGTAAAGGCTGTGTACCCCAACTATCAGCACGTCGTCCCGTCCTGGCGGACTCACTTCTGGCAGATAGTGGTCCGGGTCGAGACAGACGCTGGCGTAACCGGCCTCGGCTACGGCGGGGGCGGCGTCGCCTCTGTGGAAGTGGTGAACCGCCACTTCCGGGAACTGCTGCTGGGTCGCCGGATGGACACGGGTGACGACATCCGGGACGCATGGGACGCCCTATACGCCGAGTCCCTGCCCTGCCCTACGGGCGCAAAGGCATAGGCGTCATGGCCCTCAGTGGCGTGGATTTGGCCCTGTGGGACCTTCTCGGCCACGCCGAGGGTGTCCCGGTCTACGACCTTCTTGGCGGCAAGAAGAAAGATCGTGTCCAGTCCTACGCCACCGGCGACGACCCGGAATGGTATCGCGAGTTGGGTTTCACCGCCCACAAGTTTCCCCACCGCTGGACCGGCAACGACGCAGACTACGACAACGCCGTGGCCTCCGCGGCCCGTGCCAGGGAGTTGTTCGGTCCCGAAGCCCTGTTGATGATCGACACATACATGACGTGGGACGCACAGGCCACCCTGGAGATGGCCAACCGTCTGGCCGAGTTCAACATCCATTGGTTCGAGGACGTGCTGACTCCGGACCTGCTCGAAGCCCAGGCAGAGCTGCGTCCTGCGGTGAAGCCCGTCCTGCTCTCCGGCGGAGAGCACGAGTTCACCCATCACGGTTTCGCCGAAATAGCCCGGGCAGGGGCGCTCGACCTGTGGCAGCCCGACATCACCTGGTGCGGCGGCATCACCGCCGGGCTGCGCATCCTGGACATCGCCCGCGAGGCCGGCGCTGCCGTTGCGCCCCACCGCGGCGGCGAGGTCTGGGGCCTCCACCTCATCATGGCCACCGAGGATCTGGACCTGGCCGAGCGAAACCCGGGGCGCCGCGGCGCCCCCCGCGACGAACTCTGGCTCGGTGAGCCGCAGCCTGGGAACGGCTATCTTGAGCCTTCTGACGCTCCCGGATTCGGCGTCACCCTGAACGAGGCGTTGGTCTGAACACCGGCAGGGTGGACAACATGAGTCAAGCGCCCAACGTCAGGAGATGGTAACGGTGCTGGTCGGAGTCGTATCGGACACTCACGGCTATCTTGATCCCAGAGCAGTCCCGCTGTTGCAGGGAGTTGACCACATCCTCCACGCCGGTGACATTGGCGACGCGGCCATCATCGACCGGCTCGCCGAAATCGCTCCGGTCACAACCGTCCGGGGAAACAACGACAAGTCCGGCCCGGAGTCCCTCTTCCCCGAGGATGCGACTCTTGAGTTGGGAGACTGCCTCGTTTATCTCACCCACCAGGTCAAACTGCCCAAGGACGAGAACGACCCGAAAATGAGACCCTTCCTTGAGATGGGAGCAACGGTGGTGGTCTCAGGCCACAGCCACATGCCATTGCAAAGGCGGACCGGCCCGGTGCTCTTCTTCAACCCAGGAGCAGCGGGCAAAAGACGCTTCAAGCTGCTCCCATCCATCGGCGTCCTGACATTGGAGGAAGGCAGGGCCGAAGGGACACTGATCCCCCTGGACGGCATCCCTGTATGAGACCCGATATATGAGGCCCGGTCCAAGCGGGATAACACGTCACTCCGCCTGGGCGGTCCGCAGGTACAACTTCTAGGACCGGCCGGACGACCCTCCGTTCACCCGTACCACCCCTGACCGGGCACTGGGAAGCCTGCCCAGCCGGTTGTCTTCCACCATCCGGTTGTAGGACCCCTGAATGCCTCGGAGCGACCGGTTGAACTGGGGCATCACGTACCTGGCAAACAACTCCAGCGAGTGGCGCCACTTCTCGGTGGATGTCCACTCCACCGACACCATCAGCAGGCCGCCAAACCCCCCAGTCTGCTCCTCCAATTCCTTTATCCGCCGCACACAGTAGTCAGGGTCGCCGATTATCCACTTGCGCTGGTCGATGATCTGATCAAGGGTAATCTCCTCGGCGGGTTGACCGGGGTAAGCCTCGTAAGTCACCTTGCCGCCGGTCTGGAAGAAGTATTGATTGGCTTCCTCCATCACCCCTTCCGCAACATCCCGCATCGCCTGTTCCATCGTGTCCGCCAGGTAGATGCTGGTGGAAAGACGCCAGTTGTCCCGGCTTGGGGTGTGGCCCGCCGCAGCCGAAAGCTCCTCGTATGCGCCCCACTGCTGGCTGATGTCCATCGCCCCCGGTTGCGTGTAAGCGCCGGAGATGACCCCCAGCCCCCGCTCGGCAGCCACGCGAATGCTGTTGCCGCTGCCGGAACTGACCGCGTAAATCGGCAGGTGCGGCTCCTGGTAGGGCTTCACCTGCACCTCCATGTCCTTTACCTGCCAGTACTTGCCGTCGTAGGAGACCAGCCCATCCTCCCGGTAGAGCTTCAGGATGATGTCCAGAGACTCGTTCATCATCGGTCTTAGCTCGACGGGGTCCAGGCCGAAAAGCTGGATGTCCGGGGCCAGCACTCCCGGACCGCACCCAAGCATGACCCGCCCGTAGGCGAGATGGTCAAGGAACGCCATCCGCTCAGCCACATCGAAGGGATGGTGGTACGACAGGTTGATCACCGCCGTCCCCAACCGGATGCGCTTGGTGCGCGTGGCCGCGGCAGCCAGGAAGATGTCCGGCGCCGGAATGGTTTCCCATCCGCCGGAGTGGTGCTCGCCCACCCAGAACTCGTCAAATCCCAGGCCCTCGGCATACTCAATCAGTTGCAGGTCGCGCTCGAAGGCAAGGGTAGGGTTCTCGAAGTGAGAATGGGCCGGCATCATAAAGAATCCGAACTTCATGTCACGTCTCCTCTGAAAACGCCGCCCCACAACGCCATGCCGGCCGGGGAGCGGCGGGTAGGGTCCATACTCGAATCGTCGGCTTATGGCACGGAAGCTTCCCGGCTTTACAGGAAGACCGTTACGCCAAAGACCCCATCGGGTCCCAGGGCGGGAGGACGATTGGCTCCTGTTCCAAGGCCGCCTGCAAGTCAGCAGGCAGGTAGCTCTTGGGGGCGGCAATCTCGAACATATACTCCGCGAACCAGGAGTCGTTCATCATAAAGAAGCCCTTGTCCCCCACCTTGTCGTCCCAGCTATTTTCCACCCGCCAGCGGCGGGGCTTCCCGTCCACCACATCCACGCCGGTGAACATCATGGCGTGGGTCATGCGGGTCTGGTGATACTCCAGCCGCTCCGCCTTGTCCATCTCGAAGTCCGCGCCGTAAACGCTGGAATAATCGAAAAGCTCCGCGTCCCAGATGCCCAGGTCCCGGTGCATCTGCTTGCCAGTGTCGCAGCCCATCCAGACCGGCTTGCCGTCCAGAAGCATCTGCATGGCAATGTCCTTCATCAACTGGATGTCCACGTTCAGGTACCTGATAGGAGGCGCTCCGGCCACGTTCCCCAGGTAGGCCACGGTAAAGGTCTTGCCCAGCGGGCTGGTCTCTCTCGGATCGTGGACCAGCGAAACGTACTCCTCCAGGGGGGTAACGACGTACTTCTCCGCGAACTCCAGCGGAGTCATCTCTCCGTCCCGCTTGAATTCGCCCGCCTTGTCCTTCCACTGCCAGTTGAAGTGGCTGGGAGGAGTGCCCAAATGTATGCAGAGGACCTGGTAAATGACATTGAGAGTCTCTTGTTTCTCCCGGCGCATCTCGTCAAGGCCCGCTTCTGCGGAGTAGAGCTTGCGGATGCGCAGCGCGCCCTGCCGCATCTGGTAGTTGAGCATGGAGTTCATGCGGGCTGAGTTGCTGGAGCTCTCGGTTTCCGGCATCACTGTCTTGGGGACAACCCCGTGCTTTTTCACCAGTTCCACGAACATGTCCCACTGGCCGCCGTCCTCTATAGAACGTTGCAGCAGCCACGAAACCGTGCGATCATCCACCGGGCGGTCGGCTGTCTCGATTATTGCTTCCAGCAGGAAATTGGCCCGCTCCATCTTGTCCCAGAACATCACGTAGTTCTGGCTGAACTCGAACTCCTTCAGGTTCATCACCGTGCGTGACTCTGACCGGAAAAGGTTCAGCCCCGCGAACATCCAGCAGCGTCCGGAGCGAGCCTGATTGGTGACGCTCCATTCGTCCAGCACGGTCGAGAAGCTGTGGACCGCCTCGTTGACGATTGATCGATTCAGGGCCGCGTCATTGACATCATGCTGCGTCACCACGTTCTGCATCAACCGGCGCGAGGGGTCGGCATCAAAAGCCGACTGGAATTTCTCGATGTCCGCAGGAGCCAGCAGACCCCCGTTGGGTCCATCGGGACTATTGGTCGTCTGTACGTTATTGGCCGCGTTCTGTGTACTCATCGAATCCCCCTGGAATCTACTACATGATGCCTGATTGTAGCGGGGTAGACTGCCGTGTCAACCCGGAGAGCAGCTTGCCGGGACAGGTGCATAGCCGGACACGGGAGACAAGAAATCCCCAAGCCTCCCTGGAGAGCAGGTGTCTCCCCAGCATACGGCTGGCAAAGTGTCTTCCCCCTTCAGTCTTCACGTTTCATATCAGGGGTAGGAGGGCAGGGGATTCCCTTACCCAACCAGGAACCGGGAAACCGCGCACCTGTCTTTCCTGCAACTTTGCGTACACCCTGGTTGAGCGGTACTGGAAGATTGACGGAATTGAACGTCCTATATATTATAGGCGGCGTTCACTGGCGCACTCCCTTTACGGGCCATATACTGCGATGCGCCGGCGATTGAGCCGGGTTCACACGCAATGCCCGAGGGTCCGGGAGGTTCCGGCGGACACAGACTTAGACCAAGGAGGCACACATCCGACATGGCTCACCGTTGGTTTCAGTTCCCGAAGTCATTATTCCTGACACCGTTGATGGTTGTCCTGTTGCTCACCGCGGCCTGCGGCGGTTCCGCCGAGCCTGCGGCCACCACTGCCCCGGCATCCACCGGCTCCGACTCTTCAGGGTCATCAGATGCCATGACGGCAGCCGCGACCGAAGCCCCCACCCCCACTCCTACGCGAGGAGTCATATTCAAGCCCACCGCAACACCGATCACATCCGGGCAGGCAGCGGCAGCCCCGGTCCCGACCGAGGCTCCGGCAGCAGCGCCATCGGACGTCATCATGGGCGGAGTCCCGCCGCTGCACGCATACTCCGCTCCAGACCACTGGGGTACTCACCGGTCGGGCACTCTCAACCAGATCATGCACTCCAGCCCCTTGTATAACAACCTGGTACGCTTCGACCCCGAGACAGAGGACCGGGACGACATCATCGGCGACCTGGCGGCTTCATGGGAGATTACCGACGGTGGCCTGAGCTACGTCTTCAAGATTCACGAGGGCGTCCAGTGGCACGACGGGATGCCCGTAACCTCGGAAGATGTAGCCTTCAGCGTTGACCGTTGGGTAGAGCCGGACCAGCCCAGGCCCAGGACCGGCAACGCCAAGGCATATTACGAGCACGGTACGGTCGAGGTTGTAGACCCGCTGACGGTAAAGGTCCCGCTGAAGTTCGCCGCCGCTGATTTCTTCAGCCTGATCGCCGCCGACGTCTTCAAGGTCGTCCCCAAGCACGTCGCAGGCGAGGGCATCGACATCTCCAAGTGGGATAATATCGTCGGCTCCGGCCCCTACATGGTCCAGAATTACGACACCGACATCTCCACCGACTACATCAAGAACCCCAATTACTTCAAGGAAGGCAAGCCCTACCTGGACGGCATGGAGTACCTCATAGTCCGGGACAAGGGCCGGATAATCGCAGCCTTCAAGACCAAGCAATTCGCCATGGCCTCCAGCACGGCCACTCACCTCTCGGTGGATGACCGGAAGCAGCTTGTAGAGGACATGGGAGGTGAACTGATCGCCTACGGACAGCCCTATGGCTGCAACTCCTTCGTGATGTTCAACGTCAAGAGGGAACCGTACAATGACCCCAGGGTGCGCCACGCCATCTTCCTGGCCATCCACCGGCAGCCCATCATGGACGCGATAATCAGCGGCGAGGGCGATTACGGCACCGTCTACCAGCCGGGGGCCTGGTTCGCCAGGACTTCGGAGGAGGCGGAACAGCTGCCCGGAATCCGGGAGCTCAACGGGGAAAAGCACCCGGACGACATAGCGGAAGCCAAGCGACTCCTTGCCGCGGCGGGACACCCCGACGGCTTTCAGGCTACCCATTCCTACCGGACCTTCGGCTCTTACGGGGAACAATCGGCGATAGTCAAGGACCAGCTCAAGGAGCACCTGAACATCGAGTGGACGCTGGAGTCCTTCGAGCCCGCCACTGGCCTGATCAAGTGGAGGGACGAGGCATTTGCCACCGCTATTCAGGGACACTGCTACACGGCCAACGTTCCCGACTCGATCATAAGCGACCATTACAGGTTGGGCGGGACCCGGAACTACACCGGCTTCACCGACCCAAGGATCGAGGAGCTGTTCGAGCAGCAGGCCCGCGAGTCCAACCCCGATGCCCGCAAGGCGATTCTCAGGGAGCTGGAAGACTACATCCTCACGCCTGAACTCGGCACTCCTTCAGTCTTGCTGATGTGGAGCTGGGGAGCGCCCAGGCTGGCACACAAGAGCATCAAGAACCTCTACGGGTCCCCATCGGTCCAGGCACAGATGATGCACGAGACCATCTGGTGGGACCAGAGCGAGTGGTAACCACCCGCGCGACCGCAAGGCCGGCCCAGGATATCCTGGGCCGGCCTTCAATCATCATCCTATGGGGCTAATCTGAACGTTGGTCTGAAGTCCTCAAAGATCGATCATGCAGACTTACATTATCAAACGCCTCCTGCTGTTCATCCCCACTCTCATTATGATCACCATACTCGTGTTCATCATCCTGCGTTTTATCCCGGGAGACCCGGCATACCTGGTCTTGGTGGGCACCGAGGAAGGGGAAGTCCAGGTCAGCGAAAAGGTCCTGGCCGAAATGAGGGCCAAGCTGGGCACTGACCGCCCAATCTATGTGCAGTACGCCGACTGGGTCTGGAACATGCTCCAGTTGGACTTCGGTAACTCCTACCACTACGACACTCCTATATCCAAAGACCTGAAAGCCAAATTTGCCGTTACCCTCGAACTGACCATCCTGTCAGTCCTGATTGCAAGCGTAGTCGCGGTTCCTTTGGGCGTAATCTCGGCCATCAAGCAGGATACTCTCCTGGACTACGTGTCACGGATCATCACCTTTTCGGGTATCGCCCTGCCCACGTTCTGGGTAGGACTATTGATAATCTATTTCCTGGTGCTCATCTTTGGATGGCTTCCGCCCCTGAAGTACGCGACCCTCTGGGACGATCCCTGGACAAACCTCCAGCAGTTAATGCTGCCAGCGATAGCCCTGGGTTACTTCAACATGGCCTTCATAGCCCGGGTCACCCGCTCGGCCATGCTGGAGGTACTTCGTGAGGACTTCATTCGGACCGCCCGCTCGAAAGGATTGACCGAGCGATTGGTCATCGCGCGACACGCACTGAAAAACGCCCTCTTGCCCGTAATCACCGTTTCCGGATACGAATTTGGGCGGCTTATCTCCGGCACGGTGGTCATAGAGACCATATTCGTCGTACCCGGGATGGGACGGCTGTTGCTGGACGCTGTCTTTCATCGGGACTATGCCGTAATCCAGGCCATTATCGTTGTCATCACGACTGTGGTGCTGGTCGTGAACCTGGTGCTGGACATGCTGTACGGTTGGCTGAACCCACGGATCCGCTATACTTAAGTCCTCTCCTACAATCCTATAGTCAGGTACGAAGCCTTGAACCAGACTCCGGGAACTCAGGAAAGCGCAGTTCTAACCCCTGCCGCTGATGCCCTGCGCCCAAAGCGCAAGCCCAGTCAGCACGTTACCCACTTCCTCAAGGCCAAGCCGTTAGGCGCCTTCGGCGCAATCGTGGCTGCGCTGCTTGTACTTGTCGCCATAGTGGCCAATCAACTCGAGACCATAGACCCCTACAAGACTGACGCAGAATTCAAACATGCGGCGCCGGGTACCGCCGAGCGGTGGCTAGGCGCGGACAGCATCGGCCGGGACGTCTACAGCCGCCTGGTCCACGGTTCCAGGATTTCTCTGTACGTCGGTATCGTAAGCTCGGTGGTCGGTTGTGCCATCGGGCTTGTGATCGGGGTCGGCAGCGCTTACTTTGCCGGAAAGACAGACCTGATAGTCCAGAGATTCATGGACTCAATGATGGCCTTTCCCAGTCTTGTCCTGGCCATTGCCATCATGGCGGCCTTGGGGGCATCCCTTCATAACGTAGTCTTTGCCCTGACCATAGTCTACATACCAAGCACAGCCAGGATTGTCCGCGCCCAGGCGCTGTCCATCGCGGAGATGGACTACATCCTCGCCGCACGGTCCGTGGGGGCCAACCACTGGCGGATCATCATGCGCCACATGGTCCCCAACTGCATGGCGCTTTACATCGTCCTGGTCACCATTCACCTGGGTGGCGCTATCGTCGCTGAGGCCACCCTGAGCTTCCTCGGCATAGGCGCTCCCCCTGACGTGCCTTCCTGGGGCGGAATGCTGCGGGAGGCATACATCGCCGGCATCGACGTTAACCCCTGGCTCGGCGTATTCCCCGGACTGGCAATCACCATCGTGGTGTTTGCCTGGAACCTGTTGGGTGACTCCCTGCGGGACGTTCTGGACCCGCGTCTGCGCGGCACGGGGCGCGGCGGCGTATAGTGCCATTGGCCGGTATCAACCTTCCAGCAACCAGCCAGCCAACGGGACAACTTTGGTGACAAGCCACAGAGCTATCGAAGACCACTTGGGCGCATTCTGCAAAGACTCGGACGCCTATCTTGATGGGAGGCCCGGCGGCCCGCTCTCCGGACTGACTTTCGCCGCCAAGGACATCTTCGATGTGGCAGGGTTTGTTACCGGCGGGGGCAACCCGGATTGGAAGGCAACTCAACCGCCAGCCGACTCAACAGCCTGGGTGGTGCAGGCGCTGGTGGACGCCGGGGCTTCAATGGTGGGCAAGACCATCACCGACGAGCTGACCCGGGGCATCTTCGGCGAAAACCCCCACTACGGGACCCCCGTCAACCCTGCCGCGCCGGGAAGAGTGCCGGGCGGTTCCTCCAGCGGGTCGGCATCTGCGGTGGCGGGCGGCTTGGTTGACTTCGCCCTTGGTTCCGACACCGGCGGGTCGGTCAGGGTTCCCGCCGGTTTCTGCGGCCTTTACGGGCTGCGGCCCACCCACGGACGCATACCGTTCAGCGGCTTCCTGATCCAGGCGCCCAGCTTCGACACCATCGGCTGGTTTGCGCGCGACATCGACCTCTTCGCCCGCGTGGCAAACATCACCCTCCAGACATCAATCGCCACTCAACAACCGCGGCGTTTGGTAATCGCCGAGGATGCCTTCGAATTGGCCACCCAGGATGTGGCCGATGCGCTGCGTCCCGCGGTTGAAGCATTGACGTCGATGGTGGACGACGTTTCCACAGAGCGGCTCGCTCCCAACGCCCTCGCAGAGTGGTCGGAACATCAACAGATACTCCAGGGCCGTGAGGCATGGGAGACGGCAAAAGACTGGATCGAGAAGGTAAACCCGCGGTTCAGTTTCGAGGTCTCGGACCGGTACATCACGGCAAGGGCAATCACAGATTCCCAGGTGGCGGCAGGACAAGCGGTGAGGGATGCTGTGGTGCGCCGGATGGACGAGGTTGTCCCAAACGGCGTTATCGCCTGTTTGCCGACGACCTCCGAACCCGCGCCTCTCCTCGGTCAGTCAGTCACCGAGCGGCAGGACACGCGCCTCAGAAACAGCAGGATGCTCTGCATCGCGGGCCTAACCGGCCGTCCCCAACTCAACCTGCCCGTGGCCCGCGTGAACGGTCTGCCGGTGGGCCTCTCTCTGCTGGGGACACGTGGAGAGGACGAACTCCTGATGGGGTTCGCTCTTCAGGCTGCTTCCTCCCTGGGTATCCGGTAGACCGCCGCGAGTCCGTTCAGCTCAGGTTGGCTACTGCAAAGACCACCCGGAAGGGCTTGCAGTAAATGACCACGCTCTTGAAGGAATCGACGTCCGCGTCCGCCGGAATCGGGTAGTTCTGGTTGCCGACGTTGCCCTTCAGCTTGTCCAGCTCTACGTAGCCTGCGGCGTGGACATCCTCCGAGCTATCCGGGTCGGCGACAGTGGTCAGAATCACCCGCAGGTCCGGCCCGTTGGTCACTTCCAGGTCCTCGAACCTCAGTACCCGGGAGCCGTCGGGGAGGTCATAGACCAGCGCCTGGCCGCTGCCCCTGTGGAACCGGTCCCCGTCTCTGAATTCGCCGCTCTTGAGCCGCACCGGCGAACTCTGGGCAGCGGGCATATCGGGCATCGCTTCATCAACCTTCTCGCCCATGCCTGCCATCGTGGACATGACCATCTCCGCCTCGGCCCGGTCCATCCCTTCAGGGATGACGGCATTGGCCGTCAACGGAAATTCCTCATCAACCTCTCTGGTGATGAACAATGGGGAGATCAGCCACCATCCAACGATGATTACCGCGATGGCGATGAGCGCTCCGATTATGATGTAGAAGCTCTTTCCACCAGGCATTGTCGCAATCCACCCTCCGGGTTTTGGTCATGTCACGGGCTGGGAAATCGCATGTTGTATCGGAACCTGTAAGGCAAAGCGGTTCCAGGGCATCTGCGGGGAGTGAAGTCAGCCTGGATTCCTGCTAGGGAAGAATCAGCGGCTCGAATTCTCCCGTGTCGGGTTCGTAACAGTAGAGGTCTGTCGTACCCGGTTTCGTGGCCATCAGAACATGCACGAACCGGGTTTCCTCTTCATAGGTGAAGATATGAGGGTTCAGCCATTCTCCGGGAGGCAAGGATTCGAGGATCCTTTGCAGATCTGCCCTTGTCGGGTCCATAAGCGTAATGTCCTGTGGCAGGGCTGGCCTGTGATCAGCAATTGGACAGTCCAACCAGCCCTGCTGCGGTCCGGATTGACCGGCTACTTGCGTCGGAATATCTGCATCCGGTGCCGGTTGGACTCCGGGATGTAGAGCCTGCCGTCCCGGTCGAACCGCACCGAGACAGGCCCCCAAAAGAAGGGCTCGGTCTGGGCCGAGATATGCTGGGGGGTGTTCAGATGAGGCGGAAGCTCCGGAACCAGGTTGGAAATCTCCCTGGTCGCCTTTTCCTCCAGGTTGACGTTGAGGTAGTCCTCGGCCCACCTGGAATTGGTGGCCTGACCCTTCTCCACCAGTACGAAGCTCCCGTCCGGGGCGAACACCTGCAACCTCTCGTTCCCCCAGTCTGCCACGTACACGAAACCCTCATCGTCAACTCCCACGCCTGACGGCCGGTTCAACTGCCCGTCTCCTTCACCCGATTCTCCGAAGCTGGCGAGGTATGCGCCGTCAGTGGTGAACTTCTGAACCCGGTCATTGCGCCAGTCCGCCACATACACATTGGCTTCCTTGTCAACCGCGATCCCCCAAGGCAGGTTGAACTGGCCCGGGCCGCTGCCGAACTCGCCCCACTCGGCGATGAACTTGCCATCGGAAGTGAGCTTCTGGACCCGGCTGTTATGCTGGTCAACGATGTAAACGTTATCATGCGAGTCGATGGCGATCCCCGCAGGCCCATTGAACTCCCCTGGTCCGCTGCCCTTGGTGTCCCACTTGTCCAGGAAATTGCCGGACGAGTCGAAGATGGTCACCCGATGGTGCAACTCGTCGGTGATATAGAGCCTGTCCTGGCTGTCGAACGCCATCGCCACCGGGGAACTGAACTGGTCATCGCCGGGACCGGCCCCGCTTCCAAATTCGCCCAGGTAGTCCTCGTCGAGATTGACGATGCCTATGCGCATCAGGTTGCGACGGGCGGAGTCGCAGTGATTCAACACGAAGATTCGACCGTCCTGGGCCACCGCCACATCATAGGGATTGACGAACCCACGGCCGGTCTGATTCGTGGCCAGCCCGATGGTCTTGACATATTCCAAGGTCAATTGTTTGGGGCTTGCTTGTGTACTCACTCCAGCAACCTCCAATTCAAGGATGTTGTAGCGCATTCATCCAGGTAGTACGTTCCGTCTCCAGGACCGGACTCCACCGGAGAAAACGCGGGGGCCCAATCTTTCCGATCAAGCCCCCGTCGTGCAATCACCGCCAGGTCAGACGACCTGTAGAAGGGCAACGTCCCTAGGACAGTTGGTACTCCCTGGTCGCAACGGCCAGGCTCAACAGCCCCGCGACCCGCTGTTCGGACTCGTCGCCTTCCTGCCTGTTGGCCAATGAGATCTCTCCCTGCAACCCTGCGTATTCGATCAGTGCTGCCTTGGTGTCATCCGACACCTCCACCGGGCCGAGCAGGTCGAGGCAACTGTCCACCAGTTGCTCCGGGGTGAAGGTGCCGCCGTTCTCACCGGCCAGGCGGTCGATGATCCGGCGCACTCCTGGGTTTTGCACATTGGCAAGCTCGTGGGCCACGAAGTTGACCCGCTCAACCAGTGCGCCGCTATCGACCCACTCTATGCCTTCGTGCCAGCCCTCGACCGACGGGGGCTGGAGCAGGCCCTGGCCCATGTACACGGCCTGGCGCGCCACCTGTTCGATGCCGGGAGTAGGCTCCCGGTAACTGCCGGCCATGCGGACGGCCCCGATGACCAGCTCCACCGGACCCTTCACCCTGGCCCACCTGGCCTTCTCCGACTTGAAGTAATCGGAGTTGAAGAGGGTCCTCAGCACCGACCGGATTTCGTACCCGGAATCAAAGTAGGACTTCATCATCTCTTCGATGACTTTCTCTCCGTCCTCGTCAACCTCGTCGGCGGCGAAGAACTGGAACAGGCGCGTGCTCACGAACCGCGCGGTGGCCTCCTGCTTGGCGATAATCTCGACAATGTCCTGGCCGTTGAAGTTGCCGGTCTCGCCAAGGAAGGTCTTCTCGCCCTCGTCGTGATCGTAGTCCCGGTATTGGAAGTGCCAGTTGATCCGGCTGTAGGGCCAGATGGAGTCCCGGCTGGCGCGGGTGGACATGTACTCGGCGTTGCCAAGGGTCCATCCCGTGAAGGCGCGGGCGCACTCCTTGATATCGTCCTCGGTGTAGTTGCCAATGCCCATCGAGAACAGTTCCAGGAGTTCCCTGCCGTAGTTCTCGTTGATGGCATCCTTATGGTTGTCGTTATTGTCCAGCCAGATGATCATGGCCGGGTCCTTGGACAATTCTACAAGCAACGTTGCGTAGTTGCCCAGGCCATAGGTCCGGAACATCTGGATCTGGTTCAGAAGGGCGTTGGCCTGGTTCAACTTGACGTAGCCTGTGGCGAAGAGGCTGTGCCAGAAGAGGGCCAGCTTCTCCTCCAGAGGATTCTGGGTCGTGATCATCCGGTACATCCAGTTGGCCGCCGCCCCGTCCGACAGACGCAGCTCGGCTTGTTCCGTGTGGTACCGGCGAATAACGTCCTGCGGCAGGTCGTTCGGCTCGCCGGGGTAGAGCAACTCCTCAACGGTGGCCTCGTAGCCATTGGCCATTGCCGCTTCCAGCTCGTCCCGCGTTGCGCCGAATCCGGCACGCCTCATCAGGTGGGCCATAAGCGCAATATCCGCATTACTCACGGCGTCTACCTCCCGATTTGATAGATGCTTTTTGATAGATACGTTGCGGTCGAATATGCGCCGGCACGGTGGCCGGCGCTTAGAATTGACAGGCGATTTACTTGGAGATGAACTCGAACTGCTCGAACTGGCCGTTGACGATGGGGGGCGCGTCCAGCCCCATCCAGCGCTCCAGTATCGTGCTGTAGGTGCTGCGGAAGTCGTTGTTGGCCCGAAGGTCGCCATCCTGCTGTTCCGCTTCTTCCAGGGACGGGAACCGGCCGTACATTCCGCCATTGACATCGCCGCCGATTACCATTGCGATGCTTCCCGCGCCGTGGTCGGTGCCCGAACCGTTGTCCTTGATCCGGCGTCCGAACTCGGACCACACGAAGATCAGCGTGTCGTCCTGGTAGTCGTGTTCCTCCAGGTCGGCGTAGAAATCACCGATGGCGGCGGACACGTCGTCCCACAGCTTGGCGTGTACGGGCAACTCGCCGCCGTGGGTGTCGAAGCTGCCGATGGACGTGTAGTAGATTCGAGTCCCCAGGTCGGCAAACATCACCTGGGCGGCGTTCTTCAGGCTCTGGGCGATGCCGCTCTGACCGTACTCAACCGAGGATGAGTACCGTTCCGGGGCGGTCCGGAGAATATCCGCGCCTCGAAGGGCATCGCGTCCGGTCTGGCCAAGGGATTCCAGCACCGGGTCCCGGTTCCGGTCGGGGCCGTACATCCGGGCGAAGGCTTCAAGGGTGTACTTCTTCTGCTGGTCGTCTTCCACATCGGGGAACAGTCCGTAGGTCTCCAGGTTCCCCACCGACGCCACCGGCACGCCGCGGCTGGCCAGGGACCTGGGAAGTCCGCGCCCGAAGTTGACGGCGGTCAGCACGTTCTCACCCTGGGGGTCCATGTCTTTGACGGCCCGGCCCAGCCACCCTTCGGTTGCGATCTTGTCCGGCTCGGCGGTGTGCCAGATGTCCATCGACCGGAAGTGGGAGCGATTGGGGTTGGCGTAGCCGATGCCGTTGATGAGCGCGACTTTGCCCCGGTCCCAGAGTGACTTTACCTCCGGCGCGTGGGGAGTCAGACCCAACTCGTCATTTAGGGGAAGCAGGTCTTCCGCCGCCATGTTCACGTTGGGCCGGAAGTCGTAGTAGAGGCCGTTGTTGTAGGGGACCACCGTGTTTAGCGCATCGTTTGCGCCCGTAAGCTGGATAATGACCAGGTTCTTTTCTCTGCCGCTGGACACCATGTTTGACCTCCCTCAGGATCGGTTCACTTCTGATGCAGGAGTTGGCGCGATGGACTATGCCGACCGCGCCTTGTGCCAAGGTTCGTCAGATTACGCTCTAACTTTATGCAACTACGCCTGAATTGTCAATGAGACGAAGCAGCTCCGCACACCGGCTCTCTGGACAATCTAACCTGTGGCAACCAGGTCGGACACCCGCTCCCCAATCATTATGGCAGTGGCGTTGGTGTTCGCCCGCACCACGTTGGGAAGGATCGACGGGTCGGCCACGCGAATGCCCTCCAGCCCGTGGACCCGCAGCTGCTGGTCAACCACCGCCATTGGGTCCGACGCAGGCCCCATCTTGCATGTTCCGGAAACGTGGCGGGCCGTGCCCACTGTGCGAAGCATGTAGGCGTCCAGGAGATCATCGGATGCCAGTTCCTCGTCGGTCGGAGCCACCCTGCTGGCCAGCAGTTCCCGGTAGGTCTCACTCTCAAGGAGACGGACGCAGAGCCGGATCGCGCTGCGCAGACGCTCCCGGTCCATTGGATGTTCCAGGTAATGGTAGTTGAACTCAGGTTGCACGTTGGGGTCGGCCGACGAGAGCCGTAACTCTCCGGCGCTCATCGGAAGCTCAAGGGCACAGGAGAAGCGGAACCCCTCGTCCGGGATTACCTCACCGCTCAGCGAAGCGAAAACTGAGCTTGTGGTAATCATCACATCGTTGGGGTGAGGAGACCCCTCAGCCGTGTAGCGAAGGGCAATCCGGGTCCCCGGATTGTCGGTGACCAACCTGACGCCCTCCTTGGCCATCAGTTGCACACCCACGCTGGGATGGTTTCGAAGGTTTTGGCCCACCCCCGGAAGATCACGTACAACAGGAATCCCGAAACTCCGCAGATGCTCCGCCGGGCCCACACCGGAGAGCAGCAGCAGGTGTGAGGAGCGCAGCCCGCCCCCGCAGAGGACGATTTCACCGGCTTCGACGGTGTATATCTCCCCGCCGCTCTCCACTTCCATCCCGCTGGCCCGGTTCCCCTCGAACACCACGCGGCGGGCCAGCACGTTGCCCCGTACCGTCAGGTTGAGGCGATGGCGCGCCGTGCTGAGGTGGCTCAGGGCCACGCTCATCCGGATGCCTTCCGGGTTGTTCATCGGTATAGCGCCGACGCCGGTGGAGTCCGGGCCGTTCATGTCATGGGTCTCCGGGAACCCCGCCGCAATGCAGGCCTGCCGGAGCGCCGCCTGTATGGGGGCCAGCGGGTCATTCGCCCGCCGCAGAACAGGAAGAGGCCCTTCCGAGCCGTGGAAGTCGTCGCGAATATCCTGGTCCGACTCCATCCGGCGGTAATATGGAAGAACATTGACGTAGGACCACTCGTCGTTGCCCAGCGCGGCGTAGTCGTCAAAGTCCTGCGTGAGACCGCGCAGCAACACCTGGCCGTTGATGGCCCCGGAGCCGCCGACAACCTTCCCCTGGGCCACGTGAATCTCGCCCTGGGTGTCGTTTATGGTCCCCCTGAGAGACCAGTTATGGTCTGCACCCCGGGTCTCGGCGTCCCTGGTATGGCCATATTTCAGTTCGTCCGGCAGATGCTCCATCTCCGGGTAGTCCGGCCCGGCCTCCAGCAACAACACTGATCGGGATGGGTCTTCCGACAGTCTGGTTGCCGCAGCGCATCCCGCCGAACCCGCTCCAACGACGATTACGTCATACTTCATTGCTCCCTCCTATTTCTTCTGCAATCCAGGCCGTGGCTGAGACTTGACAGCAGCCTATTGCCTTGCGCTCGTCAACGGTTCCAGAATGTCGAGCAGTTCAGCTATTCTGTCCAGGTTGAGGCCGATTTCTTCCATGTCCAAGAACCGCCTGCGGACGTAAAAGTTGCGGTGAAGATTGTGGGCAACGGCGCTCAGGTCTATCAACCTGTCGTTGCCTGTCATAACGCGGGCATTGTTCAGCACAACCTGAAAGTGGTCGTGCCGGTCATATTGCCATCCCTGCGTCTCTGCGACGGCCTTAGCCATCCACGCCGCGGCCCCCCAACCCTTTTCCGACGCCTGGTGCAGGTTCCCGCCGGCCAGGTATTCCCGGCTCTGGGCAAGGAACTCCCGGGCCTGCCCCCGATAGTCCATGACAGCTATGGAATCATCTGGTCCCTCCGGGCAGGGTTGTGCCATTTACATTTCTCTCATCTGGTTGATCTAATTTTTCGGGAAGAGCTATAGCCCTCTTCTCCAACGCTCCATCTCAACGGCGAACCACAGCGCCATGCTGCCCGTCCGGTCGTCGAATCCGAAGATGGCGGGCCTGTCAAGGTATTCCTTCACCGATGTTTGCACCCCTGTGCCGGTGCATCCGTCCACAACATTACCCTGGTCATCGACCCTTTCCGACACCCCCTGCCACGCCAATTCCAACGCCGGTATGTACGAAGGCTCCAGCCATCCCAGGCGCAGCCCTCTGGCCAGCGAGTACCCGAACATGCTGGTCGATGTGTGCTCCTGGTATGAGCCGGGGAAGTCCAGCAGTTGCAGCAACATTCCCGAAGGCGTCTGCACCCGGATCAGCGCGTCCAGCAGCAGCCTGCACATCCCTGCCAGTGCGCCTCGGTCTGGATGGTCCTCGGGCAGGTACGTCAAAGTTTCCGTCAGACCAAGAGCGGCGAAACCATTGCCGCGACCCCAGAAGAAGGGGCCGGACCGGCAGTGCCAGAACAGTCCGTTTTCCTGCTGTATTCCAGCATTGAGCAGGAACTTTACCAGCAGGTCCAGGTAACGGGGCTCGCCTGTCTGGTGGAACGCCCGTCCCAGCATGGCACCTGCCATAAACATGTCCTCGGTACGAAAGTCGGGGTCACAGGGCGGCGGCGCGCCGCCATCGTCTCCGGGCCGGTAGCGCTCGGCAACGTCAACAATCAATCGGGAGTAACCCTCGTCCCCGGTTGCCTCGGCAAGCTCCCCGGCCCAGATCAACCCGGCCAGGTTCGCGCCGCCGGGGTCGTCTCCAAACCACGGAGTATCACCGGACATCCTGGACGAAACAAGCGAGGCAATTTCCCGGGCGGGAGACTCGGACTCCCGGTCTAGCTCTGCCAACCTCAGCCGCCCGCTGATTCCGACTCCCTGGGTGTAATTCACCGGGTCCAGTTCATGCCCATAGACCGAGGCCAGTGTGCGGGCCACGTCCAGGTAGCTGCGCTGGCGACGGGCATCCAGCACCCGGCGGGCCGACGATACCCTGCCGCTCACAGCAATGCCGGCGACCGTGCCCCAGAGCCGGTCAAGCTCCGCTGGCAACTGCTCCGGCGTCGTGGTCAGCCGCAGACCGGGGACCGGCCCCAGGTTATCCGGCGTTCCAACCCCGATGGCCGCCAGCAGCGACCCGTCCTGCCCCATAGCCTCCGCGCCCAATGCCTCTCCCAGGCCGACGGCTGCCGCGTTGGCCCCCCAGCCTACAGACCCGCCTGCCTTCAATTCCAAAACCAGCCCTGGAGCCTGAAAGCACACCCACCGCCAAAGGTAGCGACTCTCCGGCTGTTCCAGGTCGAAGAAAAAATTATCGCCTGGCGGGAAGCCAACCGATTGGTCTCCGTTCCCTTCCGGGTTGACACAGGGCGCGGCGCTCAGGGCAACGATGTCCCTGACGGATGAATCGGCTGTCCGGTACAACTCCAACGCGCGCATCGCAAGAGAAACGTCCTCATCACTCCCGGAAAACCCGGAGAGCAGCAATACCCTCATGCGCGTGGACTGGGGTCGGTATGCGTCGCGGTGGAGCAGGGCGGGGATACCCTGCGTCCCCCTGGTAACGCCCCAGTGACCGACCTCCCAAACGTCCGGGAGACCCCCAGCCTCTGACGCCAAAGCCACTGCCAGACCGGTGCGGTCTTGAGTCATGTCTTGACCATCCCTGAGCAAAGAAATTCACATTATGTCCAACCGGCAACTGATTCTACACTTTCCCATACCCTTGGGGGTAGCTCTCCGGTGCGGAACAACTCAATCGGGGTTATACTCTGGCAAACATCCAGCCCGGTTGCTGACAACGGATCAGGAGAATAGTGATGTTTCAGAACGGCCATAACACGGTGCTCGACGGAGTGAGGATACTCGAACTGGCGCGCTGGCAGGCTGCGCCCCGGGGTTCGCTGATCCTGCGCGATATGGGCGCAGAGGTCATCAAGCTGGAATGGCGCAAGGGAGGCGACCTGCGCAACTCCGGCCCCTTTGTCGGTGAGATGAGCGTCCAGTTCGCCGCCTACAACCGGGGGAAGAAAAGCGTCACGCTCAATACGCGCCACGAAAAGGGCAAAGACCTGTTCTTCCGCCTCCTGGAAGTCTCAGACGTAGTGCTGGAGAACTTCAGGCCCGGCACCATGGAGCAAATGGGCTTCGGGTACGAGAGGATGGCGGAGGTCAACCCCGGCATCATCCTCGCCTCCGTATCCGGTTTCGGCCAGTACGGGCCATACCGGGACCGCCAGTGCTTCGACCCCATAATCCAGGCGATGAGCGGCATCGGCGACCAGACCGGCCGGGGGTTCGACCAGCCCATCATGGCCAACGGCCCCATCATGGACCGCACTGCCGCCCTTCACGCCGCCATCGGAATCCTGGGCGCGCTGCGCCACCGCGACCGCACCGGCGAGGGCCAGTGGCTGGAGGTGGCCATGCTGGATGGGGGTATCACCCTGGAAGAGGTCGCACTTGCCATGTGTTACGAGACCAACACCAACGATTTCGTGAGGACAGGCACTTTCCTCCGCTGCAAGGACGGCTGGGTCACCACCGGCGCGGCCAGGGCTGGCATGTGGGAGCGAATGCTGAAGGTAATGGGCTACGACGACCTGTCCGACGACCCGGAGTACGCCGCTCCCATGTTCGCCACCGACAAGGCCGAAATCAGGATGGAGCTTCTCCATCTCTGGTGCGAGGAGCGCACGGTCCAGGAAGTGGAGGATGCCCTGGTGGCCGCCGACATTCCATTTGGCCCGGTCAAGTCCATCCCGCAGGTGTTGGAGGACAGGCACATGTGGGAGCGGGAAGTGATGATTGAGGCCGAGATACCGGAACCCCCCGGCAAGAAGATGCTCGTCCCCGGCCCCACCATCATCAAGTATTCCAAGACCCCAACCACCGCCGGCCCTATCCCCCGCTACGGCGAGCACAACGGGGAGATTTACGGCGGTCTCCTGGGACTGGACGAAGTGGAAATGGCGGCGCTGGTAGAGGAAGGAGTTATAGCTTAGGGGCAATAACGGAGCACATCGATACCAGAGCCGGTCCACATAGAGGAGGCCGCTATCAAGATGGGCACGGGACAACAGGATGAAGAGACTCTGCGTCAAGAGCTACGTGAGATCGTCGAGCGAGTCCCATCGGAGGACCTGTACACCGCACGCCGTTACCTGGGATAGTTGATTGCCTCAGCAGTCCCTTTTGTCCAAAGCCTATTGGAATCACCCTGGGATGACGAACCGTTGACAGCAGAAGACGAAGCCGCAATTGAGGAGGGAATGCGGGCCGCAGCTGAGGGAAAGCTCATCAGCCACGAGGAAGTGAAACGGCAACTAACAGACAATCGCTGTTGTATTGGCGGGTATACGGACTTGAGCTTCATTCGGGCGCCCCGGTGGTGAAGCGCCACTGGGCTTGAATTGCATCGCGGTTTCGCTGTCCTTGCCAAGATCCGGACCGTGGTCGGAGGTATAGGCGCCGCTAACCGGGTATTGGCGGGCGTCTCCGATTCGCCATCTTTCTGAGACACGAGTTGTCGACCTCCGACGATGCAAAATCGTCGCGCCAGCCAGCGGTTTCAGCTACCATGTTCTCGGTCCACCCGTAGCGAAATCGTCCCGATTCGATGCGGTATTTTTGACAACATCAGCGTGCTCTGCTAGACTGCCCAGCCGTGGTCGGGAATGGAAATCAAACACCTGAGCAGCTTCCGGCTATCCATTGATGGTTGCCTCCGGCGCATCCCGTGATGTGCCGGAGGCAAGCAAGTCCTGTATGGCGCGAAAAAGCCGACCCGGCTACACCCGACATTTCCCGGGCCAACAATACGGGCCAGCATCAGACGCATCGCCGTCGCAGGCAATCACTGAAGCTGCTCGTATCCCCACTCTGCGGGAACTTGACGCTCAGGTTACGAGCACACTCGGTCCTGCTTCAGTCGCTCGCCGCAAATAACAAGAGCCGGTAGAGTGGCATTTATGTCCACCGAAACCCAGTAGGAGGTTCATCATGCCGAAACTATTGATACCAGGTCGCATTATCCGGAGATTATTGATACAGGGTATCGGAATTATAGTCCCAGGTGCGCTGGCAGTATTCCTGGCCCTGGCGTTGGCTTGCGGACAGCCAAGCGCCGCCCCGGACAACACCCCGCTGCCCGCCGCCACCGAATCGCCGGCGCTCCCGGCTGCAACCGCGGTCCCACAGCAACCCTCTCAAGCGACCGGAGCATCGGAACAGTCAGCGGCGCCAGCCACCCAGGTCGAGCGGTCTTCGACGGTCGCTGACGCCGAAGAGGAGCGTCCCATCCTGAACGCCGGCTTCATCTGGTTGGACAGCCCGCTGGACCCGGTGGAGGGATCATGGGTGGCCATCCAAGGGGGCATGGCGGAGAACCTGTTTCGCCTGTCTGCAATCGATCTCAGCCCGGAGCCGTGGCTGGCCACGAGCGCTGAGCGGATGGACCCGGTGACTTGGGAGATTGAGCTGCGTTCCGGTGTCAGGTTTCACAACGGTGCGGTGATGGACGCTCAGGCGGTCAAAGCCTCATTGGAAAGGACCGTCCGGTTATCGCCGGGGGATGCGGAAAGGCTGGCGCTTGAAAGCGTGGAAGTCAAAGACAACCGGACGGTCATCGTAACTACTACGAAGCCGCGTCCGACACTGCCGGGGCTGTTGACCAATTCCAACACGGCCATCGTCAACGCGGCCGCGGCTGACGCTGCCGGTGAAGGCAACTTCGTCACTGCGGAAGCGCTGACCGGCCCCTACATCCCCACCGAGTACATTCGCAAAGAACGCCTGAGCAGCGTGGCCAACGACGATTACTGGGGCGGAGTTCCCCTGCTGGCCGGCATCGAGTACATTGCCATCCCGGACACCAACAGCCGGGAACTGGCCCTGCAAGCCGGCGACATTGACTTTGCCATCAACATATCTCCGGAAGGGGTGGAAC
>DAOUJS010000170.1:0-11340 GCA_034422355.1 Dehalococcoidia bacterium | reverse complement strand
TCGATAGTGGCGTTGCTCCTGGCCGTGCCGGCGGTGGCCTCGGCGCAGGTGGCCTTCCCGGCGACGATTGCCGGGACCGCCATGGTCGATGACGAGATGGCCGCAGACGACACGATGATCACGGCGATGGTCGGCGGGGCGAAGGTGGGGTCGGCGATGGTGATGGACGGCAAGTTCGCCATCCTGGTTGCGCCGGCCACCGCGGACGATCACGGGGGCATGGTCAGCTTCATGATCGGAGACAGGGAAGCGATGTCCAGCATGGAAGTCAACCTTGCGCCGGGCGTTGATGCCATGGGCGTGATGCTGGAAGCCGTGAGCGGGCCGCCGCCGGCGGTGGTACACGCCTCCCTGTACGAGGTCTGGCCCTCGGGTCAGACGG
Source organism: Dehalococcoidia bacterium (assembly GCA_034422355.1). Taxonomy (GTDB): domain Bacteria; phylum Chloroflexota; class Dehalococcoidia; order Lucifugimonadales; family UBA3495; genus CATOSP01. Next base: position 10,958 of record DAOUJS010000170.1, on the reverse strand, counting down.
GCATGGCCACCCTGACCGAGGCCGGGGACGAGACCCGGGTAGACGTGAGCCTGAACCCCGGGGCGCTGATGGGCACGGAGGCCGGGGCGTACACGGGTTCGTGCGACGCCATGGGCGAGTTGGCGCACGGCTTGGGCATGATGTCCGACGGGATGATGATGATGGAGATGATGGAGATGTCGGGCAGCATGGTAGGCATGGACATTGCCACGCTGCAGGACGGGAACCACGTAATCGCGGTGAAGACGTCGGGCGGCATGGCGACGGTGTGCGGCCAGATACCGGACGCGGCGGGGAACGCGGCGATGCCGGCTTTGCCCCAGGGCCCGCAGGGGGAGAAGGGCGAGGACGGCGAGGACGGCGACCGGGGCGCGCGCGGTCCCCAGGGCATTCCCGGTGAGGCCGGGCATGACGGTCACGACGGGCATGACGGGGCGGCCGGAGCGGCCGGAGCGGCCGGACCCGCGGGTCCCAGGGGCGCTGACGGTTCTGCCGGAGCGGCGGGTCCCACGGGGCCAGCCGGTCCCGCAGGCCCTGCCGGTCCCGCAGGCACGCCCGGGGCCACGGGGGCGTCGGGCGGCGGCGGACTGGCCATAGTGGCGCTGATCGTGGGCATCGTCGGCATCATAGCCGGCGGGGTGGCCATAGTCATGGGCCGCAGCAGCTAGAGCCGCAGCGAAGCAACGCAACGGCAACCGAGAGGGGGCGCTCCCGGAGAGGGGGCGCCTCTTTTTTGTTGGGGCGTGCGGGGGGTCGCCAGTCCGGGAAGCGGGTCTGCCACGGGTCGCCGGTGTGGGGCAACGTTCTCAGGCTCTCCCTTTGCGAGAGGGGCACGTGGTAGAATTGTATGCACAGGGGTGCATTATGAATGGTAATTGGTACAGGGCCGTACCGGTAATCAGCGCGATTATCAGCCTCAGCATCCTGGGTCTGATTGTAGGCGGATGGTTCTACAGCTATGGGAACCTCCAGGCCCGGGTTGACGCGGACTTGAAGGAGTTACGTGAGGAAATCCGGCTCACCAAAGCCGAGGTCATAGCCGCTATCCAGGAGCATGAGCACGACGACAAGGGCAGGGTGGTCTTCAGACGCCCTTACTGACCCTTCGTTGCCGCGAAAGCCGGAGGACCCGTACCGACCGGCGGGTTGTTCTCATGAAAACGAAGAAAAAGGGCCGGTCCCTGAAGACCGGCCCCTATCCGGCGAATGCCTTTGCTTCCTATGGCGGCGTCCTGAAGAAAACCTTGCCTTTATCATCGTGTTCATGGCCCGCAATGGCCGCAATTACATCAGCCCTGGATGTGCGGATTTCCTGGCGGGCTGCGCGGATCTCCTGGCGGATTTCCGCTTGGCCCTGGGCCAGATCGTCAACGCGAGCGGCAAGGTGGCCATAGCTATAGAACCATCCGCCCACGATGAATAGCAGGATGAGGACACTGATTACTAACGGCCAATTGATGTTTCTCATGGTTGACAATATCTCGGTCGTAATGTCCCGGTCGATGGGACCTCGTTCCCCATATGCAGCTTAGTTTGACCAACGTTTTTTGTCAACAAGAGCCTGTTGACAACCACCAAAAGTAAAAAATCTCTTTCCCGGTTTTGCGCAAAGAAAGATGGAGAAGTCACCGCAGGACCCCAACTCAGCCCATCCTTGTATGAGGCAAGATCAGGAGAAACCCAATGGGAACGGTAAAAACGACCATAGAAGTCGGAGACCCACAGGGGCGGGTGTCCGAGGAACTTAGAGAGGCCAAACTGGACTAACCTTGGAACGCCTGCTCAACCTGGCAAGAAAGATCAGCCGCGGCAGCCCGTGCCGCCTTCCTTGGTAATACGCAGGGATAACTCTATAGCCGCCCTGGACAACCGCTAACCACTAGCCAAAAACCCCCTGATCGCCTCATAGGTCGCGTCCGGCAGCTCCTCCGCCAGGAAGTGGCCCGCCGGCAGCGAGTGACCCCGCACGTTGGTCGCGTACTCCCGCCACACCGCCAGCACGTCCTGGGTGCGCCCCACGTAGCCCGTCTCGCTCCACAGCGCCAGCATCGGGCACGTAACCTTGTTGTCGAAGTCCGCGTCGTCGTGGACCAGGTCGATGCTCGCCCCCGCCCGGTAGTCCTCGCAGGTCGCGTGGATCGACGCCGGGTCGCAGCCGCACCGCGTGTACTCCGCTACCGCCTCGGCCGGGAAGGTCTCCGCCGCGTTCCCGCCGCGGGTGAACCGGCCCCGGACGTAGTAGTCCGCCGACGCCCCGATCATACGCTCCGGGAAGTCGTAGGGCTGGGCCAGGAAGAACCAGTGGTAGGTGTTGAGGGCCATCTCCTTGTTCACGATCTGGAACATCTTGTGGGTGGGGATGATGTCCAGGGTGGCCAGCTTCAGCACCCGGTCCGGGTTGTCCTTGGTCAGCCGGTGCGACACCCGCGCTCCCCGGTCGTGGCCCACCAGCAGGAAGGTGTCGAACCCGAAGTGCGCCATCACCTCCGCCTGGTCCCGGGCCATCTCCCGCTTCGAGTAGGTCAGGTGCTCCGGGTCCCCGTGGGGCTTGCTGCTGTCCCCGTACCCCCGCAGGTCCGGCGCGACCACCGTGAAGTCCTCCGCCAGCCGGGGCGCGATCTTGTGCCACATCACGTGGGTCTGCGGGTAGCCGTGCAGCATCAGCAGCGGCGGCCCCGACCCGCCCTTAACCAGGTTGATCGTCGCCCCGCTGGTCTCCACCTGCAACTGCTCAAATCCCTCGAACATGTCCCAGACCTCCTGCCCCGTTTCGTACCCTACAGTGGAATGGCCCTGTCAAAGACTCGCTATCGAAAGAAATCGACGATCATCGAGTCAAACTCGCTTGCTATCACGGCAGCCGCCATATAACGGACCGCCAGGTCGTAGCCCTCTTCGGTGATTATGCCGGCAGTCTTTAGTGCCGTTACTTCGTTGAGAGAGTCGAGAAAAATTTCATGAAACGACGTCCGTTCCGGTCCAAATTCTGCAAACGGATTTCCCGGTAGCTGTTCTTTCATAACCCGTCGCTCCTCCTGCCGGACCGCCGCTCACGATAGACACCCTTGCCAGGAGTGTCAAGGAAACAGGTTTATTGCGTATCCACACTTGCATGTATATCTTAGCATGATACTCATTTGCTTACTTTGGGCTGGCAACTTTGGGCCTGGAAACCGGTAAACCGGCTCCAATAGCCCAACGGTGTGCAAAGCCTGGAAAGGTGAACGCGATGACTCTCGCAAGCAACTTCGGAGTCCTGCTGCCCACAAGGGGAGTGCTGGTCTACGCCGGAAGCAGCGGCCCCAGGGTCGAACAGACCTGGCAGATGGCCGAGACCGCCGAGCGGGCCGGTTACGACTCGGTCTGGGTCGGCGACAGCATCACCTCCAAGCCTCGAATGGAGCCGCTGACCGCCATGGCCGCGGTCGCCGCCCGCACCGGACGGGTCAGGGTCGGCACCGCCGTCCTGCTCAACGCCCTCCGCCACCCCGTCCACCTGGCCCACGCCGCCGCCACCATCGACAACATCTCCGGCGGGCGCGCCATCCTGGGACTGGGCGCGGGCCGCAGCAACAACCAAATGTTCGTTGACGAGCACGCCGCCGTCGGCGTCCCGATAATGGAAAGGGCCGCCCGCATGGAGGAGAGCATCCGCGTCATGCGCGCCCTCTGGACCGGGGAGCCGGTCAGCAACCCCGGCGAGTTCTACCCTCTTGAGAACGTCGCCCTGGAACCCCAGCCCGTCCAGCCGTCCATCCCCCTCTGGATTTCCAGCAACTGGGTGCGCCGCGGCCTGGCCCGCGTCGCCGAGCTTGGCGACGCCTGGATAACCAACGTCCCCTCCGTTGACCTGTTCGCCCGGTGCTGGGAACGCATCAGGCAGCAGGCCGGGGAGATGGGCCGCGACCCAACGGGCATCGGCCGCTGCCTCTACATCTCCGTGAACCTCAACGACGACACCGGCGCGGCCCTGGCCGAGGGCGACCAGTTCATGCAGGCATACTACAGCGTGCCCTACGACATCATCAGCAAACAGTTGCTCTGCGTCTTCGGCCCGCCCCGGAAGTGCATCGATGCCATAGAGTCATACAAGGAGGCCGGCGCCGACTACTTCATCGTCCGCTTCGCTTCCCCGGACCAGACGCGCCAGATGGCCCGCTTCACCGAAGAAGTCCTCCCTTCGGTAGCCTGACGGTCCCGGCAACGTGACGGTCCTGGCAGCGTGCAATTCAGGTCGTTTCATTCCCGCCTGTCCACCGTCATTCCCGCGAAAGCGGGAATCCATCGACCGTCGAATGGTGGCCCCCTGGATTGCCGGCCCGTCTACTCGAAACCCTGCTCCCGGAGCGAGTCCGACATCTCCTGGTCCGCCTCCGCAAGTTCCATTTGGTCCATGAAAAGGTACACGATGGAACGCTGCGAGTAGTACTTCGCCCCCTGCGGATTCAACTCTATCGCCCGGGTCAAGTCCGCCGCCGCCGGCTCGTACATCCCTACTTCATAGAAGGAACATCCCCGGTCATAGTAGGCGTCGGCAAAGTCCGGGTCCATCTCTATGGCCCGGTTGTAGTCCTGTATCGCCCGTTCGTAATTCCCGTGTCGGCTGTAGCGGTTGCCCCGGTCGCGGAATCCACCAGCGTCGACCGGCTCCTCCGGCAATCTGCGAGTCAAGCAAGCCCCTCCATTCTCAAGAGTTCCCGTCAGCCCAATCATATCCCAACACCGCGCCGTCCGTTGTCCGTGCCGCTGACTTGCAGATACCAACTTGCGCGATCAGGACTCCGGGGGCATACTTGTCCAAACAGAGACGCTGACCCTCGCAGAGTAATGCCACCTATAGAAAGGCGGTTTCAGTATGGACAAGTCCGAAATTCCCTTCCTGCCGGTCACCAGGCTCGCCGAACTCATCAAGGACCGCACCGTGTCGCCGGTGGATGTCGTGGAGTCTTACCTCGACCGCATCGACCTGCTGAACGGCACCCTCCACGCCTACCTGACCGTATGCCGGGACGAGGCGCTGCAAGCCGCCCGCGACTCGGAGCAGATGCTTTCCCGGGGCGAGCACCTGGGACCGCTGCACGGCGTCCCCTTCGCGGTCAAGGACCAGCTTAACACCCGCGGCATCCGGACCACTTCCGGCACTCCGGTCTTCAACGACTTCGTCCCCGACCACGACGCTACCGTCATCACCAGGCTCAAGGAGGCCGGGGCAATCTTGCTGGGCAAGCTCAACATGACCGAGTTCGGCACCACCAGCCTGTCCCACGCCTTCGAGACGGCCCGCAACCCCTGGGACGTGGAGCGTTTCACCGGCGGTTCCAGCAGCGGCTCCGGAGGCGCAACCGCCGCCTTCATGTGCGCCACCTCCATTGGCGAGGACACCGGCGGCTCCATCCGCGGCCCCGCCGCCTGGTGCGGGCTGGTCGGAATTCGTCCCACCTGGGGCCGGGTCAGCCGTTTCGGCCTGCGCCCAGGCATGTGGTCGATGGACACGCTCGGCCCCCTGTCCCGGACTGTCGAGGACTGCGCCCTCACCCTCCAGGCCGTCGCGGGCCACGACCCCAATGACGGCTACACCTGGGACGTGCCCGTTCCCAGCTACCGCGACTCCCTGGACCCCAATCTGACGGGCAAGCGAATCGGGCTGGTCCGGGAAATGGTCTACACCGACCTGGTGGAGCCGGAGGTCCGCGACGCTGTGGTGCAGGCCACCAGTGTGCTGGCCGAACTGGGCGCGACCGTCGAGGAAGTGTCCATCCCCCTGACCAGCCATGCCAACACCATCTCCAGCGTACTCAGGGTGGAGGCCCCCACCAACTACCGGGACCTCATCCGAAACCGGATCAAGGAGATCAACCACGACAACCGCATCTCATACTTGACGTGGAGCCTAACTCCGGCCCTGGCCTACTACAAGGCCCTCAAGCTGCGCGCGCTCCTGCGTCAGAACATCCTGGACACTCTCTCCGAGTACGACGTGCTGGTGATGCCGACGATGGGAACCGCTGCCCCGAAGGTAGAGCCGGACCCGGTCATCGACAGCAAGGAGAACAGCAACCGGAACCGCACCGGGATGACCACCTCCTTCAGCCTGGCCAGTTCTCCGGCCCTGAGCATCAACTGCGGCTTCACATCCGAAGGTCTGCCCATCGGCTTCCAGATAGGGGCCAAGCCCTTCGACGAGCAGGGCGTCTTCAACGTGGCCTACGCCTACGAGCAGGCAACGGACTGGCACACCCGCAGGCCGCCAATCTAGACGATCTCTACCATCGGGACAACAGGTCCAAATCAAGAACAAGAGAACGCAGGACTTACAACATGATCAAGCACTTCGGAAGCCTCTACGCCGGCCACGTGGACCTTGGGGACATTGGTCTGGAAGCCACTCCGGTCAATGACCGCCGTTTCGACGACGAACATCTGGCGACCATCTTCGACCGCACCGAGCAGCTCGTCACGACCATGGACCGCCTGGGCTACCACAGCTTCTGGGCCGCGGAGCACCATTTCCAGCACGAGGGGAACGAGGTAATCCCCAACCTGCTCATGCTTTACGTCCACCTGGCCCACCTGACCAAGACCCTGAAGTTCGGCTGCGGTTTCAACATCAACCCCATGTGGCACCCGTTGCGCCTGGCAGAGGACTACGCCACAGCAGACATACTGACCAACGGGCGGGTAATCTTCGGCGTGGGCCGGGGCTACCACTCCCGGGAGGTCGACACCTTCGGCGCTCCCAGCACCAACACCGACAGCGACGCCAACCGGGAGTTGTTCGAAGAGCAGGTCGAGGTGATGATCAAGGCGTTCAATGAGAACTCCTTCTCCCACCAGGGAAAGTTCTACCAGATTCCGCCGGACGTTCCCTACCGCGGCTACAACCTGGAGGAGATTACCCTGGTCCCGCGTCCCAAGAACCTGCCGGTGGAAATCTGGCAGCCGATGGTCAGCGCGAGCCAGCGTGCAATGGACTTCATGGCCAGCCACGACATACAGGCCATCATCGGCGGCGGCGCGGTCACCGGCGGCGCGTCGGAGGAAGTGATACGGCGCTGGACCGACACCCTGGCCCGCCACGGCCGCGAGGTGGAGATGGGCGGCAGGCTGGTCATCGGCCTCTCCACCTTTATCGCCGACAGCCAGGAGGAGGCCATCAACCAGGCCCGCAAGTACCTGGAAGAAGACATGAAGATGTTCGCGCCCCTGGGCTTCTTCCGGGAACTTACACCCGACCAGATAATCGCCCTGGGCGACCCCAGGCGCGCCCGCTACGCCGGGCTGCCGACGATGGAGGACTTCGTGGCCGCCGGAGCATGGCTCTGCGGCACGGCTGAAATGGTGACCGAGCGGATAATGGAAATCCAGGAGAAGTACCCCGGACTGGAGTACATGCACGTGGGGTGCAACCGCATGGGCGCACCCCTCAGCGTCATGCTGGAGCAGTTGGAGCGTTTCGCCGAGGGCGTCATGCCCCACTTCAACGTGGAGAAGCCCGTCGCGCCAGTATAGGCTCGCCGGACCCTCGGAGGTCCAGGACAAGCATTGCGCCGCCGGGGGTTACGCTGCCAGCGGCGCAATTGTGCTTGCTCCGGATTGGGTGTGGACTACCCGGCACGAGCAGGCCGCCAGTCCCCCGGCCGGAACAGTCCGGAACCCGCCGCTAGGCAGGCACCGACAATACCGCAGCTATTTCGCTGAACTCCCGGGACAGCTTGCTCCACGAGCCCCCGCGGTCGTCGCTCCGGTAGAGGTGCCCGTACCGGCTTCCCGCAAAGGCCGAATCCGGCTCCGACGGCAGTATGTCCACGACCCACATCGCGCTGTTGGGCGGCGTGGACAGCGACATCGCCTCCCAGGTCTGGCCGGCGTCGGTGGACTTCATCACCGTGCCCGTCTGGCCCGGCGTGGTGTCGCCGATGGTGATAAAGACCGTCCTGGGGTCGTCAGGATGGACAATTATCCCCCTGGGGTAGGTGTAGGGGAACACGTCCCGGATGCCCACCTGCCGCCACGAAGCGCCTTCGTCCGTGGTCGTCCAAACGTCGTTGTTGACCACCACGATAACCGTCTTGGGCGGTCCGGCAGTGACGGCCACATTGTGGACATCCAGGTTCGGGATGTCCGTGCCCGCCTTCTCCCAGGTATCGCCGCCGTCGGTGCTGTGGCGCAGTCCGTCAACCTCGATGCCGAACCAGATGCTCCTGGGGTTGGTCGGGTCGATGGCGATGGCCGTGGTCAGCGGCAACCCGATGGGGCACTCCTTTGCCACTTCCATCGGACGCTGCTCCCACGTCGCGCCTCCGTCCGAGGACCGGTAGAACTCCACCGGGTCCGGGGTGCCGGTGCCGGCGTACATCAGGTCCGGCTGGGACGGGTCAATGGACAGCGCGAAAACGGCCTTCCCGTTCAGGGCGCAGTCCACGGGTGTCCAGTGCTGGCCCCCGTCGTCGCTGCGGAACAGACCCCGGTCCGCGCCCGCAAACACGACCTCCGGATTCGAGGGGCGCCGCTTCAACGCCCGGACCATGGCGTTCTGGTAGATACCCTGGTTGACGCCCGCCCGCTGCCAGGTCTCACCCCCGTCGGGGCTGCGCATAATACCCTGGCCCACAGTGCCAACCAGTATGCTTGTTGCCGTAGCCATACCACTCACCTGCCTTTACAGTTTCGGGCATGGTAATGCTGATTGTGCTGCAATGCAATGTTGAATGCGAGAATCCGGGACGCTCATCAGCAAGAAGGGTCTCCATCGCCGCCGCCGTTACGTCCAGGCGGCCTGGTGTTGCCCTCTATACGCTGGAGAACCATGAGCATCGTGTTTAATGTCATGATGATCACGTCCAGCTTTTCGTCCATACTGTCCAGCTTGTCCAGACGTTTCTCTATGCGGGGAAGACTTCCGGACAGGTCAAGTATCTTCCGGTGGGAATACCCCGCCGTACTGCCGTCCAGATTGGTCCGGGCATACTGCAACAGGACCGGGGGAATAACCGTGCCTGGAAATGAGCCATGCTCGACCTCATGCAGGACGCCGGTCAACTTCCCGTCGTGGCCCGCTAGGAACTTGCTGCCAGACCCCTGTGGATAATCACCGCACCCACAGAGACACGATTGACGCTCAGTGGCCATCTCTCGTCACCTCAACTTGCTCCAGTGACCATCTTACACTGCCGATATCCCCCCGCAAAGCATCACTGCGCCCTACTCCTACGCTCTGAAGAACTCCGCGGCGCGCTCGGCGATCATAATCACCGTAGCGTTGGTGTTGGCCCTGGGTATCTCCGGCATCACCGAGGCGTCTATGACCCGGAGGTTCTCCACTCCGCGCACCCGGCAAAACTGGTCCACCACCGCTGCCGGGTCAGAGTCCGGCCCCATCCTGCATGTGCCGCAGGTGTGCCCGGCGATGCCCACGCTCCGGTGCAGCCAAGCATCCAGGGTGTCGTCAGTTGCCAGGTCGGAGTCGGACGGCGCGATGCGGTCCGCGATGATGCCATCAAAGGCCCGGTCCTGGAACAGCCGGACGCAGACCCTCACCGACTCCCGCAGCCGTTGCAGGTCCCACGGATGGGACAGGGAACGGTACTCCAACACCGGCTGAACCGCCACGTCGCCAGAGGCCAGCCGCAGTTCCCCTATGCTCAGGGGAAGCTCCAGGCGGCACCCGACGCGGATTTCCTCGGCCTCACGACCCGCCGACCCCGAGGTCAGTGGCTGCACCTGGGTGTCGTTGCGGGCGTCGGAGCCGGGGGCGGCGAAGCGCAGGGCAACCTGGTTCCGGGGAGATTCCGAGTCCAGAGCGTAGCCCTCGACGGGCCGGAACCGCAGGTTCACCGACGGATGGTTCTTCATGTTCTGACCCACTCCGGGCAGGTCCACCAGAGGGTTTATTCCCAACACCGACAGATCTGCCGCCGGACCAATCCCGGACAGCATGAGAAGCTGGGGAGAAGCGATTGCGCCCGCGGCCAGGATGATCTCCCGGCCCTCCAGGGTGAAGACCTCCCCACCGCTCTCAGCCTCTATGCCGACAGCTCGCTTGCCCTCCAGCAAGACTTTACGTACCGTGACCCCGGCCTTGATGGTGAGGTTCAGCCGGTGGCGGCGGGGGTCGATGTAGCCCAGCGCCGTGCTCCAGCGGACGCCACCGGGGTTATTCAGCGGCACCGGACCGACGCCGCTGGCGTCCGGGTGGTTCATGTCCGGGTCCTCGGGAAATCCCGCGGCTATGCAGGCTCGATGGAAGGCGGAATGCAGGGGCAGCCACGACTCACGCCGCATGTGGCGGCGTACTGGTATTGGTCCTTCGCTGCCGTGGAAATCGTCACGGAAGTCTTCGTCTCTCTCCAGCTTGCGGAAGTATGGCAGCGTCTCCCGGAAACCCCACTTATCGTTGCCCAGGGCGGCCCAGGCGTCATAGTCCTCCGGTACGCCCCGCAGGAAAATCTGGTGGTTGATGGCGCTGGTGCCGCCGACCACCTTCCCCCGCGCCACTGCCAGCCCATCGGGACCCAACTCGCTGGACCTGCCGGTGAAGGACCAGTTGTGTGCCGCCCCGGCCTCCGATGCGGACTGGTTGGCGTCGTGCTTCAACTCGCGGGGCAGCAGCTCGAAGTCCGGGTAGTCCGGCCCCGCCTCCAGCAGCAGCACCGACCGCCCCGGGTCTTCCGACAATCGCGAAGCCAGCACACACCCCGCCGAGCCTGCGCCTACGATGATTATGTCGTATTGCATGTTCCCTCCGGTGGCCCTGACTGGTGATTAGCAACCACCCGCATCACTCGCTCACATTACCGAGGTCTTCCACCATTGGCGTGATTTGCTCAATGAGATTTTGGCTGGACCTTGTACAAAACGCAGACAAGGGATATACACGTGGCGAGTTGATTGGAAACCCCGTTCCCATGGGTGCTCGGGCACCTGCGAATTGCCTTTGACGGTTTTTCAATGTCCTTGCC
>DAOUJS010000169.1:0-9204 GCA_034422355.1 Dehalococcoidia bacterium | reverse complement strand
CTCCCAAAGGGTGACGCCGGCCCTGGCTGCTCCGGTGGTCCGGCACTCCATCCAAAGCCTCGCGTAACATCATCGTCCCCACCTCCACACTGCTTTCCCACTACTCTATGTCTCGATTCAGAAAATGAAAAGGCCCTGCCCTAAGGAATTGAGCGCGAAACAGGCATGCATGGGGGGTATTCCGTTGTTGGCAGCCGGCGGCCCGAGCTACGCGATGAAAACGGCCTGTGGCAGGCGGGTCTGGGCGTTGCCGGCTGCGGTGGATACCCCTCGGTGGTTGACACGTGCGTGTTGTGCCCAGCATCAGGCGGGAGACGATGCGTTGGGGAATCCGGGCCAGCGGCGTGGCACTGGCTTAACCCCGCCGAGTGTCAGTGTGCAGCCGGTGGCCCGGCGCGGCTTGGCTTGGATACCCGCCGGGTACTGCGGGACCGGGTGCTCAGGCATCAGGGAGAACCTGGACCCACGAACGGCAAGAGTTCATCGGTATGTCCATGTCATAGCCCATATCTGCCGTCATATCCCGGATCGTGACAGATGGGCTGGGCATCTTGAGAGTCAGAGTTCACTCCGCAACCCGGTGGGCTGTGCCGGAGATACCGCGAGCCGGGCCGCCGGGCCGGGTCCATCCCATCCCCGTCCTTGCGGGTCTGTTGTTGGAATTCCCCTTCGTGGGGCGCCGTGCATCGGCAGGCCACCCTCAAGACCTGCGCCTAACCTGTGGTGACTCCCGATTCGTGGAGGAGATCACCATTTGCGGCACGCTGCACGACCTGGCCCGGTTATCGACGGCCAGGGTCGAGACCGACCTGCGCATCCGCCAACGTATGGTCGGCGTCCTCGACCGGACCGTGGCCCAGGGATACCGCTGGTCGCTCAGTTCGATTGCGCACATCAATGTTCGGTTGGCGAGCACGGAGTTTCCCATCTACTGGAATGCCGTCCCGGTCTTGTTGTAGTGCATCGGTTCGTCGGGGTCCAAGTCTATTGCCGGTCCGAAGTCCCCGGGAGCCTTTTCGTACTTCCCCAGTTCAATGCCTCCCATCTGCCTTCGGGTCGAACCCGGACCTTGCCCAGAGGGACACCCTCCAGAGGGTCAAGGCGGCCACTTGTTCACGCCATCCGGTAGTGGGTGAGGTTGACCGGCACCAGCCGCCGGTGCACTGGGTCCTCCGCCAGTCTGGCGTGTTCCACCGCCATGACACCCAGCAGCTGGCCTGCCCTCTTCGACGAATATGACGGGCGTGGGGAACTCCCGTCCCTCCAGCCTGATGAACGCGTATCCGGCGTTCACCGGTATGACCCGGCCGTCGGCGGTCTCCGATGGCACTGAGTCCAGCGCCTGGACTCCCAGCCGTTCCAGCACTTCCCTGGGGAACTGGCTGTAGGAGGCGCCGGTGTCGACCACGGCCTCCACTTCCTCAAACCGCTGCCTCTGGAGGTCTCCGACCCCTATGGTGACGCTGAATGCTCCCATGTCTCTTTTCCCTCCGGGTCAGTCCGCCCCCGGTGCGGGCCGACGGGCGGCACGCCGGACCGCCGCTATTTTCTCACTGCCTGCGCGGTCATGGCGACTGCTAGCAGGGCCAACAGCATGACGGCGGTCGCTGCCGCCAGCAATCCCGGCTGGCCACCTGCCTGCAGCGGGCCGCTGAGATCAGGGAACTCCCCGCAGCGGTGCTGGGGGGAGCGGGGTGTGCTGGGCCCGGAGGTCACGGGCTTGGGGAAGGAGGTTGATATGGAGCATCAGGATGGGCTTCATTGCCCCGGCGGGTGGGCTTCCGGCGGTTCGTGTTGCAGCACGTGCAGTTCCCGCTGGCGGTGGGCCTGGCGATGGCGGTGGCGGTATGCACGGTCACTGTTGTGGCCGTGGGACCGACCCGTTCACGATGTTGCTCATGACCCATTTGGCTGGCTTATGTATAGTGATACCGCTCTTGATCGTGGCTCTCGGCTACTTCTTGGAGTCCCGGGACCGGGGATAGCTGGTTTGTCGGCTGGTGTGGATTCCTGGATGAGGTCAGCCCCCGGGGCGGACAGGTTCGCCTGGTCTCTGACCGTGGGGTGTTGCGCATGCCGTTGGGGAAACTCCTAGCCGGCTGATCCCGGTCTCGCGAACGCGGCTGCGGATATCGCCAGGACCATTGCCGCGGCCAGCGAGGCAAGCGGCTTCCACAGGGCATGCTCTCCCGGGGCCTCGTAGGCGAAGACGCCGGCTGTCCCGGCCAGGAACGGTACGGCTTCCGGCAGTCCTCTGGCCAGCCGGGATCCCAGGTACAGGCAGACTGCGCTGCTGGCGGCGAGCCATCCGATGGACACCGGCGCAGGTAGCCAACCTTATGCCGGCAGGCTCACCAGCGCGTAGCCCTGCCAACTCCTGGGGAACAGGTCGAAGGCCATGTGGACGGCGGTCCCGATACATACTCCCATCGCCAGCCACCGGACCGGTGTTGCGCTGGCCCTGAGGGTCAGGCTGTAGAGCAGCAGGGACGCCAGCGGACCGTGGGTCAGGGCCGAGCGGTGCAGCAGCCGGTTCGTTCGCTGGTCGATGTCGGGAAGGTTTTCCCCCACTGCCAGCCCCAACACGAGGGCGGCGGCGGCGACTATGCTGATTGCCAAACTGTGCCTGCCGGGGCGGTCTTGGCCTGTTTCATCCCTCGTCGAATGCCCCTTGCAGGGGGATCGTGACTGTCATCAGGTTGAGCAGTTGCTCTCTCATCTCCCTCGCTAGGCTCGGTCTTGTCTGGAGGTCCGCCAGGTAGATGGACACGTGGGCTCTGTTGCCAGGCTGGGCAGTGTCTATGACGGCGAACATCTTCTGTTCCTGGTTTTGGATGCTCCTCACGGCCAGCGTGGTGAACATGGCCAGGCTTTACAGGCTGCTTTTTCCCGCCGCAGTCCTTCTGTCCAACATCGGATGGATGACAGCTTTGAGTTCCTGCCTGTTGGAGTGTTCTCTTTGCTGGACGGACAGACCCCTTTGAGTCAGGTCCTTCAGCTGGACCGCCGAAGGCTGGATTCTTCCCTGGTGGATGTGGTCCGGGTCGACTATGGGCCTGAGGAGGGCTTCCCGGTCCTGCACTGGACTGGGAGAGAGTCCTGGGCTGGCGCTGGTGGACTCGTCAAGGTGCGGCGGTTTCTGTTGCATCTTGGCTTTGTCACCCTCATAGCATCTGTTTCAGGGCTTCCGGTATTGGTTTTCTCGCGGGGACGTCGTCTCCGTGGTATTTCCGGCCCTCCAGGTCTCTTGCGAAGAATGAGTAGGTTCCCGTGCCGTAGAATCCCAGGTCCACGTATATCCTGTCACCGTTCCAGGCGAAGTTGATCTCTCCGTCTCCGGCCAGCGAGATGTGTGGGGTCGCCCTCAGGGGCCTGGGCATGCGTTCCACAAACGCTTTGGCGTCTGTGAAGGCTGCCGGGGCCGGTGGTTCCGTGTCCGGTATGGGACCTCTGCACTGGAGTTCCTTCAGTCTTGTCCTGATTGACTCTATCTGTTGGTCCGGCGTCTGGCTTTTCATCTCTTCTCCCGGGCCGTTGCCGTGTGTGTGCGGGCCGTGACTGCTGCGGCGTTGCCGGCCGGTTGGCGCTGGGGAATCGCAGGCCGGGACCGGGACCAGGACGCCGGTGTCAGCTGGGAGCGCCTAGGTTTATGTGATACCTTTACCCTGGGCCACCCGGGCTTGGGATTGGTTGCGGTCTGACCACCTTGGTACAATTCCGGCGTCTGCATCGGAAAGCCTGGCCGGCCCCTCACAGCTTCCAGGTGGACCGGGCATCCGCCCCGCTACTGACACAGCGGGGCGGCGCGAGAGCGCGCCATCAGGTTGCCCTGTAGCCGGATGTTGAGAAAATCGCAGGACTCTCTCCGGCGGGCCCGGGTGCTCACCGTCCCCCCTCATGGGGCCGCACCTCCCCGGTCTCGTGGTTGATCCAGGCCGCCCGTCCGGGGTGCCGGAGCGCGAACCACATGATGTTCAGCGTGCCCAGGAGCCACGCCCGGAGCGTCTGGCCGCCGGTGCTGACGGGTCCTGTCTGGTCCTTTCGCATTGGCCTCTCCGTTCTGGGTCATCCCGGTGGCCCTGTCGTCTGTGCGGTTCTTGGGCACCCCCGCCTCGCATGGCGGTTTCGAACCGGCTGAACACCCGTTGTCCCAGTTCCCGCCGGTGGTCTGTCCTAATCGGTCCGGTTGCCGAAGAGCACGTAGGTTGCCAGGTTGCGGCGGCTTGCGTCGGGCGCACTGTAGAGTCTGAGTATTGCCTGCCCTGCGTGGTCAATCGTCCGGAGCGTGCCGGACACTGTGAAGGTGCGGTCCGGGTTGTAGTCGGCAGTGTGTCTTTCTCTCTGCAATTCGTTGAAGGCAACTGCAAACTCCCTGATGGCGATTGGGAAAGACGCCATCTGCCCGCTGTGGCGGAATCTGCTTCTTGCCGTGCCGTGCTCCAGGGCCCGGTAGGTGCGGTTCCACGCCTCTGAGTCGTCCCTGTTCGCCGGGGTGCCTATCAGGGCGTTGGAGTTTGCGAGCGCATGGAACATCGCGTAGTACGCTGTGCTGACAGCCCTTCTGAGTCTTTCCTGGTGTTCCGGCGTGTCCTCGCTGGACAGTGCAAGCTGCATTGCCAGAACCAGGAGTCGTCCGTGGTTCACAGGAACGGGACCTCGCTCAGGCTGTCCCATTCGGACTTCTCCACGAATCCGACGGACAGGTCGTCGTTGATGTTCAGCGCGCGTGCCTTCGGCCCGGTTCGGGTTGCGAGCCCCAGTGTTTGTGCGGGGTCCAAGTTCCTGGCGTCGCCTTGGTAGATGACGAAAATCTTCAGATATTCGTCCCCCATGTGGTCGGTCCTGGGGTAGACCCGGATGGGATCGAAGACGAACCCGGCCGGAAACCTCTCGTATAGGTCGGCTTTCACGATCCGGGAGATCTGCCTTTCGACTTCTTCCATGTCGGTGTTGTCCATGATTCCTCCTTGGGTTCCGGTGCGGAGATCCCCGGATTCCTGGGGGTGTGCTCCATTCTATATCCCTGCGGTCTGCCCGGCTACGGGCAGAGCCCCTCCGCCGGGGCGCAGGCTTGCGGTGTCCGGTCTTGCCCGGAGCGGTTGCCGGAGAGGACGCAGGTGGCTAGGTTGCGGCGGCTTGCATCGGGTGCGCTGCAGGGTCTTGGGATGGTCTGCCCTGCTTGGCCAGTTGTCTGCATCGTGCCGTACAGGGTGAGGTTGTGTCCGGCTGACCCCGAAGGCCCGCTGCTCCTTTACGAAGCTTGCGAATGTCTCCGGCAGGTCCATCAGCTCCTGGCTGAGGATCAGGGCCCGTAGGGCCTGGGCCCAGGTGGGCTGCTCCTGGAGGATACGGGCCAGGTCCTCTATGGTGTTGGGAGTGGTCATGGTGCGATTATACCTGAGGCGTTATTCAGGGCGGCGTCGGCCGGCCGGAACGGCGGGACCCTGCGATGACCGGCCCGGCCCGGCCGTCCGGCTCCCTTAGCTCGTGCGGTGTGACTTTCATGCCGTCCGTGAACGGCATGATCCGGTTGAGTCCCATCCGTTCGGGTGCCGGACTCTCTGGACCAATGTCCTCTGCTTGGCCCGCTTGGGGCTCTGCTGAGTTTTCCTATACCGCTGGGTCAGGGCACCAGCGGGGCTGGACGGGGTACCGGGCGTTCTCGGGCAGGACCTTCCAGGAGTCCTCGCCGTTTATCCGCATGATCCTCTCGTAGATCTCGTCCAAGTCCTCCGTGACGTTGTCCGCCATCTCCCGGTAGTCCTGTATGGGCGTGACCGTGGGGCCGTACCGGTTCCCGGCGGCGAAGTTGTCCAGCCGGCCCAGGTTGCTGGCTAAACGCCAGTCCGGGTCATTTTCCAGTCTGCGGAGGTCGGCCGCGAGGGCCCTCGTGCTGTGGTGCTCGTTGTATTCCACGTTATGGGCGGAGATGAGGGCCTTCATGGCGTGTTCCAGCGCCTGGTGGGCCTCGTAGGCCGTGCTTTTGTCCTCTACCTCCATGTCGAGGAACAGGTGCATGTTCCTGTAGTGCATGTTCGCGTCGGACGTTCTCCTCAGCCTCTCGGTGTGTTCCAGGTCCGCCTCCGTCCGGTGCTCGAGATCTTCCTCGTCGTGCCCATACCCGTATTCCTCATGGTTTCCCGGCACGATTATTCCCTCCCTGCGGGCCTTGGAGGCCACGTGGTTCACGGTCTGTTCGCTCATCAGCCGGAACTCGCCGTGGGTCATGAACAGCACGTCGATGGGGACCGGATTGCCGAAGGTCTCCGCGGCTATCTCGAACGTCCTGTCCTGGGTCCTGAGCAGGTCGTCCTGGTCCATCTGGTCCTGGCCCAGGAGCATGATGTCGATGTCTGAGTTCTTCCCCCAGTCGTCCCGTGCGCGGGAGCCGAACAGGACTGCGTGGTCGGCGGCTTCCGTTTCCGCGAGTACCTTCCGGGCGACTTCCACGGCCCTGGGGTCCGCCTGAGGGTTGCCTGTCCTCATGCATTTCTCCGCGGGTTCGTCTTGGAGCGGTGATAGCTGCATCATTGTACATCCTTGACGGCCTGTACCGGTCTTTTGCGGACGGGAGGTTTCCTGCCCGGTCCCACGGCGGCGTTGGCCGCTATCATCAGCCGGGTCCTGGCTGCCAGCCGGGGGCTCTGCCAGGTGGGTCCGGCCCAGCGCCATCAGCAGCAGGGTACCGGGCGTCTGTGGGCTATGTCTGAGGAACGTCCCCGCATCTGCGGGGTGACCGCGTTCGCTGGTTTCCCCGGTTTGGCCATCGACGGGACATCCTCTTATCTACGGGGCTGGTGGCGATGCGAACGGAGTCTGTCTCGTGGAACGGATCCATAGCCGCTCCTCGGGGGACCGCAAGCAGCATGGCATCTCCGTCGTGCTCATGCTGAGATCGTCTCCTCTCCTGCGGGGGCCATCCGGTGGCACTTTCTCAAAGTGCTGTGGTCCCGGTTCTTCACCGTGTGTGGGGCATCCTGAGGACCAGGAGGATGGCTGCCTATACGATGGTGGCCCAAAAGAGGAGCCCGGTCCGGAAGCACAGCCTCCCGTCCGCCCGGGGTGAAACCCGGATCTTGCACAAAGCGCCAACCCCCTGTGGTGCGGCCCTGGCCACCAGCGTCAGTGCGGCTGCGGCCAGCGTCCCGGCGTCCGTTGTCCATGCGCCTCATCAGCGCCGCGCGTTCACCGGCACCAGCCGGTGGCGCACCGGGTCCACCGCCAGGAGGGCATGTCCCAGCGCCACCATGCCCAGCAGGCAGGGCTCGCCCTCTTCGGCGAATATGACCGGCGTGGGGAACTCCCGTCCCTCCAGCCTGATGGTGGTCCAGCCTACCTCCGCCGGGACTATCCGGCCGCCGGCGGTCTCCGATGGCACCTGCTCCCAGACCGGCACACCCAGGCGCTCCAGCACTTCCCTGGGGACCAGGGTGTAGGTGGCGCCGGTGCCTGCTATGACCTCCACATCCTCGAATCTCACTCCCTGAGGGTCTCGACCCCTATGGTCACCTTCAGGGCCGTCATTTCGTCCTCCTCTTGGTGGCTTCCCTCTGGGCCCGTTCGAGCGCCCCGAAAGCAGCCAGCCAGCCCCCGCAGGGTCGCGGCAACGAACCGATCGCCATTGCGGTCAATCAATTGACCTTGATGCGACAACTAAAATGCGCCACTGGGCGAAACCTACGCCATGTCCGGGCAAGAACCAGGCGGGTGGGCCTGAGGTTGCAGTCCCTCCCAAGACCAGGCTGCACCGAGAGCTACCGGGCGCCAAGCCGCTCCAGGGCAATCCCAGCCCACCGGCGCACTTCAGGGGAGTCGTCATGAAGGGCCGCGGTCAGCGGCTCGACCGCCCGAGCATCCCCAAGGAGGTCCAGCGCCAAGGCCGCAGCCTCTCTGACCGGGGCATGCCCGTCCTTCAGAGCGCCGATGAGCAGCGGCACATCCTCAGCGCTTGCCAGCCTGCCCAGTGCCGAGGCCGCCGCCTCCCGCACCGGAGCGGCCTCGTCCTCCAGTGCGGCGGCGAGTAACGGCACGGCCTCCGGGCCTCCCAACTCCTCCAGGGCGCGGGCGGCCCGCGCCCTGTCCCCGGCGTTGGGGCTGCTCATCTGCTCCATCATCTCCGGGGCGGTCTGGCTGTCCCCCATCTGGCGCAGGGCCCGCGCTGCGTAGCCGACCCCCGGCAGGTCGGCATAGTCCAGCATAACCCGCAGGTGCGGCATCGCCTGGACGACCCCGCACTCGGCAAGGGTCCTCGTCGCGATGCGTTGGATGTCGTCCATGTATACCAGGGCGCCGGTCACGGCGCGGATGCCCCGGGCCTCCCCCAGCCTGACCAGGGACTCTGCGGCCGGGCGGCTGACCCGGTTGCTCCGGTCGTGCAGGGCGCGGACCAGAGCGGGCACCGCCTCCACCGCCCCCAGTTGACCCAGCGACCTGGCCGCATGCCCCCGGACGTTGCGGTCCGGGTCGTTCAGCGCCTCGACCAGGGCCGGGATGGCCTCGACGGCGCCCATCTCTCCCAGCGCCTGGGCCGCCGTTTCGCGGAGCCCCGGGTCCGGGCCGGACGGGTCATGGACTCCCGTCCCGCCACTCCACCGTCTCCGGTGAAGCAGCGCATCGATGAAGGTCGGGACCGCCTCCACCGCGCCCATCTCCTGCAACAGCCTCCCGGCGCGTTCACGGGTGGGCTCGCGGGAGCCGGCGAGGATTTCGACCAGGGGCCGTACCGATTCCGGGACATGCCAACGCCCCAGGGACAGGGCCGCCTCGGCGCGGACACGCTCCGACGGGTGTTCCAAGACCTCCAACAGGCGTGGCCTGGCCCGCGAAGCGTCCAGCCGGCCCAGGGCCCAGGCGGCGGTCGCTGCGACATCCTCCCCGGCATCGGTCAGCAGGTCTGCCACGGGCGGGGCGGCCTCTCCGGCCTCGAGTTCGCCCAGGGCGCGGAGGGCGTTGACCCTGACCCCGGCAGCAGGATCGTCCAGGGCAAGGACGAGCCCTGACGTAGCCCGGGAGTCCTTCAGCCGGCCCAGGGACCTGGCGGCGCTGGCGCGTGTCTCCTCGTCGGGGTCCGACAACGCGTCCACCAGGGGTGGGACTGCGTCCTCATCCTTCAACTCTCCCAGGACCTGGGCAGCGGCCCGGCGCGCCGCTCCGGCCCCCTGCTGCAGCGTACGGGCCAGGAAGGGAATCACCTCTCCCTCATCC
>DAOUJS010000168.1:0-24094 GCA_034422355.1 Dehalococcoidia bacterium | reverse complement strand
CTCCCAAAGGGTGACGCCGGCCCTGGCTGCTCCGGTGGTCCGGCACTCCATCCAAAGCCTCGCGTAACATCATCGTCCCCACCTCCACACTGCTTTCCCACTACTCTATGTCTTGATTCAGAAAATGAAAAGGCCCTGCTCCTCCCCGGTCCTGCTATTGACATTGTTCACTATGGGGAGTAAACCTATCCCAATTATCGGTCTGTCTGTGCGTTGACTCCGCATACCTCCCCAGGACCAGCAGACCAGGACCCGCGCAAGAACAGCTTATGAGGTGGGCAATGATCAGGTTATTGAGGACCAGCCGGGGATTTCTCGCTACCGCGCTGGCCGCGGCGCTTTTGTTGGCCGCCGTGGCCTGTGGCGGCACGGCAGCCGAACCCGTCATTGTGAAGGAAGAGGTGATCAAGGAAGTCCCCAAAGAAGTGATCATAGAAAAGGAAGTGGTGAAGGAGGTGGTCCGGGACGTTCCGGTTGAGAAGGAAGTCGTTAAAGAGGTGGTGAAGGAAGTCGCGGTCCCGCAAGAGGTTGTGAAAGAGGTCGTCAGAGAAGTGACCCCCACCGTCATCCGGCAGCCCGTATACGGCGGGACTCTGGCAATGGCGCAGCGGTCCGACCCGCCCACCTTCGACCCTCACGCCACCAGCTTCTCGCTTCTGACCAATCACGTACACCTGACCCATAACCGGGTTATAAGGTACAAGTCCTTGGCCTGGCCCGAGGAAGCCCGCTACGGAGACCTTATATTCTTCCCGGACCTGGCCGAAAGCTGGGACATCGACGATACCGGAACGGTGTTCACTTTCCACCTGCGCAAGGGCGTGAAGTGGCACGACCGGGAACCGCTGAACGGCAGGGAGCTGAACTCCGAGGATATCAAGCAAGCCTGGAAGCGGATGCACGAGGACTCGTCGCGGTTCGCCGGGTTCTATGACGGTCTTATCAGCGTGGAGACTCCCGACCAGTACACCGTGGTCCAGACTATTGACAGGCCGCTGGCGTCCTGGCTCTACCGGGTCGCCGACGGCGAAGCGGCATGGATTACCAACCAGGAATTTGTGGACCACAAGGGCGCAGACTTCGGCGTGGCCCAGGATAGCCTGGTTGGTACGGGGCCCTTCCTGTACGACAGGGAAGACCCCGGCAGCCGCTACACCTACGTCAGAAACCCGGACTACTTCGAGCAGCCCTATCCGTACCTGGACGAAGTCCACTGGTTCGTGATCCCGGACCGTTCGGCCCAGGAAGCGGCCTTCGTTTCCCGGCAGATACACTTCTACAATCCCAGGCGCCCCCAGGACCTGGAACGGATCCAGCAGGCCCTTCCCGATGTCAAGGTCCGGGAGACAACGGGACTGGCCAACACCACCAGCGGGCTGATGTTCAACATGTCGCTTCCCAAGTGGCAGGACGTGAATGTCCGCCAGGCGGTGAGTTACGCCGTTAACAATGACCGTGTAATACAGGACCTCTACAACGGACGCGGCAAGTACAACGCCTGCATCCCCAGCGCCCTCCGGGGCTACTCTCTGGAACAGGACGAGCTTATGAGCCTGTACACCTATGACCCGGAGAGGGCCAAGGCGCTCCTTGCCGAGGCGGGTTACGGTCCGGGCGAGTTCGAGTTCGAGATCATGACCTTCACCGGCTACAGCCAGGACAATCAGGACATTGCAGTAATGCGCCAGGCCGACCTGCAGGCGGTGGGGTTCGACGTCACCATCAACCCTGTCCCCGTGGGTGAGGGCCGCGCCACGGTCATCGAGGGCAACTTCGACACCGTGCAGCAGCCTCACAGCACCGGCGTCGAGCCCGACGAGATGCTCGGCGGATACGTTCCCGGCGGCCCCAGGAACTTCATGCGCGTGGACGACCCCAAGGTAACGGCCTGGATGAAGGAGCAGGAGGTCGAATTCGACCGCGAAAAGCGAGGGGCTATCCTGCAGGAGTTCTCCCGTTACTGCGCCGAGCAGGCCCTGGGCATAATCCCCAACCCGTCCCGCGTGGTGCAGCAACTGGTCCAGAGCTGGGTGCAGAACGCAGCCATCGCGGACGTGGCTTCTGACGAGCCGGACGAGAAGTATATCTGGTTCGCCAGGTAGACGAGGTCCCAGGCTGAGAACGCCGCCATCCATACCGTAATGACGGCCGGGGAGCGGCAGATAGGGCCATCCCCGGCAGGAACCTCTCAAGCCTGCTACAGAGACCGGGCAGCGCGTCCTGTCTCCCGGCAAGCGGCGGTGTGCGCCATTTGTAACTGAGGAGCCGCCAGGATGACGGGCTACGTCGTACAGCGATTGTTGCTGATGTTCCCCACCATCTTCCTGGTGGTGACTCTTACCTTCGCCCTGATGCACATAGTGCCCGGGGACGCCGTCCTCGCCCAAATCGAGGAAGGCACCAACCTCCGGCCCGAGCAGATGGAGCTTATGCGGGAAAGGCTCGGGCTGGACAAGCCCCTTTACGTCCAGTACGTCGAATGGCTGTGGGGGCTGCTCAAATTCGACGCCGGGGTATCCCTGTTCACGGGCCGTCCGGTCATTGACCAACTGCTGCGGGCCATACCCATCAGTGTCGAACTGATAATCTTCAGCCAGATACTATCCATTAGTATCGCCATCCCAGTGGGCGTCTTCTCGGCCATCAGGCAGGATACATGGCTCGACTACCTGCTGCGCACCGCCAGCATCGGGATGCTGGCCGCTCCATCCTTCTGGATTGCCACCCTGGTAATCATCTTCGGCGCCTACTGGTTCTTATGGGCGCCGCCCATAGGCTACGTGCCATTTTGGGAAGACCCGATTACCAATCTGAAGCAACTCTTCCTCCCGTCGGTCATCATCGGACTGAACGGTTCAGCCACCAAGATGAGAATGACCCGCTCGACGGTACTGGAGGTGCTGCGGCAGGACTACGTGCGCACCGCCCGGGCCAAGGGACTGTCGGAGACCATGGTGCTGGTGCGCCACGTCCTGAAGAACGCCCTGATTCCGGTGATCACCATCTGGGGAGCGAGCATCGCGGGACTGGTCAATGGAAGCATCATCATCGAAAACATCTTCGGACTGCCGGGCGTCGGGCGGTCCATGATTACCGCAATCAACAACTCGGACATGACCCAGTTGCAGATTAACGTGCTCTTCTACGGGTTTGCCATCATGGTGATTAACCTGATAGTGGACATCAGCTACACCTGGTTCGACCCCCGTGTCCGCTACAGCTAGGCGTCCAGGCGGCGTATGCGAGAAGAACAGGCAGAACAGTCCAGGCTAGTCACAGCGGCAACGACGACAGGCCCCGTAAACCGGGCGGTCAGGGCCAGCCGCGACTTCGTCCGGCGACGGCCCCTGGGAGGGGTCTCGGCGGTGGTTATTCTGATCATGTTCGCCGCGGCCCTGTTCGCCCCGGTGGTCGCCAGGTATGACCCGCTTTACCAGCACGCGGGCCGGATTCTGGAAAAGCCCAGCCTGGAGTTCTGGATGGGCACAGACCACCTGGGCCGGGACATTTACAGCCGCATTGTCCACGGAGCAAAGGTCTCTATCACCGTGGGGTTCGTCTCCGTGGCTATCGGCACGGCCGGCGGTGCATTGATCGGGCTGGTGTCAGGGTTCCAGGGCGGCAAGCTGGACCTGTACGTCCAGCGTTTCGTAGACGCATGGATTGCATTCCCTGGGCTTGTGCTTATCCTGGTGCTGGTGTCCATGCTCGGCCCGAGCCTGCTGAACGTATCTATTGCCATCGGCATCGGCTCCATGCCGGGCACGTCGCGCCTGGTGCGCAGCGCCGTCCTGTCCACCAAGGAGAACGAGTACATAGTGGCGGCGACCGCCATCGGCGCGAGCAGGGCGCGCGTGGGCGCGCGTCACATCCTGCCCAATGTCATGGCCCCGATCATTATCGTCGCAACGGTCTCGCTGGGCGCGGCGATCCTCGCCGAGTCCTCCCTCAGCTTCCTCGGCCTCGGCGTTCCTCCCCCGGCGCCCACCTGGGGAGGAATGCTGTCGCGGGAGGGCCGCGAGTTCATGATCATCCAGCCCCTGTTGGGTCTGTGGCCCGGCATCGCCATTACCGCGGTGGTTATGGCGTTCAACCTGTTCGGAGACGCCCTCCGCGACGTCTGGGACCCGCGCCTGCGCGGCGCGCAATAGCGGAGGAAGACATGCCAACTCCCGATTTGAACGTAATCGTTTGCGTAGACCCCCGGAAATGCCTCCACGCCAGGTCTGGCGGCAGGAACGGGCCGGAGTTGCTGGAGACATTGAGAGACTCTGTCCGGGACTCCGGCCTCGAAGAGAGAGTCCAGGTCACTCCCTGCCGCTGCATCCTGGGCTGTACCTACGGCCCAAGGATCGATGTGGCCAGGCGATGGTCGGGGGAGAAACGGCTATATGGGACCATCGAGGGCAAGGTGATCATATCTATCAGGGGCAGGGTCGAGATGACTCAACTGCCAAGCAACCTGACGGCCCTTCTGACGGACAATCTTCCGCCGGAATAACCGGGTTAGGGACCCTCGTCCGCGAAGAGGGAATAATAGGCCGTTGGCATCCCCACACGATGTTTAGTATATAATCTGGTTCGTCATGCCAAAGTCAAAACCGCCGCGCAAACGCCTGCTGTCAAAAAACCATGCCTGGAAGGCGGCTCCCGGCAACAAGATATTCGTTGCCGACCGGGGAGCCATGCAGTTCGAGTATCCCAGGGACTGGGTAATCAGCTTCGGCGAGAGCGGCTCCATCAGGTTCTTCGACAAGGAAGAAGCCGACGCCGACATGAGGCTGGAAGTCTCCCTGATTTACGTGCCGCCCATAGACTGGAGCGGACTGTCCTTGTCCCAGTTGGTTGACGATACCGCGGTCTCCCACGACCATAGGGGGTTGACCGGCCATACCCCCTATCAGGAGATGAAGCGCGCCAACCTGGAGGCGGCGTGGCTGGAGGCGTCTTTCCACGACCCCGGCGAGGACCGGAAGGCCCACACGCGCATCTGCATGGCCCGCGGCCCCGGGGCCTACGCCCTGATCACGATGGAATTCTGGCCCGAGCACGCGGCCCGCGGCCGGAAAGTCTGGAAGAACGTCCTGGATTCCTTGAAACTGGACGCCAACAGCAAGGACCGCCTCACCCTGGACGGCCACCACAGGCCCATCAGACCGGCCAGGAACTAGCGGCTGAGAATCAGCTACGGCTTACGCCCGATGCACTCACCGAAGGCCAGGCCGCCAAAGGCCCCTGCTTCGTCCTTCCACTTGTCAAGGGCGTCGCGCCACTCGTCGAATTGCTGTTGGGTGGCAATCCCGTAGCCCGTCACCGCGGCTACAATATCGGGCGCGAAGAACCAGTCGATGATGAACCTGTGAAGAAACGCGACGGCTTGGGCCGATCCGAAAGAGTCGAAAGACGCGGTGGCCTCAACGTCGGTGAAACCAGCCTCCAGGAATGTGCTCTTCAACTCCCTGCCCATCTGGGGATGCCCTCCGTTGGCGGCGAGAAGGCCAGAGAAGACATCCCATGCGGGCTGGATTTCTCCGACTCCGGGCACCAGGAAGCAGGAGTCCACGATAAGCTCGCGGCTGCCGATGATGCCGCCCGGTTTCAGGACCCGCTTCACCTCGGCCAGCGTTGCCTGGGTATCCGGGATGTGGGTCAGAACGGTGTGGCAATGAGCCGCGTCGAAATAGCCGTCCTCGAAGGGCAGATTGGTGGCGTCGCCAACGTGGAACGTGGCGTTGGCGTGTCCGCCCGCTTCGGCCGCGGCACGGGCCATGTCGATTTGCGACGCCTCCATATCGATGCCGTGAAGCTCCCCAGGCTCAACCGCCCTGGCCAGTCCGACCGAGATGTGCCCCGGCCCGCACCCGAAATCCAGGACCCGAAGTCCGGGCTTGAGATGCGGCAGAAGGTGCTTTGCGTGGGTCTCGGCGCTGCGCAAATTCAGAAGCTGCTGAAAATCCTCGCTGTAGCCCATTGTGTAATTGGGCGTCGCGGACTGTTGCTCTACCATTGTTACACCTCCCTTTCTGTGTCACCCGCCCGTTGTGGCCGGAGCAGGGTATTCCTTGGCGGACGCCACTGCACCCGTATATCATACGCCAAAAGTAGCTATACGGATTCGAGACTCGTGGTGACGCCTGTATAATGCTTCCTGGTCTCCACGAATATGCGCTCACGTTCTCCCGCGAGGCTAAGCTTCGTACACTGTTTTGCCGCCGACTATCGTCTTTTCCACCACAATGTCCTTGATGGTCATCGGGTCCACCTGGGTAGGGTCTGCGCCCAGCACCACTAGGTCGGCGAACTTCCCCACTTCGATAGACCCTTTCACGTCCTCCTCAAAGGAAGCGTATGCGCTGTGCAGGGTGTAAATGCGCAGCGCCTCCTCCACCGTCACCTTCTGGTTGGGACCCCACACATTGCCCCGGCTGTCCGTGCGGGTCACGCAGCTCTGGATACCCAGCAACGGTTCGAAGGGACCGGGAGGATAGTCGGTGGCCCCGGTGCCCACCACTCCGTAATCGAGGAAGGAACGCTGGGCGAACATCCACTGCAACCGGTCTTCCCCGTAGAAGGGCATCTTTTCACCGTGGTGGTAGACATAGGTGCAGAAGGGGGTTGCCACCGTGCCCAGCCGGTGCATCTTGCCCAGTATGTCCGGGTTCACCAGGGTGCAGTGTTCCACGCGGTGCCGGGGATTGGGACGGGGGTCGGCGGCCTGGGCCTTCTCGTAGGCGTTCAACACCATGTCGATGGCAAGGTCGCCGTTGGCGTGGATGCACACCTGGAACCCGGCCCGGTGCATCTCCATAACGTTCTCTTCGATTTCCTCGGCGCTCATCGCCAGGATGCCGTGGTCGCAGTCGCTGCCGACGTATGGCTCCGACAGGTAGGCGGTGCGGGCGGCAATGGCCCCGTCGGCAACCATCTTGATGCCCCCCAACCGCAGCATGTCGTCGCCGAACCCGGTCTTCAGCCCCGCTTCCTGGAGTGACCGGAAATGGGGATGGTACATCAGCGCGTACACCCGGAGTGACAAATCGCCGGCGTCCCTGCCCTCCTGGTAGGTGACGAACTCGTCCCGGACAACCCTGGCATCGTGGACGCTGGTGAGGCCGGCCTGGGTCAGCATCCGGCAGATGGTGCGCAGACCCTCCCGGCGGATCTCCGGCGTGTCCGAGGGGATAAGTCCGAAACGCACCGGCTCGATGGCCCGCTCGTAGACCACCCCGTTCAGTTCCCCGGTATCCGGGTCCCGGCCCAGGCGGCCGCCGAAGGGGTCCGGGGTGTCCCTGGTAAACCCTGCGAGTTCCAGGGCCGTGCTGTTGAGGTAATAGATGTGCCCGGCACGGTGGGACACCATGATGGGATGAAACGTGCTCACCGCGTCCAGGTCTTCCCGGAACAGGAATCGGTTCTCCACCGTCTTGGTGTCGTCGAACTTGAACCCTTGCACCCACTGGCCCGGCGCGGTGGTCTCCACCCGCTCCCGCAGGGCCGTCTGGATTGCCGAAACTGAGTCCAGGTCGCAGTCGGCGGCCATTACGTGGCGTATCCCGCTGTTCAATACATGGATGTGGGCGTCGATGAACCCGGGGAGCACCGTCTTGCCCCGGAGGTCCATAACTCTTACGCCGGGGCCGATGAACGTCTCCACGTCCTCGTTGCTGCCCAGGCCGACGAAGCGGCCGTTGCTCATTGCCACGGCCTGGACGCGGGGCCGGTCCGTGTCCATCGTAATGACGTTGGCGTTCCTGATTACCGTATCGGCCTTGATTGCGGAATCTGGCATGTTGTTCACCCACCGCTGGAATTTTGACGGCGTCCGGGGCTATATGTTCAGTTCCAGGATGTACAGGCCGCCCTGCAAGCGGTCCACCACGTACACGATGCCGTTTTCGTCCACGTGAACGTCGTTGATGCCGTTGGCCTCGGCCCCGTCGGGTATCCGGGGCACGAAGTAAGCCACTTCCCGGGGCTGGAAGGGATTGGTGGTGTGCCCGTTCAAATCCACGCGAGAAATGAGCTTCATGTTCTTGATTTCCTGGGATTGAGTCGCCATGAAGCCTCCTTTCGCGTTTCCGCAAAGCAACCTGCGAAAATTCGCCGTGTCGTTCTTCAGGGCGTCATTCTACCACCCTGAATTACTTCGGTTGACCGCCGGATTTGTGGATTCTAAATTCGATAACCTGCTCAACCGGGTCGGGTGAGGACCGGTCCCGGCTTGGGAGGGGTCTCAATATCACGCCGCCCTTGCCGCCGCCAACCTCCGCTTTCGTGCGGCGCGGGACTCGTAGATGACCCCCTCATCCGCCAAGGCGTCCACCTCGTCAGAAGTCAGGCCCAGGTTGGCGGTCAGGACCTCGTGGTTGTGCTCGCCCAGTTGCGGGGCCGGACCCCTGACTCTCGCCGGTGTCTCCGAAAACTTGTAGGGCGGCGACACCACGCCGATGGGACCCAACTCCGGGTATGAAATCTCCTGGAACGCACCCCTGCGCCGGTAATGAGGGTGCTCCCATATCTGGGCTTGGGACAGCACCGGGCCTGATGAGATACGGGCCTCGGCCAGCACCGCCAGGGCCGCCTCGTCGTCGCTGAGGCTCTGGAGCCAGCCTTCAATGATCCCCACGACCTCGTCGCGGCGCATCAGCCTGTCGTCGTCGGTCAGGTAGCGCGGGTCGTCGATCATGTCCTCCCGGCCCATGCAGGCGCACAGCCGTCCCCATGCGCTGTTGGACCCCTGGCCCGGGGCCTGCAACGAGATGTACCCCTCCTTAGCCTTCAGGATTCCCATTGGGAAGGTGTAGGTGTTCTGCTTGCCGTTCCGTTGGTGCAGGGGGACACCGTGGTTGGCAGCGGTGTGGGGCATCCCCAGGGAATCAAGGAACAGCAGGCTTTCAATCATCGACAGGTCGATGTACTGTCCCACGCCCGTTCTCTCCCGGTGGAACAGGGCATAGCCCACGGCCAGCGCCCCCGTCATGCCGGTTATGGTGTCGCCAATGCCGCCGCCGATGGTGTAGGGCGCGCCGTCCGGTTCGCCGGTTATCCAGTTCAACCCGCTCACCGCCTGGGCCACCGGGTCGGTGCAGACATGCTCCGGGTTGTGGGCGAACCCCTCCTGGCCGTATCCGGTCATGGAGCACATGATGATGCGGGGGTTCAGGGCGCGCAGGTTGGGATAGTCCAGTCCGTAGCTGTGCACCACGTGGGGTGTATAGTTTTCCACGAAAACGTCGGCCTGCTTTACCAGGGAGCGGACGATTTCCAGACCCCTGGGGCGCTTCAGGTCGATGCACAGGCTCTTCTTGCCGCCGTTGAGGTGCAGGAATGGGACCCCGTTGCGGGTGGGCAGCGACTCGGGGGTGAAGCGGTCTTCCTGGTTGTCCACGGGCCGCTCAATCTTGATGACCTCCGCGCCCAAGTCGGCCATTATGCGGCTGCAAAATGGCCCCACGAAAGCGGCAGTGAAGTCCAGCACCTTGATTCCCGATAGTAATGGCGTCTTCATGGGCGGCCACCTCCGTACCAGACTGCGGCTGATTGTACACTTTATTCGCCGGACAGGATTGCTGGATTCCGGGAACCCTTCAGTAGCGACTTTGACAGCCGCACTTCGCAAGTGGACAACCGCCTTTCCCCGTCGTACCATTCGCCAATACGCATTATCAGGAGGCTCAGATGCAAACACGGCAAATGACGGCCAACGCCTCGAAACTAATGGTCGAGCAGCTTGCGGCGTTGGGCGTAAAGTACGTTTTCAACAACTCCGGCTCACGCGAGGCATTGTTCTTCAACGAGCTTCACTCCCGGCCGGACATTCATGGCATCCTCGGCCTCCACGAGGGGGCTGTAACCGCGATGGCAGGGGGATATACCCAGGCCAACCTTGCCCCCGGCGTAATGGTGGTGCATCTGGGCGCGGGCCTGGCCCAGTGCATGGGGCAGCTCATCAACGTCTGGACCGGAAGCCTGCCCGTGGTGGTCATTACCTTCGCGGGCGATACCGGCAGCTTTGCCGACATGATAAGCCTGGACGTGAGCCACAACGCCGGCCCCACGGCCATCAGCGCGCCCCTGACCAAGGCCAACTGGACGGTCATTGAACCCGAGGGACTGCCCGCTGCGGTGGAACGCGCTATTCGGGTGGCGATGACCCCGCCCGTGGGGCCGGTCCATCTGGCGGTATATGACCGACTGCTGGGACCCGCCGAGTTTACCGCCAACATCATCGAGGGCGACCTTCCCGAGAGACGGTCCGGCTATCCGTCGGACAGCGATGTTGAGGCCGTTGCCAGGGCGTTGCGGGACGCCAAGCGGCCCCTCCTGTACGCCGGGGACGGCATCTGGAAGAGCGGCGCAGACGCCGAGGTCACGGCCCTGGTGGAGCGGTTCGGCATCCCGGTGGTGGGGGACCTGCGGGGCGTTCCCATCAAGCATCCCCTCCACTGCGGCGGCAGGCGGCTGGAGCAGGCCGCAGACATCGACCCCGACCTGATCATCTGCTTCGGCGTCCGCCACAACGGCAGCGGCACCGCCGACGACTACACCGCCTTCTTCAACGCCGAGCGGACCATCGCCATCGGTTCCAATGTGGAGAACCTGGAGAACATACCTGGCCTGGACCTGGCCGTCTTGGCCGACGAGAAGCGCACCGCCCAGCGGCTGCTGGAACTGACCGAGGGCGCGCAGGACGACCTGTCCGGCCGCCGTGCCTGGGCCAGGGAGGAGGCGGCATCGCTCCGCGCTCAGAGGCGAGACGCCGCCCAGAGGGTCCCGGCCCAGCAGGGCAGGGTGCGTTCCTACGTTCTGGCCGATGCCCTGGATAGTGCGCTGGAGCGTGCCGGGGGCGGCCTGGTGACCATCGAGCAGTTCGCCGTGCCCCAGGACATCCTGGAGAACTCGGGGGAGGCCGGCAGCAATGAATACATCCGGCCCGCGGGCGGCTCCGAAGGCTACGGCGTCGGCGCAGCCATCGGCGCGAAGCTGGGCGCGCCCGGCAAGCCCGTGGTCGGACTGGTGGGCGATGGCTCTCTCTACTACTCCGACTCGGCCCTGTGGACTGCCGCCAGCCACAAGGTCCCGGTGCTGTATGTCATCTCCAACAACGGGGCATACGGCATCGTGGCAACCTCCTTCGGCAACGCCAACTCGGACATGAAGCAGACCGGCGAGTACAGGGGAGTGGTGCTGGACAACATCGACCCGGTAAAACTGGCCGAGGGCTTCGGCGTAGAGGCGATGGACGTCACCGACGAAGGGACCGTCTCCGACGCCATCGAGCAGGGCCTGAAGACTGTGGCGGAGGAAGGCCGTCCCTTCCTGCTGAACGTCCACATGCCCCTGGGCCTGCCTGAGGGCGGACGCCCCGGCTCGATCTACAGCCTCAAGGACGACTCTGCTTAGCCGGGAAGGGTCTGCGCGGCCAATCCTGCCGCGCTTTTCTAATGGCCGGAGGGTTGGTATCATTAGGCACGGTGTTTTAGACCGATTCCGAACTTGGGAGGAGATGATGAGCTACACGCCGAGACAGTTGGGCCACATCAACATCTTCGTGCGGAACGCGGAGCGGGCCAGGGACTGGTATGAGGACCTGCTGGGTCTCCACACCTACGGGTTCACTCCGGGCAGGGCCGCGTTTATGAGCGCGGACCTGGGCAACTCCCACGAAATCGCGCTGGTGGAAGTGGGCGAGAACGCAGAAGGCCCCCATGCCGGACAGGTGGGTCTCAACCACATGGCCTGGTATATGCACAGCCTGGAGGACCTGGAGGAGCTTTACCACCGGGTCAAGGAGAAGGGCATCAAGATTGACCGGGTTTCCGACCACGGCCACGCCATCGGCATCTACATCCGCGACCCGGACGGCAACGGCATCGAGCTTTCCTATGAGATGCCCCGCGAGGAATGGGGCCACGACGAGAGCGGCTACATGATCGGCGGCACCGAGAAAGGCCGTATGCCGGGACCGTGGGACGAGGAACTCGCCTTGCAGGCAGCCCACGCCTAGCAGGCAACCACGAGAGGCCCTGTTTGAAATGGGGACGCTGGCCAGCGTCCCCATTTCGGGTCAATGATTCGTGTCAATGGACTGGTCGGGCCGGGCGGAATTTCCGCCTGTCACCGGAAAGGAATGTTCTTCATGGCTACTCTGGACGTGCTCACCTACGGGTTTGCCCTGAACACTGACCAGGGATCATTCGGCTACTCCACCAACTCCTTGCTCCGTGTGGGGAACCACAACATCCTGATTGACACGGGGCCGTCGTCGCGCCGGGCCTTCCTGTATAAGGCGTTGCAGGACCGGGACCTGACGCCTGATGACATCGACATCATAATTCTGACCCACATGCACTGGGACCATTGCCAGAACACCGACCTGTTCAAGAACGCCCGCGTGGTGGTGAACCCCACGGAGATCGACTACGCCCGCAACCCCAACCCGTGGGACCTGGCAGTGGCCGCGGGTATGGCCGACCTGATGCGCACCATGAAAATTGACGTGGTATCCGAGGGCGATACCGTCGTTGAGGGTGTGACCGTCCTGGAAACGCCCGGGCACACCAGGGGGCACATGAGCGTGCTGGCCGAGGTTGACGGAGAGAAGGTATTGCTGGCGGGGGACGCCATGCCGGAAAGCGGCACCGTGGCCCGCGGGATGCCCTACAACATTTTCTGGGACCTTGAGGACGCCAGGGAAAGCGTCGAAAAGATGGTAGCCTCGTCCAGAGTGTTCTACCCCGGCCACGACCGCCCGTTCCGGGTGGATGACGAGCGGATTGTCTACCTGCACGGCCCGGAGAACATTCACGTCATGGACAGCACCGAGGGAGGCGGCAGCGCGTCGCTGACTTTCACCGTCCACGCCGAGCGGAGCGTAAACATAGACATCGTGCAGAAGTAAAGCGGTTCCCGGTGTCAACGCCACAAAGTGCGTGAACTGAGGGGTAGCATTACTGACGCCCAGCCTCTTTCCAGGCCGGAACGCACCGTCATATCACAGCCATCCGAAGAGGTCTGGGGTAACGGGAACTCTCGGGGAATGCGACTCTTGCGTCCCACTCGGACAATGTTCCGAAAGAGGGAAAGCTTGTCCCCGGCCCGGACCGGGGGTGTCCGGAAATGCCCGATATTGTCCGGGAATGCAAGAAGTTCTTTTGCCAATGGGAGGTTGATGGGTGGCAGGAATGACGGTCGGTTTCGGCTGGGATAACGGTGTTGGAGCAAATGAAAGACTATACACCCCGTGACTTGGAGGGAGCGTGTTCGAGAAGATTCAGCACATCGGCTACCTGACCCCGGACCTGGCGGCGGCCGTTGAATGGTTTGAGAAGTCTTTCGGTGCGGTCAACGCCGGGGGAGGCCCACTGGTCCAGACTGCGGCGATTCCCAGCGGCGGCGTCAATGCCTACATGAGGTTCGGTCGGGTCGAGACCGAGGTCATCGAGCCGCAGGACAAGACGGGGCTGGCCGCAGGACGGCTGACGATGCACCACGTAGGGTATGTGGTCGAGGACATCAGCCGCGAGATGGCAGACCTCCAGGCCAGGGGATTCAAGTTCGCGGCGCCCGCTCCCTTTACCAACGTGATGGGGCAGCAGGTGCTCTATTTCGATGCCGCTACCACCAACGGCGTGTTCGTCCACTTGACCCAGCTACCCACGGACGCTCCAGCCGGCAGCGGGCAGGGGCTGGAGGTTGAATCAATCGTCCACGCCGGTTACCGGGTCAAAGACCTGGAGAAGGCAATCGCCTGGTACGTGGACAACTTCCAAGGGGAACACATCGGGGGAGGCGCTTCCCGCAATGGGGGGCGCAACGCCTTCGTGAACTTCGGGCGGGTGCAGGTGGAGCTGATTGAACCGGCAGATACGTCGGACATGGCCGACGATGCCCACGACATGGACCACGTGGGCTACGTGGTCGGGGATATAGTCTCGTGCATGGGCGGATGCCAGCGCCGGGGCCTGAATTTTGTCGCCGATGCGCCGCTTACCAACACGGTAAGGCAGCAGGTCCTCTACTTCGACACCGACACGACGCAAGGCTCCCGGATGCACCTCACCATGCTGCCCGACTGACCGCATCCGAACTAGCCGGAACAACCAGGGGACACCGGGCCGGATAGACATGTTTCCGGCCCGGTGTTGTTGTCGTCAAATCTCTTAGTCACCCGCCTGGGACACCACTGCCCGCTGGAGGCCGAGTTCCTCGACCTGCCCCATAAGTGCGGCGTGCTGATCTGCGGTCAGGGGCTGGCCCGGCGCCCTGGGGGTGCCGCAATCGATGCCGAGCCGGTAGCTGAGGACGGCCTTGGTGGTGGTGTGCAGTCCAAACTGGCGCACCAGGCCGGTTACCTCGCTGGCCCGGTCCTGGGCCGCCTCGGCGCGGGCAATGTCCCCATCGTTGTAGGCGTTCCAGATCTCGACCCAAAGCTCCGGGGCGATGTTGGGCGGGCCGTCTACGCATCCCGTCGCGCCAATGGTCAGCGCCGGGAGCATGAGCATACTGTTCCCGATGAGGCAGTTGAGGCCCATCTTGGAAAAGGCGCGGACGTTCTGGAACGTGACCGCGGAGTGCTTGAGTCCCTTGAGTTGCGGGACTCCATCCTGGATTTTCTGCATCAGTTCCGGGGTTATCTCAACGCCGGTGGACTGGGGAAGGTTGTAGACGAACAGGGGCAAGTCCGCCGCAGCGCCAACAGCCCGGTAATGCTCGACGATGGCCTCGTCGCTCTGGCGGTAGAAGAAGGGCGGCACGCAGCAGATGGACTCGACGCCGGCCTTGGCCGCGTGTTCGGCCAGCTTGACGGCCCGGGCCGTGGTGGCCGCGCCAACGTGCATGATGTTCTCGATCCTGCCCCGGGACTGGTCCGCCGCAATCTCGGCGATGCGCATGTTCTCTTCGTCTTCGAGCAAGACGCTCTCGCCGGTGCCGCCGGCGACCCAGAACCCATGAACGCCGGCCTGAATGTTGAACTCCATGACCTCTCGGAACGCTGCTTCGTTCAGGTCTCCTTCCGGGGTCATAGGAGTGATGATTGCAGGGTAGACGCCTCGGAATCCAGACATTACTGTCCTCCTCATAAGTGGTGGTAGTGAGTGTACCACGCCGGAACAGTCCTGGGCTCAGGACAGAAATCAGACGGCGTAGAGGCGGTTGAGGTTGGCATATCGTGCGGGGTCAAGCTCCTTGCCTTGAAGGGCGGGGTGTTCCGGACCGTAGCGGTGGGCGCGGAACATGGAGTTGGAGCGGGTGCCCCCCGTGCCGCGTGTGCTGGGCCCGAAGATGGGGTTGACGTATTCCCAAACGATTTCCTTGCCGGGAGTAACCTCAAAAGCCCGCCCCGGTGCGCCCTCGCAGATGAGGGTATTCCCGTTGGGGAGACGTTCCGCGCCGCTGATGTGGTAGCTGTAGAAGGAGATGGCCGGGTCGCCCTGGTATTCCCAGACTATCTCGCTGGTCTCCGGGCTGACTTCCAGGACGCGCGAGTGGCTGAACCCCGGACGGTGGGGACCGTTGTCGAAGAGCAGCACGTTGCCGTTGTCCAGGTACGTGGGATTGTGCTGGTGGGAGATGATGCCCCGCCCCCACTTCCAACTGAAGTCGCCGGTAATGCGGTCAACAATGCCCACGGTGTCGGTCTGGCGGAAGCTGATCACCAGGTCGCCGTCGGAGGTGGCGCTCAGGGCGTTCTGATGAGTCCACTCGGCGCGGCCTTCCAGAAAGCAGATGGCATCCTCTTCCGGGTCCAAATGCTCCCAGGATGGCCAGGAGTAGACTGTCTCTCCCGCGGGCGTGACCTCCCGCACCAGGTCGCCCAGCATCTCTTCGGACGCGCCCTCCTGCTGATAGCCGCCTTTTACCCTGGAAGCCAACTCTTCCGGCAACGGCTCGAAGAGAAGAACCAGGGTGTTGCCGTTTGGCAGACGCTCGAAATCGTGGTGGAGCATGGGGTCCCTGTACTCCCAGACCAGGTTGCTGTCCCAGTCCAACTCGACGATTGCCCCTGCGCCCGCCCCGGGCATCACGGGCTGGCCTCCCGCTCTCGCGCCGCCGGTGCGAAGGAGCAGGTTGCCGGTGGGGAGCAGGTAGGAGTATCCGATGCCGTCAGAGAACGTCCACCGATGGCAGATGCGGCCGTCCATGTCAATCAGGTAGGTGCAGTTGCCGCCGTTGGGGGTGAACAGCGTGTAGCCGCGGTAGCTGTGCTGCGGGGCGCTATAGACCAGGCCGACAGGGTGATGAGACGACCATCCCATGTTGTCCTCCATAAGCGTGTAGTGTTGAATGCGCGCGGCCCGGGTGGGAGACCGTCCCGCCCGGGCCGATGAAGATGCCGGATTGTACCGGGATTATGCCGGGTTCCAGAGACTACCCGGAAGCCAGTTCTGTCAGGACTCGCCCCCAGGTTCCGATGTCGCCCCTGCCGAAGCTGTCCCGGTAGGTGATAACTCCATTGCCGTCGAGGGCGATCTTGGTCGATTGTTGGAGGATCTTCAGGTCCCGTAGCCCATCGCCCTGAATCTCGGCTACTACTCCGGGATAACCCTCGGCTTGTCGATCTGCTTCGAGCGAGTCCAGCGTTTGGCTGCTGCTTGAACCGACGATGTAAAAGTTGACGTTCTCCACTGCACCGGGGCCAAGGTCCCTTATGCTCCGCAACTCGGAGCGGCAGGTTGGTCAATACGTGGCGTGGAAGAACAGGAACGCGGGTTGCCCGCTCTGCCGCAACTGGGCAGAGGTGACGGTCTCCCCACCCAGGAGTTTGAGGGTGAAGTCCGGCGACAGGTCCCCAACCCTGGTTCCCACCGGCGGTAGCTGGACCGGCGCGGCTGTGGGTTCCACCGGCACTGTTGGCGTCGGAGGTTTCGCCGTAGGCGCTGCTGTTGGCGTCACCGTTGGTTGTGGCGCTTCAGTCGGCGCAGCGGTCGCTTGTGGGGGCGGCGCTGTCGGATTGGCAGCAGCCTCCGTCGGCCGGACTCCGGTTGGGGCGACGGTTGTGACAGCAGCCGCGCTCTGTGCAGGCGGTTCGGTGGGCGCTGCCTTCCCGGTCATGGCAGTCGCCTCCGGCCGGGCCGCCACTTCAGCGGCGGGCGCATTCTCCGGTATGGCGGTAGCGGCCGGTTGCGCCTTCATGGCCGTGGGCGCCGGTTGGTCTCCGGATGCGGGTTGTTGCCGGGCTGTTTCGACTGCCGGAGCGGACGTGGCGGCCTCCGGCATGGTTGTCTCCGGGGCCGCAGTTTTCGCAGCCTCGGTGGGGACAGGCGCGCTCGTGGCGCCGCAAGCAACGAGCAGCATCCCGGTCAGCGCCAGGGCGGCAAGCAGGGCGGACCAATTGCGGGTCAAACGGTGCATTCCATCCTCCTGGGGGGTTATGGTGTCGGCCTACTCGTCCTCGAAGAATTTCCTCGGGTTCTCGACCATTATCTGGCTGATGTCGGAGTCGGACGCGCCCAACTCCTTCAGCCTGGGAAGGACGGCGCGGGTGATGAACAGGTAGCCGTCGGGGTTGGCGCGGCGCCGTTCCTCCTGGACCTCGACCCCGTAGCGGGCCTTGGGTACGGAGTAGTCGTGGGAGAGCATGATGCGGTCCGTGTGGCCTGCGTCCATCAGCTTCTTCACGACCTCGGTGCGTTGCTCCCAATTGGGTGTCTCGTTGTTTCTGCCTCCGGGGTAGCGGTCCAGGCCCAGCCATACACCCTCGTCCAGCAGGCCCAGCAGATAGTCCATGTCGGTGTCGTCGTTGCTGTGTCCTACGTAGACCTTGTTCAGATCAACCCCCTCTTCTTTTAATACGCGCACCTGCTGTTCTCCGATTCGTTCCGGGGACCAGGTGTGGGTGGAGATCCTGGCGCCGGTCTGGTTGCAGGTGCGAGCGGCGGCGCGGAGGACAACTTCCTGGGGAGGAGTGATGCCGCCCCGGTCGCTGGCGACCTTGATGATGCCGGCCTTGATGCCGGTGCCCTCGATCCCTTCTTCGATCTCCCGCACGTATAGAGAGGCGATGACGTCTGGCGACACGTCGCCAAATGGGCGGGGGACTGCCAGGTGGTTGCCGGTGGCGCAAACTATCTGCACTCCGGAGGCGCGGGACACTTCATCCATCAGCAGAACGTCGCGCCCAAGGTCGATGGTGCTGACGTCGATGATAGTGCGCAGGCCCTCGTTGTAGGCTTCGGTCAGGGCTGCTATGGCCTGCTCCTTTACGCCCTCACGGTCGAAGAACTCCGGGTAGGTCTGGCGGATGCCCGCGGCGTTGGTGCCAAGGTGCTCGTGACTCAGGGTGAAGCCCAGGTCTGCCGAATCGATGGGACCCAGGACGGTGTTGACGGTTGCCATGATGCGGCCTCCTAGCGTAGTTTTGGCAGAAGTATTCTACATTGGATTGGCCGTGGGTTGTATGGGCCAGACGGTCGGGGCAGTTGGGCGCAAATGGTTCGGCGCCTTGCTCACCCTCGTCTGGACAACCACACCAGGACAGTTTAGTATCCCGTTGGCCTGCGCCCGAGAGCAGGCGATACAACTCCAGGGGAGGGCGGACCGAAGATGACGACACCCGCAGAGCGGCCAAGGGACTGGGTGCAACAACACCTGGAACGCTACCTGGAGACCAATGGCGAAGAAGGCCACATCTGGAACGGACTCCCCACGGCCCTGCTGACGACCAGGGGCCGGGTCACCGGGAACCCCACGACCACGCCGCTGATTTACGGGCGGGACGGGGAACGCTATCTGCTGGTTGCGTCCCGGGGCGGCGCGCCAAGGCACCCGGGCTGGTACAGGAACCTGGCCAGGGACCCGAACGTGGAGCTACAGGTGATTGGCGACAGGTTCGCGGCGACAGCGCGGACGGCCACCCCGGAGGAGAAGCCCGCGCTCTGGGCGATCATGGTGGGGATTTTTCCAACCTATGACGAGTACCAGGCCCGGACGGAGCGGGAAATCCCCGTGGTGGTGATTGAACGGAAGGGTCAGGGTATGTGAACCTGCGGATGTTTTCGACGTTCTCCCGGGACTGGGGACGCTGAAAAGCCGGCGATGGATTCCCGCTTTCGCGGGAGTGACTGTAAAGGCGGTGGGGACGGCTGGGGCGAGGGCCTGGGGCAGCATCCGGTCCGGGTCCCTGGCCCCGTGCGCCGGTCTTCTCTTTACGGCAGGCTGCCAGTCCGGTTGATTCACAGGAGCGGAGCGCCATCAAGTCTCTTCGATTGCCCCGGCTGCATACTTTTGACTCCCTGATTGCCTACCGGAACTACCGTCTGCTCTGGACCGGGAACTTCTGTTGCAACAGCGCCCAATGGCTGCAACTGCTTACGGTGGGCTGGCTGGTGCGGGACCTGACGGAGGGTTCGGCCACGTCGGCGCTGCAGGTGGTGACCGTGGGCGGCCTGAGCACGCTGCCGGTGCTGCTGGTAGGACCCTGGGGCGGCGTCCTGGGAGACCGGGTTGACCGGCGCAAACTGCTGATGCGGATACAGACCTTCATGGCCTGCATCGCAGTGCTGTTCGCGCTGGTGGTGGTCTCGGACTACGGAGTGGGGCTATCCAATACGGCCAAGGTCTGGACCGCCTACGCTTATGTCATAGTCGCGGGCAGTTGTCTTTCCATTGCCCAGCCTATGCGGCAGGCGTTGATTGCCAACACGGTGCCGCCGGAAGCCTTCGGCAACGCCTTTGCCACCAACTCCCTGACGATCACCAGCACACGG
Source organism: Dehalococcoidia bacterium (assembly GCA_034422355.1). Lineage (GTDB taxonomy): Bacteria > Chloroflexota > Dehalococcoidia > Lucifugimonadales > UBA3495 > CATOSP01. Next base: position 4,385 of record DAOUJS010000168.1, on the reverse strand, counting down.
ATATTCGGACCATTCATCGGGGGCATCCTCATCGCCAACCTGGGGTTCACGGCCAACTTCCTGATGGAGGCGGCCTTCTACGCGGCGATGGTGCTGGTGTTCCTGCCCCTGAGGACGCCCTATCAGCTCCCACCCCCAAGGCGGCGTATCTCCCCGGTGTCGGCCTTTGGCGAGGGGGTCCGGTTCATCCGGCGGGAGCAGCCCGTGATCCTGTCGATGATACTGGTGGGTCTGATTCCCAACATGGTGCTGCACCAGGTGTGGTTCCTGTTGCCCATTTTCACGGCGAACACGCTGGAGCGGGCGGCGGACGTTGGCGGGTTCCTGCTGTCGGCTACCGGGATAGGGGGCTTCGCCTCCGCGGCCTTGATAGCGTCCATCGGCTTCGTGTTCAAAAAGGGGATATTGGCGCTGTTCTCAGTGCTGGCAAGTTCAGTATTCGTGGTGCTGTTCGCTTACTCGCCGGTAATCGCGCCGCCGTTCCCGCTGCTGGCTGCGCTGGTCCTGATCGGCCTGATGTCCTTCGCCCAAGCCCACTTCCGGACCACGAGTGGGACGCTGGTGCAGTTGATTACCCCGGACCGTTACCGTGGCAGGGTTACGAGCCTCGCCAGCTACGGCCAGGGGTTCGTGTTTCCCTTCAGCATCCTGGTGGGCCTGATGACCGACTTTACCGGTGTGGTGGAGGCGATAACCATCCTGGGACTGGCGGGACTGGCGTTATCGGTCTACTCGATTGCCGCTCTGCGCACTGTGCGAGAGCACCCGTAGGTTATCTGCGCCGGGCATGGGTGGTCCGTATACGCCTTGGGGCGAGAACCTTGCCGGGATATAATCGGGGTCTATAGGAGGATGTGTCGGGATTTCTTCGGTATTTCTATGGAATCGACGGCACTATGAAGCCGGGACAATGGGTTCCCGATTTCGCGGGAATTACAGTTTGGCCGCCGTTGGGCATTGTCACAAACCCCTTGAGGATAGGGTATCCTATTTGATGTAAGGGTGAAGGGGTCTTGATTCAGCATCCGGCACTGGAGGCTCTTGAATGACGGGATATGAGACTTTTCCGCTGGGAGACATTGACCTTCAGTGCGGGCTGCGGCTGCGCAACGCCTGGCTGGCCTACCGGGCTTACGGGGAGCTGAACGCGGAGCGGGACAACGCGATTGTTTTCCCGACCTACTTCAGTTCCAACCACACGGCCAACGAGCCGATGATCGGTCCGGGAATGGCGCTGGACCCGTCGCGGTATTTCATCATCGTGCCCAATCTTTTCGGGAATGGGTTGTCGCCATCTCCGAGCAATACCCCGCCACCCTACGACCGGGCGCGGTTCCCGTTGGTGACATACTACGACAACGTGATGTGTCAGCACAGGCTGGTAACGGAGGGGTTCCGGATCGAGCGCATTGCCCTGGTGTGCGGTTTCTCGATGGGGGCGCAGCAGACGTTCCACTGGGGGGCGATGTTCCCGGATATGGTGGAACGAATCGCGCCCTGGTGCGGGTCGGCGCGGACGTCGCCTCATAATTTCGTGTTCCTGGAGGGGGTGAAGGCGGCCCTGCGGGCCGATGACGCCTGGGATAACGGATGGTATGACCGGCCCCCGGAGAAGGGCCTGCGGGCGATGGCGCGGGTCTACGCCGGCTGGGCCCCGTCCCAGGCATTTTACCGGGAGAGGGTGTATCTGGATTTGGGGCATTCGTCCCTGGAGGACTACCTGATCACGGCGTGGGAAGGACGCTACCTGCAACTGGACGCCAACGACATACTGGCGATGGCGGCAACCTGGCAGGCGGGAGATATAAGCGATAATCCGATATACAGAGGCGATTTTGAGAAGGCGCTGGGGTCGGTAACCGCCCGTGCCTTCGTCATGCCGTCCCGGACAGACCAGTATTTTCCGCCGGAGGACAACGAGACCGAGGTCGCAATGATGCCCAACGCGGAACTGCGCACCATTCCCACCATCTGGGGTCACACCGGCGGCGGGCCGGGGCGCAACCCGGTGGACACCGGGTTTATCGACGCGCAGTTGAAGGAATTGCTGGCGAGTTGACGCGCGTTATTGGCGCAATGCGTTATTGGCGTGTTATTGGCGTAATGAGGACGGAGGCAATTCATTCGTGCCTGCCGTGAAGCGGGAAGTCCAAGGGCGGAACGTATGGATTCCCGCATTCGCGGGAATGACAAGAGCCATCAAGAACGGAGGGGCCTGAAGAACTTGGCGGACTGGTGGCGGGAGTTCTTCTCCGGCGATGCGCTGGAGTTCGTGAGGTCCTCGAGGGATGAGGAACGGACTCGCGCCGAGGCGGGATTCATCCATGAAGCAATGGGGCTTCCGGTCGGGGCGAAGGTGCTGGATGTTCCGTGCGGCAGCGGGCGCATCGCCCTGGAGCTGGCGGCGTCGGGATGCGAGGTCACGGGCGTGGACATGAGCCAATCGCTGCTGGATGACGGCAGGGCAAGGGCCGACGCACGGCGGTTGCCCATTCGCTGGAAGTGCGGCGACATGCGCGACCTGCCCTGGGTGGAAGAGTTTGACGGAGCGGTCTGCTTCTGGAGCAGCTTCGGATACTTCGATGAGCAGGGGAACATTGATTTTCTGGAAGCGGTGTCCCGCGCCCTGAAGCCGGGCGCTCCATTCGTCCTGGATACTCCCCTGGTTGAAAACCGGGTCCGGGAGATACTCGAGGAGCCAAGGGTATGGTGGAGTGTGGGAGAGCTGCTGGTCCTGGAGGAGCGCAGATTCGACCACGAGACCAGCAGGGTTGAATCCGACTGGACTTTCATTCGAGACGGGCGCAGGAGCGCCAAGCGCCTTTCACTGCGGATTTACACTTACCGGGAACTGGCGTTGTTGCTGGAGCAGGCGGGGTTTGGCGAGCACAGGGCATACGGAAGCATGGACTTCGAGCCATTCGAGGCGGGCTCCAACTGGCTCTACATGGTTACGAGGAAATTGGAGCGGGCCGGTTGACCACGACCCGCGATTTCCGCCCGGACGCCGGGCTTCGTGCGTCCTGCCCCGCGCCTAGTAATAGACGGCGTTGCCGGTGCCGCCGCCCGCAGCTATGACCTCTCCTGTGATGGCCCACGCCTTGTCGGAGCACAGATAGGCGGTCAGGAAGCCGATTTCCGATGCGTCCACCATGCGGCAGATGGCATTCCCGCGTGACGAGCCGGGAGCAAAGTCGCCCTGCTCCACTTCCTCGGGGGAGATGCCCAACTGGGAGGCCCGCGCCTCCAGCATTCCGGGGGTGCGCTCGGTGCGGGTGGTGCCGGGGTGGATGCAGTTGACGGTGATCCCGTAGCGGCCCAGGTGGTTGGAGAGGGTCTTGGTCATGTGGACCATTGAGACGTTGCGCGCCCCGCCGCTGAGGTTCCCGGCGTTGCGGGCGTTGCCGCCGCTGATGTTGATGATCCTGCCCCAACCCTGCTCTTTCAGGAACGGGATGGCGGCCCTGGCGCAGCGGAGCGCCCCGACGTACTTTACGTCGAAATCGGCCAGCAGGTCCTCGTCCACCAGTTCCTCGATGGGACCGGTAGCGCCTGGGGAGCCGCCGGGGTAAGAACCGCTGTTGACCAGGATGTGAAGTCCGCCGAGTTGCCCGGCCGCGGCAGTGGTGACCTGGTCCACCTGCGCCTTGTCGGTAACGTCAAGCTGCATGGGAATGACGCGGCGACCGGTCTCGTCCTCGATCTCCCGGGCCGACCGCTCCAGGTCGGCCATTGTGCGGGAGGCGATGACGACGTCGACACCCTCGCGGGCGAGTTCCCGGGCGATGGCCTTGCCGATGCCCCGGCTGCCCCCGGTCACCAGGGCGTACTTGTCTTGCAGTCCAAAGTCCATGCTGGCTGCCTCCTGATAGCCTGCTGTCTGTGTATTGGCAGGCTTGTATCGTCCGCAATTCTACACTGGACAGTCATCAGTGGCCAGTGGCCGGTTAGGGTCTTTCGATTCTTTGCCTGAACCGTGATTTTTCTGGTCCAGGGATAGCCGTGACTTGGAGAATCATGCCCATCCATCAATCACATGAATCACAGTTCAGACAATAATCCGGCCTGCCCGCCGGGTCCGGCGCAACCAAACGCGGGCGTCCAACCGCAGCCGGACGCCCGCGCCAATGAGTCCGTGATTCCGTAGCTATCCCCGCGCTACCCCCCTACCCTGACGAGGCCGGGCTGACCGACACATCGAACTCATCGCTGGCCTGGTTGCCGTCGGGGTCCTCCGCCGTTACGGTGATGGTGGCCGTTCCCGTGCCTGTTCCCAATACCGTCAGGGTGGAGCCGCTGACCCACATGGTCGCCACGCCGTAGTTCGAGGATATGGCGGTGAAGGCGAGGCCGTTTCCGCTGAACACGCCTGTGAGGGAGATTTC
>DAOUJS010000167.1:0-2082 GCA_034422355.1 Dehalococcoidia bacterium | reverse complement strand
GCAGATGAAACGAATCGGAGAATTGCTGCACGCTTCAACCGGACGCAACCGTGCGGCGGTTGGCAGATCCCGGTCTGCCCGCCACCTACCGGATATTGTGCAGTGCCGACAGGAACCTGGGGGCATTTACGATCCCTGTACCCCGGTGTTCGCCGATGGGCAAGAGATGCCTGCGGTCGCCGGTCACTAGGTAGTCGGCGTTCGCGGCCGCGGCGCACTCCAGGATGCGGTTGTCGTCGTGGCCGCCCTCTATCAATTCCACCAAGCGCGGCACCTCAAAGACGATGGCAGCGTTTTGCAGGGCGCTTACCGCCCGTATTGTCCGTTCCTGGTCCCAGCCGAATTTCCGCGTCAGCACCCCGGAGACCTCCCCCAGGATGAACCAGGACAGGAACAGCTCGAACCTTCCCCGCAGGGCCAGTTCCAGCACCATCCGCTCGTTGCCGGGGAAGTTCAGGCCGGAGACGATCACGTTGGTGTCCAGGACCACTCTCACGGCTGGGGTTGACCTGACGCGCTCCGGTATTCCTCCACCAGCCCGGCCACGTCCTCGGGGCCGATGCCCCGCTCCCTAGCCCGCTCCTCGCCGTACCGCAGCAACTGCCGCCACTCGCACTCCTCGATGTAGCGCACCACGGCGTCCCGCAGGAACTCGCTGCGGGACCGGCCCTGGCCCTGCATGGCCTGGTCCAGCCGCTCCGCCATTTCCGGCGGCAAAGAAAAGGTGATGGTTTTCGTGGTTCTCGGCATGATCACCCCATTTATTATCGAGTCTTACTCGCATATTGGGGCATCAATAGGATCGTGTCAACTGCCCTGGTCGCCTCCGGTTCCAGGAATCGCTCACTCGCTGGTCTCATCAGTCGGCAATTGAATGGACCTTGAAGTAGTCACCCCTAAATCTGCGTCCATCTCAAGCCTGATGGTCAATTTCCTCTCGTCTGAAAGGAAGTGGGACATCGCTGTGATGAAATTGTTGATATGTCTAATGTCTTCTTGGTAATCGTGGGAATCCGGTCCCGACAGCGATTGGCGGCATTGCAGGCAAGTTTGGGAAACAGGAACGCGGGCCTCAACCGTGTACACGATCTGATTCTTGCATTTCTCGCAGGTAATTCTCACCCCGCGGATGTCTTGAGGGTCGAATATGATCAGGTGCTCTTTCATGTTGGCTTTCCCATTGCCGGTGATATTCGGGCAGGGTTCATGTTTGGCCGACTTCCGCAGCGCACCCACCTCATTGAGACTCTGACGCTGTATCACGACATCCAAGGGTATGGGTGTCTCTCAAGATGTGGAGTCCGACATACTTAGAGTTTGGGCCAGAGGCACCTGGGCGATGCGGCCCTTTCATTACCCTCCCATGGGCGAACATCTGCACATTCAGGGTGATCCGGTCCAGCATTTCGCCGCCACGAAACTGTGAGGCCGCCCTAACCATCGTCAGAATACAATCTGGAGGGTCTCCAGATTGAGTATGTCCTGGAAATTCGCAAAGCTGCCCAATCATTTCCCGCCTAGTATCTTGCCCAGCAGACCATTACGGCCCCGGCTGAGGTTCCGGCCCAGGAACTCCTCCAACTCGGCGCGGTTCAATACGGTCCGCCCCCCGACGCTGGCGTTGTCGTCTATCAGGGTGGAAGGAACGTTCTCCCAATCGAACTCCCGCCGACCGAAGGTGTCGGTTTGCTCGACCACGATGACTCTATCGCCCTCCAGTATCCAGCCCGTGGGCTGATGGCCCTCCTTCTTCATCTTCGTTGCCGGCCTCAACAGGTGATCCACCTGGGCCTTGACCCTCTCATGGCGCTTGTCCGCGTAGTCATTCCACCTAATGGGCGTACACCAATTGGGTGGACTGCCGTCGTCCAGCAGGTCGGCGATCAACCCGGACAGGACGGAGGAGGAGAACTCCAGCCAGTCCTCCGGTACGGGCGTGTCGTCGAGTCGGGCCAGCACCCTCTTCAGGTATTCCCGGTAGAGGTTGGTGGACAGTCCCCGGCGCACCTCCTGTATCTTCATGTGCAGGTCGTGTCGCAGGCTCTCCTTGTAGGAAGGAAGCGCCGTGGTGGTGTAGACCAT
>DAOUJS010000166.1:0-5047 GCA_034422355.1 Dehalococcoidia bacterium | reverse complement strand
TGGAATCGGTGGTGCGGGGCATGACCGAGCGGCGGCAGCGCCGCTTCTTCCTGACCGGCCAGGCCGTGGACCTGCTCTACACCACCGCCCACCGGCATCCGACCCCCAGGGAGCTGGCCCGGGCTGCCGCCCTTCACCAAAAAGGCGAACTGCCCCCGGACTTCCGGGAGCGCTTCGCCCTGGACCACGACCACCCCGTGCACCTGGACGACCAGGACGGCTCTCCCTTCGCCGCCGCAGGACCGGCAGAGGATGAGTCCGGCGACGGCGACTGCCACGGCCACGAGCACCCGCCCTGGACCGCCACGTCCCGCGGGGTGCAGATGTCCCTGCGCCGGCTGGCCATGCTGGAGCCGGTCTACCGCCTGGCCCCGCACCTGGTGAGGAGCGGCCGGGTTACCCTGCCACACCTGTGCCGCTACCGAGGCGGGGATGACCGGCTTCCGCCTGCTGCGCCACGGCGGCTTCTACCACGCCGTGGCCCGCTACGGCCGGGACCTCTGGACTCCCTTCACCTACGCCGGCCTCCACATCACCGAAAGGGTGCTGCGGCGCAAGGAGGAGCACCGCTTCTGGGGCGTGGACTGCTACTCCCACGACGAGGACCGCTACCTGCGCATCGGCAACCGCACCTTCTACGAGGACCCGGACCAGGAGGTGGAGCCCTCGGCCCAGGTGGTGGTGGCCGTGGACGCCTGGGCCTGGGATCTGGCCCGCCGGACCCTGAACCACGACACACCCACCCTGTTCTGCACCCCGGACGGCAACTGCGGCCCCGCAGTGCAACTGCGTCCCTCCCGGGACCTGGTGTCCGATGCCACGGGCCACCCCGCCGTCGGCAGGCCCGAGTCCGCCGGACTGTGGCTCCGGCGGAACCCGGACATGGCGGCCATCGACGGCGGGCTGGCCCACCGGCTGTTCCTGGCCGTCTGCCAGTTCCCCGCCACGCGAGCCTCCTGGCTGACCGAGGTGGCAAGAGGCTCCCCCGCCGAGGTTCGCGGCCACCTGCGCCGGTTCGTGGAGACCGGGCTGGTGGCGGTGTTCGACGGCAGGCACTACCTGTCGGAGCTGGGGATGAAACGTGCGGCCAACATGAGCCGGGTCCTGCCCTCGGTGATCCGCAGCCGCCACGGGGCCTACCTGGAGCCCTGGTACCGGCAGCACGAGGAATACCACAACGACGGGGTGAACCGGCTGGTGGTGCGTTTTGCACGGGAGGGGGTGTCCGTCGCGGCCGGCTGGCGGGGCGAGGTCAACGTCCTGGGCCTGACCCAGGTGCGGCCCGACCTGCTGGTGCAGGCCAGCGGGGGAACCCTGGGGGCCGGAACCCACTGCATCGAGTTCGAGCGGAGCGCGGTGGTCCCCTACGACGTGGAGCGCAAGCTGGGACCCTACCGCCGGATGGCGGCGTCGGGCCGCCCCCTGCCCCTGCTGGTGGTCTGCGAGAGCGCCCTGGGCCTGCGGAACTTCCGGTCCGCCGCCGGGGCGCTGCCCCTGCTGACCGCCACTCAGGAGCGGGCGCTGGCCGGGCCGCTCACCGGCCCGGTGACGGTGTGGAGCCGTAACGGGGCTCCGGCGGCGCTCCATTGTGAGCGGTGATGGGGGAGCAGGGAACCCGGAGCGGGACGGGTTCATTTCTCCCCTTCCGTCCTGCCCGGTCAGGAACCCTGGCGGACTGCACCCGGCGCCGCTACTCCCCGCCGCCGGCGGAGCCGGGCCCGGCCATGCGGTAGCCGGACCCGCGGTCGGTGACAATGTAAACGGGGCTCCCCCGGTCGTCGCCCAGCTTGCGCCGCAGGTTCTTGACCACCCCCCGGATCAGGACCCGCCCTCCCTCCGGGCTGGCCTTCTGCCACACCCGCCGGAGTATCTGGTCGTAGGTCAGCGCCCGCCCATCGTTGGCCGAAAGCTCCCGCAGCAGGTTGTACTCCGTGTCGGTGAGGTCAACGGGCTGGCCGGCGACCTCCACCTCCCGGAGGTCGTAGTTGATGGTCAGCTCGCCCAGTTGGAACCTTCCGGCGGGGTCGGTGCGGGGAGGCTCGACTCCCCGCCGCAGCGCCGCCCGCACCCGGGCCACCAGCTCGACGGGCGAGAAGGGTTTCACCAGGTAGTCCGAGGCCCCCAGCTCGAAGGCCCGGGCGATGACCTGGTCCCGCCCGTACTCGGTGATCAGGACCACGGGCACGTAGGCGGCGGCCCGGACCCGCTCCAGCATTGCAACGCCGTCAACGCCGGCCACCGCCAGGTCCAGCAGCACCAGGCCGGGCCGCTCCGTTTCCAGAAGACGCAGTCCCTCCCCGGGGTCTGAAGTAACCACCGGACGGTATCCCGCCCCGGACAGGGCGTCCCGGACGTAGCGCAGAGTCGGCAGGTCGTCCGCCAGCACCAGGACCGCCGTCCGGCCCCGCTCCGCTGCCGTCCGGCCCCGGGCTGTTCGCCCCTCTCCGGCTCCGGCGGCCAGCGGGCCCTCCGCCACCGGCAGGGTGAACACGTAGCGGTAACCCAGGCCCGGCCCTTGGCTGTCGGCCCATAGCCGTCCCCCGTGGGCCTCCACGATCCCCCGGCAGACCGCCAGGCTCAGGCCCGTGCCGCCGGGCGCCCAGCCCCCGGGCGGCTCCGCCGGTGCCGGTAGCAGGGAAAGCCCTGGCAAGGGCTCGCCCTCCGGTTCCAGGCCGGACCCGGCCACGGTTACCGCCACGTGGGGGTCCCGGTTCTCGGCGGACACCCGGATGACGGCGGACTCCGGCGAGAACCGGGCGGCGTGGCCCAGCAGGTTGACCAGCGTTTGGACCACCCGTCTCCGGTCCGCCATCACCGGCGGCAGGTACGGCGGCAGGTCGATGCCGACGTTGCCGCGCCCGGCGCCGTACCGCCGCCTCGCCTCCTCGGCCAGCGCCGCCAGTTCCACCGGCTCCGGCGTCATGTCCAGATCGCCCGTGGCCAGGCGGGCCACGTCCAGCAGGTCGCCCACCAACTCCCGCATGTGATTGGCCTGGTCGCGGATGATGCGGAAGAACTGCTGCGTCTCGGCCGGGTCCAGGTCGTACTCCGGTTCCAGCAGGGTATCGATGGCTCCCTTGACGGAGGTCAGGGGCGCCCTCAGCTCCCGGCTCACCATCCCCAGGAACTCGGCCCGGGCCCGGCCCAACTCTCCCAGGGAGGCCAGGTCCTGCAGGGTGACCACCGCCGACGCCACGCCGCCCTCCTCCGACCGGATGGGCGTGGCGTTGACCAGGATGGCCACGCTGCGCCCGTCGGGGACCAGCAGGACGATCTCCTCGGCCCGCAGTGTTTCCCCGGTAGCGAGAAGCTGGGCCACCGGGAACTCCCGCAGGGAGAACTCCCGCCCGTCGGCCCGCCGGAAGGTCAGCGTCTCCAGCAACTGCTCCGGGTCCTGGTCCGGGCTGCGCAGCCCGTCCACGATCCGCAGCGCCTCCCGGTTGATCGACGAGAGGGACCCGGTGGCGGCGTCGAAGACCACCACCCCCACCGGCGCGGTGTTGACCAGAGTCTCCAGGCCGGCTCGGGCCCGCCGCTCCTCCCGGTGGCGGCGGGCGTTGGAGATGGCCAGCGCCGCCTGGGCGGCGAACAGCGCCAGGGTCTCCTCATCATCCCGGCTGAACTCCTCTCCCCCGGTCTTGTCCGACAGGTAGATGGTGCCCAGCTGCCGGGACCGGAGCCGGATGGGGGTCTGGAGGAAGCTGCCCACCGGCCCCAGGGGCGGCCCGATCTCCGGCAGGCCCAGCCCCTGGGTGTGGGCGGAGAAGTCGGCCACCCGCAGGGGCATGGCCAGCCGGCCCAGGTAGGTGAAGAACTCCATTCCGCCGGGCAGCTCCTGGAGCATCCGGTGCTCCTCCGTGCTCAGGCCGGAGGTGATGAAGTTCTCCAGTTGCCCCTGTTCGTCCAGGGCGGTGAGGCCGCCGTGGCGGGCGCCGGTCAGGGAGCGGGCGCCGTCGACTACCCCCTGGAGGACGGTGTCCAGATCCAGGTCCTCGGTGATGCGCAGGCTGGCCTGGCCGAGGCGGGCCAGGCGCTCCCGCAGGGCCTCGTTCTCCCGCCGCAGTTCCTCGTACCGGTTCAACGTCCGCTCCCGGGGATGATTGTCGCCCGCGATTGTACCAAAGCCGGCGCGGACCGGGAGCGGCGGCGCGACCACGGAGAACACATAAAGAGGCGGGCTCCACACTTTTCCCATGAACGGGCGCACCATCAGTTGCCGGTGTATGGCAGTTGCTCAAAGCAGGCGGAAACCGGGGTCGCAGCGCAAATCCACGTACTGGGGGTATTCATTCTTCTATGGTGTGTATCCCATCCAATGGGGTTTGGCGATGGCAAAGATGCCTGGAAGGCTGCTATACACGTTACAAGATGATTTCCTGCTTGACAGACTGATGAGTATGCGCTAATCTGTTCATCCGGCGACGGATTTCAATGATACGAAGTATCAGATAATGGAGGAACTTCAGGCTTGACGGAGCTCCAGCCAGGGCAGGAGGCAATCTCGACAGGATGGAGCCCAGGGCGAGACACCAAAGCCGAACTTGACAGCAAATCCGGCGCCGCAGCGGACCGGCAACCGTTGCCGATGGCGCGTCCGTGCCGCAGTACACAGGCGCGCAGTCCATTCCTATATCTCAGGTGTCGCCCCTTCCAACCGGGTGTGGCAATGGGCAGGCTCTTGGAGTGTTGACTGACACGATATTATAGTGATGATATGCTTGACAGAATGATGAGTACACACTAACCTCTTTTCGTCGTTGGGACGAAGGTGAATCCGCCGACGGGACCGCCGGCAGGTCCAGCCCCGTCGCGGTACCAGAGCGATACACCGTGAGAACGAACAAGGCACAAAAGCAAAGGCCAGGGAGACCATTCCCCGGTCCCTCCGAGGCACCCATGATGCTGAAGAAACCGGTCCACTGCGCCCTGCCCCTGGGCTCCTCCGCCGGTCCCGGTTTCGCCGGCGGGCGGGCCCGGTTAAACCCATCATCCCTCTGGCCAGTCCGTACCCCCCCCCCCCCCCCCCGTTTTGCTGGCAAAAACCAGC
>DAOUJS010000165.1:0-44444 GCA_034422355.1 Dehalococcoidia bacterium | reverse complement strand
CACATGGTGGAATGAGGAGACGGTGAACCCTATGCTGGCCTTGCGGTCCCTGCGAGCCAACAATCGCTGGGAAGCCTTTTGGAACTGATTCCAACCCCTTCTAGTCACACCCGCCGGCCAAGGGAGCAACGGCCAGGTTATACCCGTGTGCTAAAATTTCCGGGGTTTCAGCCGTGAGAACGGGAGATTGGCCAACCAATTGACTGCCAGGAGCGCCGGCCAACCCATCCGATTTGAGCCCGAGGAGGCTTGTTCTCTGCCGGTCGCATTGGTGACCGGACTCCAGGGCGCCGTGCTCGTGCTCGCGCCGACGGTGCTGAACGTGGTGGTCGCGATTCGCTCTTCCGGGCTCGATGATAGCTATCTGACCTGGGGCGTCTTCGCCGCACTGCTGGTCAGCGCAGTGATCACTGCGCTGCAAGCGGTCCAGGCCGGTCGATTCGGCGCAGGCCATATTGTGCTCACCTCTCCTGCGGCACTGTTCATCGGGGTCATGGTGGCAACGGTCTCCGCGGCCGGACCATCGACGTTCGCAAGCCTGCTGGCCGTTTGCTGCGTGGTACAGTTAGCGCTCGCCTGGTGGCTGCCAATACTACGCCGAATCTTCACGCCGGTCGTCACGGGGACAGTGATGATGCTGATCGCCGTCAGCGTTCTGCCCATCTCGTTCGATAGCGTTCAGGACCTGCCCACCGGCGCGCCGGCGGTCGCCGGCCCGGTGATCGCCGGAACAACGCTGCTGGTCCTGGTGATCGTGACACTGCGCGCCAGCGGACTCTGGCGTCTCGTTGGGCCGTTCATCAGTATCCTGGCCGGATGCGTAGTCGCCGCTGCATTCGGCCTTGTCGACGCGGACCGAATTATCAGCTCTCCCTGGTTCGGCATCCCCGAGCTGCCGGCGTTGGGTTTCGATCTCAAGCCTGGCAAGGAGTTCTGGGCGCTCCTGCCCTCGTTTGCGATTCTCACCCTGGTGCTCGGAATCAAGACGATCAGCGACGGCGTTGCAATCCAGCAGGGGTCCAGACGAAGGCCGCGGGCGATCGATTTCCGCCAGATCCAGGGCATGGTGAGCGTTAACGGCATCGGCATGTTGTTGGCCGGCATCACACACACTCTGCCCCCGATGTCCTTTTCCTCATTCAGTCTATCGCTGATCAACCTCACCGGCGTCGCCGCCCGTCGAGCCGGCGTCAGCGCGGCGGTCGTCCTGGTAGCGCTGGCGTTCTTCTCAAAACTTGCCGCCCTCCTGCTAATGATCCCCGGACCCGTGTTGGGCGCTTACCTGATGCTCGCCATGGGAATGTACTTCGTCAACGGATGGCAGACGATCCTACGGGATGGCCTGGACCCCAGGCGCGTGCTGGTGGTCGCGCTCGCCAGCGCGTTGGGCCTGGGTCTCCAGGACCACCACATCATTCGAGACCTCCTTGGCGATGAGTTGGGCGCACTGCTCGGTAATGGAGTGACCATCGGCGCTGTAGTTGCGATAGGCATGACACTCCTGCTCGAGGCGAGCAGTTCGCGCCGCGCCCGACTCCAGGTCACGCTGGACACGGCCTCGCTACCCGCGATCGATGCGTTTCTTACCCAACTGGCAACCAGGCTGTCATGGGACGAGACCTCCACGCTGCGGCTGCGGGCTGCCGGAGAAGAAACGCTCGCCAGTCTGCAAGCGCAGGAGGGCGATGTTGACAGCCCGGAGCCTCCGCGCCTGATCATCAACGCACGGCCCCAGGCGAGGATGGTGGAGATGGAGTTCGTATCCACAACGCGACAGGAGAACGTCGAGGACCAGATGGCGTACCTGACCGACGAAGACTCCATTCCAACAGTCGATGATCTTTCTCTCAGGCTGTTGCGACACCACGCCTCTGCTGTACGCCACCAGAAGTTCCACGGCGTGGACATCGTCACGGTCCAGGTCCAGGGCAGCGCCTGATTCAACGTCTGGGCGGCGGGCAAACGCGACGTTGCGCAACTCCGTCACTCCATATATCATTTGTGGTGTAACACCAGTCACGATAGTACGCATACCGTCAGACTCTAACGGAAGGACACCTCACTCACTTGTCCTCACCCAACGCACGGACCACCCTTTACGACACCCACGTTGCCCTTGGCGCGCGCATGGTGCCCTTCGGCGGCTGGGACATGCCGGTACAGTATTCCGGGACGCTGGCCGAGGTGAAGGCCGTGCGCACCGCATCCGGCATTTTCGACGTGTCCCACATGGGCCGGATTTACATCTCCGGCAAGCAGGCAACCGGCCTGCTGGAATGGGTCCTAACCGGCAATGTCGCGGGCCTGCGGGAGGGACGCGCCCGCTATTGTCTGATGTGCAACGAGACGGGCGGCATCATCGACGACACCATCTTCTACCGCCTTGCCGAGGACCGCTACCTGCTCATCCCCAACGCGGGCAACCGCGCCGCGGCGGTGGCGTGGCTCCACCGCTGGGCCGATGAAAAGTTCCCAGGCGGCTGCCAGATTGACGACCTGACCACCGCAACGGCTCTAATCGCCTTCCAGGGACCGGACACCCCCGGCCTCATTGACGGCATTTTCGAGAGCAACCCATCCTCGCTGCGGCCCTTCGCCGCGATGGAGACCACTTTCCAGGGTCACCCCGCATACGTGGGACGCACCGGGTACACCGGCGAGACCGGTTTCGAGATCGTGGTCGCAGCGGACCGGGCCGTTGAACTGTGGCGGACCCTTCAAGGCATGGGGGCCGTCCCGTGCGGGCTGGGCGCGCGGGACGTGCTGCGCCTGGAAGCCGCCTTACCCCTGCATGGTCATGAGATCGACGAGACCACTACCCCCATTGAAGCGGGCCTGGGACGCTTCGTCCGGTTCGACAAGGAGTATGTCGGCTGCGAGACTCTGCAAGCACAGCACGCCAACGGGACCGAACGGAAGCTCATCGGGCTTTCCCTGCCGGGCCGGAGCGCCCCCAGGTCCGAATACCCAATCCTGGCCCAGGGCCGGGCCGTGGGTCAGGTGACCAGCGGCAGCTATTCCCCTACCCTTGACACCAGCATTGCTATGGGCTACGTTGAGTCGGCTTTTGCAGAGGCCGGAGTCACGCTGGAAGTGGACATTAGGGGACGCATCGCCGCCGCCCAGGTGGTTGAGATGCCCTTCTACACCCGGCCCAGGACAGCCACCTAAGAGCTATCAAGAAGATAACTACAGGAAGCGGACCCTCGGCACGGCGGGGACCGGGACATCCAAAGAGGACTCAACTCTCAGCGGCAGGAGGCCACGAACCAATTGAACCCCGACGACCGCAAGTACACCAGCGAGCACGAATGGATCAAGGTTGAGGACGGCGACACCGAGCGCGCTCTGGCCGGAATTACCGTATACGCCCAGGACCAGTTGGGGGACATCGTATACTTCGAGCTTCCCCAGGTAGGCGACCCCCTGAAGCAACTGGAGAAGATGGGCGAAGTCGAGTCGGTCAAGGCCGTCTCGGACCTGTTCGCCCCGGCCAGCGGCAGCGTAGTCGAGGTCAACGAGCGGCTGGCCAACGAACCGGAGCTTGCCAATGAAGACCCGTTCGGCGAGGGCTGGCTGCTGCGCGTGTCCCTGAGCGACCCGGCGGAACTGGAAAGCCTGATGTCCGCCGATGAGTACGAGACCTACACTGCCGGACTTCACTAATCCGAATCGCCCCTTACCGCCGTTCCCGCTTTCGCGGAAATCCGGAGGCTTCCTAATGACCCTCCAGTCCCACTACATCCCCAACACCCCGGAAGAGCAGGCCGAGATGCTTGCCGCCGTGGGCGTGGACTCCATCGACGACCTGTTCCGGGACATCCCGGAGGCGTTCCGCAACCCGACCCTGGACCTTCCGGCCCCCATGTCGGAGCTGGACGTACAGCGGGAGTTGGCGGAACTGGCGTCCCGCAACCGTCCTCTGGGCAGCGGGCCGTCATTCCTCGGCGCGGGGGCGTACAACCACTTCATCCCCTCCGTAGTCAAAGCGTTGATGACCCGGGGCGAGTTCCTGACGGCATATACCCCCTACCAGGCCGAGGCCAGCCAAGGGACTCTCCAGGTGATCTACGAGTTCCAGACACTCATCAGCAGCCTGTACGGCATGGAGGTGGCCAACGCCGGGATGTACGACGGGGCAACCAGCTTAGCCGAAGCCGTCCTGATGGCGTGCCGCGTGACCCGCCGCAGCAAGGTGGCCGTAGCCAATACCGTCTCTCCCGCCTACCTCCAGGTGGTGCGGACGTACTGCCAGTCCCAGGGCATCGAGCTGAACGCTGTGTCCCCCGCCTCTCCCGGCATTGACGAGGCTACTTCCTGCTTGGTGGTCCAATACCCCAACTTCTACGGCTACCTGGAAGACCTTGAGAGCTTGACCAAACAGGCCCACGACAGCGGCGCGTTGATCGTGGTCTCAGCAGACCCGATAGCCATGGGAATGTTCAACCCGCCGGGACATTACGGCGCGGACATCGTTACCGGCGAGGGACAGCCCCTGGGCATTCCAGCGAGCTTCGGCGGACCATATGTGGGGCTGTTCTCGACCAAGCAGCAGTACATCCGGCAAATGCCCAGCCGCCTTTCCGGACGTACCGTGGACAGCCAGGGCCGGACGGGGTACGTACTGACCCTCCAGACCAGGGAGCAGCACATACGCCGAGAGCGGGCCACCAGCAACATCTGCACCAACGAGGCCCTCTACGCCCTCGCATCGACCATTTACCTGGCGGCGCTGGGCAAACAGGGGCTGCGGCAGGCTGCCGAGCTCTGCTACCAGAAGGCCCACTACGCCGCGAGCGAGATCGCAAAATTGCCTGGCTACCAAATACCGGACCTGGGGTCTGGGCCGCTACAGGGCACATTTTTCCAGGAGTTCGTGGTCCAGTGTCCCGGTCCACCGGCCGACATCAACCGCCACTTGCTGGAGAGAAATATCCTGGGCGGCCTGGACGTGAGTCCCAATGGAGACACCGGCGGGGAGGGGATTCCCAACGGGATGCTCCTCTGCGTGACCGAGATGAACACCCGCGCCGATATTGACGCGCTGGTAACCGCTCTTGGGGAGTACAACTAATGGCCCGTGGCGGAGGCACCAGGGACACCAGCAAGCTGCTCATGGAGCGCAGCGTTCCCGGCAGGGTGGGCGCGGTGTTGCCGGAGTCGGACGTTCCTCCACAGGCCATGCCCGACGATTCCCTGCTCCGCAGGGACCTGGAGTTGCCGGAGGTGTCGGAGCCGGAGGTGGTCCAGTACTTCACAGCCCTGAGCCAGTTGAACTTCTCCATCGATACCCACTTCTATCCCCTGGGCAGTTGTACGATGAAGTACAACCCCAAGATTAACGACGAGGCGGCATTCCTGCCCGGATTCGCCGCAATCCATCCCCTGCAACCCGGTGAGCAGTCTCAGGGCGCGCTGGAGATGCTCCACCAACTCCAGGGTTATCTTGGGGAGATAACCGGACTGCCCGGCGTGTCCCTGGCAACCCTGGCGGGGGCGCACGGCGAGTTTGCCGGGATGCTGATGATGCGGGCATACCACCACGCCCGGGGAGATGCAGACCGGGTGAAGGTGGCCATTCCCGACAGCGCCCACGGCACCAACCCTGCTTCGGCCGCGATGTCCGGGTTCGAGGTGGTGACCGTGGCCTCGGACGGCCAGGGCAACGTTGACCTGGAAGCCCTCCACGATCTAGCGGGGCCGGACCTGGCCGGGATAATGATCACCCTCCCGAGCACTCTTGGCCTGTTCGACACAGGCATCCTGGAAGTGTGCCGCATCGTCCATGAGGCCGGGGGCCTGGTCTACGGCGATGGGGCCAATATGAACGCCCTGCTGGGGAGGGTCAAGCTCGGCGCGCTGGGTTTCGACGTCATTCACCTGAACCTGCACAAGACCTTCAGCACTCCCCACGGCGGCGGCGGTCCGGGCGCCGGGCCGGTGTGCGTCTCAGCAGAGCTTGCATCCTACCTGCCCTCCCCGGTGGTGGCGCGTAACGGCGGCGGGAATGAAAAGGAGGAGGAACAGTGGGGCGGTGGCGGGAATACAAATGGAGAATATACCCTCTCGACGCCGGAGAACTCCATCGGGAAGATGAGCAGCTTCCACGGCAACTTCGGGGTGCTGGTCCGCGCTTACACCTACATCCGAACCCTGGGCAAGGAGGGGATCGAGGCCATCAGCGCCAACGCCGTCCTGAACGCCAACTACATTATGGAGTCGCTGCGTGACAAGTTCCTCATCCCCTATGACCGCACCTGTATGCACGAGGTGGTCTTCTCCGCGGACTGGCAGCGAGGCCGGGGCGTCAGCGGGCTGGAAATCGCCAAGCGGCTGCTGGACTACGGGTTCCACGCCCCGACTATGTACTTCCCCCTCATTGTCCACGAGGCGTTGATGGTGGAACCTACCGAGTCGGAGACCAAGGAAACGCTGGACGCCTTCATCCAGGCTATGCGGGACATCGACAGCGAGGCCGACGAGGACCCGGACCTGGTGCGCAACGCGCCCCACACCACACCAGTCTCCCGCCTCGACGAGGCCCGCGCCGCCCGCCAGCCAGACCTGCGGTGGCAGAGCCAGTAGCAACAAGCTGGCCACGCTCAAGCTGGTTCAAATCAGCGTATAATGCCCGGAGTACGCGCCCCCTGGTAGCAAAGCCCCTCACTCATTGCCAGTATTCCCGGCTGTTCAGATTCCCTGCCTCTGAAAGTTAATGCGGCCACAGGCACGAAACGACCGGCTCTTCCTTGCGCTGCTGGTTGCGGTTGTGGGGCTGGCGTGGTTCAGCCTGTGGGCCTGGGGCAAGTCCCCTTACGCCCGCTTCCTGGAACACGACGCCCTTGCCAGCGTTTCCCGGGAAGATGCGGCGTTTCTGGGCTTCTTCCTTGCCGGGTGGACGTTGATGGTGTTTGCCATGATGCTGCCCGCCAGCCTGCCCCTGATCACTCTGTTCCACCGCATGGTACGGGACAGGGCGGAACGGCTTTGGCTGGTGTTCCTGCTGATCGGGGGTTATATCACCATCTGGGCGGCGTTCGGAGCACTGGTCCACCTGGCAGACCTGGCGCTCCACCAGGGGATATACCGAGTACCTGTCATTGACTCCAGCGACCGGGCCATCGGCGCGGCCATACTGGTTCTTGCCGGGGTGTACCAGTTCACGCCACTGAAGCGCCACTGCCTGGACAAGTGCCGTTCACCCATGAGCTTCATCGCGGGCCACTGGCACGGAACGGAGGCTTCACGGCAGGCGTTCCAGCTTGGCCTCAGCCACGGCCTCTACTGCCTGGGCTGCTGCTGGTCGCTGATGCTGCTGATGTTTGCCGTGGGGTCGGGCAGCATCGGGTGGATGCTGGCCCTGGGCGCAATCATGGCTGTCGAGAAGAACCTGACCTGGGGGCGGCGGCTGAGCAGTCCGCTGGGTATTGTCCTCATCGCCGCCGGACTGCTGACCGCTTTCTACCTGGGTCTCTGACCTAATCAGCCCTGGGCGCGTTCCTCCTCCAGAACGCGCCGCAACTCGTCCTCATCGACGCGGACTTCTATGCCGGCGCGTTCTTCCTGGAGGAGCATGGCGACCCTGGAGTCGCGCTCGCCCCAGCCCCGGTTCAGGGCCTCGGTAAGCTCCTGCAAGGCGATGGTGGCTATCTTCATAGGTACGTCGTACTCCCGGCCGACGCCCACGGCGAGGTCAACGTCCTTGCGGGCCAGGCGCAGGGCGAAGTCGGGCGGGTCGAACTTGCCCGGCAGCAGGTGCTGGGCAAGACCCTCGAAAGGCCCCCGCCGTCCCGAAGCGCCCTTTCGGACGGCCTGCCACAACGCCATCGGCTCCACCCCGGCCTTGACGCCCATGGTGAATACCTCGGCCAAGGCACACTGGATCATGTACCCAGCGCAGTTGTGCACCAGCTTGGCCACTGCGCCGCAGCCGATGGGACCGACGTAATATGCCTTGTCACCGATGGAGTCCAGTACAGGCTTGCAGCGGTCGAAGACCTCCTTGTCACCGCCGACCCAGATGGCCAGGTTGCGGGTGCGCGCCCCTTCCGGCCCTCCACTGACGGGGGCGTCGAGAACGTGGATGCCCCGGGCCGCGCCCTCCTCGTGGATGCGCCGGATCAGGTTGGGGGTGCTGGTGCTCAGGTCGAAGTACACCTTGCCCTCGCTCAGACCTTGGAACGTTCCTTCCTCACCCAGGGCCACGGCCTCCACCTCGACGGGGCCGGGAAGGGACGTGAATACTATCTCGCTGGCCTCAGCCACCTCCCTGGGCGTGTCGGCCCATTCCGCTCCCGCCTCCAGGTGGCGCGTGGCGGCCTCGCGCCGGATGTCGTGGACCACCATTTCGTTGCCGCCCTGCAGCGCGTTGTAGGCCATGCTGTTACCCATAGTGCCCAGGCCGATGAATCCTACCTTCATTTCATCCTCCGCAGGTCCCCCATTCAGGGACCAGATTGTCCGCCATTATCGAGTAGCCGCACCCCTGCCGCAAGCGGCGGGATTGTGTCCGATGCGCTCCCGGTTTTGAGCGAAGCCGTATCTTGAAGTAACATAAGCAAGACCAACTCCGACAAAACTCCAGATTTGGGGTTTGGGCCGGATATCCAATTCCGAAAGGCGGACTTGAGATGGTGCAAGAAAAGGAAAAGCTGTGGGTATACGATGTCGTTGAGGCCGGGCAGGAAGGCCGGCCCAGCGTCGTAACTCTGACCCCTGAGGACATAGCCCGGTATGCTGAGGTCTCGCTGAACCTCGCCCCCCGTTACCAACTGCCACAGGCCAATCCGGACTCGATCCGCCCCATGCCTACGATGGTGCTGACCTACGCACCCCTGATGCGGGAGGACATCGCCGACGCCAACGGCTTCACCGCCCTGGAAAGGTCAACGACCGCCCGCCGCCAGACCCCATTCGCCAAGTGCGAGGCCCAGTGGTGGGAGCCGGTCCATGCCGGAGACACCCTCACCGGCACCCGCCGCGTCCTGGAAAAGTACGAGCGCCGGGGCAGCAGGTTCGTGACATTCCGGGTGGAAGCGGCCAACCAGCACGGCCGGACTGTGGCACGCTACGATTACACCTGCATCTTCGACTATGCCCAGGGCCAGCGAGAAGTGCCCCAGGCCCGCAGCGTTGCCACGGCCCCAACGCTGGAGCAGGCCCGCCCGACCCCGGCACAGGTCAATCCTGTCTACCCGTCCTTCGACGACCTGGACGTGGGGGACAAGCTCACCACCCTGTCCATCACCGAGAGCCAGGAGATCATCAACCGCAAGAACGACTTCCGCATGTTCGGCCCGCCCAGCGAAAGCAACATCCACACCGACCCGGAGTTCGCCCGGCAGGGACTTTTCGGTGGAACTGTCAACAGCGGCCCGGCCACCATGTCCTACGTGGACCAGACTTTGGAGCAGTCCTTCCCCCTGTCCGCCTTCTACAACGGGGGCACCCTGCTGATGCGGGCCATCGAACCCTTCCGCGCCGGGGATACTGTCACCTTTGAGCCGGAGGTAACCGCGAAGAAGGTCGAGGAAGGCCGCAAGATCGTGGAGTGCCGCGTCCGGGGTATTAATCAGCGCGGCGACCTGGTGAGTTTGTCTGATGCGAGGTTGGTCTTGACGGAGTAACGGCAGGGCGATGTGCTTTATAATGCCGACAAGCCTATCTCAGCACGCGAGGCTCGCCATGACCACCACGGGCGAAAAATACCGTCTTCCGCCTCCCGGTGACCCTTCCGACAATACTTTCCCGGAATTGCCTCCCAGGGACGATATGCAGAATCCCATCCACCTCTACGACCCTGGCCACCCCCCGGCCCTGCGCCGGCACCTGGGTTCACCGGACACCACTATAGTCCTGGGCGAAATTCCCCTGGGCTGGCGGCACAACCAGGGCGCGGGGTTGCTGAAACCCGACCTGCTCATCGCCTTCAACATAGACCGCGGCGGCGTCATTGCCCAGGAGGGCTACTCCATCGAGGAACGGGGCAAGCCCCCGGACTTCGTGCTGGAAGTCGCCTCCAAGACCACCGGGCGCAACGACTATACATCCAAGCGGGAAGGCTACGCCAATTACGGCGTGCCCGAATACTGGCGATTCGACCCCAGCGGCGGCCAGTATTACCCGGAAGGGCTGGCCGGAGACCGCCTGGTTGACGGTGTTTATATCCCCATCACCGTGGAGGAAGTTACCCATGCCCGCTATTGGGGTTACAGCGAGGTCTTGGGCCTGTACCTGTGCTGGGAATACGGGCATCTCCGCTGGTACGACCCGGCGGCTAGGCGCTACCTCCGCACTCACGACCAGGAAGCCGAAGACCGCATCGCCGCCGAGGCCCGTGTTCAGGAACTGGAAGCCCAACTGAGACGGCTGCAAGATTCTTAGCCCGGCCCGCACGCTCCCGTCAGAGCACGGATGCTCATGCCATTTTCACGAGTTCAAAAGGCCACCGGACTATATTGCTTCGCTGGAGGTCATCCATGCTGCGGACAACGCTCAGCATCGCCTTAGTCTTGATGTTGTCGTTGCCGGGTATTCTGGCGTGTTCCGAAGAAGCACCTCCTCCCGCCACGACACAACCGGCCACTCAATCAGAAACCCCAGCCCCCATCGATGCCACTGTGCGGCCTCCAGTCGCCACGTCGGTTCCAACACCGACGCCGACGGCAACGCTCCGCCCAACGCCGTCCCCAACACCTGAACAAGGGCAGACACCGATACCAACTGCCACAACTATGCCAACTGATATTCCTACCCGCACGGCTACATCAACCAGTACGCCTGGACCTACTGCACCACCAAGTCCAACACCAACTGCTGCGCCGGAACCTACGGCAACTCCTACACCCACTTCAACGCCAACACCTACGCCGGAGCCAACGGCAATGCCTACGCCGACGCCAACGGCAATGCCTACGCCGACGCCAACGGCAACACCCACGCCGACGCCGACACCTACGCCAAGACCCACACCAGCCCCCGACCCGGAGGGTAATTCTCCCGGCTACATCCCCTCTCTCAATGCCAACGTCACCGAGATGCGGTTCTACGAAAGTGGCTATGAATCCGTATCCGGAGATGCGCGGGTGTATCGCAAGACATTCCCCCGCCAAACGACACGATATGTAAATTGGGAGTTGAATCTGAAGTATCCTCGCCATGACCAACGATTCGACTTCGAAATCGACGCTGTGTGGTACCGGTCTGACGGCAGTGTCTTTGCTCGTCAGACCACCGAGAAGTATGTCGATAAAGGCTGGACAACCAGCCATCACTACCGGGGTAGGGGTTGGAGACTGCCGTTGCAGTGGCGGACGGGACAGTACCGGGTAGAGTTGTCGGTGGAGGGCAAGGTCATCGCCTCGGAAGAGTTCGAGATTGTCGACCGCATGATTCCCGGGTTCGGGCCGTTTCCTGAATTACAGGCTGGGCTGCCCTGGGCCTCGTACCCTCTCAACCTGGAAGAAGAAAGGGCCTTGATTGCCCTGTCAGGCTTGATGGAGACCGACCCGGCCTTAGCCGCTCAAGTTGCATCCCTTTCCTGGGTGAGGCGCACTCCCACCGGCGAGAGACTTAGATCCCTTCAGATATTGGACATCCTGGCGAGAGAGGACGTTGACCTCGTCAAGCGAGCCGTCAGCTTTCCATGGCTGGCCGATGATGTTACCAAGGACGAGTGGCTGGCTCTGAGGACCCTTGCTCTGGCGGGCGCTCACGACGCATCACTGGCCAACTCCCTGGCAAACTTCCCCTGGCTGCACGATGAAGTGACTGAGGACGAAAGATGGGCCGTTCACCACCTCTACCTCATCGCCCGGCGAGACCGTGACATGGCTCAAGATGTGCTCGGTTTCTCATGGCTTTCCGACGACTTCCTGACCGAAGACGAACGGTGGGCCTTGTATTACATTCGCAACATCACCTGGGAACACCGCTCCATGTCCCTGATCATGTTGGAGTTGCCTTGGCTTCACGACGGCCTGGCCGAGCGTGAAACGTGGGGTATTCGATACATCCAGGACATTGCCCGGGCGGATTTTTCAATGGCCCAATTGATATTCAGTTTCCGGTGGCTTTACGATGACCTGACTAGGGACGAAAGGACGGTTCTACGAAACGTTTCGGAAATCGCCGAACTGGATGCTTCATCCGCCCGGCTCATATTGGAATTCCCCTGGATTTCCGACGGTGTGACAGAGGATGAACGCCTGGCTGTAGTCTACATTGGAGACATCGCCGAGAAGGACATTTCCTTGCTTCAGAAGATATCGGAGTATGCCTGGCTTCACGATGACCTGACCTAGGCCGAACAGCGGGAAATCCGCAGGTTCCGGGATGCCCACTGAGACCGACCTAGGAAAAACCTCTTGACTCGTTCCCCTTGACTTGACCATTCTCGATCAACTCAATAGGCGTCCCACCGCTAAAGAAGGCCCCCGAACATGGAACTTAAACAGCTAGGACAGACCGGCGTCATGGTCCCCGAAATCGGCCTGGGCACCTGGAAGTACCGGGGCGGGCCGGAGCCGCTGCGCCGGGGCATCTCCCTGGGGGCAACGCTTGTGGATACCGCGGAGATGTACCGCAACGAGGTTGAGGTCGGGCGGGCCGTCGCCCCGGTGCGGGAGCAGGTGTTCCTTGCCACCAAGGTCCTGGGCAGCCACCTGCGCTACGACCAGGTGCTGCGGGCCGCCGAGGACAGCCTGCGCAAGCTGAACGTTGACATCATCGACCTGTACCAGGTCCACTGGCCCAACAGCCGCGTCCCCATCGCCGAGACCATGCGGGCGATGGAGGAACTGGTCGACCGGGGAGTGGTGCGCTACATCGGCGTCAGCAACTTCTCCAGTGCCGAGCTGCAAGACGCCCAGCGGGCCATGACCCGGCACCCGATAGTGTCCAACCAGGTCCTCTACAGCCTGAAGGACCGGGACATCGAGGCGGAGTTGCTGCCCTACTGCCGGGAGAACGACGTCACAATCATCGCCTACACGCCCCTGGCCGACGGTTCGCTGGCGGTGAAGCCGCGCCTGCGTCCCGACCGCCGGTTCCGGGAACTGGAACAGGTGGCCCGGGAGTCCGGCAAGACACCGGCCCAGGTGGCCCTGAACTGGGTCACGTCCCGGGACGTGGTGATCACCATCCCGAAGACCAACAGCGTGGCCCGCACCGAGGAAAACTGTGCCGCCTCGGGGTGGCGTCTCTCCCCGGAGCACATCCGCCGGTTGGAGGCGGCATATCCGGCCTAAACTACTCCCACGGAACACTCCGTAAGCCGCCTCGGGGAATGGGGCTTTCGGCTTCGTCGCGGCCGCTCCCCCGGTCAGGGTTGACAAACCTACCGCACCGGCATAGGGTAAACGGGCCGTGTGGCTACCCCGTATGCGACGATAATCGACCATTTTCAGCGGGTTATCACACGCTCTGAACCGTACAACCACCCCTGCGGCTTTACAGGCTGCCAACATTCAGGTGACGTATGGCTATTGAAAGCTTGGCCCCGACCGGAGGCGCAGTCACTGGAACAAGCAACGGCGCCCACTCTCCGTTCATCAGCGTTGATTCGGTATGGAAGGTCTTTGGCAAGAACCCGGAGCGGGTGCTGGAACCCCGGTTCTCAGGGATGGACAAGGCCACCATCCAAAGCGACCTCGGCAACGTAATCGGCCTTCAGGATGTCTCCTTCAGCGTTGAGCAGGGGGAGACATTCGTTATTATGGGGCTTTCCGGCAGCGGCAAGTCCACCATGGTCCGTTGCCTCATCCGCCTTATCGAACCCACTTCCGGGTCCATCGTAATCGACGGCGACGACATCACCGCGATGTCCGACAAGGACCTCATTGAGTTCCGCCGCAACAAAATTGCGATGGTCTTCCAGCACTACGGCCTGATGCCTCATCGCAGTGTCATCGACAACGCTTCCTGGGGCCTGGAGATCCAGGGGGTAGACCAGGCCGCCCGCTACCAGCGGACCCGCGATATCCTCGACCTGGTGGGTCTCACCGGATGGGAGGACGCCTACCCCCGCCAGTTGTCCGGCGGTATGCAGCAGCGGGTGGGACTGGCCCGGGCCCTGGCGGTCGATACCGGCGTCCTGCTCATGGACGAACCGTTCAGCGGTCTTGACCCGCTGATCCGCCGCCAGATGCAGGACGAACTGGTCCGGCTGCAGGACGAGCTGCACAAGACGATTGTGTTCATCACCCACGACCTGAACGAGGCCCTGAAGCTGGGGGACCGCATCGCCATCATGCACGACGGCCGGGTGGCCCAGATCGGCTCCCCGGAAGACATCGTGCTGCGCCCGGAAGACTCCTACGTGGGAGACTTCACCCAGGACGTGCGCATTGAGAGCATCCTGACCGCGCGCAAGGTGATGGTCCCGCCCATGGTGACTCTTCCCTCCCACCTGAACCCGCGAGCGGCCCTGGACGCCTTCGGAAGGGCCAACCGCTTCCTGGGCTGGGTGGTGGACGAAGTGGGCCGGTATATTGGTGCGTTGTCCCACTCCGCCGCGGAACGCGCGTCGAGGTCGGGAGTTGCCAGGCTGGACCAGGCCCAGGAATGCCTCGACCAGGAGTATCCCGTCCTGACCCCGGCCACCAACTTCGACGAGATTATCCCCGTGGCGATGGGGGTGGACCACGCGCTTCCGGTAGTGGACGATGACCGGCTGCTGGTGGGCGAGGTGCATCGCGCCGACGTGGCCGAGGCCCTAGCCAGCGCTTCAAGCGTTGCCCCAGACTACGAAGCCAACGCCGCCGCCAACGCGGCAGGTGCCAACGACGGACCGGCGCAGCGATAACCCCCCGCACCACCGGCACGTCCACTGTCGACCCGCAACTACCGAATCACAGAGGAGGGCCTGATGGCCGCGATAACCGGCGACGAAACGGAACCGACGGCCTTGGGTACAACACCCCCCGATAGTGGCGCCGAGTCTTTGCACCGCCGCACATCCGCCAGTATGACCCAACCGCTGGTCCGGTGGCTCATCGGAGTGGTGGTCCTGATCGTCACCCTGGTCGTCTGCCTGGCAATGTGGGGGCCGGAGATGCCTTACCCCACCACGGTCTCAACCACGGAGATACCGACCAGCGGCGGCAACACCATCAAGGTGACCAAGACCGTCCGCGACATCACCGCCACCGCTATCGACGATTCGGTGAGGTGGATCACCATAGAAGCTGCGTGGCTCTTCAAGGGGTTGAGCGTCGCGGTCACCCATGCCCTGGTCAACATTGAAAGGGCACTGAAGTGGCTGCCCTGGCCAGTGTTGGTGATCGGCCTGGGGCTGCTGTCATTTGCAGTAGGCCGCTGGCCTCTCCTGATATTCACGCCCCTTGCCCTGCTGTTCATCGGTTTCATGGACCTGTGGGACCCCATGATCGAGACGGTTGCGTTGATGGTGGTGGCCGTCGCCATTTGCGTCGGCATCGGCTTCCCTTTGGGCGTGCTCGGCGCGCGCAACAGGATGGCCGACAACATCATGCGTCCCATACTGGATGGAATGCAGACCATGCCGAGCTTCGTGTACCTGCTGCCCGGTATCCTCTTCTTCGGCCTGGGCAAACCTGCGGGCATCTTCGCCACCATCATCTATGC
This sequence comes from Dehalococcoidia bacterium, assembly GCA_034422355.1. Classification (GTDB taxonomy): domain Bacteria; phylum Chloroflexota; class Dehalococcoidia; order Lucifugimonadales; family UBA3495; genus CATOSP01. Next base: position 28,841 of record DAOUJS010000165.1, on the reverse strand, counting down.
TGTTCCCCCGGTCATTCGTCTGACCAACCTGGGAATCCGGCAGGTGTCGCCGGAGACGGTGGAAGCGGCCCGCTCCTTCGGCACGTCTCCTGTTCAACTGCTGACCAAGGTCCAGGTGCCAATGGCCCTGCCCACCATCATGGCCGGCATCAACCAGACCACCATGATGGCGCTGGCAATGGTTACTATCGCCAGCATGGTTGCGGCAGGCGGGTTGGGAGACAACGTACTACGCGCATTGCAGAAGAACGAGCCGGGTAACGGGGCGCTTGCCGGAATTGCAATCGTGGCCTTGGCAGTCATCATAGACCGGCTGACCCAGGCCGCGGCCCGGATGCGCCAGAACGCCCTGTCCTGACCTCCTTGGCGAACCTCGTACCGCTTGCAGCGGAAAACGCGCGCGGTGGAAAACGGTCGCAACATTATGGAAACCGGCGCAATGGCGTTGGGGTGTTGCGGACATCCTCAAGTGTTGACGGGCGGCTTGCCGTAGTATAGGCTACTAATTCGCAAACTACCTATGCTCAGGCCCCCTGCCCTGGAGGAGAAAATACGGGAGGAGGAGCAATCGCGTAGGGTAGCTTTCATCCAGGGACGGATTCTATATCCATGTTCTGGCCTGAATATCGGTATGGGGTGGCGTCCTCAGCGAATCTTAGATTTTGGTCCCGGAGGTTAAGACGTGACAATTGGCAGCAGACTCATCAAGCTGGGGGTGTTCCTCTGTCTGTCCCTGGCTATTTTCGCCGTCATCGGCGCGTGCGGCGCGCCCGCGACGGAGGTCCGGACAGTCGAGGTAATCAAGGAAGTCCCCGTTGAGAAGGAAGTCGTCAAAGAGGTCATCAAGGAAGTCCCGGTTGAGACCGTCAAGGAAGTTCCCAAAGAGGTTATAGTCGAAAAAGAGATCATCAAGGAGGTCCCCAAGGAAGTCGTCAAAGAGGTCGTAGTCACCAAAGAGGTCATGGTGGAGGTTGCCCCCCCTGAGGGTCCAAAGGAGACCATCATCTTCGGAGACCTGAACTGGGCCAGCGCCCTGCTGCAAAACCGCATCGCCCAGTACATCGTCGAACACGGCTACGGGTACCCCACCGACGTTAAGTTCGGCGCGACCCTGCCCCTGTTTGAGGGCCTGAAGCGCGGCGACACCCACGTCACCATGGAAATCTGGCTGCCCAACCAGGACGAGGCATGGGAGAAGGCCCGGGCTGACGGTGCGGTCCTATCCGTGGGCAAGAGCCTCGGCTCAGACTGGCAATCGGCCTTCGTCATACCGGCGTACCTGCAAGAGCAGTACCCCGACCTGGACAGCGTCGATGACCTGACCAATCAGGAATACAAGGACCTGTTCAAGACCGCCGAGACCGGTGACAAGGCGCGCTTGGTTTCCTGCGTCATCGGCTGGGCCTGCGAAGGCGTCAACGCTTCCCAGGTGGAAGGCTACGGGCTGATGGACCATGTGGAGATTATCAACCCCGGCGACGGCGCGGCCCTGAATGCCGACCTCTACGGCGCATACGAAAGGCAGGAACCCTGGCTCGGCTACCAGTGGGGCACCAACGACCCGGCCCTCAAGCTGGACCTGGTGCGGCTGGAAGAGCCCGCCTACAGTGACGAGTGCTGGTTCACCACCAAGGCTTGCGCCTATGAGGACGCCACGATCCTGATCGCGGTCAACCCTGACCTGCCGGCCGCGGCCCCGGACGTTGTTGACATGCTGCGCAAGTGGGACTTCAACATAGGTATTTACAAGGCCGTCGTCCAGTGGCAGGACCAGAACCCCGACGTTGACACCAACTCCACCGCCCTGTGGTGGCTGAACAGTAACGAAGACATCTGGTCCGGCTGGGTATCCGAGGACGCGGCGGCCAAGATCAAGGCCGCCCTGGCCGAGGGCAAGGAAGCCGAGGGCTGGCCCGACGCCTAAGCCGTCATCTCAAGAGCTACCAGAGAAGAGCAACAATGAAGGCGGCCTCGATGTTGAGGCCGCCTTCATTGTTGCTTTGTGGCTCAATAACGATAGCCCGCCTATGCCGCAAATGACACTTTCCCACCGCATAGGCGGCTGAGACGCCCGGACCAGCCGCCTATAACGGCTGGCGGGAACTGTACCCCGCGTTGGTCTCGTGCCAGAACCCGATGGTTTCCTCGCCGCGAATCCAGCATAGATAAATCTCCCGCCCTTCCCGCTCCGATGGGAAATCCACCAGCCAACTGGACAGGTCCCTGACGATGATCCCCCTCTCCCCAATCTCCCTGAGCTTCCCCTGGAGTTCCTGGGTCAGCCGGTCAACCGCGCGCTGGAGGTCGCGCCGCTCCGTCTCCCGGCTGCTTGCGCCGTTGCCCCGGCGCTCCCGCAGCAACGCGAGAAGGTCCTGCTGCCGCACGGCCAACTCGTCCCGCACCGGCATCAGACCGGCGAAGGTCTCGGTCAGCCAGGGCAACTCCGCGTTGGCTTCTTCCAGGGTAAACAGACGGCGTCTCATGTGCTGCCACTTTAGCGCAACAACCCCGCACACGCAAAGCCCGGCATCCCTCGGGAAAATGGCGTACAATAGCCCATGATTCCCGCTCAGGGGAAAGTCCCATACAACCGCGGCAAAACAACTGCGGCAAAGGAACGGCAATTGGCCCCGGACAAGAACCTGTTCAGTGAAGGCGACCTTGCCCTGTTGCAGGACCGCAAGGGCCGCCGCCACCTTTTGACCCTGTCCGAGGGCCAGACGTTCCACAGCCACCAGGGGCGCCTGCTCCACGCCGACCTGATCGGCCACACCGTCGGCGGCTGGTATCGCACCGACAGGGGCCACACCCTTCTGGCCGTGCGTCCCACCCTGGGCGACTACGTCCGGGAGATGCCTCGCGGCCCACAGATCGTCTACCCCAAGGACCTGGGCAACATCGTCACCCTGGCCGACGTCTTCCCCGGCGCGACAGTCATCGAGGGCGGACTCGGCTCCGGCTCCCTGACCGCCGCCCTGCTGCGGGCCGTCGGCCACGAAGGAAGGGTTATCACCTACGAAATCGAGGAGTCGGTGATTCCCCGGGCCACTGCCAACATAGAGAAAGTTGTTGGCGACACCTCACGGCTCACCATCAAGGTGGGCAACATCTACGAGGGCATTTCCGAGCGCGACGTAGACCGCGTGGTTCTGGACGTGCCGGAACCGTGGGAGACGGTCGGCACGGTTGGCGACGCCCTGGTGATGGGCGGCATCGTCCTGAGCTTCCTGCCCACCATTCTCCAGGTCCACCGGCTGACCCTGGCGCTGGAGGAAGACGCCCGGTTCCAGATGATCGAGACCGTGGAAACCCTGCTCCGGCCCTGGCACGTAACCGACCGGAGCGTGCGGCCGGCCCACCGCATGGTGGCCCACAGCGGTTTCCTGACCACGGCGGTCCGGTGCGAGCCACGCCGGACGCGCCCCGTTCCCGGAACCTCCGGGGAAGAAGCCACGACTGACGGCGGCGAAGAGGAGGACACCAATGGACGTGATGGATAGAGACCAGACCATAGAATTCCTGCGCAACCACGTCAAGACGGAGATGCTGATGAAGCACCTCTACAGCGTCGAGGCGTCCATGCGCGGCTACGCCCGGAAGTTTGGCGAGGACGAAGACCGCTGGGGCATCGCGGGCCTGCTCCATGATTTCGACTGGGAAATCTGCCCGACGCCGGAAGACCACCCCAATTACGGCGCGCAAATCCTGCGCGACCACGGCTACCCCGACGACATCATCCGCGCCGTGCTGACCCACGGCGACCACACGGGCATCCCAAGGGAGTCGTTGATGGAGCATACCCTGTTCGCGGTAGACGAGCTTTCCGGGTTCGTCCGCGCCGTCGCCCTGGTGCGCCCCTCCAAGAGCCTGGACGACGTGACCCCCCGCTCGGTGCGTCGCAAGATGCGCGACAAGGGCTTTGCCAAGGACGTGAACCGGGATGACCTGGTGCGCGGCGCGGAAGAGCTGGGCATAGACCTGGACGAGCACATAGCCTTCGTGGTGGAAAGCATGAAGCCCGTAGCTGCCCAGATAGACCTGACGGGTTAGCGACGGATAGCAATTGTAATTCCGTGCGGACGTGGCATCGACTGAAATCGGCGTCGACTCGACGGCAGAGGTATTTCACCTGAGTTTCATGGCTATCGTAGATAGGCCATATATGTCCCATATCTCGAGATCGCCTTTCCGGTTAATCACGTAATCTTCTCTTAGCCCGTCATCAAGCTTGGTGAAGCGGCGTCCGGTTGATGACTCAATCTCGACGATAGGGATTTCCAGCTTGCTTGAGTCATGAAATTTCTCGACCATGTGGAACTGACCACTGTCCCTTAAAATCAGGACAGTGACCTTCAAATTACCATCGTCGTACATCCAATTACCAATCACCTGTGAGCTTGGGGATAAATCAGACGCTGGAGTCTTCAAGACAAGCCCCATGGTCTTCTCAGCCTGAAACTTGATGATGTGTTCAGACTGCCGGATATGGTCCGTAGGCTGGCCTTTGCTCCACACGTAGTCTAAGCCCAATAAAAGCAATTCTCCTGGAGCTACTGCCAGTTCCATTAGCGTTCCTTGTCCCGCTCTGCGCTGAAACGATTCTACTTTTTTCAGCCAGGAATTGAACCGGCAACATACTGCAAATCCCACTTTATGGAATTCCGGATCAGTCTTGAATTCCTGAAGTTCAATGAAGAGCCTTATGAAATCCTTGCTATCCCGTGACAAATCAGGTTTGCAACTTTGCAATTCTCTTAGCACAACGGTAACGTCCGCATTGTTTGGCGGAGCGCATTTCTTCGCAGTTCCGGCTGCAACATTAGGCAGGTCCGTTCCAAGGCCCATGTTCTTCTCGACCTCCAGCTTTATGGCGGACTCATACGCCTCCGAATAGTCCGTGGGTCCACCAGCGCTTTTTAGGTATTCGAAGCCAAGTGTACGGAGTCCTACCGGAGCTACTCCCAACCCTGTCAGTGGACCAACCCCTGCTCTACTCCGCAATGATTCGACCTCTGTCAACCAGGAATTGAACCGGCAACAGTCTCCGAATCCAGCCTTATGGAATTCCGGATCAGTTTTGAATTCCTGAAGTTCAATGAAGAGCCTTATGAAAACTTTGCTGTTGCGTGGCAGACCAGGCTTGCAAGACTGCATTTCCTTCAGAAGGTTGATAACTTCTGCTCCTTCTGGCGGGTCACATTCCAAGTCCACGGTGGGCGTCGGAGCAAATGTTTCTGGCGCCTCAGTCAATACCCTGTCAGTTTCAGCGTCAGCAGCGCAGGCGAGCAGTGGCGACAACCACAGTGCGACAAGAAGCAGGAACAGGACTGGCTTGTAACAAAAGACACAGTGCATGGTTGGCATAGGCAAAAGTCCTATCGTGATGGGGCCTAAAGGGAATTCCCCCGCCGCAAGTCCAGGTGCCGTTCCGTGAGGACGGGCACCTTAAGTCCGGCGACCAACTTCCTGGCCTCATCGGACGGCTCGAAACCCCACAAGGTAGGGTTGCCCACGTTCTTGCCTTGGGCCAGTGCCTTGAAGTTTCCCAGGCCGTCGGGGGTGACGAGCTCCAGCATTCCCCGGCGGTTGGCCGCGTACTCCATCCGGTCCGGGACCGCAGACTGCAAGTGTTCCAGCATATCCCCCATGCCCAGGTTGCCAAGGAATGAACGCTGGTCCGTGATGTCCAGGAAGTCCAGCCCTGCGCGTTCTCCCAGCCTGATCACCGATGTGAAGTCCACCTGCGAGGTGATGTCCTGCCGCCCGATGCGTTCCAGTGGGCTGTCGGTCTGCACGTGCCGGTAGAAGGTGGTCAGCGTTCCCCGGTAACGCTCCTCAGCCGAATATAGCTCCCTGGCGCTCCGGCCGTAGTCTATGGTCAGGACAAACCCCCGTTCCAACGCCCTGGACGCCCCGTATGCCCACGACGCCAGGTCCACGTTGATTTCAAGAGTCTGCCCTTCGGCCGGTACGAAGTCGAGGTCCATCAACCGGCTAACCGGCCCAACATCGAAGGTGTAGCCGGTACACGCGATCAGCAAGCCCCCCACCTGGTCGATGTACACTTCCCGAAGCCCCTCCGGCTCCATGACCACCTGCCGCACGGGAAATGCGTCGAGAAGCTCGTTGGACAGTATGCAGCCCACCACACCCCGAAGGGGCAGGGTGCCGGAAACAATCCTGTGAGCCCCATCCAGCCCACGCTCGTATCCCACTCCGGCACTCCTGTCGATGCAGATGTAGCGCAAGCTGTTCCTGAAATCGAGTGAAATCTCCCCGGCGCAGTCCAGCACATCCCGGCACAGTAGGCCGTCACCGGCGCCCGGTTCCAGGACGGTGAACACGCCGGGGCGGTCCAGGACCCGCCACATCTGGTAAAGCTGCACCGCAACCAGCGCCCCGAATGCCGGGTGGGCCAGCGGGCTGGTGAAGTAGTCCCCCGACGCTCCGACCCGCTCCTCTGAAACCTGGATTCTTCGCGGCTGCTCCGGCCCTCCGCCACCTAGAGAATCCGTGTTCCTGGAGGAAGCGTAGTACCCGCCTCGGGGCCAGTAGAGCGCCACCTCCATAAACTCCCCGAAGGTAATGGGACCCTTCTCGGCAATGCGCCGGCGTATCTCCTCTTCCGCAGACATGGAATGATTATACGTTATCGGATAGCGACGGATATCCAGTTCCAGGATTCTCCCAACCCGCGACACAACCAAGCATCTTATTCTCAGATCGACGCTCCGCTATAATCTACTGCAACCGGCCCCATCGTCCAATGAAAGAGGCTCGCGATGACCACACGCGCAGTCAAAATACTGCCCTACAACCGGGATGGCGAAATCGACTACGCCAGCCTGGAATTCGATCCTGACGAAGCGAGGGCGGAAAAACCGGACGCAATGGAACAGCATCCGCAACAGCTCGAGGTAATGAATCTCCTCAGTTCCTGGTTCACCGATTTTTATCAGCGTCCTGACGTATTTCTCGACTATGACTCGTTCATCTGCTATGACCGGAGCAATCTCAACGTCCGCGTCTCGCCGGACGTGTACTTGGCCTTTGGAGTGGATGCCCGGGCCATCCGTCCCGACAGGCTCTACCTGCCCTGGCGAGTGGGCAAGCCGCCCGACTGGGTGCTGGAGGTGGCGTCGCTGACCACGGGACGGGAGGACGTCAACCACAAACCCGGCATATACGCCAGCATAGGCGTCACCGAGTACTGGCGGTTTGATCCATCGGGAGGCCGTTACCACGGGGAGCCTCTGTACGGTGGCATCCTTACCGGGGGAGCGTACCAACCCGTGGAACTGATCACGGAACCCGACGGCATCCTGAAGGGGTACAGCCCGGTCCTCCGGCTGAGCCTCGCCTGGGACGAAGGCTGGCCCCGGTTTTATGACCCGGCCACCGGACGCTACCTGGAAAACTGGCGCGGGGCCATCGACCGTGCTGCCCGGGCCGAGTCCCGCGCCAATCAAGCCGAGTCCTGCGCCGCCGAAGCGGAGGCGGAAGTGCAGCGGCTGCGGGAACAACTCCGGCGGCAGGGGCAAGGGTAGCCTGGACCGGAGAAACTAGAGAAGGCACCTAAACGTTATTCAAAATGTTTGGGAAAGATGGGGCATGCTGGGCATTATGGTGGCATCGAGAAATTGCCAGGTTTTACTTCATAGTTGCCCAGCCGAAGCACGAGGCCATTATTAGAGAGCGGTTGGAATCTTTCTGCAACAGTCCGTGGTGTGAGAACAGATCATATGGCCCCACTTCGAGTTGGTCACATAAACTGCTAACCCACAAAAAGCTAAAGGGGCCGCGCCATGCGGCCCCTTCTTCGTTCGGCCTTTGAAATCCGTCGCTTGGCTACCGCTGTTCTATCGGCACGTACTCCAGGTCCATATCTCCGGAGTACTCCAGCAGCGGGCGGATGAGTATGTTGTCGTCATACTGCTCCGCGCACTGGAGGGTCCATCCGGGGATGCGGCCCAGGGCGAAGATGGAGATGAACAGGTCATCGGGAATGTCCAACAGGTAGTAGATCGAACCCGCGAAGAAGTCTACGTTGACGAAGATGCCCCGGGACCGATAGCGCACCATCACCTCTTCTTCCACGTAGTTGAGGATCTGGAACCAGCGGGGCTCCCCCAGCTTCTCGCCCAAGGCCCGTGAACGTTCACGCAGGTGCCGCGCCCGCGGGTCCTCCGCCTTGTACACCCGGTGTCCGAACCCCATGATCCGGCCGCCGTTATCCAGGATGTTGCGGCAATACTCCTCCGCATTCTCCGGCTGGCCGATCTCCAAGGCCATCTTCATCACTTCTTCCGCCGCGCCGCCGTGGGCCGGGCCTTTCAGGACCCCCACGCCGGTAACAACCGCCGAGTGAAGGTCGGAAATCGTCGAAGCCGCGACCCGCGCCCCGAAAGCCGAGGCGTTCGCGCCATGCTCGGCGTGAAGGATGAAGTCCACGTCGAGGAGGTCGGTGGTCTCCTGGTCCGGGACTTCGCCGAAGAGCATGTAGAGGAAGTTCCCGGCGTGGTTCAGGTCCGGGTTCGGCGCAACAGGTTCCAGCCCATGCCTCAGGCGGTGGTGCGCCGCCACGATGGTCGGCCCCATCGCCGTCAGCCGGATGCCCTTCCGGATGGTCGCCTCCACCGAGTTGTCCGTCACCTCGGAGTCAAACGCCGACAGAGCCGAGATGCCCGTGCGGAGCGCGTCCATCGGGTGGCTGTTCTTTACCAGCTCCAGCACCTGGATAACCTCGTCGGGTATCCGCCGGTTGGCCCGCAGGTGGGCATCGAACTCCGCAAGCTGTTCCTTGCTCGGGAGACTGCCATGGAGAAGGAGGTAAATCACTTCCTCAAATGTGGACTTTTCCGCCAAGTCGTGGATATTATATCCACGGTACAGCAGCTTTCCTTCCTGGCCGTCGATGAAGCTGGACTCGGTAGTGTCCAGGTATACATCCTTCAGCCCCTTCATGATTTCAGGAGCCATGAACCTTCCTCCTTTGGGGTGCTCGGCCGATGATTCCCAGTGCTTTAGCAGCGTGAAACCCGGTATAAACTCTCAAGACCGCCGTCGAAATATGGCCATGCGCACAACAAAAATTGAAGCTGGGAAAGTCTTTGAAGAGCGTGGCGATTCTAGCATTCGCCCATAATAGTGTCAAGCTAACCCAAGGCTGGGGGAGGGGTATGACCGCCCTCCCCGGAAGACAGGAAAGCCCATGAAATTCGGAGTCATACTGCCCAATCTCGGAGGTCTGGCCGACCCTCCAACCCTCACCCGGCTCACTCTCCGCGCCGAGGAACTGGGGTTCGACGGCGCATTCGTCAGCGACCACCTGGCCCTCCCCACAACCCCCGGTTCCCGTTACCCCTACCGCTCCGACGGCGCATTTCCCCTGCGGCCCGACGAGAAAATCCTGGAGCCGGTGACTACCCTCGCCTACCTCTCCGCGGTCACCTCCCGCATCAGCCTCGGCTTCAGCGTCCTGGTGCTCCCCTACCGCCACGCCGTGCTCAACGCCAAGATGCTCTCCACCCTCGACGTCTACTCCGGCGGCAGGCTCATCGTCGGGGTTGGCGTAGGCTGGATGAAGGAGGAGTTCGACGTGCTGGACTCGGACTACGAGAACCGGGGGCAGGTCACAGACGAGCACATCCGGCTGCTCCAGGCCCTCTGGCGGCGCGACGAGCCGGACTTCGCCGGAAGCTACTACCGCTTCTCCGGCATGACCATGTACCCCAAGCCGTCCCAGAATCCCTACCCGCCCATCTGGACCGGGGGCATCACCCCACGCGCCCTGCGCCGGGCCGCCCACCTCAGCGACGGCTGGCACGGCGTCCGGCTAACCCCGGACGAGATAAGCGAAATCGGGCAGCGGCTAGAGGAATTGCTGGCCGGGACGGGACGGGAAGGCATCCATTTCGACGTGTCCCTGCGCACCGGCATGGACCTCACCAACTCCCCCCTGCCCCAGAACCGCCTCCCGATGCGCGGCTCCCCGGCCCAGGCCGCCGAAGACGCCCGCGCCTACAAGGACGCCGGCCTAACCTACCTGGTCCTCGAACCCCGCGCCCGCGACGAGTCCGAGTTCATATCCCAGATGGAAAGGTTTGCGGGGGAGGTAAAGCCGGGGGTGTAGGGTGTGCAACTATAGGGGTGTTTCTCAAGTTTAGTCTGGAGGTCTGAGGGCAAAAGCGTTTCGGGCTAGCAACACACGGTACCGGCGTGGAAATGATGCGTTGCCTCCGGGAGATTCAATTTGCGCATGAGCGTCTTTCCAGCGCTCCCACGGGTCGCGGACTCTGTCGGGTCGCCAGTATACCCCCGGCTTGAATTGGTCCGAAATCCCGTTCCCCAACTCAAAGCAGGTGCCTACAGTTAGGTGAGCTTCCCCAAACCCGTTTAGCTGCTCGATGCACAAGTCACGCAGCGCATCTCCCATATCCTCCACCCTTTGGCGATGAAAAACAGACAATTGCCGATCGCTAGCAAGAAACGCGGAGGGAGTGGGCTCTTTCAACTCATCGTTCCATTCGTCTGATGCGATGAAGCGGCAGATCAAGTCGTCTTTAGGGACTTGTGATAGCGTCAAGAACCATCTCCCTGGTCAACTGCGAGACAGCAGTAATGGGGAGGTCATCGGCATGTGTGCGTGACCGGGAGATTACTGCTCCGGCACTTCCGTCTCTCTCGATCTCAACGTACAACCGCACGTCATTTGGGAAAACCGCAGCGATAGACAGCATACCGTCGCTGGACACCGTGGCGGAAACGGTATCCGACTGTTGGCATAGCCAAACAACCAAGGCTTTGACAGCATCCATTGTCGATGCAAGCACTGGTTCTTGGCCAGGGCAGTCACTCCCAAATCGGGAAAGCCGTTGCTGCAATTTAGAGTTTGAACCGGTTACTATCTGCTCTACTTGGCTGCGAACCGATGGGGACAACTCGTATGTTATCCCCGGCTTTGACGAAACAGGTGTTACAGACCCAGCGTCAATGAACTGGCAATACCAAGACTCGCGCGGTGTTGGTATGGTGTCATTTGCTGGAAACACCACGGAAACGTCGTACCCCTCGAATTCAGAATAATAGGTCTTCGAGATTACAAGATTGAGTCGAAGCCCGTCCATTGCCTCATGCAACCTACGTCTGAAGAAGCCTGTGCGAGACATGCTATCTCTTAGAGATTCCCACCCTTCTCTGCTTGCAAGAATATGAGACCCAGTTGCCCCGCTGGCAACTACGACATCTGCCGCTAGATCAACTCCTGTATATTCGGGATTCTTGGCTCTTATCGTAGGCATTAACCCACCCTCCTACCGAAACAAGGCCCGAGCAGAATCCTTGAGACATCCCTCAAAGACATTTTCCAAGTTGGCGTGCGCTGTCTCAAGCCACTTTGTAGTTTCAGTCAACTCGAATGTATCTGGTCGAGCGAGGAAGTAGTCTAAGTCCAGGATGACTTGGGCATTCCCCTCTTCAGGTTGTGGGGCATTCGCAATCTGCAAGGTGAGTGAGTCCCGACCATCTTCGAAATCAATTTGGACCAGGCAGTGAAACCTCGATAAAGTCTGTGGAATGTTCTGACCGACGAATGGGTAGAAATCAAAGAATTCTTCTAGTCCCACAAACCTTCGGCCTAAATTGATGTCGTTGATATATCTTAGCCCAATTCGTTGTACCTTCGTTGGACTAAGGACGTCCCGGTATGCTCGGGCGCCCTTGCCGATAATTTCGCTGAAACGTTCCCAAGAAGGATAGGGCCTAAAATGATGTATACCCAAGCGGTATGGAGCCACGGCGATGAAGCCTGATTCGTCGCTCTCTCGCCAAAACCTCAAGGGCCTCTGAGGAACAAACCGCATCTCCAACTGTTGCAACCCAGGTGACGACAAGTTAGGCGATTCGACAGATGGAGCGACAGGTGTAGGCGGTATCTCATCGGCCAATCTCTGTGGAAATTCATTGCTCAACGCAGAATAAACCAGTCCCGGAGCTGCCCAATCCCAGTGTCCGTCTTCCTGATAACGGAATTCGCAAACAGCTTCGCGAATTGGTGGATTCGGATATTGTTGCCTCATTGGCCACCAGTAGTTTGTCCGAAAATCGCCATCATATTTGGAGCATTATAACGGGGTTTGTCAAGGGTTTCTCCGAAGCAAAAAGCATCCATAAGGAACCTTCTCTAAAATATATTGTACCAGACGGTATCTCCTTATACCCCACTACCATCCCGACGGGGTGTGACTAAAAGTGGTTGGCATCAGCTCCAAAAGGCTTCCCAGCGATTGTTGGCTCGCAGGGAGCGCAAGGCCAGCATAGGGTTCACCGTCTCCTCTTTCCACCAAGTGCCGGGCAACTTCAACCGGTCTTGAATCACCGGGCGATGCCCTCCTTCCACCGCACCGCTGCCGATGGGCAGACCTTCCCGACGGGCGGCGGCGTAATCCAACTGTCCCTGCCGGGTCTCCAGGTATCCCGCCAGCCGGTACAGCGGGTGCTCGACGTTTGCTCCCGGCCAGCTCCGGCATTCGGCTACCACCTGGGACACTTCGCCCTGGTCAATGCGGCTGGCCTGCACTCCAACCCAGGCCCTGGCCGCAGCGGCGTCGCCCGGCGACCGGGCCGGCGCCCCCTCATGCAGGTGTTCCAAAAGATGATAGCGGTCCAGGAGGAAGCGCTGCCGGGGAAAAACTTCCGCTATCTGCTGGGCAATCCATGGCGCGCCGTCTCCCACCCCATGCACCCAAGTGTCATCCCCATACCCGCGCTGGAGCGCCAGGGCCAACATCTGCTCTCCCGTCCGTTGCGGAGGGCCTATAGCTGCGGCGTAGCGCCGTTCCCCTCCGTCCAAGGTCTCCACCAGGCTCAGCCGCACCTCCCACCACTGGGTCTTCCTGACCCGTTTGGGACGCCCCCCAAGACTCACTCCACCCGCCGGGCTGGGCTCCAGCTTCCCAGTGCGTACCATGCTGCCATCGGTCTCCACGATGAGCCACGGCTCCCCAGACCGGTAGCTGCGCTGACCCTGGTAGCTGGCAATGGCCTCCCTCTCCTCCCGGTCCACAAATGCGGCGGCTCTTCCCGCCTGTTGCTCCACTACTTCTCTGACGCTGCTGCGGTGCAGCTCAACTCCGTAGTGTTCCTTGAGTTGCTCACTGGCCCGCTGGAAAGACTTCTCCGCGCCAAAGTCGGTCAAGGCCCGCTGCAAGACTAAAGACTTGCCCCGGCATTTCAACCCGGTCAACCCCTGGAAGCGCCGGTGGCTGCGGTGGTCCCGGGGGCAACGCAGGTACGGCGCCCGTACCTCGACCCGGCCAAAGGCACTCAACCACCATAGGGATTGCCACCGGTGCAGGCGGCGTCTTCCCCCGCAGCCGGCGCAAAAGGGGCCTGAGCTTTGGCTTGCTCACTCTTCACCTCACCCCAAGTTTGCACCATCTTTTGACCCAATTGCCGGGTGAACCGGACCACCTCTTCCTCCCAAGCGTCCGGGTCCCACTGCTCCCCGCCGTCCTCCTCCGTCTCCCGGCTCAGGACTTCCCGCATCTCCTGGGTGGCCCGTTCCATGATCTCCCGCAGTGCCTGCTCCCGCTTCATGGCCCTCTCCTTCCCCGCGCTGCCTCTATCCGTCTATCCAGGAGATTGCCATCCCTTTTCACTCTTGTAAACTCCCTCACTTTCCAACCACTTTTAGTCACACCCATCCCGACGTTCCTCCATCTAAACCAATCTCAAGGTGGGATGTGCATTTCTGGGGTCTTGAAGACGACCGAAAGGACTCCACAGCACCTCATATCGCCTTTAAGCTCCAACCGGAACGATGCCCGGCACCGGACACGGCTGAGGGTTACGCCGCGCCCACCATCTCCGCCAGCGCAGCCAGGTCGGGGACAACCAGGTCGGGAACGGCTTCGGTGTGGCGGGTCCCGCCTCCCCGGTCCGCGCGGTTCACCCATACCGACGTGATGCCAAGCCGGTTGGCCGGCCCAATGTCATGGTACAGGCTCTCCCCGACGTGCAGCCAATTCGCCTTCCCGGCCCCCATTCGCTCCAGGGCCAGGTTGAAGTTGCGCAGGTCGGGCTTGTAGCTCCGGGCCTGCTGGGACGTGACGACAGCATCGAAGTCCACGCCAAGCCCCTGAGCCGTCCTGTCAAACAGGTCGTCGTCCACATTGGAGATAATCGCCAGCTTGTATCGCGCCTTCAATAGCCCCAGCGCGTCCAGTACATCCGGGAAGACGGGCCAGTTGGGCAGGGTGTCCGCCAGGCAGCCCAACTCGGACTCGGTGAGGCCAACGCCGGTCTCCGCCCCAATCATCTCCATCACCCCGCGCAGCACCCGCCGGTAGTCCAGGTAGGCCCCCGAGTTCTGAACCCTCGGCTCCGCGTCCGCAAACAGCGCCAGGGTTTCGGCCCTGGTCTTATGCACCCCGTGGGATTCCAGCACTCCGGCGACCGCGGTGGAGATGCCCGTCTCCCAATCAACTAGCGTCCCGTAACAGTCAAAGCTGACCCACTCGAACCGTCCGAAATCAAGCATCATCCTCCTCGCCTAGTCCCCGGCGACGGGCGCCAGCGCCCCGTCGCCCAAGGCCCTGTCCCGCAGCGCCCGCTCCATGACGTTCTTCTCCTCTGCCTCGGTGCGGGCCGAGAACCGCACCAGGAAGGCCAGCGGCGCCACCAGCAGCACCCCGGTGCCCAGGATGAGCAGCGCCTGTTCGGTGCCGAGGCTCTCCACCCGGAACAGGAACCCCGCGGCCACCGCTCCGGCGTTCCCGCCTGCGCCAACTATCCCCGCCACCGAACCCAGGGCTTTGCGGTTGACGAATGGGACCACCGAGTAGGTCGCGCCCTCGGACATCTGCACGAACAGGCTGAATACTATCATAGCTCCCACCGCCAGGAGCAGTGCGTCCATCTGGGAGAACATTACCAGGGCCAGCCCCTCCAGGGCCAGCACGCTCCCCATGAACATCACCCGGCCCCTGAGTCCAAACCTGATGCCGAACCTGTCGCCGAAGACGCCGCCCAGGGTCCGGGCAAAGATGTTCATCAACCCGAACATCCCCGCGATCAGCCCGGCGGCCCAGACGTTGAGTCCGAACCGGTCATGGTAGTAGAGAGCTGCCACGTTGTTGATGGTCAGCTCGATCCCGAAGCAGGCCCCGTAGATGACGAACAACGCCCAGACCCGGTGGTCCCTCGCCGCGGCCAGGAAGGAACCGTTCACCGAGGCCGCCGGGGCCATCCTGCCTTCCTTCCGCAGTTGCCGGTAGTTGCCCTCCGGCGAATCCTGGGTGATGAAGTAGTAGGCGAAGCCGGTCAGCAGCAGGGCCACGCCGGGAACGGCCATCGCCACCCGCCAGCCCAGGGTCTCGCCCACGCCGAACATCAACACCGCCGCTAGCACCAGGGGCATGACCATCTGCGTCACCCCGCCTCCCATGTTGCCCCATCCGGCGGTGGTGGCGTTGGCCGTGCCCACCACGTTGGGCGCGAACATCATCGAGGTGTGGTACTGGGTGATGACGAAGGACGCTCCGATGATCCCGATGGCGAGGCGGAACAGCAGGAAGGACTCGTAGCTGTTGGCCAGGCCGATGCACATGACGGGTATGGAGCCGATGATCAGCAAGCCGCTGTAGGCCAGCCGCGGCCCGATGCGGTCGCACAGCCAGCCGATAGCCAGCCGCGCCAGGATGGTGATCGCCACCGACGCGATAATGGTGTTGCCGATCTCAGTCTTGGTCAGACCCAGGTCGTCCCGCACCAGCGCCATCATCGGGGCTATGCCAAACCAGCCGAAGAAAGCAAGGAAAAATGCGAACCAGGTCATGTGGAAGGTCCGCATGTGAGGCTTCCGGAGACTGAACAGGTTGATGCGCGTTGCCTTGCTGACGGTTAACGGTCCGGTCTTGGTATCCACGGCTCCTCCGGTAGTTTTTGCTCCTGAGTGTTAAGCTACGGCTTCCCGGGTGCGGGCCAGGACCTGGGTCAAGACATCCGGCAGCTTCTCGCACGGGATATTGGTCAGTGACTCGGCGCCCACCCGGTCGGCGAACCGTTTCCCCAGGGAGACATCGACGGCATCGATGACCCTTCCATCCAGCCGCGTTCGCTTCCCCAGAACGCCAATATCCGCGACGGTGTGGTTGCCGCAGGCGTTGGGGCAACCCGACCAGTGCATGGTCATCGGGCCGAAGTCCCCCAGCGACTCTTGCAGCTTCGCGGCGGTTTCCACTGCCCGTTCCTTGGTCTCGATGAGTGCGAAGTGGCAGTAGTCCATGCCGGTGCAGCTCACCAGCCCCTTCATGATCTCTGGGGCGTCATGGCGCAGCTCGTCAAGCAGCGGTTCAGCCTTGAGGACCTCCAGCAGTGAATCGGGGACGTTGGGGATGATGAGATTCTGCCCCGGGGTCAACCGCACCTGCCCGTCGCCATAGGTCTCCGCCAGGCTGGCAACCTCCAGCAGTTGTTCGCAGGAGATGCGTCCGACGGGGACCGCCAGGCCCACAGCGCTCAGCCCCGGTTGCTTCTGGGAGAAGATGCCCATGTGGTCGGCGCCGTCCGGACGCAGACCTGGGTCTTGGCGCACCATGTCCCGACCCGCGGGCAGCAGGGAGCGGCCCATCCGCCGCTCCAACTCTGCCCGGAACCGCTCCGGTCCCCACCGGTCCACCAGAAACGCCAGGCGGCACTTGTTGCGGGCTTCCCGTGGTCCGTGGTCGCGGAAGATGAGGGTTACCTGGTTGCAGACCTCGGCGGCTATTTCCGGCGTCACGAAGACGTCCAGGGGCGTCGCTGGCCTGAATCCACCAGACCCCTGCTTGCCGCCGACGGACACGTTGAAGCCTAGAATGGGTTCACCCTCGTCGGACCTCACCCCTGGAGTGAGGGATATGTCCTGAGTGGGACCATGGGTGCAGTTGTCCATGCAACCGGTGATGGTCACGTTGAACTTGCGGGGAAGGTTGGTATACTCCGGATTCCCAACGAACATGTCGTTGTACTCCCTCACCACCGGCGAGGCATCCAGCAACTCGTTGGCAGCCAGACCGGACATCGGACATCCGACGACGTTGCGGATGTTGTCCATGCCGGTTTGCAGAGAGACCAACCCTACGCTCTCCAACCGGTCCCAAATCTGCTGTACCTGATCGATTCGGAACCAGCGCAGTTGGATCTGCTGGCGGGTGGTGATGTCCACGAACCCCTTCCCGCAGTCCCGGCCCAGTTCGGCGATCACCCGCAGCTGCCGCGAGTTGGTCATTCCGTTGGGGATGCGGACCCTCATCATGAACTTGCCCGGAGTCTGCCGCCGGAAGAAGACACCCAGCCACTTGAGCCGCTCCTTGTCGCCATCGGTGATGGCCTCCCATCCCTCTTCTGCGTAGTAGGGCAGGTCATCTATGACCTGGAGGCCGTCCTTTTCCGCTTTGTATTCTTCAATCTTGTTCATTCGGTGTCTCCGCTCTGCTATCCCCAGTTCCGGGGGCTTCGGCATAAATCTGTTGGTTGACGGAACGGCCCGCTAACGGGCGCCCGCCAGGGCCAGCTCCCGCCCGGCGGGTTCGGTCTGTTGCGGCGACTCTCCCGCACTGCTGCTGATGGCGAAGTCCAACACGGCCTGTACCTGGGTCTTGCAGGCGCCGCAGCCGGTGCCGGCGCGGGTGGCGGAGCAGACTTCCTGAAGGGTGATCATCCCGTCCTGTACGGCTTCGGCAATCCGTCCCTTGGATACGCCGTTGCAGTTGCAGATCTGGGCGTTTACCGGAAGCTCCGCCACGTCCAGGGTCTTGCCGGCAGTGCCGGGGAAAATAAGCTCGGAACGGTTGACAGGGAGTTCGCTGTTCCGGTCGTAGGCCTGGATGACCCCGGCCGAGGTGAGGCCGTCTCCCAGGAGGATTGCCCCGGCCAGCCGCCCCTCGCGGATGATCAGCTTCTTGTAGACGCTGCGGCCCGGCTCGCTGTAGTTCACCAACTCGTCGGCGTCGGAAAGGGGGGCCTTGTCTCCCATCACCGCCAGTTCCACGTCCATCACTTTGAGCTTGGTGGAAACCCGTGATCCCTGGTAGCTGGCATCGGGGTTGTACCCCGTGAGGCGGTCGGCCAGGATGACGGCCTGCTCCCAGACGGGGGTGATGGTCCCGTAGAGGCGTCCCCTGTGCTGGGCGCACTCGCCGATGGCATACACGTCCTGGTCGTTCCGGCAGGACAGGTCATTGTTGACCACGATGCCCTGCTGCACCTGTAGCCCGGCCTGCTTGGCCAGATCGACGTTGGGGCGGATTCCGGCGGCGAGCACCACCATGTCGCAGTCCAGTTCCTCGCCGTCCCGAAAGCTGAGGCCGGTGACCCGTCCCCCGGTCGAGGGACGGATGCTATCCGCCTCTCCAGGTCCGGCATCGCGGTATGGGGACAAGCCCTCAGATCTGGAGTTTGGCTCAGTCGAGATGGCGGTGGTCATCTTGTCCAGATGGATGTTGACGCCCAGGTCCTCCATCTGCTGCTTGAGCATCCGTCCAGCCTCTGCGTCGAGCTGGGTGTCCATAAGGTGGGAGTTCAGATGGACGACGTGGACTTCCAGGCCCTTGCCCATAAGACCCCGGGCAGCCTCCAGGCCCAGCAGACCGCCGCCAATAACGGCGACCTTGGACCCATACCCAGAAAGCCGGGCGGCATAAGCGGTCATCTGCTGGCAGTCTTCCAGGGTGCGGAAGACGAAGATTCCCTCAATGAATCCCCCGTCCTCGTTGTAGAGGTTGGCCATCGGAGGGACGTAGGCCCCGCTTCCGGTGGCGATTACCAGCTTGTCGTACGGTTCGGCTATGCCTCCGGGGGCGTAGACCGACTTGCTGACGCGGTCGATCCAGCCGGCCCGCACTCCCGAGTAGAGCTTGATGCCGTTCTGCTCGTACCATTCCACCGAATTGATGAAGATGTCACCGGGGGTGTGGGTCCCGGCCAGGACGCTGGACAGCAGCACCCGGTTGTAGTTGCCGTGGCCTTCCTCTCCGAACATGACGATCTCAAATTGCCCGGCTCCGCCCCGGGCAATGACTTCTTCAACGAATCGGCCTCCGGCCATGCCGTTGCCGATGATTACCAGGCGTTGCTTTCGAGGGACGGATCCTATCCGCGGCTCCCCGGCCGGCATGTCGGTATGGGGCGACGTTCTCAGTTCGGACATAGAGGGCCTCTTATTCCTGATTGGCGGGTTGGGACGGATGCTGTGTGGGGCGGTGGGCGGGATATAACGGATGCTGTGTGGGGCGGTGGGCGGGATATGATGGCACAGGCATAATCCGCACCGCGCAGACCTTGAACTCCGGCATCCGGCTTACCGGGTCGAGAGCCGGGTTGGTCAGCCGGTTGGCGGATTGCTCTCCCGCCCAGTGGAAGGGAGCAAAGACAGTGTCGGGACGGATGCCAGGCGAGACTTTTACGGTCAGGGTGGCTGCGCCGCGGCGTGTCTCCAGCCGCACCGGGTCTCCGTTGGACAGGCCGTACCGTTCCGCAGTCACGGGGTTAACCTCTGCCTGGGGAGACGGTTCAAGCTCGTTGAGTTGGTCGATGCGGCGGGTCTGGGTCCCCGACTGGTACTGGGCCAACACCCGTCCGGTGGTGAGATAGAGCGGGAATTCCTCGTCCGGCTCCTCGTCAGGGGACTGGTGCCTCACTGCATGGAACTTCGCGTTCCCGCTGGCGGTGGGAAAGCCGCCAGACTCCAGATCCGGGGCTTGGAACATCCGGGGAGTGCCCTCGGGACTCTCATCTGAGCAGGGCCAGAACAAGCCCTGGCCGGCGGCGATCTTCCCGTAGCTCATCGCCGAGTAGTCTGCGGGACCACCTGCACTGGCGCGCCCGAGTTCTTCAAACACGGATTCAGCCAAGCTCTTTCCGGGACCCCGGAAGGAAAAGAACTGTTCCTTGCCCAGCCGGGCGGCGAGGGCTTGTATGATTTCCAGGTCGGTTCGGGTATCGCCGGGAGGGTCAAAGGCTGGTTGCCGCAGGATCACACGGCCTTCCAGGTTGGTCATTGTGCCCTGCTCTTCGGCCCACTGGGCAGAGGGAAGGACAACATCCGCGACTTGGGCTGTCTCGGACAGGAAATAGTCGGCCACCACCAGGAAGTCCAGTCCCTTCAGCCGCTGCTCGACCGACAGGGAGTCAGGGGCGGAAACCACGACGTTGGAGCCCATCACAATCAGGCAGCGAACGCCATCTTCCTGGCCGAGGGAGTCCAGCATCTCGAAGGCGGACCTGCCGGGGCCGGGGAGTTCGGACTCATCAATGCCCCAGACCGAGGCGACGTGCCTACGGGCGGCGGGGTCGTTGATCAAGCGATAACCGGGCAACTGGTCGGCCTTCTGTCCGTGTTCGCGGCCTCCCTGTCCGTTGCCCTGGCCGGTGAGGCACCCCCAGCCGGAGTTGCGCTTGCCCACCAGTCCCAGCGCCAGCGCCAGGTTTATGAACGACAGGGCATTGTTCACGCCTTGGGACTGCTGCTCGGGGCCGCGTCCGGTCAATATCATGGCCGATCCCCGAGGGGCGGGTCCTATCCTCCGCTCCCCGGCTGGCACGCTGGCATGGGGCCAACCCCCTAGCTCCGGAGTTTGGCTCAGTGAACGTCCCAGCATGTGGGCTGTCTGCAACAACTGTGCCTCGGGAATGCCTGTGATGCGCTCCACCCGTTCCGGCCAGTATGTGGCGGCGATGCCCCGGACTTGCTCGAATCCCTCGGTCCGGGCTGCGATATAGTCTGAGTCGATGAGTCCCTGTCCGATCAGGATGTGCAGCAGCCCGTTGGCGAGGGCGGCGTCGGAGCCGGGCGCGAGGCGCAGGTGAAGAGTCGCGGTCTCGGCAGTGGCGGTGAGCCTGGGGTCGGCAACGATGAGGTTGCCGCCGTTTGCCCGCTGGGCCTCGAAGTATTGCATTATCGGCGGCATGGTAACCGCCGGGTTGCTGCCCACCAGCAGAATGGTTTCAGCGTTGGCGATGTCCTCCAGGGGGAAGGGAAGCCCCCGGTCCACGCCCAATGCCCTGGTTCCCGCCGCCGCCGCGGAGGACATGCAGAAGCGGCCGTTGTAATCAATGTTGGACGTGCCCAGCGCCACCCGCGCGAATTTGCCCAGCAAATAGGACTTTTCATTGGTCAGGGAGCCGCCGCCGAAGATGCCCACGGCGTCCCTGCCATACTTGGCTTGAGTGGCCTCAATCGCCCCGGTTATGGCGGCAACCGCCTCGTCCCAGGTGGCGGGCGCCAGTTCCCCGGCGGAATTGCGGACAAGGGGGGTGAGCAGCCGGTCCGGGTGGCGGAGCGTGTCTGTCGCGGTCCATCCCTTGATGCAGAGCGCGCCCTTGTTGACGGGAAAATCGGGATTGGCGGAAACCGACGGCCCGCGCCCATCATCGTTGAGCTTCATTCCGCACTGGAACGCGCAGTAGGGGCAGTGAGTTGGGGTTCCCATCAAACTTGACCCTCTGGGGCTGTTCCGGCCCTTGGCAGCGTAGAAGGTCCGCGTTCCCAGTGGTCTGCCGCGCCGCATTGCATTGGATAGCGCAACCCGTCCCGTTAAAGTTGATACGAGGGTAGCGGCGGTGTTTTGCGTCGGGATTACGGAGTTGTAACCATCCGGCTAACTTTTGGTAAACTCCGTGTAAACGGCCGCCCTAGCCGCCGTTCGCTGGTGGTGTCCTACTGCCACTTGTAGCACATTCACCCTTTGCCTTGAGCCAATTTGACTACGCCATCTGATAGTGATAACTTGGTTCTATTAACAGCCGAATACCCCAACCAACACCTGCCGGTGGCCTGTACTCTGACCGT
The DNA here is from genome assembly GCA_034422355.1 of Dehalococcoidia bacterium. Lineage (GTDB taxonomy): Bacteria > Chloroflexota > Dehalococcoidia > Lucifugimonadales > UBA3495 > CATOSP01. Next base: position 7,012 of record DAOUJS010000165.1, on the reverse strand, counting down.
CAGTTGACGCAGTTCAATTGCGTGTGCCAGAAGAAGCAGGCTGAAAAGGAAATCCGGTGGAAATCCGGTGCGGTCCCGCCACTGTAATTGGCGAGATGCTGCTCCCCCGGCGTCCCCATGGACGGGGACGCCAGTGAAAGCCACTGTCCGCCGAGGGCGGATGGGAAGGTGGAGGAGCGTCGTTATCAGCCATCAGCCAGGAAGCCTGCCCGCGGGTGTCATCTGGCTGCACTTCGCGGAACGAGTGGAGCAGACCTCCTCCCGGGTTGAGTAAAGGCTACCGGCCTGTGAGGGTCCCCGATCAATTGCCCCGTTCACCGAATGCGAACGGGGCTTTTTTGTTGTCATCCCGCTCGACAACTCAATGGCGCCGGTTTGGATCGGACACAGTCCTGTTTCCCTCGTGCGACGAATGTTGAAACCCCAAGCAGCGCGACATGGCGTTGGAGGTCACTCGGTACCGAGGGAGGATGAACATGCTGATAGGACTGGACCGCTGTCTCAAACGAATATTGCCCATGATGTTGGCCGTCGTTATGTTCGCGGCGATGGGCTGCGCCGCGACCGATTCACCGCCGCAGACTGCGCCGGGGACGCCCGCCACTGTGCCGGAACAACCGGCCGTGGCGGATACTGCTCCCACGCAACTCCCGGCGGCGGCGATTGATGATGGGGAACGCCCCACTCTGAACGCCGGCGTCATCTGGCTCGACAGCCCCCTGGACCCGGTGGAGGGCGGCTACGTGGCCACGCAATCGGGAATGTCGGAGACCTTGTTCCGGCTGTCAGGGACCGCCCTCAGTCCCGAACCGTGGCTGGCAACGGAAGCCACCCCGGTGGACCCCCTGACCTGGAGGATCGGAATCCGGCAGGGAGTCAAGTTCCACAACGGGAACGTGATGGATGCGCAAGCGGTCAAGGCTTCCCTGGAGAGGGCCATCCGGCTGTCGGCGGCGGCGGCCGATACATTGTCCGTTGACACCATAACGGTCGAAGACGGGCAAACCATCACCATCACAACGACTGCGCCGCAACCCACCCTGCCGGGCCTGTTGATCTTGCCTGCCCTCGCCATCACCGACGCGGCGGCGGCGGATGCAGCCGGAGAGGGGAATTTCATTGCCGCGGGCGCCCTTACCGGGCCGTACATTCCCACCGAGTACGTCCAGAAGGAACGCCTTGACAGCGTGGTCAACGACGACTACTGGGGTGGGACTCCTCCGCTGGCCGGCATCAGTCACGTCGCCATCCCCGACACCAACAGCCGGGAACTGGCCCTGCAGGCCGGAGACGTCGACATTGTCGTCAACGTATCACCGGATGGCGCCAAGGCGATCAACGCCCACCCGGGCACCCATACCCAGACCTCCGGCATCGGCACGTCCCTGGTCCTGTGGTGGGTCAATTTCGAGCGCGGTACGCTGGCCGACCCGCTGGTGCGCCGGGCGGTGGCCCATGCCATTGACCGGGAGAGCATCGCCGGCCTGGTCGCTCCTCCCGGGTCCGGGTCCTTCGCAGAGCTGCTGCTCCCGGAAGTCCTGACGTCCTGTCCCGGCGTGAGCGCGCCGGGCTACGATCCCGACGAAGCCCGCGATTTGCTGGCCCGGGCCGGTTACGCCGACAGCGACGGCGACGGGACCGTGGACAAGGAAGGTCAGCCGTTGGAAATTATCATCGGCGGTTATCCCGAGCGGTTCCAGTTGCCCATCATGGCCGAGGCCGCCCAGGCGATGCTGGCCGACGTGGGCATCGGCGTCGAGGTGCTCATAACAGAATGGTCGGTGGTCAAGGAACCCGCATGGGACCTCTTCGGCTGGTACAACACTGTCGTGCAGGGCGGAGGAGACCCGGTGTTCAACATCAGCAAGTTCGCCGGGTTGAAGGGCGACGCCAGCGGCAGCGGGACCAACAACTATGGACACTACGACGCTTCCCGCCTGGCGGACATAGTCGCCCCCTCCGTCTCGGTGACCGACCTGGAGGGCCGACAGGAGATAGCCTGCGAGGCCCTGGCGGTGGTCACTGAAGAAGCCGCGTTTTTGCCGGTGGCGCATGTGAATATGGTGTACGGCGTCAGTGACCGGGTCACCGATTTCGAGGCCCACCCAACCTCTCACTATTTCTTCGACCATCGCGTCGGACTGAGCGAGTGATGATGGGCAGGCATGGCCGGCGGACATAGAGGGTCCCCGGCATGGGTGCATACCTGGTCCGAAGGCTGGCCACACTGCCGCTGATGCTCCTGGGAATCTCGGCCGTCAGCTTCGCGCTGCTGAACCTTGCGCCGGGAGATCCCGCCGAGAATGTCCTGCGCCAGCGCAACCCGGCCCAGATGCCCAGCCAGGCCGCGGTGTTGGCCATGCGCGCCGAGCTGGGGCTGGACGCTCCCCTGCCGGTACAATACGCCCGCTGGGTGTACCGGGCGCTGGCGGGCGACATGGGCCGCTCCTACGTGACCGAGCAGCCGGTGGCCGCCCAGTTGGCGCGCCGCACCGTCCCGACAGCCCTGCTAACGGTGTCCGCCCTGGCCCTGGCGCTGCTGGTCGCGGTGCCGGCAGGCATCCTGTCCGCCCGGCGGCGGGGCAGCGCCGAGGATGTCGTAGCGCGCCTGGCGGCGCTGGTGGGAGCGGCGGCCCCGTCCTACGCCCTGGCCTACGGGCTGATCATCCTGTTCGCGGTGAAACTGTCGTGGCTGCCGGCCCTGAGCTACGGTTCGGCTGCCCAGGTCGTGCTTCCGGCCATCGCGCTGTCCCTTGCGCCGATGGCCCAGTTGATGCGGCTGATACGGGCCAGCATGCTGGAGACCCTGGGGCAGGACTACATCCGCACGGCGCGAGCCAAGGGGCTGTCCGAACGTTCCGTCGCCTTCAGGCACGCTCTCCGCAACGCGCTGCTGCCGGCCATAGGAGCCACGGGAGTGAACCTCGGCTACCTGCTCAGCGGCGCAGTTATAGTTGAGACCATCTTCATCTGGCCTGGCTTGGGCCAGTTGATAGTGGGCGCGGTGCTGACCCGGGACTACCCCGTGGTACAGGGGTTCGTGACCTACATCGCCGTGGTGGTCCTGTTGGTCAACCTGGCCGCCGACATTGCCCTGCGTATCGCCGACCCGCGCCTGCGCTACGGACGGGACGGGGTGTAGCGGACGATGACGGCCGATACCGGGCATTCCGGGGAGCGCGTTCGCGCCCGGTCCGCCGCCAGCGGTCCACGCCGCCGCCGCCAGTGGAATGCGCTGCTGCGCGAGCCGGGAGCCACGGTGGGGCTGTTCCTGGTGGCGTCACTGCTGCTGGCGGGACTGCTTGCGCCCTGGCTCCCGCTGGATGATCCCACCGAGATCAACCTGCCCGAACGGCTGCTCTCTCCGTCGGCGGAGCACCTGTTGGGCACCGACCACCTGGGCCGGGACACCTTCAGCCGGATCATCCACGGAGCGCGCATGACCCTGCTGGCCGCCGCTGCAACCCTGGCCCTCAGTATGACCATCGCCCTGACGGTGGGCATACTGTCCGGATACCACGGCGGCTGGCCGGACACGGCGATGATGGGAGTGGTGGACCTGCTGCTGGCGTTCCCTTCGCTGATCCTGGCGCTGGCCGTGGCGGGAGTTTTGGGCCCCGGCCTGTTCAACGTGCTGCTGGCGGCCGGCGCTGTGTGGTGGGTGGGCCACGCCCGCATCATTCGCGGGATCACCCTGGGGGCGCGACAGATGGAGTACGTGACCGCGGCCCGGGCCGCGGGGGCCAGCAACCTGCGCATCATCCTCCGGCATATCGCGCCGAACATTCTCGGCCCGGTCATCGTGCTCGCCTCCCTGGATATCGGCTGGATCATCCTGGGAATCGCCGGCCTCAACTTCCTGGGGCTTGGGGCACAGCCGCCCACGCCGGAGTGGGGCGCAATGCTCAACGACGCCCGCCCCCACCTGCAGACCGCGCCCCGCCTGTTGCTCCTGCCGGGGTCGGCCATCTTCGTCGCGGTGCTGGGGTTCAACCTGCTGGGCGACGGCCTGCGCGATTTGCTCGACCCTCGGACTGTCCGAAGCGGGCGTTGATTCGCCGTGCGGGGATAAACGCCCAGGCGGCGGGCGGTTTCCGCCCGCGGCAGTCCCGTTTCCCCAGCCGTCCTTGAGGCGGTGCAGGGCGGGGCGATGGCTGACCCGGACCAAATGCTCCACGTCTCCCCCGGGATTGTCCACCGGGCGCCGCGGCGGGAACTGCCAGGCGTACCGGATGCCCAACAGGCTGTTGGTCTCCCTGGGAGTGAACGGTTCCGTCAGTCTCCCCTCCGCTACGGCGGCCCTGATGCGCTCGACTCCGGTTGCTTCACCTCCAGGCATAGGCACACCCTCCGGCCGCGAGGCGGTCCGGTCCCTCCGGTCACCGGCTGTGGACTCACTTTTGCCGGCCGGGCCACCCATGACCTCGCGCATGGCCCCGGGTTTTGCCCTTCTCCTGCCTGGACTGACCGGGATGTTATCCGGCCAGTCCAGAGGACACCTTCCTACCCCTGCGAGGCGGGACTTACCGTGACCTGGAACTCATCGCTGACCGTGTTGCCGCCGGGGTCCTCCGCGGTGACCTTGATGGTCGCCGTGCCCCCGGCCACGCCCGTCACGGTCAGCCTCGACTGGTCCGCGGCCACGGTTACGGTGGCGATGGCCTCCTCCGAGGATTCGGCGGTGATGGTCAGCACGCCGCCGCCGGTGAACACGCCGGACAGGGACACGTCCTGGGCCGTTTCCGCCTCCATGCTCACGCCGGACAGGGCGTCCGGGATGCGCTCTCGTGAGAATGCCATGCCTCCAGGGTGTCAGCCGGGAAACGCCGTCGTCAGTGGGAATGCGCCAGTATCGGTGCGTGTCCCCCCCGCTTTCCTTTGTCCGAAAATCGCCCGGCGGTGTAAAATGTGGACGGACAACAACGCCTCCAGGGGGTGATGACAGTGAATGCGCCAACACGCCGGACTGCCGGGGAGACGGGCCGCCTCGGCGACGAAATCTACGAGCGGGACATCCGCCCGCAGGTCGAGAAGACCCATCACGGAAAGATAGTCGCCATCGACGTGGACAGCGGCGACTTCGCCATCGGTGACACCGGTCTGGCGGCGGCGGAGCGTCTGCTGGCTCAGGACCCGGACGCCGATATCTGGTGCCTTCGAGTCGGATATGGGGCGCTGCGCAGCTTCGGGGCCGGTTCATTGCGGAGGACCGGGTGATCGAGGGAGTGGTGAATGCCGCCTATGAAGCGGTGGTGACCCTTTCCCTGCAGAGCCCTTCGGGGCAAGCGCGGGAAATCGAAGCCGTGATAGACACCGGCTACAGCGGCTTCCTGACCCCGCCGGGCCGCGCACGGCCGCCGGTCCGGGCGGGACATTTCTAGCACGGCGCGGGGAGGCGTGTCAACGCGGGGGGGGCCTAACGTCCACGGCAATTGTCTGACCAGAAGCTATAAACTATAACCCGGGTCATATCAGACAAACTCACATCGTCAATGGCCCGCTCCGCTGCCCGACACCTTTCTCTCTCCTCCCGCCCATCTAAGTAAGCCATGCAGACCACAGAAACCAAGGCCACAAGCACGAGTATGACAGTAAGGCAGCCACAGCCGCCGCCCTTGGATTCCTGACCTTGGATACGGCTCACATCTTTAACCCGCCAGCCCCGCGAGAGCCGCCACTAAGCAGACCGTGAATATCCAGATTTTAAGAGTAGAGAATCTAGCCATCAACGATCCACTACTCGCCGGACAAGCATTGTGAACGTGGCCACTGCCAAACCTAGAGCACCGCTTTCCAACTTCGACAGATCCACGTCGTCCAACCATCCCACAGGACTCAGAAGATGTATCGCGTAGACAATCACAGCTGATGCAATAACCCCAAAAACGACCCATATGCCCAAAATCAGGACCCAATGGACTTGGGTCTGAAGCCTTTGATTTCGCTGAAATTGCTGAACCTCTGCTTCTCCACTCGTCCCCTCGGGCAGTAGCTGCTGTGACGAACCAGATTCCGCCTCCGGACGCGGAACATCAATGTCGGGCCTCTGCGACATCATGTTAATCGTTGAGACTCTGGAGGTATGCCTCGTAGATCGCACGATAGTAAGCTTCGATCATGTCGTCCGGTATGGTCTGGTCTCTCGTATAATTGCTCCCGACCACCTGATGCCAAGGGGACCCTGTACGATGGGTCATGTTGGACAGTGCAATTCCTGAAAGTCCTCCGTATTTCTCTACAACCGAATTGATGATGGCATCCTCATCGGGGTCATAAACATCTCCCCTAAAGCGGGGAATAGGATGCACTTGGTTGTTCCCATATCTCTTCAGAGCATGGTATACCACCTCGATGACCGGACCATGCTGCCATGCGGAAACCGCCTGCTTTATCAGAGGCTTCCCATTGATTGCCAGGCAATAGGCATGGCAATAGTAGATGAGCTTTTGGACTTGCAGATGAGTGAATACCCTGTTTTGTCTGGCCCCACGCCGGATTATTTCGTTGGCGACAGAACGAGCATCATGTGCCATTTGCCCCACCTCAATCACATGATGACAAATTCTATCATATTGGTTGCCAAAAGGTATTGACAAATGTCACTGAATTCTGTTGGTGAAATTGGGTCGCGTGCCAGGAGGAAACCCTACGCAACCAGGTCCGCCAGCCTGGCCTTGAGCCACTGGCCGGGGCCGCCCAGGGCCTGCCGGAGCTGGTCCGCAAGCCCGCGCGCCCAGTCAACGAAGAAGGTCAGGACGCCGCCCTCGCCAACGCTCTCGCTGACCGTGGCCGGGTCCAGGGCCAGGGTCACGGCGGTGGGCTGGCCCGCTGCCCCGGGGCTGCCCTGGGTATCGCCGGCTTCGCTCTGCCGGGCGCCGGGGCCGCCCTGCTGTGCGCCCGTGTTGCCGGTGGGGCCTACCGCGTTGCCGGAGGGGCTGTTGCTGCCGGTGTCCCGCTCGGTGACCGTCAGGCCGATCATCATCATCCCGTCGTACACCGGGTCCGGCGACCA
>DAOUJS010000164.1:0-16660 GCA_034422355.1 Dehalococcoidia bacterium | reverse complement strand
GCGGCTTCCAGTTGCTCCCGGCGGTGGCGGTGTTCCAGGATGCGCTCCGAGGCGTCGGCCATGTCCAGGTCGGTGCTCTCCACGAAGTGCCAGATGCGGTCCAGCTTCCGCTTCACCTCTTCCAGTTCGGCCTCGATGGTTTCCAGGTTCTGCCGCTGCTCCCTTGCCACGCCGTCCATCTCCTCGTCCACCAGCTGCACCAGGTCGCGGACGTTGGACTCGGTGAGGATGTTCTCGCGGATGTTGGAGACAATGATGTCCTCGAAGCTCTTGGCGTTGAGCCTGGGGGTGTCGCAGGTCCCGCTGCCCTGCTTGAGCAGGGACTGGCAGACGTAGTAGGTGTACTTGCCGCTCTTGGCTTCGGCGGCGGTGAGGGCTTTGTTGCAGGACTCGCACTTGGCGAGGCCGCTGAGCAGGTAGGGGCTGGCGGCGCGACGGGGATGGGTGATGGCCGGGGCGCGGGCTTCCAGCAATTTGCGAACCCTGTGAAACTCCTGGTGGGAGACTATCGTAGGGAAAGCGTCCTCGACCCGGACCGGCTCCTGGCCGTCCCTGGCCTTCTGGCCCCAGACCAAGGCGCCGGTGTAGGCTTCGTTGGTCAGCAGCTTGTGGACGGTGGTCTTGCGCCACTGCTTGCCCTTGGGGGAGGGGATGCCCTCGGCGTTGAGGGTCTTGAGGATGTCCAGGGAGGTCTTGCCCTGGAGGGTGAGGTCAAAGATGCGGCGTACCACGGCGTCGTGGGGCGGGTTGAGTTCCAGCCGAGGCCGCTTCTTGATCCCGTCCTGGACGTACACGCGCCTATACCCGTAGGGCGCGCTGGCGTTCATCCAGAAGCCCCGGGAGGCGGCCTCGCGCATCCCCCGCGTCACTTCCTGGGCCAAATTTTCGCTATAAAATTCGTCCACGGACTCGATGATGGCCTCCATCAGCTTGCCGGTGGGAGTGTCGTCGGCGTGCTCGGTGATGGAGACGACGCGGATGCCCTTGCGCCGGAGCATGGACTTGAAGGCGACGGCGTGCTCCCGCTTGCGGGTGAAGCGAGAGAATTTCCAGACGAGAATCTCGCGGAAAGGCGCTTCCGGCTTGCCGGCCTCGTCCAGCATCTTGCGGAATTGTGGGCGGTCGGCGATCCTGCCACTCTCGGCCTCGTCGACGAACTCGCGGACCACCAGGTAACCGTTCTTCTCGGCGTAGTCTCTCAATGCCCGAAGCTGGGCGGCCACGGAGAGGTCCACGTCCTGGCGGTCGCTGGAGACCCGGGCGTACAGGGCCACGGGGGCCAGGTCGGTGTTCTTACTCATTGCTCTGTGCTCCTTGATTATTTTCCCGTTGAGCCTGGCGGGAGCGCAGCCGTTCCAGGCGGGCCTCACGGCGCAGTTCCCTGTCTTCCATGTATAAGCGCAGGGCTTCGCGCACCAGTTCGCTCATGTCGCGGCCCTCCTCGTCCTTGACCCGCTGCACCTCCGCGAACATATCGGGCGGCAGGGAGAATGTGATGGTCTTGGATATGCGGCGTGGCGACATGGTCACCTTTTTTGCCTCGTGAGATAAGTGTTTGTCTTACTATTCATTATCGGTCAGCCGGCCCCATCGGTCAAGGTGCGGCCAGGGCCGTCTTCGGGTTGGTCAAGGGACGGGTCCGCCTCAGTCGGCCCAACTGCGGGGCCAGCACTGCCCGGAACTCCAATGGCACGGCCACCACCGCCAGCTTGGCCAAGCGCCCCTTCCAGTACACAGACTTGGCCACTGCCGCGATGCCGTCGGCCTCGGCGTACTCCGCCTCGCCGCTGCGGGCCGCCCGCTCCGCCAGGGATCCGGCGGGCACCCGCTTGTATCTCTGGGGAATGCCGCCCCGCTTTCCGGTGATAGGCCAGGATGCCGGCGGCCCCATGCCCTTGGTCCGCCTGACCACCGTGGCCCGCAGGGCGGCCAGGTCGTCTCCCCTGGGCCACCTAGCCGGGTCGGTGCGGCCGGGACGCTCGTAGAGGACCACGGAGTAGGGGAGGTTCCGCACCACCTCGGTGAGTCTCAGGGCCACGGCAGCGTAGGCGTAGCGGTACTCCCGTTGCAGGGCGATCACGTCCAGCCCCGACGCCAGGGACAACTCCCGGAACTCCCCCGGCTGCATCAGCACCCCCGCCGCGAAGCGGTTCGCCTCCCGGCACACCTCCTGCTCCGCCTTTGTCCCGGTCTTCAGGTCGCACAGGGTCTCGTGCATGATCTCGTAGCCCTCGTGGAGCACGGTGTAGTCCCGGGCGCCCTGCCACAGCTCCTCCTTGTAGTAAATGTGGCACTCCTGCCCGGCGATCCCCACGTGCAGTCCCTTGGGACTGCCCTCCATGTTCATCCCCTCCACCTCTCCGAACCCGCCGTCGTGCAGTATTGCCTTGATCTCCTCCAGGACGGGCCGGGCCGACACGCCGAAGCGTTCCACGAAGCGGGCGGCCATGGCCTCCGCGCTGTGGTCATGGCCCGGGCAACAATGGTGTTCGTCCAACAGTTCGCGGCAGAATCCGCCCAGGGTCTCTTTCATTCCAAAAGCCTCTTGCCGGTGAGTTTCTCGTACATCTCCACGATGAACCGCTTGGCGTTCAGGGACAGGGGGCCGTCGGGCCGGGTTCCCACCCGGAAGTTGGGATCGTCCAGCACGTAACGGTAGGCCCGCTCCACCTCCAGGGTCTCGTCGCCGTGGGGGTCGGGCCTGGGGCCGTGGCCCGCCCGCTTCAGAAGTTCGTCGGGGTCCACCCGGTAGAGGGCGGCCAGCTTGCGTACGATGTTGGCGCCGGGCTGGCGCTCGCCGTTTTCGATCTGGGAGAGGTAGGAGCCGGAGACGCCGGTGCGGCGGTTCACGTCCCTCAGGCTGAGGGGTCTCCTGAGCCGTCTCAGCAGGGGGCCGATCTCCTCGTTGCCGCGGGGTTCCCAATCCCCTTCATTCCGGTCCGGCCGCTGTTGGTCAGGCTCGCCCATGTCTTTCCCCTCCTTTCCCGCAGTATGCTTCGCATAGTCTACAGGATAATAGTCAGATTCTTGCCGGATTCTTGTGTGATTATTGTTACATCACAGCGAGCATTTGGTCAAGAAACAGTGTGTAGATGGCAGTTGCTTCTTGTCTCTCCGGTTTGCTGATTGTTACACTCTAGCGAGTAGAACATCCAATCGTAATTGCCGCTTAGTATACCCCACCGGCCGGTCCCCGGCCAACCGCCGGGTGTCATTGCGGCGGATAACGAGATACCAAGCCTATGAGTACACAACCAAGACTCACACCGGCCCAGGAACGGCAACGGATGGATGGCCTGCGGGCTCTGGCCCGCGTCATCGCCCGCCACTACCTAGAACACTCCGAACTGTACCCCGCTCCTGCCGGCGGCGGCGTGACGCACGCCGTAGGAGACCTTTCCCATAAGGAGGCAGCCGAATGAAACGCAGGAAGCCCTGTTTCAGGGCCAGGCTCCGCACCGAAGTGGTGTGGGAGTTGCTGAACCGGCTCAACATGAGCCAGAACGAGCTGGCGCGCCGGGCCGGCATCAGGTCGGGCTACATGTCCCAGCTGATGAGCGGAGAGCGGTTCGCCTCGCCCGGGGTGCGCCAGCGCCTGATGGACGCCCTGGGCGTCACCGACTTCAACGTTCTCTTCATCCTGGAGCGGGTCGATGAGTAGCGCTCCCGCGAATATGCGGACGCCCATCGTGATACCGCCGGGGGTGGCCCTGCTGCCGGAGGACTTCCGGGAGAAGCTGGTTGCCATCAAGGGGCTGACCGGCCTGTCCTGGGAGGGGATGGCGGCGGCCATGGGGGTGGACAGCCGCCAGCTGTGGCGCTGGCGGCGGCACGGGGTGCATCCCAACGGCGGCGCCATGCTGGCCCTGGTGCGCCTGGCCCTGTGGGTGCCCGGGGGCCTGGCCGTGCTCACGGACGAAAACGTGATCGTAATCCATCAACTGGGGAGGTGAGACCTTGACCGAGGAAGGAAGGCTACCAATTGACGACGCCTTTCCCCCATTGCCGACGGAGCGCGTAGGCGGAGTGCCGGAGGGTTTGCAAGAAAAATGCGGCCTGACCTGGCGGGGGTTGGCGGCACGCATCGGCGTCAATCGCCGCGCCGGTTTGTCCCGCGCCGACTTCAACAAGCCGGTCGTCGCCGGGAACCCCGACCGGAACCGCCACAAGGAAACCGAGGAGGAATTGCCTATGACTTTCGACAACGACAACTACGAGCCTAGCCTGAGCAAGGGCTATCCGCCGCCGCCCCTGCCCGAGGACTGGTGGGTGCGGCTGGGCCGGTTGGAGGACCGCACCGGCGTGTCCCTGGAGGACTTCACCCGCCGGTGGGGCCTGCCCCTGGAACGGGCCAACCGGCTGCGCTTTTACGACGTGCCCACCGCCGCCGAGATGCGGGCTATCCTGGAGTGGGCCGGCACGGTGCGGGGCGGTGTCGAGGTGCTGCTGCGGGACTCCGACGAGCCCTGGCCCTACCGTAGGTAGCGGATGGGCAGCCGCCAGCGGTACGTCTACCGCACAAAGCCCCAGGAGTTCCCCGCAGACTTCTCCGAACGGCTGGACCGCTTCCGGCAGGCCGGCGGTTTCAGTTGGCGGGGGCTGGCCCGGGAACTGCGGGTCAATGCCGAAACGGTGAGGCGCTGGAAGGCAGGGGCAGCAGTAAGCTCCGGCCACCTGGTCAACCTGCTAGAGTTGGCCGCAGGGATGGGTCTGCTCCACCACCTGCTGCGCGGCGTGGCGGATTCCGAGGTCTCGCAGAAAGTAGCGAGCCAGGACGTGCACCATGACATCAGCTTCAACACCGATGCGGAAAGCACTGGCCAGGTAAGGGGCGAAGATACGCCAGAGTTGCGGCCGGGCTTGCCAACGCCGGGCCATGGCATCTGGTGCAGACTCAGCAAGAACGGTGCCCGCCCGCCAGGAGCATGACCTGCGCTTCCATTCAGTAAACTGACCGCCGGAAGATTCTGACGCAAAGGCCGGGGCCGGGAAAAACTACATTCCCGGCCCCGGCCTTTGCGTTTCATCTTCTCGCCACGCCTGAGTGGCGGCACCGGGTCGTCCATCCAGTCAGGCCATGTAAGTCTACTTTGGATGCATAAAGCTAAATCATGGACTGGCTTGCCTCCCCTTGTTCACTGGTGTTCATTCCCCACGCTACCGGCTTCACGGCATTGTCGAACATCCCCGTTCTGCTGCGATAGATTCCAGTATAGCCCACCCTCTGCAGTAACATTAGTTCCAGGTACTCTAGGGTCAGGTTGGCGTAATTCTGGGCGGCATAGAAATCTCCGCCTCCAGCGTGGGCGTCAAGGTGGGACCCCCGCTTGTCCCGCCAATTCTTGATGGCGGTTATCCCGTACCCTAGGTCGTCATGGCTGTCTGACTTGGACGGTTCATATACGGGTTGTTCGATCCAACTGGTTGCTCCTTCGGGAGGTTCCTTCAGTCCCGTTATGGTCTGGGGAGAGCCCCAAGCGGTGTTCTGGTAAGACCCGAAGACGTGAGATATGAAACAGGGATCTATGCCCTTCTCCCGTAGATACGTAGCAATTTCAACAGGGGGAATACCCCGCCTATCGGGAAACTTCCGATCCTGCTTCACCTGTGCCTCCAATGCGGCAAAAGCGGCGTTCAGCGAGTCGTGGGGCAATTCCAAGGCCGCCGCTCTCAGATAACCGTCTAGGATTGGAATTGCGGCCCCGAAACCATGTCGATTGCGGAAAACGGGGTCCAAGTAGGATGGATGTACCCCGTTGTCCGACTTCTTCTGGTCGTAAACCTGCTGGAAGTGGGTCAGGAACTGACACGCGAAGTCGGGGAAGTCCATAGGCCATTCTTGGGGAAACCATGAGAACTTGCATGGATACTGCCTGACGAAGACCTTGGGCAATTCGGCGTAACACCATCCTCCCGTGTCGCTGTAGCCTATGATGATGTCAACGGTGCGAAAAGTTCCGGAACAGAATCCCAGGAGATACTCCCACAAGTCTATTATTCGGTGACCTTCATTGAGGTTAAGTTCCCTTTTGTCCATCCTTCCGAAGGAAAATTGGTACTGGTTTCTATCGTAGGTATCTCTAGCATGTTGCACTGAAGTGGGACGGTTGATGCTGCTCTCCATATCGTAAGCGAACCAGTACTCGACCGGTCCTGGTGGATATGAGCCACCATCCAATGTGCATGTAAAGTAGGCTCCCGGGAACACACCGGGCGCCGTGTTCTGCAAGCAGTGACTCGATTCCTTTAGAGGGGGTAGTTCAGGTAAGTCGTTGACTGAGAATCGCCAGTGATACCCGGCAGAGTGCTCGTCAGAACTCCACCATCGGGCATCGGTAATTTCGACGAGATAGTGGAAGAAGCCCGTGTCCCCCTGGTACCTGGGCGGGTGGGGCTCGGGCCGACCGGCGTCGTTCAGGAAGAAGTCCGGAGCCGAGAGCATTTTGACGTTGAATCTGTAAAAGAAGCCGTCGGGAATGGTGACTCGGAGTTCCAGTCGCACGTCTCGATGGAACCATTGCGCGCTCCCGTCTTGGGGGGAATGCAGTGCTTGGGGAATCTCACCTGAGTACCTTACCCTCGCCCTCAGGCGGCCATCATCCGTTGGATGCAGGGTAACCGACTCGGCCTCGAAGAATTCGTCGTCGTGAGCCAGGCCCCCTTTTACGGCAACGTGGCCGCGACGGTGTTCTATTCTGAACGGCAGGATTTCGCCAAAGAGTTTCCGAGCCAGGTGCATTTTGTTTTACTTTCCCCTCTGGGACGGAGGTCCCTGTATGTGGTCCCCTGTGGGCAGGCTATGGTGATGGCCCCGAAGTCGCTTCTACAGTGAAATTCCGAAAGCTCTGCGCCAATTTCATTCTATGATGGCGGGCCCTTTGCCGCTACCCTAAATCTCACTCCACAGCCCTCCGCCTCGATGTCTCGTCGCTGCTTCAACTCCATATCGAGTTACGGGAGTCCGAGTGAGACTCCTGCCGGTGCGAGGATAGCCCGGTGCCCAGCTTGCCAAGTCTCGCGGCCTGCCGGAGGAGCAACGGCTATCTCATTAGGGGCAGGCGAGGTCCCCGTTCTTCGTGCCGGATATTGCTTCCTGGATCACCGGGCTCAAATACGCAAGGGAAAAGCCCCGGGACTACGCCGCTATGGGCATTGGGGAGCACCGGCGGTCTAGCGAGACGGGACGGCATCAAGAGACGCGGCTGACTGGAAAGCAGCTGTTGGCAAGCGACTATGTTGCCGGAGGCATCGAGGAACTCCACCAGGCTAACTCGCAAGAATACAGCCCAGTGCTGAACCTGTACCGCTGTTTTGTGGGCGGCGAGATGCAATTACCCAAATCGGCCACGGGCTGCGGCGTTGCCACCTTCATCTTAGGCCAGGGTAGACGTCTCACGCCGCATTTCCCCATTCGCTGCCACCACGAAGCCCGGCCAGAGACACCCTGAACAACCTATAGGCAATCTCATTCCAATCGTGATGGCGCAATCAATATGGTGGAGGGCATCTCCTATTGATTAGCTTGACCCGCTGGCACAGAGTGGATTCTATGAATCAGATTGTTGGCGGCGGTACTGACGGAGTTCAAATGTGCCAAGTGCGCGTTCTGCTCCTCACGCAACCGATTGAGTTCATCCCGCTGTTCGATAATCTGTTCCAGCGGGTCATCCAACATTTCGCTCATAATGGTCTTCCACTGGATGTTGAATCTGTCCCCGATTTCAATGCCGGCGCTCACGAATTGGGCGCGAATGTCCTGTCGTATGCCCTGCATTTCGCGGCTGCGTTTGTCTTCCTGGTGGTCGGCATACGCCTGAGCGCCAACGGAAAGAACGGCCCCGGCTATGGTAAGGAACGGGGCGGCGCGCCCGATGAAGCTGGCCATTCTGACGGCTTCCCAGGGTCGAAATGAATGGCCCAGGAAGTGGCCCACATTGAGTATTGCGCCATGTGCGGTACTACCTGAATATTGAGCAAGCCCTGACGCTCCCCGCGCCACCGCCCCGGAATTGAAGGCAAAACCACGAGCCAGTTCCCCCAGTTTGGTCGCGCCGGAGGCCGCTCCGCGAATAGCAGGTCCTAAATCACGCCCCTGCATGCGGGAGTTGATAGCGTCGAAAGTATTCCTATGCAAGCTAGTCCCCTGCAGGTCCTCCAGGCGCTGCCCCAAGGTGGGCAAAATTTCGGCAGCCAGTTGTTCGGTCTCGGCAGCTATTTGCCTGGTAAGGTCCTCAACCCTGCTTTGCGCTTCCAGCTCAGCGCGTTCCATCTGGTCCCGCTTGACGTCCGGGTAGAATTGTTCAGCGAGGTCTGCGCCAACGGCCCGTATCTGGTCCGTGCCCTGAGCTATTGCATTGCTGACGGCCAAATGCAACTGTTGCCTCGTTTCGTTGATGGCACGAATATTCTGGTTGTAGACCAACACCAGCGCGTCAACGTCAGGGTCATCGGTGGGTTCCATTTGGATGGCGGTTTGCAGGACCTCATCAATTGAATACAGAGCGGTGGTGTGGCGAGCGTTCAGCCCCTTTTCAACCACCAGGGAGTTGAGGTTGTCGATCAACTCATCAAGGTTGCCTTGCCGCAGGAGCATTTCCCTGAATTCCGGGTCGGTTTCCTCACTGGCTTCCAGCGCGCTGGCGGCGTCAGTGAAGGTAATGCGGAGGTCTTCAGGAGTGAAGGGCTGTAGCGGCTCCCGCAGGTCCTCCCTAATCACTGCCCTGCTTGCGGGAGTGTTGCCCATGGCATGGCGTCCCATCTTGTTGACTACGAGGATGGTCTCGTGTCCCTTTTCTCGGTCGATGGTCAGTTTGCGATAGTAATCGGCGATATGGCTGTCAAACAGCTCGTTGGTGATGACGAAGACCAACAAGTCAGAATTGCTGATGGAGGAATAAGCGGCGTGATCGTGATCTGGACGAAGAGCGGTATGAATGCCCGGGGTGTCAATGACAGTCACATCACGCCATACGTAATGTTGGATTGTCTCGGTGGTGATTCCGGCGCCGACGGCGATGTCGTCGCGCCCGGTGAGTGCTTTGATCAGAGTGGACTTGCCGGCGCTGTATTGGCCGGCGAAAGCCAGACTTATGGGGGCATTGGAGCTGCTTCCCTTGTCAGGTAACTTCTCTGCCAAGGCGGCAACAGATTCCGTGCGGGATTCGGTGATGGCACGTCGGGCCTGTTTGAGGACGGCCTCAGTCTCCTGGGCCCACAGGTGAGTCTGAAGTTGCGTCATACATCTATTCTCCTGTGTCGTTGGTGATTTGGCATCCCGTGAGCTGGCTGGCCAGCCGAATCTCGACCTGCGCTTCACAGTTGGCGGGGCCGGACACCTTTTGGACGGTATTTAGTGTTTCGTCAACATATACAGCCCCATCCCGGCGAGATCCAGCCAACACTTCGATAACTTGCCGTGCGTCCAACCCGTCGGGCATTTGAACTACGGATTCGTTGAACAAGTCCCCTATCGCATCCATTGTGGAATCGGGCAACTGGTAGCTGTTGGTAGTCAGTACCATGCTCTGGCCGGGAATTCGGGCGACCTTGGTGACATTTGGAATCGCGGCGTGATGGCCGAGGTGACCGAGAGCCAGCTCGATGGTCTGCCGGTTGATGTCCAGCAGGCTGTCACGCTGACTCCAAGCAGTTTCTCGCATGAAGGCAGCAGCCTGCACGTATTGTTCCGCCAAGACATATAACTGATTTGTTCCGGCGTCGAGATGCTGCCCTGTGAATTCCTCCAGCCATTGCTTCATATTGGCGCGGACCTGTACTTCAAGGTCATCCAAGTTCTTACCTATTTCTGAAGTTATTTTGGCAATGGCTTCACGCCGCTTCTGGTCACGGTTCTTGAAACGTCGGCCTAACAGTAAACCGGCCGCACTGAATACGACTAATCCCGCAGCGGCAACCCATCCGACAGGGTTCCAGAAGTTCGTAAGAGCTGCTATTCCGAGACCCACTGTCGCGGTTCCAGATACCCCGACTGTGCCCCAGTTCCACATACGGCGCGAATTTCGAAGGGGACCAGTTTCGAGAGCAAGGGTCTGAATTTGAAGGTCAATCAGCCTGATTTCCTCCTGTATATCCTCGACCAGGGCTTTGAAGTATTCGTTACAGGCATTGGCCAGCCTTTCCTGTGTTTCCCGCATCTTACGTTCCATGTTGGCCGCCTGGATACGCGAATGCCACATGCCGGGCAACTGCCTGTCCTCACAGTGCTCTTCGGTAAAAGCTGGCACTTGACGGCGCAGACCACCGACGGTCTCCTGAATCAGCCGGTCAAACTCTTGGTTGGCGCTTCGGAGGAAAGACTCGCGCCAGGCGTGGAGTTCCTGTGTCCGGTCGGAGAGGCGGCGGCCTAGTTGTTCGGATAGTTCCGCGTTCTTCAGCATCGCTTCGAAGGTATGACATTCAGTTGCAGCGGCGGAATCCAGGAAGCTGCGCATCCGCAGAAAGGTGCCGTTGGTGGCGACTTCATCAAGGATACGGTCCTCTACGTCAAAGAATCGGCTGACCCTGTCCAGATCAGCCCGCCAGGGCTTGTCCTGATTTTCGGCACGGTCGGCGAGATACTTTGCCTGGAGATGGACATGGACCAGTTCCAGTGTGCGGCCTGGAGTGTGCAGGCTCGCCATCTTGTCAAACGTGAGACTGAGCTGTTCCAGGCGTTGGGGGTCAAAATGCCTGCGCATGTGGTCGCGGATGAAACGGCGGATGGCGACCTCATCGTCAAGATGTTCCTTGACGTTGCAGATGCCCAGCACGTGGCGGCCTCGCTGTCGGAGGCAGGCCAGATGCTCGGCTTCGGCTGGCTGTGAAGCGTCGTCGGTCGTCAGGAACAGCACCAGGTCGGCCTGGTCTACAGCCTTATAAGCGGTGTCCTCATCTGCCTGTCCCCCAAAGGCCGCAATGCCCGGAACGTCGGTTACGGCTAGGCCTTGCCACTCATACCTCCGCACGTCCCTGGTGGTCCTCTGGGCCCCTTGGCCGATGGATTCGCCGTCCCCCTTGATCAGAATCTCCATTAGCGTGGACTTGCCGGACATGGTGCGCCCAAAAAGGGTGATGTTGAAGGTGCCCAACTGCTGGAGTTTCTCCTCAATCTCTTCGCGCAGTCCATCATGGCGTACCTTGAGCTCCTGGACTGCATAGTCCAAGCTGTCAAGTATTGTCTCAATCCCCTGCCCCGTTCCGGCGGTACGGTCAACACGGGATACTCGGTCTTGGGTCTGTTGAATTACGGTGAGCATCTTCTCCAGGTGTTCAGCCGCCCTTTGATGGCCCTCCCTGGCAGCTTCACCGCAACCAGCCAGGGCGACTTCCAGACGTTCGGATACGCTGCGCCGGCGTTTTTCCTTTTCGATAGACGTCGCTTCGTCAAGCAGCCGATGCCCGTCATCCAGCAGAGTCAAGAGCTCGGCTATGGTGTATTGGTTAGGGGTGCTCATATCAGTGCCATCACTATGGCGGCGGCGGCCGCGGCGGCGCTGGCTACAGAAACTCCGATGATAATGCGGGAAAACCTGGTCCACGTGGTCCGGATACCGGCAATGGCGGCATAGGTGTGGCGTTGATGTTCAGCGTTGAGGTTGATGGTAGCTTCAGCCAGGGCTGTTTTGTTGGCGTTGGCGCCGGCTTCCAGTGCATTTTCCAGTTCTGCACTTAGCTCGGCCAGTGTCCGACCGCGTAGCAGCTCGAACTCGTTACTCTGTTCCTCTCGCTCGATCCGGTTAGCGGCGAGAGATGCTTCCAATGCAGTCTTGTACTCTCGGGAAAGCTCCCGCCTCTGTTCGTCCGCAGCGCGCTGATGTTCCTCCTGCAAGCGTGTCAGATTCTCCATCGCTCCTTGGTAGTCCTGGCGCAAGCGTCTCCGTTCTTCGGCAAGTTGCTCTTGGGCAGCCCCGACTGCATCCTGCATCGTTGCCAGTAGAGTTTCGCACACCGCCCGGTCGCGGGCAATTGCAACAGTCAACTGTTCCACATGATGCAGGTGCTGTTCCTCCATGCGGGCCAAATTGGCGGCGGCCTCCTGGTGGATAGCTTGGGTGGAGATCTTGAACTGCTCCAGAAGTTCGGCTTTGCCAGCTTCCAACAGCTGGGCGCCAGCGGCAAGGGAGTCTTGGGAGGCTTCTTCCAGCGCGGTCTTGGCCTCTTGGATCGACCGCTGCACCTGCTCTTGGGCCGGAGCATTAATATCATTGTGCTGTTTGATGTGCAATCCCAGGGTTTGGGATTGCTGGGCTACCTCTTGGACAACCCTGGATAGCAGTTCGTCAGCGCTGCCATTATCTGGGTGTGGCGTCATGACTGTCTCCACATGGGCTTCATGGATTTGGACGTATCGATTGGGAATGAGGGATGGCCGGTGAGTTCCTCGAAATGGCTCTATAGAGCTGAATGGAATTCGCCAGCAGCAGCGTCCACCTGGACCATAACAATGGTGTGCCTACAAGCCAAATGATATCAGTCAATGCAGGGCACTACCATTGCCCATGAATGTATTCCATGTGGGCAGATGGGACCTCATAACCAGGGATAGGGTGCTCGCCGCAGGCAGTCCAACCTTTATTGCAAACCCGAAGCTCCAGCTGTTGCCACTTCCTTAAATTCTGCTCCCCTTCTACTACCATGAACACCCTCACCTTGTATGCGCGGGCTTCACTACTATACCGTAAAACTCCCAGCGAGAATCTCCGCCAATTTGCAGACAAGCTTTATGGGAAATATGAAACTGCGGATGGCGAACTTTACATCCGAGCTGAACCCTATCAGGAAGGTGCTTGGTCTTATCCAGTTTAGTGGGGCTTTAAGTTTGGTATCGGCTGTCTGATTGTTTCTTGAAAGAAGCACCGTCAGGGTAGAAAGGCAAAGTCCGGCTGGAAGTCGCCATCCGGCGCCAGCCAGGCGGAACCCAACGGCCCCTCCCGTTCCACCAGTTCTCGGTGGGATGCCATCAGGGGCAGCGGCACCCCTACCCGCTGCATCTCCCTCCGGGCCACCTCCAGGAAGTGGGTCGGAGCCATGGGATCATCGAAAACCACCAGGACCAGGGGCCGGTGGCCGTGGTCGTCGGCGGGGCGGTGGGAGGAGTAGTAGCGCAGGTAGGGGGCCAGGCGCTGGGCCATGGTGGCGGGGCGGACGGCCCGGCGCTCGTACTCCAGGAAGAAGGAACGCAGCAGGTCACCCCGGCGCAGGGTTCCGAAGGCGTCGGGATGCAGGGAGCGGGGGCCTCCGTAGTGGCGGAAGTAGCGGGAGGCCCGGTGGGGCGGGTCCAGCTGCTCCACGTCCCAGCCGTAGTTTCGGGCCTGGCGTACCAGGGCGGCGATGAAGCGGTGGACGGCGGCGGTGTGTTCCAGGTCCCGCAGCAACTGGCGGCTGCGCCGGCCGGGTACGTTTGCGCCGTCGTCTCTGCTGACGCTCCACCGCTGCCTGGCCTCGCCGGTGGACACGCGGTCCCGGCGGGCCAGCAGTTTCAGTCCCCGGTCGGTGAGGGCCAGGCGGCGGCTATCGCGCTGGACGGCGGCCACCAACCCGAGGCGTGCCAGGGCGCCGGTGAGGTGGGACGCCCCGGAGTTGGAAACGTCCAGCAGACCGGCCAGGTCCGGCCGCGCCAGCCAGGGCCAGTCGGCCAGCAGGTCCAGGGCGCGCTTTTCGGCGGGCCGCAGCACGACGGGCAGCAGGTGTTCGGCCACGTCCTCGCCGCCGTCCAGTTCCCCGGGGTCGATGTCGCTGGGGAGGGAGACCCGTTCCAGGGGCGGTTCCGCCGCCACTATGCCGCCGGGATTGGCGCGGGCCACAGCCTCGGCGAAGGATACGCCGACGCCCGACGAAAACGACCGCCATACCGGATCATCGCCGCCGGCCGCCGCAACGTGCCGTTCCAGCGCG
The DNA here is from genome assembly GCA_034422355.1 of Dehalococcoidia bacterium. Taxonomy (GTDB): domain Bacteria; phylum Chloroflexota; class Dehalococcoidia; order Lucifugimonadales; family UBA3495; genus CATOSP01. The sequence goes on along the minus strand of DAOUJS010000164.1, from coordinate 2,767 downwards.
AAGAAGGCAGGGGCCGAGGATGCCGGGGCGCGGACGCCGCGCAGCAGTTCGCGGGCCTGGCGCAGGCGCACCTCGTCGGGGACCATCACCAGGAAAGCTCCGGGCCTGGGACCCTGGGCCAGCCGCCAGAGGCGCTTGGCGAAACCGGCGCGCTCGGCGGTCGAACCTTGGCGCACTATGGCAAGGACGCGCTCATCGGAAAGGGAGACGGTTGCGTCCTGGGGTAGCGCTCGGTGCCAGCGGAAGCGGACGGGGTGGCCCAGGCCGGCCAGGGTGGCGGCCAGGCGGTAGATGATGGCGGCGGCGTCCAGGCGTTCCAGCAGGACCCGCCGGAAGCGAAACGATAGGGGATGTTCACGGAGCAGGCTGCTCATGGGCCGGGCCTCATCCAGGGCCAGCGCGTTCACGCCCTGCTCGGTGAGGTAGTACCTGCGGGTGGGGGCCAGCAGGGGCGTGCCGTGGGGCACCGAGGCGGCGAGTCCGGCGTCCTCCAGCCGGGCCGCCGCCTCGTAGACCCCGCCCCGGGACCGCCCGGCCAGGGCGGCCAGCTCCAGCCGGTCCAGGAAGGGCATTTGGGCCAGAAGGTCCAGCAGTTCCATTCCGGTGTGGCTGAGGCGCGTCATTCCTCTCCCTCCCCCTCACCGTCCGGTTCCCCGTTGCCCACTTCCCAACCGTCGCTCCGTTCCTCGTCGTCCTGTTCCTCGATGCTCAACTCCTCGTTGCTCTGCTCCCCTTCCGCCTCCGCCTCCGCATCGGGTTCGGCTGCGGGCTGCCCCTGCCGCCGGCTGCGCTGGTTGCGCCGGCTGTTGGCCTTGGGCTGGGCCGGCGGGCTAGCCTGGTTTTCCTGGCGGCGGCGCGGCCCCTGCCGGAGTTCCGCCAGTTCCTGGCGGTACTTCTCCACCAGCTTCCCCATCTCGTCGTCCGGAAGCCCGATGTCGTCCAGCGGCGTCAGGTAGCCCAGGGCCAGGTCCCGGATACGCAGGGCCACGTCCGGGTTCCCCGGCTCCGGCGGCAGCACCCTCATGGAGAAGGCGTCCATCCGCTCCACTCCCACCGTGGCCCGCACGTAGCACTGGTGCACGTCCAGGGAGGTCACGTCGTCCTCGCTGACCCGTTCCTTGCCCAGCTCCCACACCAACTGCCGGGCGTCGGTGCCCGCCATCTGGAAGGCGGCCAGGCAGCCCACGTTGGCCAGCACGGTGTCTCGCATGGTGCGGGACAGGTCCTCCAGCTTGGCCAGGCTCTGGGTGGCCAGGATGAAGTTGGCCCCGAACTTGCCCAACTCACTGAGCATGGACTCGTAGTCCACGCCGGGCATGGTCTGCATCTCGTCCACGACGACAAGGGCGCCCCGGCGCTGCTCCGGCGCCAGGCTGCCCTGCTCCCTAATCACCCCATCCACCAGGTTCAGGATGGAGGAGCCCACCAGGGCCGCCACGTCCCTACCCACGGCGCCCTGGGCAGTGGACACCAGTAGGATGCCGCCGTCGCGTATCGTCTCCCGCAGGTCGATGGTGGAGCGGGGCTGGCCCAGGATGGCCCGGGCCGTCTTGGAGGATGCGTAGTAGGCTAGGCGGGTCTGCACCGGGGCCAGGGCTATGCCCTGGTAGTCCTTGCGCCAGGTGCCGAACTCCCTGGCCCACCAGCGCAGCAGGTGGTGGTCGTCCACCTGGGCCGTCACCTCGTCCCGGAAGTCGTCGTCGCCCAGCAGCCGCAGTCCGTCGATGATGGTGTACTGCGCTTCCGGCGCCCGCTTCTCGTTGGCCTCGTGCAGGCTCTTCACCGCGTGCTCCAGGATGGACTGCATCCTTGGCCCCCACTGCTCCCACAGGCCGTGGGCCACGCGGACCACCGAGTCGGCGGTGCGGTCCCGGTCGGCGAAGATGCGGGTGTCCAGCAGGTTGATGCCGGGGTAGCCCCGCTTATCCGCCAGGTCGATGAGCTTCACCTGTTCGATCAGGCTTTCGGGCACCTGGGCCAGCACGCTGCCTACCAGGTCGGCGTGGGGGTCCACGACGACGATGGCGTCGTTGTCGCGTCCTTCCGCCTTCTCCTTCAGCTTGTGGGCGATGACGTGCTCCATCAGGGTGGACTTGCCCATGCGGGTCCGTGCCACGTAGAGGTGGTGGCGGCGCAGCAGGTCCTGGGGGAAGTGGATCTTCCTGGCCGGACCGGTGGTGGTCTCGCCCACCAGGGCGCCGCCGCTGGTGCTCCTGGCCGAGGGCAGCAGGGCCCTGGACCCGGCGCGGGCTACCAGCGGCGTCTCGTCCCTGGCCCCCGGAGGGTGCCACAGGCCGGCGGCCTCCCTCACCCCCAGGACGCTGCGCTTGCCGAACAGCCCCGGCCCGGTGGGGTGCAGGTGGGCGTCGGGGAGCGTGGGTTTGACCTTGCCCACCCTGAACCTGGCCCCGGCGGGGTTGTCGTAGTGCCGGTAGGCGGCGGCCACCGGCCCCAGCAGTTCGTTAGCCCGGTCGGGTCCGGAGGCCTCGGGCAGGATGGCCGTAAGTTGTATCTCGCCGTCGAAGGCGATGCGGGAGGTCTTCTCCTTGATCATCAGCGGGTCGTAGACCCGGTTGCGGGCCTGCCGCCAGCGCCACCAGCCCCAGCCGGCCAGAACCAGCCCCAAGGCCGTGCCCAAGCCCAATAGCGTCGCTTTCAGGATTTCGCCGTCCTGGTACCACAGGTAGCCCCGGGCCGCCGCCAGCACCCCCACGCCGAGAATGGCCATGGTCACGCCGTCCTTGACGCTGATCTGGGCCTGGGTGGC
>DAOUJS010000163.1:0-7968 GCA_034422355.1 Dehalococcoidia bacterium | reverse complement strand
CTTCCAGCGCAGGCGGGTCTGCCTCTTCAGGCCCTCCAGCCGCTTCCCGAAGTCCTCGGGCCAGGGCGGGGGCCGGTAGTCCTCGTTCAGGTTGAATCCTTCCGTTGTCATGGCTATTCCTCCTTGCTCTAGTTTCGCGGTGTAAAGACTACGGTCACGTCCTCGTCTATCAGCAGCGCCAACCCGCCCGGCACCCGCACCGCCACACGCACCAGCGCCAGCATGGCCCCGCCGTTGGGCTCCCCGCCCTCCTTGCGCCAGCGCCACAGCTGGCGGCTGTCCACCCCCATGGCCGATGCCATCCCCTCCCAGGAGAGGCCGGTCATTTCCTTGATGGCCTTCAGCGTGTCGGCGAAGTCGTCGGGCATCAGGGCGGTGCCCGGCGGGATGAAGATCAGGGCGGACTGGTTGGCGTTCCTAATCACCGTTCTCCTCCATGTAGAACAGGTCCTCGAAGCGGGACACCTGGAGGACCTCCATCAGGCGCTTGCGGGTCTCCGGCGCCGGGCAGCGCTCCCCGTTGAACATCAGGGAGACGTAGCCCGAGGAGCGCCCGATGCGCCGGGCCAGCTCGTTCTGGCTCAGGTTGAGCGCATTCAATCTGGCCCACGCCTTGCGCTGGTCCAGGCGGACCCGGAAGGCGGGCTTGCGGCGTTTCATTCCGCAACCTCTTGCCCGGACTCCTTCCTGCCTTCCCCGCCGTCAACCGGCTGGGGATACAGGTCGGGGTGTTCCAGGTAGTGGCGGGCGATGATGCGCGCCAGGACGCGCAGCCCCTCGATGCGGCGGCGCTCCTGGTCCCTGGTGAGCCTGCGTTTCTTGCTCAAGGCGATAATCTCGGGCCGCTGCCCGGACTGACCCCTGGGGGTTGGCCGGGAGACCGGCGGTGGTGTATACTCGGCCAGGCGGATTAGAAAATCCGTTCTGACCATTGGAGTGTAGCAATGAGATTTCGAGACAGGCAATAGGCCACACGCCACTTACAAGGGTTTCTTGACCAAGTGCTTTCTGTGATGTAACAATTAGCGAACTATTATGTAACAAGTATCCCACCGGCAACACCGCCGCAATCGGGGAAGGAGGGGAACATCGTGGATGAGATTGACCAACAGCACAGCGGTCCGCCGGAACCGGCTGGCGAGCGGGGCGGCGCGGAGGACATCGGCCCCCTGCTCAAGCGGCTGCGGGGCCGGGTGAGCCTGCGGGAGGTGACCCGGCGCACCGGGGTATCCAGTTCCTACCTGTCCCAGATCGAAAGGGGAGAGAAGCAGCCCGGCGCCAACCTGCTGCGCAAGCTGGCCGAGTTGTACCGGGTGGACCCCGAGGCCCTGATCCGGCGGGCCGGTCACGGTTCCCAGCCCGACCCCTTCAGCGACGAGGCCCAGGACGTGGAGCGGGCCTACCGCTTCGTGCTGGACGACCCGGCCTTTAGAGTAGGCACCCGGCCCGACGGTCCCCTGACCGTCAACGCCAAGCGGTTCATCGTGGAAATGTACGAGAAGTTCACCGGCAAGAGGCTTTTGGAATGAAAGAGACCGTGAGCGGCTTCTGCCGCGACCTGCGGGAGGAACTGGAACAGGGCAGACCGCTGGACCCGGAGGCCGTCGCCGGCCGATTCGTGGCCCGCTTCGGCATCTCGGTCCGGCCCACCCTGGCGGAGCTGACCGACCTGGCGCAGCGGGCCGGGTTCGGCACGGTGCAGGACGGGAGGATGGAGGGGCTGCGGGGCGCTCACATCGGCCAGCCCGGGGGCGAGTACCGCATCTATCACCGGGACGACCTGTGGGAGGGTTCAAAGGCCCAGACGGTGGCCCACGAAATGTACGAGATCATCCTGGAGCACCTGGGCATCCGGAAATCCGGCGGGCCGCTGGACCCGGTGGTGTGCCTCCAGGCGGAACGCTTCGCGGCGGCGGCGCTGATGCAGCCGGAACTATTCGCCGCCTACGCCCAGGCCAGCGGGCTGGACGTGGTGGCCCTCCACGACCAGTTCGGCTGCTCCTACGCATCGGCGGCATTGCGGATGGCCGAGGTGGTGCGGGTCCCGCCCCTGATGGTGGTCCTGTACGAGCACACGGAGCGGGGAGACCCGGCGGGCTGGATGGAGCCGCCGATGCTGCGGGCCAAGGTGGTCCGGCGGACGGCGGGCTTCCGGGCGCGCCGCTCCCGGCTCACGGGCGGCTGGCGGGGCGGGATGCCCCAAAAGGGCCGGGCCATTGCGCCCGGTTCCCTGGCGGAACGGGCGGCCCGCAGCGTCAGGTTTGAGTACGCCGAGGCGGACGGCATCGCCGGTTTTGCCGCGCCCGTGGTCTGGAAGGGCAGGCTTGCCAAGGTGGTGTTGGTCGCCGTGCCCTGGGAATACCGCCGGGCGCTGGAGCCGCAACTTGGCAAGCTGGGCCGGCCGGGGTGGCGGCCCAATGGCCGCTACAACCCCAGGACGGTCCTGGCCGCGCCTTGACCGACAGGGCCGGATGGCGGATAATAATGGTAAGACAACCCATTACCACAACAGGCAAAAAGAGAGACCATGCCGCCACGCCGGAAATCAAGGACCATCACCTTCTCCCTGCCCCCGGAGATGTTTGAAGACGTGCAGCGGGTCAAGGATGAAGAGGGCCGCGACATGAGCGAGCTGGTGCGTGAGGCCCTGCGTTTGTACATGGAAGAGCGAGAGTTGCGCCGCCAGGCCCGCTTGGAGCGGCTGCGCTCCCGCCAGGTTGAACCTGAAGGTGATCAAGGAGGAGAGAAGGATGAGTAGGAATACCGACCTGGCCCCCGTGGCTTTGTACGCCCGGGTGTCCAGCGACCGCCAGGACGTGGACCTGTCTGTCGCAGCCCAGCTTCGGGCATTGAGGGACTACGCCGAGAAGAACGGCTACCTGGTGGTCCGCGAGTTTGTGGACGAAGCCGAGAGCGGGCGTATCGCCGACCGCCCACAGTTTCGCAAGATGCTGGACGAGGCCGGCAGGCCAGAGGCCCCTTTCCGCGAGATTTTGGTCTGGAAGTTCAGCCGGTTCACCCGCAAGCGGGAGCACGCCGTGGCCTTCAAGTCCATGCTAAGGCGCAAGGGCATCCGCGTCGTCTCCATCACCGAGCACGCCGACGACACCCCCACAGGCAAGCTGATGGAGGCCATCATCGAGTCCGTGGACGAATTTTATAGCGAAAATCTGATACCGGAGGCACAATCGAATCCAAATCTTCCGTTGGTATCGCCAGTGTGAAAGTCAGGTTGTTCTCCCGGTTGATGGTCACCTCCTCCAACAGCAGCCGCAGCACCTCTCTCCGCTTGTCATCGGGCAGGTCGTCCAGTCCGTCGCCCATCAACTCCGCCCACTCCAACACCCGCTCAGCCATTTCCTTCTGACCCGCCTGGGCCGACTCCCTGGCCCGGCAATCGTTCAGCCTCCTGCGGGCGCTCTCCAGCCTTTCCGTGATGAACTTCCTCTGGTGGTCCAGCTGAGCCTCGGTGATCTTGCCCGACACGTAGAGCCGGATGGCCCGGTCCTCCTCCAACTGCCACTTCTCCAACTCCCGCTCCGCCCTGACCACCTCTTCGCTCAGACCGCCTTCTTCCTTCTCTCCCAGGGACTCGATGCCGGCCACGATCAGGGCGGGATTAGACAGCACCTTCTTGACCTCCTCCCAGACCAATCCCTCCAACCGCTCCGCCCGGATCATGGTGTGCTCCCGGCAGCCGGTCTGGAAGTGCTGGACCCCGTAGCACTTGTAGTAGCGGCGGGGGATTTCAAGATCGTACTTGTAGGTCTTGTCCCCGTGCTTCACCGTCCGCTTCCTGGTGGCCATGCAGCCCATCAGCATCCCGCACTCGGTGCAGCGCACCAGGTGCTGCAACAGGTAGAATATCTTGGTGTTCCGCCCGGAGTAGGTCTTGCGCCTGGTCCGCATCTCCTGGCAGCGGTCCCAGGTCTCCGTGTCGATGATGGCCGGGAAGGGCACGCCGATCCAGTTCTCGGGGTCCTGGTCATAGACCTTGATGCCGTCCTCGGTGGAGACGTAGCGGGCGCGTCCGTACCACCAGGTTCCCTTGTAGGTCTCGTTGGTCAGGAGGCGGTGAATCTGCCCGTCCCACCACCGCTTGCCCGTCCGTCCCAGGGGAACGCCCTCGGCGGTGAGACGCTGGTTGATGACCCGCGCCCCCAGGCCTTCGTCAACGCACCAGCGGTAGATGCGGCGCACCACCTCGGCCTCCTCTTCCACGATCTCCGGCCTGCCGTCGTCGTTCACGCGGTAGCCGTAGGGCACATTGCTGACCGGGATGCGGCCCATCTTGGCGGCGCCCCGCTTGCCCATGGAGGCCCGCTCCCGGAAGTTGTCCAGCTCGATCTTGCCGATGGCGGCCATCAGGCCGAAGGTCTTCATGTCGATGGAGTCCATGACCGCCTCCAGCCTGACGTGGCTGGCCTCCACCACCTCCATCAGGGCGGCGGCGGGGTACATGCCCCGGCTGAGGCGGTCGGACTTCCAGCAGACTATGGTGTCGAACCGGCCCAGCTTGGCGTCGTTCAGCATCTTCTGGAACTGGTTGCGCTTCTTGGACCAGCCCTGTCCCACCTCCTGGTAGCGGGCGACGATGGTCAGCCCCCGCTGCTGGCAGTAGGCTTCCATATCGCTGGTCTGCTCGGCGATGGAGGTCTTGTCCTCTGCGTCCTGGCTCTTGTCTGAGACGCGGGCGTAGATGGCGGCGCGGTTGCCTTCGGACTTCTGCTTTTGCACCTTGGTTCCTGGCATTGTCTCCTCCTATGGGTCTGACCGGCTGAAAAGAAAACAGACCCGCCTCCTGCCGGGAGCGGGTCTGCGAGTAGTACAATACCACCGCATCACCTGTCGTCAGCAGGTGGCGCCACGGCCCGGGATGTTGTCAGCATCGCCGGGCCAATTCGTGCTCCTATGATACCCCGATTGTTGGAGCGGGGTCAAAGACTGCGACGGGCTCGCAGTCGTTAACGTGAGTGCGAACTGGACTTGACCTGCCACCACTACACATCGCTAACGAAAAACCAGCTCCATTCGCCTTTCCAAATCTGTGGCTGTAGTCCTTGTGAGTCACCGACTCACAAGGATTTGTACGCCTAACCCAATTTGATTTGGCCGGACGTTGCGTCCGTAATGGTTGGGCAGTCGAGGACGTTTCTGTGTTGAACAGCACATGTAAAAGGGAGTTCGAAAGCCAACAGCAGAATGCTGCGGTTCTGACTCTGATTGCTCGGATTGGGAAAGGGGCGTTTCGCATTGGCGTTGCAGGGTCACTCCTCAGGTGCACTACCGCGCCAGATCAGTTGCTCTCCAGTTTCATCATCTAGCACACCTTCCAGCTTCGGAGGGTTATCCGGGTCGGAACTAGCCAAATCCAATTGGCTTTGACGTAGCCCGCGTATAGGTGTATCGGTGGTAACCCAAAACCCGCTGAATGTATCGTCTGCAGTTGGATTTCTGAAGAAAGCCCCAGACACATTTGCGGCTAAAAGATGAGTGTCAGACATATCGGCACCCATGAGGTGTGATTCTGACAAATCAGCCCTGGAGAGCAAGGCTCCAGATAAATTGACATCAATCAGTCTTGCTCTTGGTAACCTGGTTTCCAACATTTGACAACGAGCCAGGTTCGTTCCGTCAAGCTCGGCATCCGAAAAGTCGGCATGGTCCAATATCGCCCCGGATAGATTCGCGTCGATGGTTTCCGTTTGGGATAAGTCTGCACGTCTAAGCAGGGCTTCAGATAAGTCGGCGGTGGTGAGTTGGACTCCGCGCAGGTTAGCACCATCAAGGTTCGCTTTCGATAGGTTAGCTCCCCAAAGTCGGACGCCCCTGAGATCAGCACCCCTCAAGTCAAGTGCAAAATTGGATTCTTCTGCGTCAATGGTAGATTGACTGCGGTGACCAATGATTTGCATAACAGCTTGAACATCTTCGCGTGAATTTTCTGTTTGTTCGTCTTTCCCAGCTCGGTCATCAAGCACTGACAAAATGGTTTCATCTCTGGTCGGGTGCCGTACGAACGCACCAAGCAGGTTCATAATCTGTATGTGGTACTCCTTGGGGTGTTCTTCCGCAAGTTTCTGGAGCGCATAAATGCCGCCCATGCGCACTGAAAGGACATTGCTGCCAAGCATTTCTGCGCCCTTTTGGTAACGTTCGTTCAACAAACCCTGCTGTGCGGTAGTAACCTGACGTTCCCCTATTCTGCTGCGCCAGATAGCGAGCAGTAACGCAACCACCCCGCCGATCACTAGAGCGACATTCCGCACGGTAGTACTGAGCGACTCCAAGTCGCTATCCAGGTCATCCCAATACTGCCATACCAATATTGCCCCGATGGCCAGTGCGGTGACGACGCCTGTTAGCCAAAGACCCTCTTCCCATCTGGCTATGAGGTGAGTTATCTGTGACAAGAACCCCTGTGCAGATGCCAGGATATTCTTCAAATGGTCACCTCAAACTCCAGAGTCGCCCGCGTAGTTTCCGTATCACTACCCAAGAGGTAGAAATGGGAAGCCAGCACCCGCGAAAGCTATTGGCAATTCGAGATGGAATGCCGGCCCCACAGTCGTCGGGAGTTAACCCCATCAATATGCCATAAGAGCACTTGTGCGATGAAGGAAATCGGAGAATTTGTGCTCGTTTTTTGGGCGCGGTTGCAATGGTCTCCCCGCAACGCCACAAATCCTGCCTTGATCCTGTGGAGTTGGCTGAGGCAAGAGGCAAAACCCATTCTTTCTGATTGCGCCCCTATAGCAGTGAGCCACTCCCAAAGCAGAACAACGCCCCATACTTTTCTTAGTTACTTCTCGTTGCTCCCTCATTCCTCTGGGTCGTCCACAGCGAGTTTACCGTGCATTGACGAGGGCTCCGACGTTATAGACCCTCGCAACTCCATTGCCTGCCTGGTCCGCTCAAGCTCCGACGCCAGTAGTTCCTCGTCAGGCAGGTTGATGCGGTACTCTGCGGCCATCACGTTGTTGGACAGCCCCTCAAGGGCGTAGTGGGCCAAAGCCTCGTCTTTCTCGGAGCAGAGAATCAACCCGACGGGCGGGTTCTCGCCCTCCCGCGCCCAGTGCTCCTTCGCATAGTTCAGGTAGAAGTGCATCTGCCCGGCGTCGGCGTGAGTGAAACTGCCGATCTTCAGGTCGATGACCACCAGGCATCGCAGGCGGCGGTGAAAGAACAGCAGGTCCACCCGGTACCACTGGTTGCCGACGCGCAGCCGCCTCTGTCTCCCCAGAAAGCAGAAATCGTCTCCCAATTCCAGGAGAAAGGTCTCCAGGTGTTGGATCAGGGCCTCCTCCAGATCGCTCTCGGAATACTCGTCCTTGAGGTCGAGAAATTCGAGGACGAAGGGGTCTTTGATCTCTGCTTCGGGACGAACGATGTCCTCGGGTAGCTGCTGCTGTCCGCCGGTCAGCATGGCGGCTTGGTCCCGGGAGAGCGCGGTGCGCTCGTAGAACTGGGAACCGATCTGCCGGTTGAGTTGGCGGATGGACCACCCGCCTCGCAGCGCCTCGGTCTCGTAGAACTCGCGGGCTAGCTCGTTCCTGACCGACAGCAGGCGCACGTAGGCGGACCAGGGTAGCGGAAAGGCCACTGGAAGGTCTGCCATGGGCATGTCGATTGAGTCGGCGCCGGATTCGCCAGACGGCGTCTGGCGAATCGGCAGTTGAGGGGGGCGGCCCAATTTGCCAGACAGCGTCTGGCGAATCTTGTCGGGTGGATATGAAAGGTAGAACTGCCGCATATGCTGGATGTTCTGCCGGGAAAAGCCGCGTCCGAATCTTGGGGTCAAGTCCTGCGCCAACCTCTCCAACAGCGCAGCACTGTACTCGGCCCGTTCCTCCCCCGACTGTTCGAACTCGACGATATGGCGCCCGACCAGCCAGTAGGCGGCGGTCATGGTCGCGTTCACCGACCGGACGGCCGATTCCCTGGCCGTGTCGATGATCTTCGACACGT
>DAOUJS010000162.1:0-109809 GCA_034422355.1 Dehalococcoidia bacterium | reverse complement strand
AGGAGGTTTGGGTGAGGCCCTCGAAAAGATAACCCAGGACCTCGGACGACGAGGAGTCGGTGGCGATAGCCAGGTTGAAGGTGAGGGGACCGCCGATGGTCGTGTAGGTCAGGGTGCCGCCGTGCTTGCCGATGGCATACTCGAACTCAGCAGCGTTTGCCTTCAACCGGGCGAGGATTTCATCCAGGTCGAGGGGCGCCGGGCCGCGAGCAGGAGGGGGTATTGGATCGCCAAATAGATAAGCGTTGATCACATTTATGACCTCGGCTTTATCTATGATTCCGTTCCTGTTCTGGTCCACACAAGTGAGGCTGCAATCGCCGGTGGCGGTTACAGTATTTACGGAGAGAAGACCAATGGCCGCCAGGCCCAGGACCGATAAAGCAATAACCAATCCGGCAGAAGCCAGTATAAAGCCGGTCAACCTGCGGTTTCTTCGTCTCATGGGACCTCCTCCCATTTGAATTCCCCGTCATTACAATGGCATTCTGTTGGAGGCCGCGGATGAAGCCGCCGGCAACCCCCCGGATGAAGCCCTCAGATGAAGTTGGAAATCCGGCTTGGCTGGGTATCCTGCATCCCTGGTTTCCCCCGCTGGCCATGTTGCCGGGAGGTGATATGTTCCTCCAGCAAGAACAGGATGCCCTATAGGGACTGTCAAACCGGAGGATAGAAGTGTATCAGGTTGTTGGGGGTCCGTCCCTCCGGGCGGCTGGAGCGGGCAACCGGCCCTGGTGCCTCGTCACCGGACGCCGGACGTCAGGCTGCCTGGAGCACTATGGTCAGAAGGACGCCAATGATGGACGCAATGGTGGTGCCCCAAAGTCCGACCATGACCAGCAATAGCGTCCGAAAATTGTAATCAATCCGGTCCTGCAAGCGAGATTTCATGTCATGCATGTCGGACCGCAGGCGGGTCTCCATGTCTCGCATCCCGGACCGCGTCTTGGTCTGCATTTCCAGCATGTCGGCCCGCATCTTGCGCATATCCTGGCGCATGACTTCCATGTCAGCAAATGGCCTTTCCATCATGCCTTAGAGCAAGTGCCGGACCCCCGCAGCCCTTCGGGAAGACGCCATAGCTTGCCCGCGATTCTGACCCTGGCGGTCTGTGCCATGTTGGCCAACTGCCACAGCCTCTACGCCATTCACCTATGGGGCCGGGAGCATAGCGATTTGGCTCCCAGGCTGGGTCTCAAAGGGAGCAAGACTCCGGCGGTATCCACTTTGCATCTGGTCTTCAAACGGTTGGACCGGGAGGCTTTCGAGGCAGCGCTCCCAGCATGGGCCCAGGAGGAATTGGGCGGCCGGGCGCAGGCGGTGGCCATTGACGGGAAAAGTCTGCGGGGCATTCATGGCGAGGAACTGCCTGGAGTGCATCTGGTGGCGCTATATGGGCAGCAACTGGGCCTGACCCTGGCTCAAAAGGGGGGTAGGGGAGAAGGAAGCGGAGTTGAGCGTGGCTCCGGAAGTGTTGGCCGGGTTGATCCGGCCGGGCGAGTGGTGACTGGGGACGCCCTGTATGCCCAGAAGAACCTGAGCCGGCAGTTGGTGGAGCAAGGCGGCGGCTATTTCTGGGTGGCGAAGGATAACCAACCTACCCTGCGGGCCGGTATTGCCCTGCTGTTTGCCGAACCACCCTGGGGGGAAGAGTTGGCCAGGGCTGGGGAGTGCGGGCGGCACGGCGACCGTTGGGAAGAGCGTACCCTGTGGGCCTTTTCCGCCCTCAATGAATATCTGGACTGGCCCCAGGTAGGGCAGGTGTGCTGTGTGGAGCGCAAGGTGACCCGTAAGGGAGCGGCCAGAAAGGAGCTGGCCTACGCCATCACGCTTGAGTCCGGCTCAGGCTGGGCCCCCGGAGTTGCTGCGCCTGTGGCGGAGCCATTGGGGAATCGAGAACCGGCTGCATTACGTGCGGGACGTGACCATGAAAGAGGACGCATCCCAAGTGAGGAGCGGGTCGGCGCCCCAGGTGATGGCGGCCTTGCGCAACACGACATTGGGGCTGCTACGGCAAACCGGGGCAACCAACATCGCGGCGGCGTTGCGGCACTACAGCTACAAGCCCCTGGAGGTTCTGGCTCTTCTCGGAATTTCCCCTCCTTGAGAATCGAAAGACCCTGTCAATGTCGGCCTTGATTAGATTGTCCGACTCCTGTAACCTGCAGTAGCCGGTAACGGAAATCACCTACATAATCCAACCTCTCCAGGTGTCCGTGAAACCTCCCGTGTCTAACCACCACGGGGGGCTGTCTGAGTGCCCGAACCAATCGGGTTGAAGTTACATACTGCAACGCACAGTTCTTGGTCAGCCAGCCCTCGCATTGTCCTCAGATCAGTAGGTCCGGCAGCAGGACTAGACTTCTGCTCGGAACCTCTCCGTAACTGCCAGAACCTACTTTTGGTTCAGGGCCTACTTTTGATTCAGGCCGGGGTTTTGGTGCAAAGCCAAACTCGCCAGATAATCTCATTACCAGCCTGCCGATGGGCAGGTTGCAGCTTCAGGATTACGTGAATGGAGACTGCTGGACTAGGGGAAGTTGGGCGGTGACAGGGACACCCCGAGGGTCCGCTCACACCAGCGTGCCGCTCCCAGCAATCGCCCTTCCTCCAGCGGAGGGGCGGCGAATTGGACCGCCAGCGGGAGGCCGGACTCGCTCAGTCCAGAAGGGACTACCACAGTGGGCAGCCCGGCGGAGGTCCAGGGGGACTGGAACGCCGCGTCGCCGGTAGTGCTCAAATCCTCGGGCGGCGGAGCGGGCGTGGCGGGGGTCATTACCACATCCACACCCGTCATCATGGCGGTCATGTCGAGGCGGAACTGGCGGCGCAGACGCTGCGCCTGGAGATAGTAGACCCCGGGTATGAGCATACCCATCTCAATGCTGGAGCGAATCCTTGCCCCGTACTCATCGGCCCTGTCGCGGAAAAACTGATCATGGAATGCGGCACATTCCACGTTGCTGACCGTCCGCTGGCAGCTATGGGCGGTGCCGAAGCTGTCCGGGAGGGCAAGTTCCTCAACCACGGCCCCGGCCTGGGCCAGTTGTTGGGCCACCGCTTCCGTATGCGTCCATACTTCTCCGGTTGCGTGTTCCTGGAAGAAGCCCCGAAGCAGTCCTATCCGGGGTGGACGGTCTGCCTGTTCAACCTGTTCCTGGTAGTCCGGGACGGGAGAGTTGACGGAACCGGGGTCCTTCGGGTCGTAGCCGGCCAATACCTGGAGCATCAGGGCAGCATCATCGACGCTGCGCACCAGTATTCCGACAGTATCCAGGGACCAACTGACCGGCACCACGCCGTACCGGCTTATGCGCCCGTAGGTAGGCTTAAGCCCGACGATGCCGTTATACGCGGCAGGGCGGCAGGTGGACCCGCCCGTCTGGGAACCCAGGGCGGCAGCGCACATGCGGGCGGCTACAGCCACCGATGAGCCGCTGCTGGAACCTCCGGGAGTGTGGGCCGGATTCCAGGGGTTGATGGTCGGAGAGGGGTCGCCGCTGGCGAACTCGGTGGTGACGGCCTTGCCCAGAATTATGCCGCCCGCTTCCCTGATTTTGGTGACCACCGTGGCGTCATAATCGGGAACGAAGTCGGAGTATATTCGGGACCCGGCAGCGGTCTTCATCCCGGCGGTGTAGAAGATGTCCTTCAATCCCACCGGCACCCCTGGGATATGTCCCGTTGGCCCGGAGCCGGAGAATTCCTGCTCCTTCTGCCGGGCCTCTCCCAACGCTTCTTCCCGGTCAATCGTGGCCCAGGCTTGCAGGTCCGGGTCTATGGAGTCTATGCGCTCCAGTAGGGACAGGGTAAGGTCGACAGGGGAAAGTTCTCCTCGACGGACTGCCTCTGCGGACTCGGCAACTCCCATTTGGAACGGTCCTGACATGCGGCTTCCCCTTTCCCCGATCTGGTCATAGCTGGGAAATGATCCCTGAGCTATTCACCGGGGGCGACGTGGGCATTGTGTTAACGGCTACTGTTGGGCCTACTCTCCCGCGTGGTAAAACCCCGGCTCGATGTCCCGCACAGGCTGGGCCTGGGAGACTTCATAGAGCTGCCGGGCAGTTTGCTCCAGCGTGGAACGGATGCGAGCGGTCCGCTCGTGCCCCAGGACTGCCTGTGCCCTGACCACGAGGTCTTGAAGAATCTCCTCCTCGGTCCTTCGCAAGGTCATGTCACGCAGCTCCTGCTCGAATATCGCACATAAGTCCAGACCAATCGCCGGTCTGCGGATTGTAGATTAAGCGATTGGACCGGTCAAATCTCCGGAGGCACATGGCAGCGGTACAATTATGTATACCGTGCTGGTATAATCCGGCTAACGTCGACAAATGGCCTTGGAGGCTGATATGGCAGACCGCCTATCCGAGATCCTGGAGTCCGGAGAGCACACTTTGCTGGCATCCGGGCAGGGGCGCACGGAAGGCCCATTGTGGCATCCCGACGGGTTTCTCACCTTCGTTGACCTGGACGGGAGCCGTCTACTCCGCTGGGACCCGGACGGCACGTTGAGCGTAGCACGGGAGGATACCGGAGAAGGCAACGGCTGTACCCTGGACCGGCAAGGGCGGCTGCTGATGTGCGAGGCGGAGCGGAAACGAGTCACTCGCGCTGAAGCCGACGGTGGCATCACGAGCATCGCCGAGTCCTGGGAAGGGAAACGGCTCAACCGGCCCAACGACGTCATCTGCCGCTCGGATGGGACGATCTACTTCACTGACCCCGCGGGCCGCATACCGCCGGAAGAGCGGGAGTACGGGTTTGGTGGAGTGTTCCGAATCAGCCCTGATGGACAGCTTCACCTGGCTACTGATGGCTGCGAATATCCTAACGGCCTGGCGCTGTCTCCCGACGAATCAGTGTTGTACGTAGCCATCAGCCGCCTTGATGAGCGGTGCCTTGAAAGAGAGGAGCGAGGCGAGTTCTGCAACTACAGGTCCGTCCGCGCCTTCGACGTCGCACACGACGGGACGTTGAGCAACAACCGGATATTCTGCAACATGGCTTCGGCGGAACCGGGAGTTCCCGACGGCATGAAGGTTGACTCCATAGGCCGGGTGTTCTGCACCGGTTCGGGCGGCATCTGGGTGATAGACCCGTCCGGGGAACCGCTGGGCGTAATTCGCGGCCCGGAGGTCCCCAGGAACGTGGCGTTCGGCGGGGATGACCTCCGCACCCTGTTCACCACTCCGGGGGACTCCCTTTACAGTATCCGGGTCAAAGTCCCGGGGCTTCCGGTCCTTTGACCTCAATTCCGGGCGCGGCAACCTGGCCAGACCATGCTGATGGACAAGGCAGCCATAGAGAGACGGATCCTTGGCAGGCGTGCCGGGCGGCAAGATGGCATTCGGCGATATTCTCAAGAGAGGTGCATCTATGACGACAACCCAGACGGTAGGCAGCGGACAGTATACCTACGATGTGGACTTCCACTGGGCCAAGGTTCCCGAAGGCTGGAACATGCCAGCGGCGGCAGTGTATGGCGACTCGAAAGACCGGGTCTACTGCTTCAACCGCGACCCGAACCACCCGGTGATGATCTTTGACCGGGAGGGCAACTTTCTCTCCGCCTGGGGCGAGGGCCTGTTCCTGTTCCCCCACGCCATCATCCTGGACAAGGAAGATAACGTATGGCTGGTGGAGCGTAATGACTGTCAGATCATGAAGTTCACGTCCGATGGGCAGTTGCTCATGACCATTGGCCTGAAGGGGTTCCGCTCGGACACCGGCGCGGACAACACGGACTTCAGTTCCAACGGGTGGCGGCAGGTGACCCACGGCGGAGACCCGTTCAACCTGCCTGCGGGTATTGCGATCAATGACGAAGGGGAAATATTCATCGCCGACGGCTACGCCAATGCACGGGTGCATAGGTTCGAGCCGAATGGACGGTACGTGGAGTCTTGGGGCGGCCCCGGGGACGGCCCCGGG
Organism: Dehalococcoidia bacterium; assembly: GCA_034422355.1. Lineage (GTDB taxonomy): Bacteria > Chloroflexota > Dehalococcoidia > Lucifugimonadales > UBA3495 > CATOSP01. The sequence continues at coordinate 103,875 of DAOUJS010000162.1, read as the reverse complement.
CAGTTCAACCTACCGCACGGCGCGTGGATTGACCGCAAGGGACGGCTGCTGATTGCAGACCGGGAAAACGACCGGGTGCAGGTGTTCAGCCAGTCGGGCGAGTACATTTCAACCTGGCCATCCAAGCTGATAGGCCCGGCGGTAATGTACATCGACGATGACGACATCGCCTACGTTGCCGAGCACAACGGCGGACTGGTCAGCGTCCTGAACAGCGACGGCGAGATTCTCGCCCAGTGGGGTTCTGAAGCCCATCGCTCCTGCCACGGTATCTGGGTCGATTCCCATAAGGACCTGTACGTCGTGGAACCCTATGAAGGAAGCCAGGGACGCACGGTCGTGAAGTTCAGCAGAAAAGGGTAGTTGTTGATTGGATTAGGTCGAGTTTGATATATTGTCCGCTGTTGGACCGAGTATCAATCGTGGGGCTGTAGCTCAACCGGGAGAGCGCTTCAATGGCATTGAAGAGGTAGGGGGTTCGAGTCCCCCCAGCTCCACCAACGTTAGCATGGGTATCTGGGGACCTAGTCCAACGGCGGGACGAGGAGGCGGGATCAGTGCCTATTGAGTCCGTTCGAGAAGGCAGTACCCTGATTGCAAGGGCAGAGGCGCGGATCGACGGGGCAAACGCCAAGGCTTTTCAGGATGAGCTTGAGTCGATCATAGACCGGGAAGACCACGCGGTAATTCTGGACCTGGAAAACCTCTTCTACATCAGCAGCGCCGGTCTGAGGGTGATCCTCCTTACGGCGAAGGCCCTACAGAGGCAGGAGACGGAGTTTGCCGTTTGTGGCCTGTCCGACTCAGTGAAAGAGATCTTCCAGATCAGCGGATTCGACAAGATCATCCCGATGCACCCCACGGTGGACGACGCTAAGAACGCCCTGTAACCAAACCCCGCTTCAGCCATTACCCAGATGTGTCTCATGGGATACACGGTTGTGTGGCTGGAGACTAACTGGCAGCCGGTGGACGAATGACGGAAAAGCCTAGCAGGATTCTGGTTGTTGACGACGAACCTGATGTTCAACCCCTCTTCTCCCAGAGGATGAGGCGGGATATACGAGCAGGCCGCCTTGAGTTGGTGTTCGCTCAGAACGGCGTGGAAGCGCTGGAGGTGTTAAACCAGGACCCGGACATCGACATGGTTGTCACAGACATCAATATGCCCCAGATGGACGGGCTGACTCTACTGGAGCATATTCCGAACCTGGATTCGGATATAAGGGCCATCATAATCTCCGCATACGGGGACATGAAAAACATCCGCACGGCCATGAACCGGGGCGCTTTCGACTTCGTTACCAAGCCCCTGGACTTCGATGACTTGCGAGTGACGATTGACCGCACCCTCAACCATTTGAAGGAATGGCGCGATGCGTTGGCGTCCAGGGACAAGCTGGTGGCGATTCAGAATGAGTTGGACATCGCGCGGCAGATGCAACAGTCCATCCTGCCCACCCAATTCGCAAAAGGAGACGACTGGGAGATATACGCCAGCATGGAGCCTGCCCGGAACGTGGGAGGCGACTTCTATGATGTAGTGCCGCTGGAGAACGGCCATGTCGGTATCACAATAGCGGATGTCTCCGACAAGGGGGTCCCTTCCGCCCTCTTCATGATGTCCACCCGGACCATGCTCAGGGGCGCAGCCATCGGACTCTCCCAGCCCGGACAGGTCCTGGAAGAAGTCAATTCTCTGTTGCAGGAAGGCAACGATACCGGGATGTTCGTCACCGTGTTTTACGGAGTGTATAACCCGCACACCGGCGAGTTGACCTACGCCAACGGGGGCCACAACCCGCCGTTAATCGTTCATCCCGACGGCAGCTCCACAGTCCTCCCGATGACTGGCGGCATTGCCCTGGGAGTTGTGCCGGAGTTTGAGTTCTCAGAGGCCACTGTAAGGCTATCCCTTGGGGAGACAGCATTTCTCTACACTGACGGCGTGACCGAGGCTGTGAACGCCGACGGGGAGTTTTTCGGTCTGGAGCGGCTTCAGGATATTTTCGCCGGAGCCCTGCCTGAGGACCCCAGGGGGGCCAACGATGCAACATTCGCCGCGGTCCATTCATTTACAGGCGAATTGCCCCAGACCGATGACATTACATGCCTTGCGCTCAGTCGTAGAGAGATGGCATCGTGAGCGAAACCCTGAAGCTTACGATCCTCAACCGCCAAGATGAGCTCAACCGCATTGCCACGGAGGTTGAGGCGTTGGGAGAGCGGGAAGAATGGCCCCCTGAGTTGGTGTTCCGAGCCAATCTGATACTCGAAGAGTTGGGACTGAACATCATCAAGTATGGGTACGATGAGGGTGTACACGAAATCGAGATCGTCCTCAACTCCGAACCGGACCAACTGAGTATAGAAATAACTGATGATGGGAAAGCCTTCGACCCGACCGAGGATGCGCCAGACCCATCATTGACAACCCCTCTGGACGAGCGGCCAATCGGCGGCCTGGGTGTCCACCTGGTGCGATCCATGGTCGACGAGTTCCAATACAAGCGTGAGGATGGGAAAAACCACGTGGCCTTGGTAACTCGCAGGGACCGATGATCTCCCGGGCGTGTCCCGCCAAGACTCCCGGGCTCATAGCCTGCGTTGTACTGATTTCGCTGGCTATGAGCAGCATCGCAGGATGCTCCTCCCCACGGCCTGAGAACGGGACTGACGTACAGGCCACAACACAGCTTGCGGCAACCCCTTCGGAAACGCTCAGAACTGAAGGGGCTAAGCCGGGCATCACGGAAGACACGGTCACTTTCGGCCAGTCAGCGGCCTTCAGCGGCCCGGCACAAGAACTGGGACGCAACATGCGTTTGGGCATAGAAGCTGCCTTCAGCGAAGTGAACCGGCAGAGCGGCGGCGTCCATGGTCGGCAACTTCTCCTCACATCGCTGGACGACTCCTATGAGCCGGAAGCGGCCATCGCTAACACCAAGTGCCTGATCAACCCACAAAAGGCGATTGCTGAAAAGGCCACAGGCCCCAACAAGTGCTCGATCAAGGAGGGAGTATTCGCCCTGATCGGCGCGGTGGGAACTCCTACGTCCCGCTCCGCTACTCCTGTCGCGGCCGATGCCGGAATACCCTACATCGCGCCCTTCACCGGCGCGGAGTTTCTGCGGGACAAGAGTTGGACCAACATCATTAACCTGCGTGCTTCATATTACCAGGAAACCGAGAAGATGGTGGACCTGCTCACCCGTGACCTGGGAGTTGAACGTATCGCCATCATGTACCAGGATGACTCCTTCGGCCGGGCAGGGTATCGTGGAGTCCGGGCAGCCCTGGACCGACGGAGGATGGAACCGGTAAGCATCGGGGTGTACCCACGGAACACGACGGCAATCAAGACCGGACTCGTGGACGTCCGCAGGGGGTCCCCTGAAGCGGTTATTATGATCGGAGCGTATGCGCCAGTGGCCGAGATGGTCTCATGGACTCGACACATCGGCCTTGACCCCGTGTTTATGACCGTCTCATTCGTGGGTTCCAAGGCCTTGGCCAAGAGGCTTGAAGACATTGCCAACGAACATGGTCTCGAGTCCAAGGGTGAGGGCGTCGTGGTTACCCAGGTTGTCCCGTTTCCAACGGGGGATTCGCAAGTTGCAGAGAGTTACAGGAGGGCACTATCCGATTACGCCCCGGACGCTGAACCGGGGTTCGTATCGTTTGAGGGATATCTGGCCGGCCGTCTGGCGATTTTTGGCCTGGAAAGTTGCGGGAGAGAAGTTGACCGGGAGTGTTTCCTGAATGGCCTGAGAAGTTCCGGGCGCTTTGATATCGATGGATTCCAACTCGGTTACGGCGAGGGGGACAACCAGGGTTCCGACACGGTGTTTGTCACAGCAATTGATGAAACCGGGAACTATCGCCCCGTCCAGACTCTGAAGGACTTCCAGCGCTGAGTAATCTCATGCAAAAACTCTTGAGGAACCGCTATCGCATTTCATTCCAGCTTTATGCCGGGATCGGCGGGGCTGTGTTGTTGACGGTGGCCGCAAGCCTGGTAGGCTGGTTTTCCTTCAACCAGGTCGGCGACGCCCAGCGCCGGATTAACGAGGGGACCATACCTGAGATCGCTGCGGCTTTCGGCGTTGCCAGGTACAGCGGCACTCTGGTAGATGCGGGCCCAAGACTCACTGCGGCCGCGGCGCAAGAGGAGTTCGAGTCGATTTCTTCCAGCATTGCGCAGACACGCAACGATTTCAATGAGCAACTGACGGTCCTGGAGGAAACCAGCGGGGAGTATGGCGGCCTCCCCGAAATTCGCGCGTTTGCCAAGGACCTCACAGACAACATACATGAGATCAATGTGGACAAGGCCAAACTCCTGGAACTTGACCAGCGCAGCGAGGAGATGCGTGAAGAGTTGGCGAAACTGCGCAGCGACCTGGACCGGATCGTGGGGCCTGCGATAGACGACCAACTTTTCTACACTATGACCGGGTACGGCACGTTGGGGGAATGGCCGTCTTCGCGGGCGAAACATTTCTCGGAGGAGGAGTTCGGACGCTACCGGAATCTCGCCGAGATACAAGCGGACGGGAACATCGCCATCCAGCTATTGTCCAACGCCTTCAATCTGTCCGACGCTTCATCCATAGAGCCGTTGCGGGAACGGTTCGAGGCCGCAAACGGCCGAATCGAACGCAGCCTCGCTGGGCTGGAGGGGACGCATCTGCGTTCCGAAGTGACCCCCTTGTACGATGCTCTGTATGAGTTGGGGATGGACCCGGGCAGCGGGTTCGCATTGCTGGCCCAGCAGAAGCGCTTGGCCCAACACATGAGGGAGTTGCTCGACCGCAACCGGCAGATAGCTGACGAACTTCGTGGTGAGGTGAACATCCTGGTAGCTGCGGCCCAATCCAGCGCCCAGCAAGCAACGGCCTCTTCGGAGCAGGCTATTCTCACGGGGCGCACTTTGCTGCTGGCAATCAGCGCCGTGAGCATCGGAGGCGCGCTTCTCATCGCCTACCTGTTCGTCGGTCGGGTAATCCTGAGGCGTCTGGGGATGCTGTCCAACGGTATGCAGAGGATGGCCGGCGGGGACCTGGAGACTGAGGTAGATGTCGGCGGACGGGATGAGATCGCAGATATGGCTGCGGCCTTGGAAGTGTTCAGGCGCCACGCCTTGGAAGTCCAGCGGCTGAATCTGGTTGAGAGACTGGCCGGAGAATTGCAGGAGAAGAACGACCAACTGGAATCTGTCAATAACCGGCTCGAGTCCCAGGCAGAAGAATTACAGAACGCCAACGGTCAACTGGAATCAGCCAATGACCGTCTTGGGTCCCAGGCGCAAGAACTACAGGACAAGAATGATGAATTGGAATCAGTCCTGGGAGACCTCCGCCGGGCGCAAGACCAGATTGTAATGCGCGAGAAGCTGGCGGCGCTGGGTGAACTTACAGCCGGGGTAGCCCACGAGATCAGGAACCCCTTGAACTTCGTTAAGAACTTCTCAGAGGCGTCCGACGACCTGCTGGATGAATTGCGGGAAACGCTGGACGAGGCGGCTGATAAGTTGAACCAGGAGCAAAAAGACCTGGTGGCAGATATTTCCGGGGACCTCTCCGATAACATGGGCCGGATCAAGTTCCACGGAGAGAGGGCCAACCGCATCGTTCAGGACATGTTGATGATGGGACGCGGCACCGGGGGCCAGCAACCCACCGACCTTAACCGTCTTCTCGAACAGAATGCCCGGCTCGCCTTCCACAGCGCCCGTGCATTGGATGCCGATTTCCAGATGGCAATCAACGAGGATATGGACCCGGAGATGGGCGAGGTCGACGTTGTGCCACAGGACTTGGGGCGCGTCTTCCTCAACATGGTTGCAAACGCTTGTGATGCAACGGCCGAGAAGCGGGCCGCCGCGGAGACAGCGCCGGACTACGAGCCTTCGCTACTGCTCACCACCAAGCGGCTAGACGAGGACGTTGAGATTCGCATCAGGGACAACGGGAATGGGATACCACCTGACGTCGTGGACAAGATATTCAACCCCTTCTTTACGACCAAGCCGACCGACAAGGGCACGGGACTGGGCCTGGCTATATGCACCGACATTATTCGCAAGCATGGCGGGGAGATAAAGGTTGACTCGCAGCCCGGTAAATTCACTGAGATGATCATCCAACTCCCGACCAACCCCATAATCCTTGAGGGCGATGAGACAGCCGGAGAACCAGCCGAAGCGGCCGCGGACTCCTGATGACACACGGCGGCGAGTCCCAAAGCAGACAGATTACCCTCGCAAATACCCCCCCAGCCAATAGAAACGGGCGGGACGGGTCTGTCTCGCCACTAACGGGAGTCAACCAGGAACCGGTCGATAAATTCCTGAGCGTTACGATCACGGTTGAGGCGGGCCAGGGACACCGTGCTGGGCAATACTATACCGCCTGAGAACACCAGCTTCATGGCATTCTCTACGGTCATATCTGTTTCGAACAGGTCGTCTTCCATGACGAACGCCAGATTTCCCGATGTTGGGTTGGGAACGGTGGGGATGTACACAACCACCACCGATTGAGGTTCGTCGTCGTTGGCCGGGACATCCTTGTCCCGGTAGGCACGCCCCGTCACGAACCCCATAGCGACCATACCTTCTCTCGGCCATTCCAGGAACACGACCCGGGTGAACCCGAACTGACTGCTCACGCTCTTCGTCGCCTGCTGCGTGACCCCGTAAATGGTCTTCACCACCGGTATGACATTCAGCACGGCGTTTTTCCATTCCATGACGGTCCGTCCAGTCCTGGTAGAGACCACGAGACCGATAATGTAGAAAACAACAATGGCTACCAGAAGGCCGATGCCCGGAAAGTCCCACGGTTTCCCGTCAACGATTGGCAATGGCCTGATGAATTGGTCAATGTACCTGATGATGAACACCAGGACCAGAGCCGAGACGATGAGCGGCACAAGCTCCATAAGCCCGGCCATAGTCTTGCCTTGTACGTGGTTTTCGAACCTTCGGAAGATGTTCGGCTCCGGGGGCCGCGCCCCAGCCAGTTCGGACCGTGAGTTGCTGCCGTGATTATTTCTGGTGGTCACCCCATGCCCTCCGATGTCTATAGCTGAGGCACTGATTTACCCTGAATGCGGGGCCAATACTACGGCTGATGAACGTTATCCCTGGTAAGGCGCCAAGTGGGAGACATTCGAGTCAGCCCTACTTCCACCATCCACCTGCAGGGTGTCCGTTCCCGGGCTGGTCGATACCCAAGCTCAATATATGACTCAGGTGGTGATATGGACAAGGGGTTTAACAGCAGTCAAGTGTAGAACTTGAGACCCAGCCATGACTCCCCGCCGCGAATTCCTCCCAGTTTACTCCAGCGCAGAACCTGATTCCCGGGGCAGTTGTCCCAGGTTTCCGTGACGTCCAATACGATTTCGTAAGCGGGTCAATGCCAGGACAACTACGAATAGAGCTGAAGAGAAAAGGACCACACTGGGACCTGGAGAAACTTTGGCAGCATGGCTGAGTTCAATGAGATAGCTGAGGTACAGGCCCAGCACGGCGCAGGTAATCCCGATGATTGTGGACAGCATGGCCATGCGGCTGAAACTGTTGGTCAGCAGGCGGGCCGCAATGGGTGGAATGACAATGGCAGCGGCGATCATCAGGACCCCAAGCACCTGCATGGACACTACGATAGCGGCCGCCAGCATGAGCGAGAATGCAGTGTCCACCCAGCCGGTGGGTACACCATAGAATTGGGCAACCTCGGCATCGAAAGTCGCGAACAGGAACAGCTTGTACCCAAGAAAGAATACGACTGCGACAATGAACGCAACAAGCGTTATAGCCAGGAGTTCTCCGGCCTGGACCCCCAGAACGCTACCCCAAAGAGCAGCGTCCAGGTCACGGGTAAACCTCCGCTGAGAACTGATTATAGCGATGCCCAGTGCGAAGCTGGCGGTGGTGATGATGCCTATCGAAGCATCGGACCTTATGGTGGGGTTCTTCCTGGTAATCCAGGTTATCAACAGGGCGGAAAGAAATCCCCATGCAGTGGCGCCCAGGTAGAAGTTGATTGACATAATGAAGCTAACGGCCGCGCCGCCGAAAATGGCGTGTGAGAGCCCATGCCCCAGATAGGCCATTCCGCGCAGTACGATGTAGACGCCCATCAAGCCGCAAAGCCCTCCGACCAGGGCGGCGGCAATAATCGCCCGCACGAAGAAGGGGTGTTCGAACGGTTCCAGCAGGGCTAGGAGTCCTCTGAGACGGCCGGACCGGTCAGGTGGTGATGGTGTTCACCCACTCGGCCCTCTGCCTCGTGGGTGTGATGGATAACCGGCTCGCGGTGACTGTAATCTCGGACCGTAGACACCGGTTCAGGCTCATCCTCATCCTGCATCCAGAAGTGGGCGCTCTCGGCAACCAGGGTCATTCCCCGGTACTGGATCACCGGCATCTCCGCGCCGTAGACCTCTTGCAGGATATGGGGAGTGATGACGCGGTGGGGAGGGCCGTCAGCCACGATGGAGCCGTTTAGGCATACGATACGGGGAAGATGAACGGCCACCGCGTTGATTTCATGGGTAGTCAGGATGATGGTAACGCCGGAATGGTTGAGGTCGTGCAGCAGGTGCATCACGTGGTCGCGGGTCTTGATGTCCACACCGGACGTGGGTTCATCCAGAAGGAGCAGCTCAGGGTTGCTCACCAGGGCGCGGGCCAGAAACACCCGCTGCTGTTGCCCGCCGGACAACTCCCGGATGTGGCGCTTGGCCAGACCAGCGATACCCAGCCGCTCCATCATGCTCCGGGCCAGCTCCCGCTCATTGCGGCGGTACCAGGGGAACCAGGCGTTGGACATCGTGCGCCCCATCATCACGGCCTCTTCCACGGTGACCGGAAAGTTCCAGTCGATGGTCTCCAGTTGGGGAACGTATCCTGCCCTATGGCGGCGTCCATTGGCTGGCTGCCCGTTTATCAGCACGCTTCCGGTCATCACGTCCACGGCGCCAAGGGCAGTGCGCAACAGGGTGGTCTTTCCGGAGCCGCTGGGGCCGAGAAGTCCGACAAAGTCTCCGCGCATGACTCTCAGGTTGACGTCATCGACTACCGGTATTCCATTGTAACCGGCGCTGACGCCACGAAGTTCCACCACCGGGGGAGCGTCAGGGTCTGGTCTGTGCAGGTGCTCAAGTCCGGGGGGGTGCAGCATGTATAACTCTCATCCTTGACTGAAGCCGCGTTGGGACCCCCGAAGTCAACGAGGCAATGCGGCAGCCCAGATGTTTGCCGGTTATTGCGGGTATATCGCCCCGGAAACACCGTCGAAGACGGGACCCGTATCGAAGCCGGCCAGAGCCGAGGCGTCGCCTCCGAGGGATGGAATCATAATCTCCAGGTTGGAAACCATGAGACCCAGGTAGCTGTGCCGGGGGTCGCCCGGACCTCCCGGCAGGTCGTCGTCGCTCAGGTCGTCGATGAACGTTGCTCCTGACTCGGCGGCGATCAGTTCCATCACGTCGCTGGGGAAAACCTCAGATCCGAACACTGCCGGGATCTGCTCATCCCTGATCTGATCGATCAGGCCCATCACCTCTCCGACTGAAGGTTCAGAGAAGTCTGACGGCTGGACCGCGCCAATGACCGTCATACCGTATCGCCGGGCGAAGTACGCCCAAGAATCGTGGTAAGTGAGCAACTTCCGGTTGCTCTCGGGCACAGTGGCCACCATAACCTTGATCGCTTCGTCGAGTTCATTGATCCGGGACCGGAAGGCGTCGTAGTTGGCGGAGTAATAGGCCGCATTTTCCGGGTCCCTCCCGGACAGATGATCACGCACGATTTCCGCGTAGCGGAGCCCCAGGATAGGATCGGGCCAGAGGTGAGGGTTGGGGTGGCCACCCGATTCAGGGAAGGAGAAGTCGAACTGCCAGTCTTCCCGGCTGATGGCCTGATCACCAAGGCTGACGATGGAAGCGCCGTCCTTCAGGTTGGCCTGCGCCAGCTCCAAACTGGGCTGTTCCAGGAAAAGGCCATTCAGGAATACTATGTCCGCCGCGGCCAACGTAGTTGCCAGGGAGAATGAAGGCTCGAAGGTGTGGGAGTTAACGCCCTCGGGCACGATGCCCTCAAGCCTAATCCGGTCCCCCCCGATGTTCTCGACGATGCTGGTTATGGGAGACACGGTTGAGACGACTATGAGGGAACCATCGTCGCCGGGGACGGTCTCAGGAACGACTTCCTGGGACGCCGCCGGGGATCCACCGCAGGCGGCAATGAACAGCGCCGCGCCAGCCAGGACTGCAACTCCGGCCAGGCTTCGGATGAACACCCGTGCCTTAGCGATACTGACGCTCATGACTGTTCCGGCTTTAGACATGTGAGGCACCTTCCTCCGATTGTGAGATTCTCAAGGTCGGGGACAAACCCGAATTCCGCCACCATCTGCCGGCTGAACCCGCTAAGGTAGTCCGGGCTGAGGGTAAAGACAGAATCGCAGGAGGAACAGACCAGATGGTGGTGGGGGTTATGCCGGTCGGTCAGCTCGAAGTGGAGCTTGTTGCCGATCAATACTTCGGTAACTACGCCGAGGCGCTTCAGGAACTGCAAGGTACGGTATACCGTCGCCAGATCGACGTAAGGGTGCTGCTTCCTGGCCAGGTCCCAGACTTCGTCGACCCCGATGTGGTCGCGTTGGCTGGCAACTATGTCAAGCACCGAAAGCCGTTGCGGAGTCATTCGATAACCTTGAGAGCGCAACATGTCCACTGCTGGTTCGTGGCCGGACATTGCATCCCCTTGTTATTGCAATTATTTGCTATAGCCAATTAGACCATACAGAAGCCAACCTGTCAAACGGAGCCAGGATTTTGGGAAGCGCCGGGACCGCTGATAGTTCACGCGACGGTTGAAGCCGGAACTGCCGTCTCCTTCCTCGGCGGTGTGGCGAACAACACCAGCAGCCCTCCCAAGGCAGCCGCAGCGGTGAACACCTGGAGAGCCAGGTGGTAATTCCCCGTGTAGTCGTACAGGAACCCGGAAGTGACCGGGCCCAATGCCTGCCCTCCAATCTGGGCCGACATAGTGATTCCCCTTATCGAACCGAGGTGCTGCCGGCCGTAGTAGTCGGCCCACGCCAGCCTCACGAGAAGATGCAATCCGCCCACTCCAAAGCCGACTGCGCCAGCAGATGCCAGGGCAGAAAGCGGTATATAGCTATGGGAGGTCGCTACCGAAGCTCCGGCAAGCACGAATGCAGCCGCAGCCAGCAGATACCGGAGGTGTACGAGCCGGGCCACCGCTGACCAGACCATTCCGGCGACGATCTGGGCCAGGGCAAATCCACTGGCGGTGAGGGCCGCGTACTGGGGAAGAATCCCCTGCTCAATGTAATGAGGGACCTGGTGAAGGCTTACCCCCGCCTGGACCATGAACCCCGCGCCGGAGAAGACAGCCAGTATCCACAGGGCCCTGGTCCGCAACGCCTGGCTTACTGTGAAGTTGACCTCCCCGGCTGCCCCCTTCGGCGCGTCCCCGGCTTCCCGGGTTTCGTTCTCCGCCTCCCGCCTGGCGCCGGACGCCGGGTCGGGTTCCAGGCCCATATCCTCGGGGCGGCGGCTCATAAAAAGCAGCGGGGGGATGACTCCTACGGTCACGGACAGAACACCCAGGGCCATCCATGCGGTCTTCCAGTCCCATCCGGTAATTATGAACTGGGCCACCAGGGGCATAATGGTCAGCCCCAGTCCCTTGGATGCACCATCTATCGCAAGGCTCAAGGGCCGCCTGCGGATGAACCAGTTGCTCAGGGCCGTGGGTATGCCAAGTTCCAAAGGCCCGGTGAAAATCATCCGTCCCGGCACGTAGAGAGCGTAGAAGGCGAGAGGGTTGGACGTGACTGCGAGCAGGACTGATAACGCACCCGTCAGCATGGAAGATGCAGAAAACAGGAGTCCAGCGCCGTAACGGTCCACCCACCTTCCTATGAACGGAGACACTACGACGGCACACAGACCTCCCAGACTTACAGCGCCGGAAAACAAGCCGCGGGACCAACCCAGTTCATCGGTCATGGGAACAACGAACACCGACAGGACGGCGACGGTCATGACCGTGCGGGATGAGAGGCTGAGCGCCACCGTGTTGGCGATGATTACCCAGCCATAGTAAAAGGGCAAGGATTGGGCAAACCGGGACCGCCATCCTGCGGCATTGGGTCCGGTAGCGTTCAACATGGGGCCATCCTAGAAAGTGGCAGATGCGCCGGGCCAACGCGGATTATAGCCTACCGGGTAGCGACATGGCTGACTCTCACCCGTTGCGGGTGGATGTTCCCCACGGTAGCTAGAGACTTGCCCATGTGCAATAATGGGCCATCTTCTGGAATCGTGGTTGAGAAGCCGGGGAGGGAACATGCGGCTTGAGGGAAAAGTGGCGTTGATCAGCGGCGGAGCGAGGGGCCAGGGAGCGGTGGAAGCCAGGCTGTTTGCCCAGGAGGGAGCGAGGGTAGTTATCGGCGATATTCTCGACGAAGAAGGCCAGAAGGTGGAGGCTGAGATCGCCGAATCAGGCGGGACGTGCGTCTACGTTCACCTTGACGTGACCTCGGAAGAGGACTGGAAGAACGCCATCGGGGAAGCCGTAACCCGGTTCGGCAAGCTGGATGTGCTGGTGAACAACGCCGGAATCTACCCGCCAGCCCGCATAGAGGACACCACCGAGGAACTCTGGGACAGGATAATGGACATCAACGGCAAGGGGGTGTTCCTGGGGACCAAGCTGGCAATTCCCGAGATGCGGAAAGCCGGGGGCGGGTCGATAATCAACATATCCTCGGTGGCCGGACTCCGGGCTTCGGCGGGGGCAGCAGCCTACGGCGCGTCCAAGGGTGCGGTCAGACTGCTGACCAAATCGACCGCGGTCCAGTACGCCGGGGACAATATCCGCTGCAACTCGGTCCATCCGGGAATCATCGAGACCGACATGACCCTCCCAACCATCCTCACCGACGACGAGGCGCGACGCCGCAGCGCGGAACGGACGCCGCTGGGACGCATCGGTCAGCCGGAGGATGTTGCCTGGGGTGTGTTGTTCCTGGCATCCGACGAGTCCTCGTTCATGACCGGCAGCGAGCTGGTCATCGACGGTGGGAGGACAGCCCGATAGCCGCAACTTTTGATGCGCAACCCCACTATCCGGTGAAACAAGGAGTTGGAGTCATGCGTCAGCACGCAGTTAGTTTCGATGCGGGGGACCTCACCTTTGAGGGCGTGGTTGCAGTCCCGGACAAGGTAGACCCGCCGGTCCCGGGCGTCGTGATATGTCACCCCCACCCCCTGCGGGGAGGGAGCATGGACAACAACGTCGTCCTGGCCGTGTCGTTCGCCCTGGCCGATGCAGGGATAGCCAGCATCAGGTTCAACTTCCGGGGGGTCGGAAACAGCCAGGGCCAGCATACCGAGGGGGAACTGGAGCACGAGGAAGCAATGGCAGCCATCAAGTTCCTGCGGGACTGGGAAGGGGTAGACGGCAGCAAGATCGGACTGGCAGGGTATTCCTTCGGCACGGGCGTCATCATGGGAAGCATCGACCTCCAGGAACAAGGCTCGGCCTTCGCTCTGATTTCGCCGTCCTACGAGCGGCTCAAGCTGACCCACCTCAAGACTTCCCCGCGTCCTACGTTCATCATCTCAGGGGACCGGGACCGCCTCATCGACGCCCCTGAGTTGCCGGCAGTCCTCCAGGCGTTCGCCGGCCACGTGTCCTACGAGTTCGTGGCAGGGGCCGACCACTTCTGGCATGGGCAGGAAGAGATCATGTCAAGGCAAGTGGTAGACTTCTTCACGAGGCAGTTGCATGTATCCCCTGCCCGGTACATCTAGCAATCCCTTTCAGGCGGGACCAGCGCGAGCAATTCCATGAATGAGGGCGGGCAAAAGGGATGAAGGTCTGCTTTATCGACGTAACCCACTGGCACGCCCCCTCCTACTACCGGACGCTGCGTGACCTCACTGGCGTTGCGGCCCTGACGGCCCGTAACCCGGAAACAGGCAGGGCAGTGGCGTCCTCCCTGGGATCGCGGTTCTACGATGATTGGCGGGAGATGGTGGCGCAAGAACGCCCAGACTTCGTTTTCGCCCTGGGAAAGCATTGCGAGATGGCGGAGACGGCACGCTTTCTACTGGAAGATGGTATCCCCTTCGCTATGGAAAAACCTATGGGCCTCAACCTTGCGGAGGTTGAGGGTCTGGCGGAGCTTGCCCGCTCGAAAGGCGCATTCTTAGCCGTCCCGTTCTCCATCAGGCTGAGCCCGTGGGTGCGAGAGGTACGAGAGATGGAGGGTTACGCAGCCGACCTTTCCCACGCTTCCTTGAGGTTCATGTCCGGCCCCGTGAGCCGGTACTATGAGAACGACAACCCGTGGAACCTGCGATTGGCCGAGGCTGGAGGCGGCTGCCTGATCAATATCGGGATACACCTCCCAGACCTGTACCTGCACCTGACCAAGAAGAAGCCCAAGAAGGTCCATGCTGTGACCAGCTCTGACTCCTTCGGCGAAGAAGTGGAGGACTACGCCCACCTGACCGTTGAGACCGGCGATGGTGCAATTTGCGCCATTGAGAGCGCCTACGTTCACGCGCCCTCACCCTGGTCGCCACGGGTGGAATTCTCCCTCCACGGCAAGACCAGGCAGTACCATTCCGAGGGCAAGGACCGGATGGTCTGGTTCGGAGGTGAGGGCCAAAGCGGTCATATCGACGGGCCGCTGGACAACAGCCCCTTCTATCCGGCGTTTGTTGCGGACACTATTGATGCACTGAGGAACGACCGTCCCCCTATAGCGGGAATTGAGGATAACCTGGCCGCCATGCGGATCGTTGACGCAGCCTACCGCTCCGCATCCCTCGGCGCCCCCGTGGAATTGGACTAGGGTGGACTAACGGCTTACAACCGCACGGACCGTCACTTGCCAGACTGGGCGACCGGCAACCGGAGGTAGTAATGAACACATTAAGGGACAGATGCGCCATCGTCGGCGTAGGCGAGACCAAGTATACCCGGGACTCGGGCAGGACTGAACTGAGCATGGCGGTGGAGGCTGCCAAGAACGCCATCGCCGATGCGGGTCTCAACACTGACGACATCGACGGCATGGTCCGGTTTACCGCCGACTCCACCGCCCATTCCGAACTTGCCGCGGGCCTTGGCATTCCGTGGCTCCGCCATTACGGCGAGCTAGGGCCGCTGGGAGGCGCAGCCTGCGGTCTGGTGGCCCAGGCAGCCCTGGCAGTGTCCCACGGGATGGCCAACAACGTTCTGGTCTTTCGCTCTGTCAATGGGCGGTCTGGGCTACGCTACGGCTCTGGCGTGGTCACCACCCGTCGAGGCCAGAAGGGTTCAGCTTTCACCGAACCCTATGGACTTCTGGTCCCGGGGCAATCCAGCGCCCTCCGGATAAGGCGACACATGCACGAGTTCGGCACGACCGCCCGGCAGCTTGGCGCGGTCTGCGTCACCCTCCGCAAACATGCCTGCATGAATCCAAGGGCCATCATGTACGGTCGGCCCATCACCCTGGAAGACTACGAAACATCCAAGATGTTCTTCGACCCGCTGCGAATCTTCGATTGCGCACTCGAAGCCGACGGGGCCTGCGCCTTCGTGGTCTCGTCGGCGGAAGCGGCTACAGACATGAAGCAGCCGCCGGTGTTCATCTCAAATGCTACCCAGGCTATGCCGGCAGAGCAGGGGAGGTCCGAACGGGGGTGGGACGAAAGTGGAGGCGCGCGTATGGCCCCTGAGCTATTCGGCGGCGCAGGGATTATTCCACAGGATATAGACGTCATCGGCTTCTACGACCACTTCAGCCCGGTGATCATCACCAAGCTAGAGGACTACGGTTTCTGCCCGCGGGGAGAGGGAGGTCCCTTCGTGGAGGAAGGACATATCGAGGTGGGATCTGACCTGCCCGTGAATACATCAGGCGGACATCTCTCCGAAGCGTACATGCAAGGGATGAACCAGATCATCGAGGTCGTGAGGCAACTGAGGGGCCAGTCCTACGCCCAGGTGGAAAACGCTGAGTTCGGCCTGGTGGACAGCGGAGATGGGTCGGGTGCTCTGGTACTGAGGAGGTGATGTCTGATGACCACCGCCAACTTTCCCTTACCTATCCCGAATCTGGACAATCAGGTATTCTGGGACAATTGCCGGGAGCGCCGGCTGGTGCTTCGGCGTTGCAACGACTGCCGGGAGTTCTTCCACCCGCCCAAACCCACCTGTCCTCTCTGCTCCTCGGACAACCTGGAATGGGTAGAATCCGAAGGGAAGGGAAAGGTCTACACCTATACAGTCACCCGGCAGCCAGTCAACCCCGCCTTCAGGGAACGGTTGCCCTGGGGCATCGTGGACGTGGAGTTGGCTGAGGGGGTCCACATGATCAGCAACCTGGTTGACTTTGACCCGGAACGTATCGAAATCGGCATGGACGTTGCCGTGGTCTTTGAAGAAGTCAACGAGGAGATTACCCTGCCCAAGTTCAGGGCTGTATAACAGACTTGGGCAGGGTGTCTCGTCAGCGCACGGTCTGTTTGACTCCCCTGTCCGACGCCTCTTGAATCGCAGCCAGCAGCTTGTGGCGGCGCACGGCAAAGTCGAAGTCCGGTTCAACCGGGACGCCCGTGTGTATGGCCTCCGCCAGCCTCCGGTACATCTGGGCCACGTTGAACGGAGGACCCTGCGGGACTTCCGGAGGCGCCCAAATCAAGCGGTCGGGGACTTCAATTTCGTGCATCACGCTTTCGCCCCTTCCGGCCCCCTCCAAGCGGGTATGATCAATGTGCGACCCGTGGTAGATGAGGGCGCCATCCCTCCCGAACACCCGAATCATCGGCCCGCTCCCATGCCATGGAATTGAGGCGACGTGGGCGGACGCCACGGCCCCGCTGGCCAGAGTGCCGCTGACCAGGACATTGTCCGGGGTGGTGACCTCCATCGTCTCCTCCAAGTCTGTAAAGTGCCACTCTTTGACCTGGGTGCTGACCACGGCGGAGACTTCCTGAATTTCACCCACGCAGAGGCACAGGGCATCGACATAGTGGCCGAACTGGATATTCAATGTTCCGACACCTGATTCCCGGTCCTTGGCCCATACCCGGTCCGAAGTCCGATCAAGTCCCACGGCGTTGAAGCTGCTCAGGTGGCAGGAAAGCACCTCTCCCACGTAGCCTTCCTCAACCAGTTCCCTCATGTACATCAACGCCGGGGAGCAGCGCCCCTGAAGCCCTACCATGGTGCGTACACCCTTAGTTCTGGCCAGGTCAGCCAATTGTTGCGTTTCCTCCAGGGTGACGCCCAGGGGCCACTCGGTATAGACGTGCTTCCCTGCATTGAGAGCATCGGTGGTGAGCCGCAGATGGTATGGCACCCTTACCGCTACCGTCACAAGATCGATGTCCGGGTGATTGAGCATCTCCTCGTGATCATGGAAAGCCATCCGTGCTCCGAACTTCCTTGCCGATGCCTCGGCAGTTTCCTGGTGAGCCGTGCAGACCGCGGTCAGTTCGTACTCCGGCAACGCAAGGACTGCCGGTATATGCGCCCCTGAACCCCATCCGCGCTCGGCATTCGCTCCGATAATCCCCACACGAATCTTTTCGCTGGCCATCACGCACCTCTCCAATGTCTATTTCGATACAGGATTCTAATCTTCCTATCCGGTGCGCACGTACTTGTCCACGCTGTGGCTGGTGGTCAGGCCCAGGTAGATGTCCCCGCGGGAATCGACCCAGAGACCGTGGGCGTGACGGGTGGGCCAACGGGCCAGTACGTTGCCGTTCCCGTCGCGGACGCTGGTGTGGGGAGGTTCACCGTCAGCTTCCTGTTCGCAGATGTAGAAGATGCCGTCGACGTCCCGGGAGATGTCGTTTGGCCCGCCCATCCCAGTCCACATCTCGATAAACTCGCCATCGGGAGAGAAAATCTGGACCCGGCGATTCGCCCGGTCGCAGACGTAGACCCTGCCTTCCGGGTCTACCAGGACGCTATGGGGCAGGTGGAACTCGCCAGGCGCGGACTTCCCCGGCTGACCCCAAGACTGGATGAGTTGGCCATCCCTGGAAAACCTATGCACCCGGCTGTTGCGATAACCGTCAGAAACGTATATGTCCCCGGACGGGCTGGGGACCATCTCCGTGGGATAGTTGAACGGACCGGCAGCCCTGGGGACAAGGTCTCCGGCGCGCTCGCACCCCGTGTCTGAGTAAACCCCCCGCTCCCCGACAACCTGGAGGGGTCTGCCGTCCAGAGTAAAGCTGACTGCCACCGAATCTGAACGGTCGGTGATGTAAACGATGTCATCGGCGATAGTCATTCCATGTGGGTCTGCAATCGCTCCGATTCCCCACCGGCTCAGATAGTTCCCCTCCCGGTCAAAGACCATTACCGGGACATCAGTACGCTGGAACACGTAAACCCGGTCCTGTGAGTCTGTGGCCACGGTGCTGACCACACCCAAGGACTCACCGGCAGGCAGTTTCGGGAAGTCCTGGACAAGCTCGTAGGTATATTTTCCGGAACCAACCGTAGTCATGTCGGCGCCCCCTCATCAAATGTGACATCGCCGGGAACTCCGGCGCGTGTGCTCCTCATATTACCATTGACGTAACGGGATGGGACAAACTATCATGGCCCAAGCAATGGGCCACACATTCGAAATGCAGCAAGAATAAGGAGGCGCAAATGGTAACCGAGACCGCTCGGCCCAATATGGTCATCCTAGACCCGACCTCTCCGCCCTTGCCGGTGGACGCCCGGCTGGCAACCCGGCCGGACGATCTGAACGGCAAGGTGCTGGGGCTGCTGAACAACAGCAAGGCCAACGCCGAGGCGCTGCTGGAAGAGGTCGGCGCTCTTCTTGAGGAGCGCTATAACTTCGCCGAGGTAGTGCGGAGCGCCAAGCCCAACGCATCGACGCCCTGTCCTGAGAACATCGTCCAGGAGATGGCTGAGAAGTGTGATGTGCTGATCACGGCCAACGGGGATTGAGGGTCCTGCTCATCGTGCAGTCTGCACGACGGCATCACCTTCGAGAAGCTGGGCATCCCCACCGCTGTACTCTGCACCGAGCCTTTCGTTCCCACCGCTCGGACGATGGCGCGCATCCAGGGAATCCCTGACTACTACTTCGCCGTCCTGCCCCATCCGTTGGGAAGCCTGACCTCAGGCGAACTCAAGGACAGGGCCAGGGTAGCCCTGCCCCAAGTCATCGACATCCTGCTGGGCAATTCGTAACCGGCGTCCACCAGCATATTCGGGGGAGCTGCAAACTCCCCCGAGATATTCCGCAAGCTGGCAAGGACACCGCCCGCGATACAACAGGGGCAGTATCGTTCTTAGCCCCGCTATATTCGACTGTCGTCAGAGAGGCGCGTAATGCAAGAAGAAGCCCTAGCGTCGGACCGGATCGAGGTAGAGGACTCCCACAGCGCCATCGAGTATTACTATCAACGGGGCTGGACCGACGGCCTGCCGGTAGTGCCTGCCACTGAAGAGAGGGTCAGGGAGTTTCTGTCCGTTTCCGGACACGCTCCCAGCGACGTGATAGGCGTCGTTCCCACCCGGGGCCGGGTGATAACGGCCGAAAAGGTGGCCATCAACGCGGTCATGGCCGGCTGCAAACCGGAGTACATGCCCGTTCTGGTGGCGATCATCGAAGCGATGTGCGAACCGGACTTCAATTTCCACGGGAGCCTGGCCAGCACCGGAGGCTCGGCCCAGCTAATCGTGATCAACGGGCCGATTGCCAGGGAGCTTGAGGTAAACTCCGGCGTCAATGTCTTCGGCCCCGGCTTCAGGCCCAACTCCACCATAGGCCGCACCGTGCGCCTGATCAACATGAACGTCTGCGGAGGCACGCCGGGAATCCTCGACAAGTCCACCCTCGGGCAGGGTGGCAAGTACAGTATGACCATCGCCGAGAATGAAGAGGCCAGCCCCTGGGAGACTCTTAGTGTGCAGCGGGGTTACTCCCCCGACGACAACACGGTTACGGTCTTCGCCGTGTTTTCCCCGACCCAGTTCTCCGACGGGGCCAGCAATTCCCCTGAGCGTCTCCTGGACAACATGGCCTATACCATGAACGGGTTCCGCCCCGGCCAGGGCGAGTTCGTGGTCGTGCTCTCGCCGGAGCACGCCCGGATATTCCGCAACGCCGAGTGGAGCAAGCGCCAGGCGATGGAGTACCTCTTCTCCGAAGCCTCAGTCTCCACGGAGCACCTGAAGCTGAACGGAATGCGTGATGGAGCGGTTGAGCCAGGGGACGATGCGGATATGAACCCCATCGTATCCACCACAGACGGCATCGTATTCCTGGTGGCCGGCGGCGAGGCCGGCGGTTTCTCGTCCCTCATCTCCAGGTGGGGCGGGGGCACCAGCAGCAAGTCCATCACCAGGCCCATCAGGCTTTAGCAATCGGCCTCAATATCAATTGCTGGCGGGCGTGCGCATACGCCCGCCCTTCTCTCAGCCCGGACCGCATTCCAACCAGCCAACCCGGGAGACCTGCTCATAAACCCTTCACCATGCAATCAGGATCCTATCTCCGGCGCAGTCCCGTCTACCCGCTAAGACTCTCCCCTTGAGACTTTCCGTTCCATTTTCCCGTGCCGCATACCCCCTGGTCGCCCTGCGCCAGCGAAACTTTGCCCTGGTGTGGACCTCAATGGCCTTCTCCGGGACCAACACGCAGATGGAATCGGTCGTCCTGGGGTGGTTCGTCCTCGAACTGACCGACTCGCCTTTCCTGGTAGGGCTAATCGCGGCGGCACGTATGGCACTGAATTTCCTGGCCATGTTCTCGGGGGCCATTGCCGACAGAGTCTCGCGCCACCGCCTGCTTGCGGTTGTGGAGTTCGCCCAGACGACCCTGGCGCTGGCCATGTTGGGCCTCATCTTGAGCGGTTACCTGGAACTATGGCACATCTTCGCGGTCACCCTGATGAACGGGTTCATCCGCACCTTTCAGATGCCGGCGTCCCAGTCCCTGATGGCCGACACGCTGAGCAATGACCTGCTGGCCAACGGAGCGGCCTTGACGAATATGTGCCGGAACATTACCTCCATCCTTGGACCGCTCTTCGGAGGAGTGCTGTACAAGGCGTATGGGCCGCAGGGCGCATATACCGTGATTGCCGTATTCGGTTGCATCAGCGGCATTTGCGCCCTTCTGGTCAACGTTGTCGGGACTTCTTCCCGGCGTGAGGGTGAGTCCGTATTCGGGTCGGTGATGGAGGGGTTGAAGTACGTCAAGGGACAGCAGGTGCTGTGGGCGGTCCTGGTCCTGGCCGTGATTATCAACTTCACGGGGTGGCCTCTTCATACCAACCTTATGCCCATATTCGCCCGTGATGTGCTGGGGACGGATTCCACCGGCCTCGGGATTCTGCTGTCCGCCTTCGGCATCGGCGCATTGCTGGGGTCGATGACATTTGCTTCGATGAGGAATCTGACGTCACCCGGCAAGTTGCTGATTATCGCGGTGATCGGCTGGCACGTCAGCATCGCGGTTTTCGGTACATCTACCGTCTTCTACCTGTCCGCCTTCCTGCTCGTAGTCACCGGGTTCGCATTTTCCTCGACGCAGGTGATGATACTCACCCTGCTTCTGAGGACCACACTGCCGGAGTTTCGGGGAAGGGTGGTCGGGCTACGTACCCTGGCCATCTATGCCTACACCTTCGGGAGCGCCAACTCCGGTGCCATGGCGGGGGCCATGAGCGCGCCGATGGCCGCGTACATCAATGGGGCCATCGGCTGCATCCTTCTGGGTGCGCTGGCCATTCTCACGCCGAAGCTGCGACGGGCATGAGATAGCGGGGCAGCCATATCAGGCGTTCTGTTCCCTCAGCTCTCTCTCCGCGCTGATCGCGAGCTGGGTCAGAGTGGCGCTGTAGCGGTTGGCGAATAGCTGGGCCACATTGGAGTAGATTCGCATTCCGATCTCGGGATCCCTGGAGCATAGGGCCATCAGGTCAGCTCTCAATATGGCCAGCAATTCCAGGTCTGTCATGGCCTCTGCGGTTGTAATCATGGTGCCGGACTCAAGCAACGATGCCAGCGGGAATGACTCGCCCGGCCCGGCGATGCGAACCGTAATCTCACCGATGTCCGAGCGGGCGGAAAGGCTGGCCTCGCCTGAGAGTATGATGAACAGGCTTTCCGCAACGTCGCCTCCCTGCCCCTGTTTCTCTCCGGCCGAAACCTGAATGCGGTGTCCCAGCCCAACCACGCGTTGAATCTGCTCTGCGAGCATTCCCCGGAACAGGTCCACATGGCTGAACTCGTGCCCTTCAGCATCGACGGCCGGCCCGGTTGACTGGGCAATCTGCTGCGGGCCGAACACCCGCACTTCCGTGTCCGCTATCCGCTGGACCTCCCTGGCTATACTCCCCTTCATCATTCTACCCAGGAGGTTGCGGTCGTGAGTGTACATGGCGATCTGGTCGGTCTGGGACTGCCTGGCAGCCAGGGCGATGCCTTCTGCAACGGAGTCGGATACCACCACCTCCGAGTCCCACGACCCCGACTCACCGGCTTCCCTGCGGAGAACTATCTGGAGGTACCGCTGTGCCTCGGCGCGCGAACCCTCTTCCACCTGGCTGCCCAGGATCACATGGCTGCCTATAGTCTGAGTCCTTCCGGGCGGTATCACCTGCACCAAAAGCACTTCATCCCCAGACGCCAAGTCACTTCTGACCAACGGTATGACTTCTTCAGCTTCGGTAGAGCCGTCCAGAGGTATCATAATTTTCTGAGGCATGGTCCACCTCGTTTACAGGATGGCGGGACGGTCAAGAACTGCGGGATGATACGTACAGGCCGAATTACCTGCCGTCAGTGGGGAGGGCGCTGACCTCTTCGAATACCCGGATAGTGACCTGCTTTCTCAGATAGGGCCGGATACGGTCCTCCATGCGCTTCCTGAAATCGTCGTTGACCCAGGCGTCCCAGTATTCCCTGTGCCCCCAGGTGCTTGACACCATAAACACCCTCGGATCATCGAGAGAGCGCCACGTTTCGCCGTACAGATAGCCCTTCTGCCTGACCGCCTGTCCCCGGAGGTCTCGCAGCATCTGCCACACAAGCTCCTCACAGCCCTTTCTCACTCGCCGCTCAATTAGTACCTTAACAGCCAACGACACTTTCCTCCAGACCCCCAAACACCCTGGACCGGCGGGTTTGTGGATGTCTACAAACCATCCCGCCGGCCCAGGGTGGGAAGAGGCGTTCAGAATCACCCGGTACGGAATCAGGTCTTATGCGGCAATGCTCTCAGCCGCCCGGTTGACGGGAAGGACTTCCCTGGCCACAGGCTTCGTGCGCGGCTGGGCGAACTGGTAGTACCTCACGCCCGCACATGGCATCGTGTACACCCATTCCGCAGCCTGCTCCTCCTCAGTAGCCGGCTCGATATGAAGTGTTGTAACCTCCTGGTCCAACTTCAGATTCACCATTTCGTGCCTCCTTGCGTATGGAGTTTTGATGAATCGGTCTGCCTCGGAGCTCGCCTGTTGTTGACTTGATTATTGGGCCGGAGCGAACTCAGCGGCCCTTACGATACGGACTTCGGTGCTCGCGTATCGACGGACCCGTTCTGCCACGCTTCCCTTCAACCACTTCGCCAGACCCTTCCGGCTGTGGGTGTACATGGCGATGAGGTCAACGTTCTCCTTGGATGCAACTTCGGCGATCCCTTCCGCCACCGACTTGGCCACAACCACCTCTCCCCTCCACCGGCACCGGTCGGAATTGAGCCGCTCGGCAAAGTAGTTCAGGTACGTGGCTGCCCTGGAGCGTTCATGTTTCTCCAGTTCGCTGGATGGTATGAAACCCATGCCTCCGGCTTTGGGGCTGGCCGGAGGTATGACGTGGAGAAGTATGCCTTCTCCGCCGGGCCTAAGAAGACCCTCAGCGATTTCGAGCACGCGATTAGCGCCCCTCAACGACCGGTCCAGCGGGACCAGGATCTTGTCCGGCCTGTCATCGAGCGGTTCACCGGTCTCGTGCCAGTAAGTCCACTCGTAGGCCGCGAACTCAGTGGAACCATATTCTTCTTCAAAGTCCCAACGCATTTGATACCCCTCCAGTACCGAAGTGTGCCCAGACCCCGCGGTGCCTAGCAGCCGTACCGGCACCCTGTAGAGCTGACGGGAGCCGCCCCCAGGATCGCCGGGAGCAGACCCGATGCAAGGTCGGCCTTGGAGACAAACCCGTCCGCTCCGGCGACGAGGCAAGCGTGGTGATACGTCGGAGAGTCAACCAGCGCCATCGCAATCACGCGGACCCCGGGAAAGTCCCTGCGAAGTCCGGATATGGTCTCCAGACCCGCGGACCCCAAACCGCTGGGGTCGAACACGATCACGCCAGGGTTGAACGCAGCCGCCCGGGGCAGAGCGGCCTCGACGGAGCCTGAAGTCTGGAGCGCGAACGACCTTCCCTGCCTCTCCAGGAAGCCTGTCGCCGTATGAAGGAACACGGGGTTGCTGTCTATGAGCAGTACCCTGATTTCCCTGTCCGGGTCCACCATATGCAGTGTTGCCATTCCAGGCCTCTCTAGCATTTAAGGCTGATGGACATAATATGGACTAACAAGACCGTTATGGGTACGGGTAGATTCCCTACCCTGGACAGGGAAAACACCCTACTTTTGTCTGAAACGCAGGCCAGTGTACACAAACGCATCAGGCACGGGCTTATCTCCCGTGCCTGATGCGTTCATCGCCTCGACCTTGATCCGTTCCCTGGCGGTTGCCCCGGCTGTCCCGTCACCCCCTCGGAGTTCCGCTGGATTGACTGCCCGACTGCCGTTGCCTACCCGCCTGCCGGAACCAGCGCCTCGGCGTTCCTGCTGCCCCCATCGGCCTGTGGGTCCACTCACTCCATGGCCGTGGGGGCGCTAACAGATCTCGTTATGTATGAACATTCTCCTCATCGGTCTGCACCTTTCCTCACGCTGGCGGTGCGTATCTGCCCTCGCTCGATGAGTGCCTCCACCGGTGCATCACCCTTGGGTGCTCTCCCCTCAGCCTTCACCGGTGGAGGGCGAACAAGGGAACTTCCACTGGTGCAGCCACTCGAAATCTCGGATCATAGTGGCCTCCTTTCTCCGAAGGGACAAGGTAGTAATGCGTGTTACTATCATGCCGAAAACGGGGAATGCGGGGTATGGGGTGATACCCTACTATTGACGCGGGAAACACCCCATAAGGAGTGTCCAATACGGGAACAGCAGAGGAGAAATACCTGGATGCATATAGATGGGTTAGTCTACGGAGACCATCCCGTGCTTGACTGCAAACCGGACCAGGCCCGCCAGGTCGTGGATGTCCAGCTTGGACATCAGACTGGCCCGGTGTTTCTCCACGGTCTTCGCGCTGACGACCAGGTCCTGGGCTATGGAGTTGTTGGTACCGCCTTCCGCAAGGAGTTGCAGCACTTCAGTTTCCCGGCGGGTCAGCTTTTCCAGCTTGCCGGATTCTTCATCGGCATCGGACCTGGAAAAGAAGTCATCGACGATCGATCCGGCGATGGGTGGACTGAGATAGGTCTCTCCATTCACGGCAGCCCTGATGGCCAACAATAGTTCTTCCCCGACAGCACGCTTGAGCACATATCCCTTCGCCCCGCGCCGCAAGGCATGGCGCACCATCGTGTCGTCGGCGTGCATGGACAGGATTACGACCTGAGTCTGGGATGAGCCGGAGCGGATCTCCTCTGTGGCCTGAATTCCGTTCAAGCGCGGCATGGAAATGTCCATCACAATAATATCGGGGGCCAGCGACTCCGCCAACTCGACGGCCTCCAGGCCGTTCTCAGCCTCCCCGACTACGTCAATGTCCTCGGCCTTTTCCAGCAGCATCCTGATCCCCTGCCGGACCAGGTGGTGGTCATCGGCTATAATTACACTGACCATATCATCCCCCTCCCCTGCTAAGCGTTGCCATTCGGCACGGACGCCACCAGGCGGGCGCCCTTGCCGGGTGTTGATTCTATGTCAACTCTTCCGCCCAGAAGCTCGAACCGCTCCCGCATACCTATCAGCCCGATTCCCAGACCTTTATTGCCCCAACCATTGCCTGGTGGACGGACGAACCCTTTGCCATCGTCCTCCACGGACAATGTGACGGCCTCATCACTCCGGCGCAGCCTCACGTTGACTGTTGTCGCCTCAGCGTGCCGCGCTACGTTGGTCAGGGCCTCCTGGAGAAAGCGGTATAGGCAAATCGTCACCGCGTCAGACAACCCCAGGGACTCTTCGCCAGAGTAGTCGATACGCAGGTGTGTGCGCTGGGCGAATTCCCGGCAGTATCCTTCCAGGGTGTCGTTCAATCCTACCGCATCCAGTTCCGGGGGGCGCAGCCCACGGGCTAGGAGGCGGATCTTTTCCATTGTGGTCTCGGTCATGTCCACCGCGCTGGCCAGCGTGTCCCGGAGGGCGGCCTCATCATCGGGCATGTCGGACTGGACCAGACCCAGACTTATCTTGAGCGCAGTCAGGGCCTGTCCTGCCTCGTCGTGCAATTCGCGGGAGACACGGTGTCTCTCCTCTTCCTCTTCAGATATGACCCGCATGGTCAATTGCCGCAAGCGCTCCCGCTCCAACTCCAACTGCTCGTAAAGCCGGGCATTGGCTATGGCCCCCGATATCTGCGCGCCTACGCTCTCTGCAAGATCCAGGTCTCTGTCTGTGTAGGCGTTGGGTTGAGTAGACTCCAGGTGGAGCACCCCAATGACCTCATCATGGGATATTAGCGGCACCGAGAGAAAGGACCGGAATCCGGCCTCGTAGGCTGGCAACGGCCCGGTAAACCGCTGCTGCAAGTCGTTGATGTCCTTGGGCTGGATGAGCAGCCCGGCTCTGCGCAGGATCACTTCCTGCGTCGGGGAACTGTCCAGGGCGGCCACATCCCCTCGCCGGCGCTGGGCAACATCCCCGCCACTAACGTAGGCGGTGGTGAACACGTCCTGTTCCGGGCCGGCGATGGTAATCACGATCCGCTCAGAGGCGATAAGCTCCCTGACCTGTTGGGCGAATGGCTCATACACTTCCTCGACGTTGAGCGATGAACTGATGATCCGTCCTATCGTCGCCAGCCTGCGGACCTGTTCCTCGGCCTGTTTTCGTTCCGTAACGTCCCTGAGCACCGCCAGGGTAGCTGGTTCGCCGTTGAATGTAATTGCCACCGCAGATGACTCAACCGTACGAACTTCCCCGGTGGTCCGTCGAATGCGGTATTCGTACACGCCCGGTACTGGTTCGCCTCGTTCCCGGGCCAATGTCCGCGCCCGCACCGTGGGACGGTCTTCCGGAATAATGAAATGGTCGAGGGAAAGGCCGGATGCCTGGCTCATGTCATCCAGGCCGTGCAGAGTCAGGAAGGCATTGTTCACGAACACCCGGGTGGTGCCGACATTGATAACGATGGCATCCGCCACGTTCTCGACAGCGGCGCGGTACTGCTCTTCCCTCTCCCTCGCGGTCTCCCAAACGCGGTTGCGTTCGGCTTCGACCATCTCCATCTCGGAGATACGGTGGCGCAGGTCTTCCAGTTCAGAGAGGATCGGGCCCATTTCGGATGGCCTCTGGTCCAAGAGAGGTCACCTGCCTGATGCGAGTGTCCGGGGGGCGGCGGGTGGAATGTATTGCAATCCAACGGCACGAGTGTGCGTTGATTGGTCTACGATTTTACACTGGACAGGGCGGCAGGTACAGGAATAGGGCTACACGATAGTGTAAGTGACCATTGACAGGCCCCGGTCTATCAACGATAAACACCGGGATCAATGCAGAAAGTAGAAGGCCGCCCCGGATGGGGCGGCCTATCTTTCCTGTGGTCAGGGACTACCGCCGCAAGGCGCTGAAGCAATCGCTGCAATACACTGGGCGGTCGCCGCGCGGGCGGAAGGGCACCATGGTGTCAATGCCGCACTGGGCGCAGACTGCAGGGTGCATCTCACGTTCTCCGCCGCCATAGCCACGCTGCTGGCTCCGCCGGGCACTCCGGCACTCGGGGCAGCGCTTGGGTTCGTTGGTGTATCCCCTGGAAGCGAAGAACTCCTGCTCCCCCACTGTGAATATGAACGGCGCCCCACATTCCACGCAAGTGAGACTCTTGTCCGAGATCGCCATCTGGATGGCCTCCATATGATGTTTCTTGGTTCAGTCGAGGTCATCCGATGCTAGGGGTAACGCCAAAGAAGATACCACCAACTGGAAACCTTAACTTGCACCTAAGCGCATTATAACAGATATTAGAAGTTCTAAGGCCAGATGTTCACGTCATAGGGATGTCTTTTACTCTTGGAGGAGGCTCGGGAATACAGCGGTCTAGGGCCGAAGCAGTTTGAGAGGAGTCCATCTTGCTGGCGTTGTTTGGTTCCGTCGCGGTGGCGATAATGTTCGTGAGTTACTGGCTGGAGCGCCGGTCGAAATGGATGGTCCTGGTTTTCGCCCTCGGTTGTGCTATGACCGCCGCCTACAGCGGGTTGATTTCAGCATACCCTGTCACGGTCATCGAAGGGTTATGGGCATTGGTAGCGTTACGACGGTTTGTGCAACGTCACAGGAATGAATCTCCAATGTTAGAATAGCCGCCAAAAGGGAGGGACAACCATGCTGGATTTGATCATCAAAGGCGGGACCGTGGTAACGCCCTCGGGAGCAGGGCAATGGGACATCGGAATATCGGGAGAGCGGATAGCCGCCGTCGCCCTGCCGGGACTGCTGCCGGAGGACGGCGCCAGGATGATGGACGCCAGCGGCAAGATAGTGGTGCCCGGCGGCATCGAGACCCACGCCCATGCTGCGGCTAATGTGCAGCCGGGAGCGCGGGAACTGGTGGCCGGGGTGCCCAACGCCGGTCCCATCGAGCATTCTCTGGGGGCGATTTGGGGCGGGACCACGACCGTCATAGACTTCGCGCCAGTGCCCAACGAAGGGGACTTGGTCAGGGGCATCCACGAATTCATCGAGCCGTGGCGGGAGAACGCCTACACCGATTACTCTACCCACTGCATATACAATCAGTTCAGTTCGCCCGACGCCATTTCCCGCTACGGTGAACTGGTCGACGCGGGGTTCCCCAGCGTCAAGATTTTTACCACGGACATTCGACCTCCGGAGGGCCGGGTCAATTCACTGACTCCCATAGGTAAGATCGATGCGGGCCGGCTGGAGCACGTGATGAACGAAATCGCCCGGCACGGCGGCGTTCTGGCAGTGCATGGTGAGGACGATGAATTGGTGATGTACAACTACCTGCTGGCCCAGCAGCGAGGTCACTGGGACTGGTACAACGTCCACCTCATACACTCCAAGACGGTGGAAGACCTGGCGTTTCGGAGCACGGTCCGTCTGGCTGAGCGCACTGGTGTAGGGCTGTACTTTGTCCACGTGACAGCCAAGGACGGTCTCGATGTCATTTCCGAGGCGCGCAGCAACGGCCTGCCCGTCTATGGCGAGGTGCTGACCCTGGCCCTGTCATTCAACTGCGACCGGTACCGGGAACCCGACGGCATGAAGTACCACACCTACCCATCGTTGAAATACGAGGAGGACCGGCTCCACTTGTGGGACGGCCTCCACCGTTCCGACCTGACGTTCACCGCCACCGACAGCAGCTTCACGACCTACCTGGACAAGATCGCAGGGCGCAACGTGGTCGATGTGAGGGGCGGCAACATTGGCATCGAGATTCGCATGGGAGTCAATTACACCGAGGCAGTGGTGAAACAGGGGATGACCCTGGAGCGTTTCGCCGACGTCACCTCGACCAATGCCGCCAAGCTGCTGGGTCTATATCCTCGAAAGGGCGCAATAGCCGCGGGCAGCGACGCCGACCTGTGCATTATAGACCCATCGTTCAAGAAGGCGCTGACAATGGACGACCTGCACGTCCGCGACTACAGCCCCTGGGAGGGTTGGGAGGTCGAAGGTTGGCCGACGACGGTGCTGTTGCGCGGCAAGGTGATGATAGAGGGCGGTCAATTGCTGGGTTCGCCGGACGACGGGCAGCTTATTCCGCGGAAGATTGATCCGATGCCTTTGCGGCGGCCCGCGTTCTAACTGAAGTCTGAGTGGAACCGGAGCGGGTTATCCGGGTTGTCCTGCAGCCCGTTCCGGTCTACTACCTTGCCCGCCTTGATTATCAGATCAAGGTTGCGTCCGCCTTTAAGGACCGATATGTCCGCCACCGGGTCCTTGTTCAAGACCAGGATGTCGGCCAGTTTGCCCGGCTCCACCACACCCAGGTCATCCTCCAGTCCCACCACAAAGGCGTTGTCCCGTGTACACGCGGAGATCGCTTCCAGGGGAGTATATCCGCCGTACTTCACCATAATCCCTGGCTCGTTAGCGTGCAGTTCCCCGTAGGGCATCACCGGCGAGTTCCCGCTGTCGGTCCCGCTCAGGACCTTCAGCCCAAGCTCGCGCGCCCTTTGCAGGACCTTTGCGCCTCCCTCCAGGTTGTATTTCATCTGGTCAACTTCCCGTTCGCTGCGGCCAAAGTCACGACCGTACTCGGCGGCGTGTTCCAGGAAGGTAAGAGTCGGCATGATGCGGACTCCTGCCTCGGCCACGGCGTCCAGGTCGGACTCGGTGGCCAGGTCAGCGTGGAGTATCCAGTCGAAGCCGGCTTCAGCGGCGGCGCGGGTCGAGTCTGCCCCACGTGAATGGATGGTGATGCGGGCGTTTCGGCGATGGGCTTCTTCAGCGACTGCCGTCAGTTCCTCTCTGGAAATCGTCTGAATATCACCCCATGTGCTGTCGGCCATCTTGATGAAGTTCACGCCGTGCTTGCACTGACGCCGGACTTCAGTGACCATGTCCATCACGTTGTTGCACAGCTTCCCATTCACGTGCTCCGGCGTGCCAACCCACGAAGGCTCATTGTCGGCGATGCTGCCGTAGGTGACGATGAAGCGTCCGGCGCAATAGACGCGAGGGCCTTCTATCAATCCGGCATTGATGGCCTCCCGCACAGCTACGTCGATGAACCACGTCCCGCCCGGCACGCAAACGCTGGTGACGCCTGACCGGAGCACTGTTTGAGCGTTCCGGGCCGCGCGAAGGGTGCTGAACTCCGAGCTTACGGTGCCCCGGGCGATGTTCAGTCCCGGCATCGCCGGTTGGCCGAAAGAGAGGTGGCAATGGCCATCGATCAGCCCCGGCATGATCCACTTGCCGGAGGCATCAATGGTGCGCACGCTCTCAGGGTCTTCAGCGTTGACATCCGGGGGCAGAGCGCCGACGCTGCGAATACGGTCGCCCTCCAGAACGATTACATCGTTATCCACCGGGGGCCTGCCAGACCCATCAATCAAGGTGCCGCCGCGAATGATCGTTGCTTTCCCGTTTGTGCCTGGCATACGACCCTCCAAGAAGTGTAATGCACCGGCCCTGTCAATGGACAACAAGGCCGTTCTCACCGGGAGGAATTCTTTCGTGAATCATGTCGCCGGAGTGTCTAACTCACTCCCACCTGCGAAAAGGCTGCCTTTAGCGCGGCCGTTGCTTCGTCTATGGCCAACTTGCCCTTGTCCAGAACAGCTGACTGGCTGAAGAAGCCATGAGTCATGCCGTCATACCGTGTGCATTGGGCGGGAGTTCCAGCCTCTCGCAGCTTGGCGGCGTAAGCCTCACCCTCGTCGCACAGGGGGTCGTACTCGGCGGTGATCACCAGCGCTGGCGGGAGGCCGGACAGGTCCTTGGCTTGCATCGGTGCGGCGTATGGGTTCTGAGCGTCGGCGTCCGACACCAGGTAATGGTCCCAATACCATCTCATCGCATCCTGACTCAGGCCGTAACCGTCGGCGTTGGCCTGGTAAGAGTTGGTGGTGAAGTCCCGCTCAGTAACGGGGTAGACCAGCAACTGGTGGACCAACGCGGGACCTCCCCGGTCGCGGGCCATCAGGCTCACCACCGCGGCGATATTGCCCCCGGCGCTGTCGCCGCCAACTGCGATCCTTGCCGGGTCGCCGCCTATGGCGGGGGCGTTGTCCGCCGCCCATTGGGTTGCGGCGTAGCAGTCTTCGGCAGGTCCCGGAAACTTGGTCTCCGGAGCGAGGCGGTAATCGACAGAAACGACTACGCATTCCGCTCCTACGCATAGCTGGCGGGCGGTGCCGTCCGCGGTATCAAGATCGCCGACAACCCAACCCCCACCGTGGTACCACACCAGTACCGGGAACGTACCGGTTCCCTCCGGCGTGTAAATGCGCACTGGCACATTGCCATCCGGTCCAGGGATATTCCGGTCTTCCACCGCGGCGACCTCTGGGCCCGGCGCGCGGGGCCGCAACTTCCCGTTGGCGCGCGCCTCCTCTGGCGAGACTGTATGCGCTGGCGGCAGACCGAGTGCTGCGGTCTGTTCGAGCACCATCTGAGCTTGCGGGTCCAGTGGCATGACTTACCTCCTGTGAATGGTCTGGAGCGCGTCTAGGCAACAGGCGGCAACCCGCTGTCCTGCCGCACGTCGTCTATGATTTCCCGCACCCGCTGCCGGAACGGGGCATATTCAATCTCGAACTCGTCCCGCAACCGGCTGTTGTCTACCAGGTAGTTGCCGGAGTTCTCTAGGCCGCCCTCACTGTCGAAGTCGATCTGCGCGTCCGGAAGGAACTCCTTGACCATGTCGGCAAGGTCTCCCAGGCTGATGGGGTGGCCGCCGGAATTGTAAATTGGGTAGTGGGTGGAATCAGCCAGCAGCACCCTGGTAAAGGCTTCGGCAATGTCCTCTACATGAATGGGCAGCCGCATGAGCGCCTTCTGAGGGAAACTGACCGGCTCGCCGGAAGCGGGCAGCGTGATGCAGCGAACGTGGTCGGTGGACCCTCTCACCTTGTCCGGCCCGGTAACGTTTGCAGGCCGTATTCCGGTGATGGACATACCGTAATTGTCGATAAACATCTGGGCCTGGAACTCGTTGAACCTCTTGTGCATGGCATACTGGCTGGTGCCATAAGAGGGTGCGTCTTCGTTAATAGGCTGGTCCCCGAAGTGGCTCTGTTGGCCGCTCACTGCTATCGAGCTGGCATAGACGATGCGGTTGACCCCGCACAGCCTTGCCGCCTCAAAGCAATTGTCCATCCCGACGATGTTCAGCTTCATGGTGAAGTGGGGACGGTCTTCGCCGCCTCCCAGCAGATAGGCAAGGTTGATGATCCGGTCCGGCTTGGCCTCCAGGATAGTCCTGGAGACGTCCTCGTAGTCGGTTACGTCGCCATAGACCACCTTGACATTGCCTCCCAGGTTACTGAAATCGGCTGCCGAGGGATTGATGTCCATGCAGACGACATCCTCTCCACGTTCCACCAACCGCCGAATGACGCGGGGGCCAATGAAGCCGGTCCCGCCAATCACGAGAATCGACATACGAAGCTCCTCCAGAAAAGTCCGGGGCTTCCGGGGACAGCAGACAACCCTGGCCGGCCACTTGGCTCCGACATCCCCGGACAGATTGGGGTGAGTATATGGGCTGAAAGAAGGGAGCGCAACCGCACACCGAGATTCACGCCCAAGCATGACGGATGCGCCAATCCGAAGAGACGTCAACAACCCGTATGCCGGGCATACCCGGCACAGCGTGGACGTACTGGAATCGAGCAAGGGTTGCCGGCGCAGGTGGATGTGAAGCGCCATGCTCCGGGTACATCGTCCGGTTGCATCGGAGGGGTGAGTGGGGCGAGATTATCCTTAGTCGAGGTAAGCGTCGGGGCTGGCCAGGAACTTTGTCCGGCATTCCAGGCTGCAGAAATAATACCAAGTGCCGTTATAGAAACTGCGGGTGCCCTGGGTCGGGTCAACCTCGGCTGCGCCGTACCGGGTCTGACCGGTTTCGGCCCTGGCAGCCTGTTCGTCTATGACCATTCTGCAAACGGGGTCGGTGGGCATGTTGAATTCTCCTATCGCGTATGGAGTGGGTGAGTCGGGCTTAACTGACCGGAGTCAGGTCCATACCCAACCGCACCCGTCCGGGGTGGTCAATAAGGGCGTTGGCGATCTTGGCCCGGTGCTCAAAGCTGGTGCCGAGCCTCATTGTCCACGCGGTCACACGCCGGAACCACAGATGGAGGTCGAACTCCATCATAAACCCGATACCACCATGTATGACCTGGGAGGACCTGACTGTCGCTTCACACTTGTCGTTGCAGAACGCCTTGGCCTGGGAGACTTCAACTCCCGCCGGGATGCCCTGATCCATCTTCCAGAGGGCCTCGTAGGTGAGGAGTTGCCCACCGTCGACCCAAAGGGTCATGTCTGCGCAGAGGTGCTGGATAGACTGGAATGATCCGATGGGCCTCCCAAAAGCCGTCCGATTCTTCGAGTACTCAATGGCCATCTCGGCGTCCTTCCTGGCCGCACCCACCATCTGGGCGCACAGCAGGACAGTAGCGCGTTCAAGCATTGAGTCGGCAATGGGCCAACCATCGTTGAGGCCGCCCACGAGGTTCGCGGCGGGCACCCGCACGCCGTCAAAGACAACCTTGCTCTGCTTGTCCTTAGCCAACGTCGTCAGAGGGATGTCTGTGAGTCCAGGGCTGCTGGTGTCAACCAGGAACAGGGAAATGCCTAGATTCTCTGAAGACGCGGGAGCGGTCCGGCAGACAACCAGACATTGTCCGGCTGCGTTGAAGTTGTCCACGAACATCTTTTCGCCGTTCAGGACGAACTCGTCTCCCTGCGCCTCTGCCGACAAGTTGATGGCCTCGGGCACCAGGCGCGGGTTGCGCTCGCTGACCGCCCAAGTCATGACCAGGCCACCGCTGCTCACTCTCGGGAGGATGTCCTGCTTCTGGGCCTCACTACCGTCTGAGGCGATGGCCAAAGCCGGGACCATCGTACTGTGGAAGGGCACCGGTGCGATGGCGCGGCCAATTTCTTCCAGAACCAAGCCGAGGTAGGTCAGGCCAAGACCCTGGCCTCCGTACTCTTCGGGGAGGGACATGCCGAACCAGCCCAACTGGGCTATCTGCTGCCACAACTCCGGGGGATAACCCAATTCATCCTTTTCCATTTCCCGGGCAAGACTCGGAGGACATTCCCCTTCCAGGAATTCCCTGGCAAGGTTCTTGACCATCTGTTCTTCTTCGTTCAGTAAGACATCCATGTAATTTCCTCGTGATGTTTGTGGGAGAGCCGTGGCTGCTCCCCCTGGAAGGCGCTAACCCCTGGGCATACCCAGGCCGCGGCGGGCCATCTGGTCCCGCATGACCTGTACGCTGCCGTGATTGATCCCCGACTGGAAGGAACCCATGAGGTTGTGGGCAAATACGCCATCCTCAATGGCATCCTCTGACCCATTCAGCAGTTGGGCGTATGGGCCGAGAATCTGGGAGATGGTCTCGGTGGTTCTCACGCCATGCTCCGGCGCCCAAACTTTCTCGGCCGAGCCTTCATAGGTGAAGTTGCCGCCCCGTTCCACCAGAGACATGCTGCGCATGGTCATCAGACGGCAGACTTGGGCCTCGATCCACAACTCGGCCAGACGGTCCCGGACCGCTGGATCTCCGGCTATGGAATGCCCTTCAAAATCATTCTCCTTGACCCAGTTGATGATGTCCTCGTCGCGGCGCACCGAGATGAGATACCGGCTTGCGCCAACCCGGTCCAGGTTCAGGCCCATAGCGCCCACATACCATCCTTGGTTTTCCTCTCCGAGTAGGCAGGTGGCGGGAATGCGGACGTTCTCGAAGAATGTCTCGTTGGTCCTGCGCTGGCCGTAGGTGGTGCCGGAGGGGGCTGGGGGATCGTTCTGGATGGTCCAGAGGGGGCGGACGGTGATCCCCGGTGTATCCATCGGGACCAAGAATATGGAAATTCCCCGGTGCCTGGGAGCGTCAGGGTCAGTCCGGGCCATCAGATAGATGTGAGTGGCGTAGTGTGCCGAAGAAGTGAACATCTTCTGACCGTTGATGACAAACTCGTCGCCATCGCGGACCGCACGGCATTGGAGACCGGCCAAGTCTGCTCCGGCCTGGGGTTCGGTAAATCCCAAGGCAAGCACGATGTCGCCGTTGATCAGTCCGGGAAGAAAGTATTCCTTCTGCTCCTCGGTGCCGGCAGCCAGTATCGCAGGCGCGCCGCTGCCCGCGCCTCCGACACCGATGCCGATCCGGGAAAACTCTTCCTCGACAATGTACTGGTCCAGGCGGTTGCCGTCCTGTCCGCCGT
Source organism: Dehalococcoidia bacterium (assembly GCA_034422355.1). Taxonomy (GTDB): domain Bacteria; phylum Chloroflexota; class Dehalococcoidia; order Lucifugimonadales; family UBA3495; genus CATOSP01. The sequence continues at coordinate 67,666 of DAOUJS010000162.1, read as the reverse complement.
ATTGTTTGGGCCAACTGATTCCGATCCATCCCTTGTCCGCGATCTTCTTGTAAAGCTCACGGACTTTGGGTCCACGTCCTCCTTCACCGCCGCCGTCTTCGACCTCCGTCCGGACCTCGTCGGTAACGTGCTCCGCTATGAATGCCCGGACTTCGTCCCTAAGGGCCTCCTGTTCCGGCGTATACCCAAAGTCCATAATTCGCCCCCTCGCTGTGTCGTTTGCCTGTCGTAAGGGTCAGATAAACGTAGTTAGCTCCCGTCGGCGCAGTGCACTCGACAGGCCACTGACATTGTGCTTACCCTCATAAGTGGTGTCAAGTACGGCACGACTGCCGGACCAATACCTCTCTGACACGCGATGGAGTCTACCACACCCCTGTTGAACACGCGCGCAGGGGATGGGTCAGCGAATCGTGACCAAGGTTGGCTTCAGGGCCTCGATCAATGGCGGCAGGAACGTCTGCCAGTCCCCAACTATCCCGAAATCTGCGGCCCGGAAGATAGTATGCCTCCGCATCTGGTTCACCGCGACGATGATACCTGCCTTCTGTATACCTACGGTGTGGTTGAAAGCTCCCCTGATGCCCACTGCGATGTACACCTTTGGCCCAATGGTGCGGCCGCTGATTCCCACCTGAATCTGGTGGGGAAGCCAACCGGCGTGAACGACGTCCCGGGTGGTGGCCAAAGTCGCCCCGATAGAAACCGCCAACTCCCGGACTTTGGGCAACGACTCCGGCCCTCCGATGCCCATCCCGACACCCATCACCACTTGCGCCTGGGTAAGTTCTATGGAACCCAAGTCCTCCTCGATATCTTCTTCCAATAGCCGGGCGTCCCGGCCCTGGAATACTGGAACGTCCACATGCTCGACCACAGAAGCGATTCCGGTCTCAGGGTCTATCGGCTCCAGCAGCCCGGCACGCAGGGTCACCAAGTTTGGCAGGGTCTTGGACAAAATGGGCGCAACCACGTTGCCACCCAACGCTGGCTTCAACTGGACCAACCTGCCCTGTTCATCGATCTCAAGATCAATGGCATCACCAGTCAGGCCAAGGCTCAAGGCGGCGGCTACCCTTGCCGCCAAATCCCTGCCGTCGGCGGTGGCAGCGAATAAGACCGCGTAGGGGGAAGCAGCCTGTAGAGCCTCACGTAAGCCCTGCACCACGGCGCGACCCCAGACCGGCCCCTTTCCAGTGTTATCTAGTACCAATACCCTATCGGCTCCACCGGACGTCAGTTCGTTCACCAGACCATCCTGAGGGGAACCAACCAGTACGGCCACCACCTCGCTTTGTGTGATAGAAGTAAGCTCCTTGGCCTTGCCCAGCATTTCCAGGGTGACCCGGCGCAGCCCGCTGCGTGTCGTTTCGGCGACAACCCAGATGCCATTTTCGTGGTTGTCTGGAAACCGGGGAAATGGGCCGGATGCCAGCGCGTCCCCAGATTCAGAGTCCAACTCCGCAAGCCGGGAAGCCAGCAGTTCGGCTACCTGCTTTGCGGCTGCCTCCGGGTCCTCTTCCTCCACAATGACTCCCAGCCTGCTCGGTTCCACCAACCGGATGTCGTCAACCCAGGTAGGAGAGCCTTCAACCCCGAACTGGGACAAATCGGTGGTCAGGTCGGCACATGAGACCTCATCCAGGGGTTTGGTCTGCGCTTCGGCCATCCCGTCTCTGGTGGGGAATTGCTCTTCGGCCACACCCTCGGTCACGCACACCAAGGCGGGAAGCTGGCACTCCAGCACCTGATAGCCTTCGTCCGTATCCCGCCGCACCAAGATGGTGTTCGAGTCCGGTCGGTAGTCCAGTCTGCTCACCTGGCTTATGTGTGGAAGATCCATCAGTTCAGCCACTTCCGGGCCAACCTGTCCGGTCTCAGAATCCGAGCTATTGCGCCCGCAGATGACCAGGTCCGGCTCTTCTCTGGCCAGAGTCAGGGCAAGGGCACGGGCGGTGGCAAGTGTGTCCGACCCTGCCAAGGCCCGGTCAGATATGAGCACCCCCCTATCTGCGCCCATCGCCAGACACTGGAGAAGTCCGTCCCTGGCCTGGGGAGGCCCCATCGAGACCGCTACGACTTCGTCTGCCCCCCCGGACTTCAACTGGACCGCCCGGACTATACCCAGCATGTCGAATGAGTTGACTTCGGAAGGCACACCCTCCCGGATTATCGTCTTCTGTTCGTAGTCGAACCTGATTCGGGAAACTACGGGGACGTACTTTGCGCAGACCGCGATTTTCATTGAACAGACCTTCCGGACGGGTTGGGGGCTGCCTGACCGGACGACCAGGCAGACTCTTCCAGATCGTGACGCACCTGGGCAGAGTGCGTTGTCAACCGGCGGCTGAGCTCCACCGGGTAGGCAGCAGGAGCGGTCAGCTTCCTGGACCCATCATCAAGCCGTTCCAAGTCCCGGCGCATCCTGCCTCTCATATCGTCAAGACTCGCCACGGCGCCAATCGCGCGTCCCGCCGACATTACATGCTCCAACAGAGGTTCCGCGCCGCGTACCGACTCATCCTTTAATCCGATGACGTCGTGGTGAAACATACCATCGGGATTCTCAACGCGGAACACTTGCTTCGCTCCCGGATGGGACACCTTATCGGCACTCAATTTCATCACGGGACGGCCATCGTAGCAGACCAGCTTGTAAGCCATGTCAGACCACGGTGCGTCAGCAGACACTCCCACCTTGGTGCCTATGCCAAATATATCTATCGGAGCACCATTGCCAACAAGTTGCTGCACGGCGAACTCGTCAAGGCCGCCGGATACAAGTATACCCACGTACTGGAGGCCGGCTTCGTCCAGGATGGCCCGGACCTTCCGGCTCAGGTCGGCATAGTCGCCCGAATCCAGCCGCACGGCCCTGAGACGGTGACCGCATGATTCCAGTTCCTTAGCGACCTTCACTGCGTTCTTCGCGCCTTGAATCGTGTCGAAGGTGTCCAGCAACAGCACACAACGGTCGGGAAAGCTCTCGGCATAGGCCCGGAATGCGTCTGTCTCCGTCGGGAACGTGGTGATGAAGGAGTGGGCCATCGTGCCGGCGGGGGGGATGCCGTATCTTCGCGCCGCTGAGACGTTGCTGGTGGACTCAAAACCAGCGATGTAGGCGCACCGGGCCATCTTCATCGCCGCGTCCGTGCCCTGGGTCCGTCTCGCCGAAAAATCGCTGATGCTCCGGCCTTCCGCGGCCCAGGCGCAGCGGGCAGCCTTGGTCGCCAGCATAGTCTGGAGGTTGACCTGGTTGATGACGAAGGTCTCCACTATCTGGGCTTCTATAATCGGCGCGGTGACTTCAAGCACAGGTTCATGGGCGAAGAAGAGCCTTCCTTCAGGTATAGCCCGGACTTCTCCTGTGAACCTCAACCCGTCCAGATAGTTCAGGAACTCTCGGGAGAAAATACCGGTCGAGTCCAGGTAGGACAGGCTAATCTTGTCAAACCGGAAGTGGGCGAGGAAATCAAGGACGTCCTCCAGCCCTGCTGACACGAGGTAGCCGCGGTCCTGGGGAAGGTTGCGGACGAACAGACTGAAGGTGGCTGACGCGAACATACGATGCTCATAAAACGCCTGGGCCATGGTGAGCTCGTACAGGTCGGCGAACAGTCCCAGACCCTGGTCACGGGTTGAGAGCGCAGACTGTTCCATGTGTCGTGTCTCCCGCCCCTGGATGCTGCGAAAGTGGGCCGGTTGCGGCGAATCAGACCCTCGGTTATGGTTGTGCCCGCCCACCAGCGGAACGCCAGCCGGATGCGGCGGCATCCCTGCTGGTGACGGCAGTATTGATTGCCGTGGCAGGCCCCATTATGTTGCCGGGCCGGAATCAGTGTCAACCGGCATGGTTCGGAAGGGTTGAAGGCTGGTTGACATAACGAAATCCATTCATTGCTTCTCCGATTTCAATACATCACCCGTTTCTCCCGGATGCCAGCAATGGACTCATGGGCGTAGAAGTGCGAGGTGCTGCTCGCCTTGACACGGAACGTAGACATGGGTAACATAATCCCATCATCAACTCAAATACATACGACCATCCCTTTATCGAGAAAGGCTGAGGGAACGGCCCTACGAAGCCAAGCAACCGGTCCCGCCATCCAGGCAAATTGGGACACGGTGCTAATTCCGGCGCTCAAGGCGGCGAAAATCGTCAAGAGCGGAAGATGAGGGGCTCGAACTTGGCTTGAGCTTCTCAATAAGAGGAGCTTTTTTCATGCCCCTCTCCCAAGGGCCGTTCTAGGGAATAGAAATCCCCTTGACCCGGCCATCTAAACGGACGACAACATTTGACAGAAATCAGACCAATAGAATGGATCGGCGACAAGCTGTTATTGCTTGACCAGACTCGGCTCCCGATGGAACAGACCACGCTTGAGGTCGCTTCGTGCCGGCAGGCTGTGGACGCCATCCGTGAGATGCGGGTCAGAGGCGCTCCAGCCATAGGCGTCACAGCTGCATACGCCATGGTCCTGGCGGCACGAGAGATCGAGGCCACGGATATCTCCACATTTCTTGACCGGCTGCGGGAAGCCGGAACCACCGTCTCGGCGGCACGCCCTACCGCCGTTAACCTGCAATGGGCCGTCCAACGAATGCTCACGACCGCTGAGGTTGAGTCCGACCTGGCCCAATTGCAGGAAAGGCTTCTCGGGGAAGCCCAGCGCATCCAGGAGGAGGACGAAGCTGTCAACCGCCGCATCGGAGACTTGGGGAAAGATCTCATCCCCGGCGGCGGCGCGGTTCTTACCCACTGCAACACGGGCGCGCTGGCCACCTCCGGCTTTGGGACTGCACTGGGAGTCATTCGGGCCAGTTGGGAGGCAGGCAATCGGTTCCAAGTCTACAACACCGAGACTCGCCCGTTCCTGCAAGGGGCCAGGCTGACTTCATGGGAGTTTCAGCAACTGGGAATCCCCGCGACATTGATAGTGGACTCGGCAGCCGGGATGATGATGGCCCAGGGCAGGATCAGTTGCGTCATCACCGGCGCGGACCGGATCGCCGCCAACGGTGACACTGCCAACAAGATCGGCACTTACTCTCTGGCCGTCCTCGCCAGGGAAAACTCCATCCCCTTCTACATCGCCGCTCCCGTCAGCACCATCGATTTCGACCTTACTGCCGGAGACGAAATACAGATCGAGGAGCGCGCCGCCGAGGAAGTGACCCATTTCAACGGCCGCCTCACCGCTCCGGAAGGCGTGCCAGCAGCCAACCCAGCTTTCGATGTAACTCCGAATCGCTACATCGGCGCAATTGTCTGCGAAGGTGGCGTGTGTCGCCCGCCTTACACAGAAAGCCTGCTGTTGGCAGCCAGTTCAGCGTAACTGGCGTAGTGGATAGCGGCACAACACTCTGAAAGGAAACCGCAAATCAGCAACGTGCCAAACACGAAAGCAAGCCTGGCGATCATCGGTGGCACCGGCCTCTATGAGATGGAGGGCTTGACTGACGTCGAATTTCTCGACGTCGATACTCCCTTCGGAAAGCCCAGCGGCACTATCGCCGTAGGCGACCTGGAAGGTGTGCAGGTTGCATTCTTGCCCAGACACGGATTGGGCCACCGCCTCAATCCCACCCAGATACCCTCAAGGGCCAACATATACGCCCTAAAGACCCTGGGTGTGGAGCAGATCATCTCAGTCAGTGCCGTCGGCAGCCTCAAGGAGGAACTGGCTCCCCTCCACTTGGTGCTGCCTGATCAATTGATCGACAAGACAAGGCTCAGAGGGTCGGATACCTTCTTCGAGAAGGACATCGCAGCCCACATCGCTTTTGATGAACCATATTGCGCCGCCGCCAACCGCACGCTGCTCGAGGGCGCCCAGGAATTGGAGTTGGCAGTCCACGCCGGCGGCCTCATGGTCGTGATGGAAGGTCCGGCCTTTTCGACCCGTGCCGAGTCTCTATTGCACCGTTCGTGGGGGGCCGACTTGATCGGCATGACCGCCCTGCCCGAGGCAAAGCTGGCCCGGGAAGCAGAGATCTGCTACGCCACAATGGCTTGGGTCACCGATTACGACTGCTGGCACGAGAGCATGGAACCGGTCACAGTGGAGCTCATCATACAGAACCTGTTGACCAACGTGGCCAACTCGAAAGAACTCATCCGCAAGGTTGTCCCACGTTTTAATGGGCCAAGGGAGTGCCCTTGCGCCAGTGCTTTGAAGGACGCCATCGTCACGTCCCGAGACCTGATACCCGGCGACCTGAAAGAGAGACTCGCACCGATAGCTGGCAAGTACCTGAGTTAACAGGAAAGCGGCCAACCCGAATAGGATGCTGAGGAGGCAATACGATGCCCAGGCAGGATCCCGGCGAACCTTACTTCCGAGTGGACTCCCATGAAGCCAAATCAATGCTGGATGCCGAGCCGGACAACATCGTTGTCGTCGACGTGCGCCGTGACGACGAGTGGGTCACCGGGCATGTTGCGGGAGCGATACACATCCCCATCGACGACCTGACAGACCACATGGATGAAGTGCCCCAGGACAAGAAGCTGTTGTTCATCTGCGCGGCGGGTGTACGAAGCGGCCTGGCATGTGAAATTGCCGCATCGATGGGTTACGACCCGGCCAACCTGTTCAACATCGAGGATGGCACCCCGGCCTGGATCGGGGGGAACTACCCCACCAACTACGGAGAGAACCCCTAAACAACCAAACTGTCCGAAGGGATACATGCCACTCAAAGGGAGTGGGAGAGGCGGTGAGGGAGCGGCAAAAGGAGAAAACGTTTGACTTCAAGATCATCCACCGGCCACGTTAAGGACCTGAGCCTGGCACAGGAAGGAGTGAACCGCATCGAATGGGCAGGGCGGGAAATGCCCGTGGTGGGCCTCATCCGTGAGCGGTTCATCCGTGAGAAGCCCTTGGCCGGAGTACGCATGTCCGCCTGTCTCCACGTCACCACGGAGACGGCCAACCTTGTCATTGCCCTCAAGGACGGAGGTGCAGACGTTGTCGTCTGTGCCAGCAACCCGCTCAGCACCCAGGACGACGTGGCCGCCGCTCTGGTCCATGAGTACGGGATCCCCACTTTCTCCATCAAGGGCGAAGACGACGAGACCTACTACTCTCACATATCCGCCGTCTTGGACCACCAGCCCAACATCACGATGGACGACGGCGCAGATTTGGTAAGCACACTGCACCGGGAGCGAGCCGAGCTGTTGCGACACGTTATCGGCGGAACCGAAGAGACCACCACCGGGGTAATCCGCCTCACGGCGATGGCCAATGACCAGAAGCTGGCCTATCCCATTATTGCGGTCAACGAGGCGGAGACCAAGCACTTTTTCGACAACCGCTACGGTACTGGCCAGAGCACTCTCGACGGGATTACCCGCGCGACGAACATCCTGTGGGCAGGCCGCAGGGTGGTGGTGTCCGGTTACGGTTGGTGCGGTCGGGGCATCGCCTCCCGGGCCAAGGGTATGGGCTCTCATGTAATTGTTACCGAAGTCAGCCCGGTGCGCGCCCTCGAAGCAGTGATGGACGGCTTTACCGTGATGTCCAGTGTGGAGGCTGCGAAGGTTGGTGAGGTGTTCATCACCGCGACCGGAGGCTACCATGCCATCGGACGGGACCACCTGGAGGTGATGCCAAACGGAGCAATCCTGAGCAACAGCGGGCATTTCAACGTCGAGATCGACCTGAACGCCCTGGAGGAAATGTCCACCGGTAAGCGGAAGGCACGCGAGTTCGTCGACGAGTACCAGATCAGCGACGGGAGAAAGATTTACGTTCTTGGCGAAGGGAGACTGATCAACCTGGCCGCTGCCGAGGGGCATCCGTCGGCCGTAATGGACATGAGCTTCGCCAACCAGGCGTTGGGGGCAGAGCACATAGTCAAGAACCACGGCCAACTGACGCCGGGGGTCTACCCGGTGCCAGAGGACATCGACGCGGAGGTGGGGAGGCTGAAGCTGGAGTCGCTGGGCATCACGATAGATACCCTGACTCCGGAACAACAGAACTACCAGGAAAGCTGGGAGTTCGGCACGTAAGCAACCCTTTACCAGGAGAAGAACTATGGCCTTACTTTTTACAACCTCACCCAAGTACCTGCTCACTTCCGAGTCCGTAACCGAGGGACACCCCGACAAGTTGTGCGACCAGATATCCGACGCAGTCCTGGACGCAGCCCTGGCAGACGACCAGATGAGCCGGGTGGCATGTGAGACCGTTGCCACCAAGAACCTCGTCATGGTAACGGGAGAGATAACCTCCAACTCCAGGCTTGACTTCAACGAGATCGCCCGCCAGGTGATCCTGGACATCGGGTATACTGACGTAAAATACGGACTTGACGGCGGCTCCTGCGGCGTCATCGCCCATGTCAGCCAACAGTCTGCCGACATCAGCCAGGGCGTCACCACCTCCCTGGAACATCGGGACAACGGCGCAGCCGCTGACGCCCGCCGGGCCACCGGGGCCGGCGATCAGGGCATGATGGTCGGGTTCGCCTGCAACGAAACAGAGGGCCTGATGCCCCTGACCGTAGACCTGTCCCACCGCCTGGTGGAGAGGCTTGCTGTCGTGCGCAAGGACGGCACGCTTCCCTACCTGGGACCGGATGGCAAGTCACAGGTAACGGTGGAGTACAGGTACGGGAAACCCCACCGGGTCGATGCCGTCGTCATCAGCACCCAGCACGAAGATCAGGAGGACCGGGGCGCGTTTCGGGAGATGATCCGCCAGGACATTATCGAGCATGTCATCAAACCTGTGGTGCCCGGCGAGTTGCTCGACGACGACACCAACTACTACGTGAACCCCAGCGGCTGGTTCGTCATCGGCGGACCGCAGGGTGACACCGGGTTGACCGGGCGGAAGATCCTCGTGGACACCTACGGCGGCATAGCCCGCCACGGCGGCGGCGCATTCTCAGGAAAGGACCCTACGAAGGTTGACCGATCCGGAGCGTATGCAGCCCGCTACGTTGCCAAGAACATCGTCGCCGCCGGTCTGGCCGACCGGGTTGAGGTCATTGTATCCTACGCCATCGGCGTCGCCAGGCCGATCTCCATTTCCGTCGAGACATTCGACACCAACCACATGCCCAATGAGCGCATCGTTGAATTGGTTGACGAACACTTCGACCTCCGTCCTGGCGCAATCATCGAAGACCTAGACTTGCGGCGCCCGATCTACGGCAAGACGGCGGCATACGGCCATTTCGGCCGCAACGACTTGGACCTGCCGTGGGAGCGGACCGACAAGGCCGATGCCCTCCGGTCCGCGGCGGGACTGGCATAGTACCAGAGCTATTCGTGGCTGGCAGCCCTCGGACTAAAGACAGCGTTGGAAAGGGCTGGACAATGCAGACACAGGAACAGGGTAGGCCGATTGCCGACCTGTCTTCCGAAGACCGGATACAGTTCCGAAAATGCCTGGACGAACTTCGGGAACGCAGGGGAGTTGCGTCCATCGAGAGCGTCCTGGCGAGGGAAGTATTGGATCCCCATCTCGATAACGTTTCGGATGGGGTGGGACGAGCGCTTCTGCATGTGATCCAACGAGACGAACAAGGCCCGGCCCGAGGCGAGCTTGCACCGGACTTCAACCTGAAGCTGCTCGGCTCCGATGACCGGGTATGTCTCTCCGGCTTTCGCGGCCAACGTCCCGTTGCCCTGGTCTTCGGCAGCTACACTTGACCCCCGTTCCGCGCCCAGGTGGGGCGCATAGAGGCGATACGGGACAGGTTCGCCGGACAGGTGGAGTTCTTCGTCGTTTACGTGCGCGAGGCCCACCCCACCGACGGATGGCAGGTCGACGCCAACGTGCAGGACGAGATCTATTACCGGCAGCACCAGAGCTATGACGAGCGGGAAGGGGTTGCCCAAGCGTGCAGCCTCGGACTGAACATCACGATCCCCATCCTGGTTGAGGAGATGGACAACTCCATCGACGAGGCATATGGCGCAGCTCCGGAACGAGTCTACCTGGTCGACATAGATGGCAGGGTAGCCTATCACGGCGGCGCGGGACCATTCTTCTTCAACCTGGACGAATGGGAGCAGGCGATTCAGGCGTGCGTTGTCACAAAGGACTCAGCGGCCACCAGCCAAGGAACATCTCCGTGACCACGCCGATCAGCTTCGGAACGGACGGCTGGCGGGCGATAATAGCCGACGAGTTCACCTTTGAGAACGTAGGCCGCTGCGCCCAGGGTTTGGCCGACTACCTCAAGGCTACAGGATCGGCTGGGAAAGGACTGGTTGTAGGGCACGATACCCGGTTTCTCTCCCGGGAATTCGCCGAGACCGTTGCCTCGGTAATGGCGGCCAATGAAGTCAGGACCCATTTGGCCGAGAGCTCATCTCCCACCCCGGTCCTCAGCTTCAGCGTCTTGAACCACCAGGCGGCGGGCGCGGCCATCATTACGGCGAGCCACAACCCCGGCATCTGGAACGGGTTCAAGTTCAAGCCGGACTACGCCGGCAGCGCAACCCAGGAAATAACCAACCTTCTCGAACACTTCATCTCCAGCGTCGGCAGGGTTAAGTCGGTCCCTATCGTCCAGGCGCGTGAGCAGGGGTGGGTGATCGATTTCGACCCCGCCCCATCGTACATGGAGAAGGTCTCTGGATTGGTGGACCTGGAGGCCATACGCAGCGCCGGTCTGAACATCCGCGTCGATGCCATGTTCGGGGCTGGCGCAGGCTATATCCCCCATCTCGTCTCCGGTGGCGCTACGATGGTGGATGAGATGCACGGGACTCGCAATCCAGCGTTCCCGGGCATGGAGCAGCCGGAACCCATTGCCCCCAATCTGGGCCTGTTGATGCAGGCGGTGAAGGAGCAAGGGTTCTCGGTGGGTCTTGCCCTGGACGGTGACGCGGACCGTATCGGTGTGGTAGATGAGCACGGCAGCTTTATCACCACCCTAGAAGTATTCTCCCTGTTGGCCTTTTACCTGCTGGAGGAAAAAGGACAACGCGGGCCGTTGGTGAAGGGCGTCACGTCGTCCATGATGCTGAACAAACTCGCTCAGCTTTATGGGGTGGACATCCACGAGATGAGGGTCGGCTTCAAGTACATCGGCCCGAAGATGTCCGAAACCGATGCGCTGATGGCCGGAGAGGAAAGCGGGGGGTTCTCATTCCGGGGCCACATCCCTGAGAGGGATGGAATCCTAAGCGGACTGTTCGTGCTTGAGTACATGGCCCGCACGGGCAAAACTCCATCTGAGCTGGTACGGGGCCTCTTCGACAGGGTAGGGGAGCACTATTACCACCGCCGCGATGTGACGTTCGACGCGCAAGACCGGGACCGCATTCAGTCCAAGCTGGACAGCCCGGACTTGACCCAACTTGCGGGAATGCCTATACGAGGTACAGACGCCATTGACGGGCGGCGGCTATTGTTCGACAACGCCTGGCTGATTTCTCGCTTCTCCGGCACGGAACCGCTACTGCGCGTTTACGCGGAAGCAGACAGTCAGGCAGACGTGGAAAACCTGCTCAACGCGGCAACTGAATACTTGGGAGTCTAGTCGCCCGGGCTAACGCTTGGTGTACTGGGGAGCCCGTCGGGCGCGCTTCAGTCCGTACTTCTTGCTTTCCTTGATTCGCGCATCCCGGGTGATGAACCCGTGGCGGCGCAACCCGGCCTTCAGACCGGGGTCATAGGCAACCAGCGCTCGGGCTACTCCGTGCCTGATGGCCTGCGCCTGGGAATGCACACCACCCCCGATGACCCGTACCATTACGCGGAACCTGTTGCCCATCTCGGTGACCCGAAAAGGTTCCTGGATAATATCCTGCCAGGGACGCCATCCGAAGTACTCGTCTACGGGCTTGCCATTGACTATAGTGGGGCCGCCATCGTCCAGGTAGAGTCTCACCTTGGCGATTGACGTCTTGCGCTTACCGGTGCCGTAGTAATATTCCTGCTCCGCTGCGGATCCTACCAAATCTTTACCTGCCCTAAGCCTTATTCACCTGGGACGGTTACTCTCCGAACCCAGCCACCTGTGCCTCGTGTGGATGTGTCTCTCCGGCGTACACCTTCAGCCGTCTGAGCATGTGCCGCCCCTGGTTATTCCGGGGGAGCATTCCCTTCACAGCCAACTCGATAACACGTTCCGGCCTCGTTTCGAGCATGTCTCCAAGCCGGAATGTCTTCAGGTTGCCGACATAGCCGCTGTGCCGGTGGTAGAGCTTTTGGTCCCTCTTCCGCCCTGTGATCCGGACCTTGGAGGCGTTGACCACGATGACGTAGTCACCGGTCATCACTGAGCGGGAATACTCCGGCTTGTCCTTGCCCTGGAGCGCCATAGCGATGTCCCGGGACAAGCGGCCCAGCACCTGGCCTGTCGCATCAATGACCCGCCACTTCGCGGGGACTTCACCGTTCTTGGGGAAATATGTGCTAACTCTCTTCATCTTCTCTGACTACGCATGACCGGAAGTCCGGGTATTTTACCTTCATCAGGCAGAGACCGCTGGCCGGTACTGACGGCAGGGAAAACCCTTTCTCCGTCTCTCCCGCCAGCACCCTGCCCAATACGTTCGTATCCAGTTTCCCTTTGCCAACCTCAATCAGTATCGCGTTTGTCCTCCGCACCAAGTGCTTCAGGAACCCGTTGGCCTCGCACTCTATGATGACATCGGACTCTTCCCTCCACACGTCCCACCTATATACCCTGCGGACCGCGCTCCTGCCGGCTGGATGGTCCGAGATCAGGGGGCGAAAGTCCCGGTCTCCCATCACGGCCTCCGCGGCCTCTGCCATTAGGCTCACATCCAGCCGCTCCCGTAACCAAAAGCTCGTGTGCCGCTCCAACGGCGATGGCCAATCCCGATTGGATATCGTGTACCTATAGACCCGGCTAGCGGCGCTCTTCCTGGAGTGGAACTCCGGGACCATCCGGTACGCCGACTGGACCCGGATGTCAGATGGAAGGTAGAAGTTCATCCCGGATGGGAAGGACTCGACAGTTCTGTCGGCCATGATGGCAAAGTCAACCACCTGCCCCCGGGCATGTGCCCCGGAATCGGTCCTGCTTGCGCCCCTGACCCGCACCTCCTGGCCGGAGAAACGGCGCAACCCGGATTCCAATTCGCCTTGTATGGTGGGCTGGTCCCGCTGGACCTGGAAACCCTTGTATTTTGTGCCTTCGTATTCTACGAGTAGCGCCACTCTCCTCATGGCAGTTCATCCAGGGGATTGTAGCCTTGGATGGAATTAGGGGGCAGACCCTCAAATTAAGGCGGCATAGCCCGTCGAGGTGGGCCCCGGCTAGACCAACTCGATAACCGCTATCTCAGCCCCATCACCCTGCCGGCGGCCGAGCTTGATGATCCTGGTGTATCCTCCGGCACGGTCAGCGTACCGGGGCGCTACTTCATCGAACACCTTCTTCACCACCGTCTTGTTGGGCACCTGGGCCAATGCGAGCCGGCGATGGTGCAGAGTGCCCTTCTTGCCGTGTGTGATGAGCTTCTCGGCGACAATGCGAGTCTCTTTAGCTTTGGCCAGCGTGGTGGTGATCCGCTCGTGCTGGATCAACTCCGATGTGAGACCACGCAGGAGGGCTTTCCGCTGGTCCTTATACCGGCTTAACTTTCTGCCAGCGACACGGTGAGAAGCCATGATTAGAAAGACCCCTCCTCTTCATCGTCGTAGTCGTCGGCGTATTCATCCTCATCTTCATCCAACTCATCATTGTCGGGAACTGACCATGATCCTTCTCCAGACTGAGCCTGGCTGGAAGCTGGACTTCCTATGCCACCGGATGCTATCAGCTCTCCCAACTCTTCAGGCGAAAGGGTCACTCCCGTGGGTAATGCGCCCGGTTCCAGAACATCTCTGTTGATGGTCGCAGCGGAAACTGCGTCACTCGCGTTGGGAGCGATACCATGTTCTACGAGCTTGTCCTTCAACTCGGTCAGGGACTTGAAGCCGAAGTTCCGAATCTTGAGGAGTTCATCGTCGGACCGCTCCAAGACCTCGCCAAGCTTGGTGATGTGGGCTCGCTTCAGGCAGTTCAACGTTCGCGGCGAGAGTTCCAGCTTCTCGATGGGAGTCTGATATATTTCGGGAGACACCATTAGCGACGCACGGTCCATCCGGGTCTCAACGGACTCGTCCAAGTTGCTAAACAGGAAGTAGTGATTGACCAGCGAGTTGGCTGCGCGGCGTACAGCTTCCACAGGAGAGACTGTTCCGTCAGTCCAGACCTCCAGCACCAGCCGCTCATAGTCTGTTACTTGTCCCACCCGGGTGTGCTCGACCTCGAAGTTGACCTTTCGCACAGGACTGAAAATTGCGTCCACCGGCAAAACGCCCACCGGCATACTCTCAGAACCCTCCCCTTGCTTGGCCTGCTGATACCCAACGCCCTGCTCGACGTTGAACTCGATCGAGAGCCGGGAGTCATCGGAGTCCAGGGTTGCCAGGTGCAACTCAGGGTTCACTACCTGGAAATCGACGGATGTGATTATGTCCCCGGCACAGACGCGCCCGGGACCGGAGACATCGAGCCGCATCTTGCCAGTGCGCTCAGACCGGGAACGAATCCGAATCCGCTTGACGTTGAGCAGCAGGTCCATGACTTCTTCCTTGACACCGGGAATAGCCGCATACTCATGGACCACATCGTCGATCTTGACCCACGTGATGGCGCTGCCGTTGGTAGAACTCATAAGAATCCTTCGCAACGGGTTGCCGATAGTGCGGGCAAACCCCCGCTGGAGGGGCTCGACAGCTACTTTGCCGTACTTGTCGCTCGATTCCAAGACTTGGACACCAAGTTTCGGTGGCTCTGGCCCTCCGTCGGGGTAAGTGGAAGAAATGACGTTAATATCCAACATGCAGTCACTTACCTCGAGTAAAACTCAACTATCAGACGGGAATTGATGGCCTGTTGCAGGTCTTCATCGGCAGGCAAGTTCATCACCCGTCCGGTCATATCTGTAGTGTCCAGCAACAGCCAGGCGGGAACAGGACGCTTCGGAATCCCGTCGGTCCGCTCCTTGTAGAAATCCGTTGCCTTGTCCGACTCCTTCCAGGAAATGACGTCGCCAACCGCAACCTGATAGGAGGGGATGTCCGTCTTCCGGCCGTTGACCTGGAGATGGCCGTGCATCACCAGTTGGCGGGCCTGCTTGCGCGAGTCGGCGAACCCCAACAGGAAAACGACGTTGTCGAACCGCCGTTCAAGGGACCTAAGTAAGTTCAGACCGGTCACGCCCGGAGTATCGAACGCCTCGGCCATGTAGCGGCGGAATTGGGACTCAAGCACACCGTAGATGTACTTGGCCTTTTGCTTCTCCAAGAGGTGGACGCCGTAATCAGAGGGCCGCCTTCGCCTCCGGGATTGGTTGCCTGGGGCAGAACGACGACGTTCGATGGCGCAGCGGGGCGTAAAGCAACGCTCCCCCTTGAGAAATAGCTTTTCCCCGGCGCGGCGGCATAGCCGGCAGGAGGGTCCTGTATATCTACCCATCGGGAGCTTTCTTACACTCTCCTTCTCTTCGGCGGGCGACAGCCGTTATGGGGTATCGGCGTCACGTCTCGGATACTGGTAACGGTCAGCCCAGTCCCTTGCAGGGAGCGGATAGCCGCCTCGCGGCCTGCGCCGGGCCCGCGGATAAGCACGTCCACCTGGCGCAGCCCCATGTCCATACCTCGGCGAGCAGCCTGCTCGGCGGCCCGCTGAGCGGCGAAAGCTGTTCCCTTGCGCGACCCCTTGAATCCGACGGTGCCCGCGCTGGCCGAGGCTATAACATTACCCTGAGGGTCTGTGATGCTGACCAGGGTATTATTGAACGTAGAATAGATATACGCCCGCCCCTGGACGACTGTGCGCCGTTCGCGCCGGCGCGCTCTTGGCCTAGGCATGAGTCACATCCACCTACTTCTTTCCACCCGTACGCCGACCCCGGCCAGCCACTGTGCGCCTGGGCCCCTTGCGCGTGCGTGCGTTGGTGCGGGTCCGTTGGCCGTGAGCGGGAAGCCCCCGACGGTGCCTCGTGCCCCGGTAGGAACCGATCTCTATCAACCGCCTGATGTTCTGGTTGACTTCCCGGCGCAGGTCGCCTTCGGCCAGGTACTCACGGTCAACGATCTCCCGGATCCGGTCCACCTGGGCCTCGGACAGCTCCAGCATCCTGGGCGGTGATTCGGTATCAATCTCAGCCTTGGCCAGAATCTCGGTAGCCAAGGCTGGGCCGATACCATAAATCCTCGTCAAGGCGACGTGTGCCTTCTTCCGGTCGGGTACATCTACACCTGCGATACGGACCAATTCGGGCCTCCTTTTCCGGCCGACTCTCGATCGGGCAACTCTAGCCCTGCCGCTGAGCGTGTCGCGCGTTTGAGCATATAATACGCACCACCCTCTTCCGCCTGATCACCCGGCACTTATCACATCTCGGTTTGACCGATGCCGTTACCTTCATTGTTCGTACACTCGCCAACTATTTGAAGCGATAGGTGATGCGGCCCCGCGACAAATCGTAGGGGGACAACTCTACCAGGACACGGTCTCCGGGCAACACCCGGATGAAGTGCATCCGGATCTTCCCGGACACATGGGCCAACACCTCATGATCGTTGGGCAGCGTGACCCGGAACATTCCATTGGGCAACGCTTCCTGGACACTGGCTTCCACTTCTATCGCTTGCTTCTTGGCCATAAACTCCCTCTGAACATTGGCAATTGTTGTCGGCGATCCAGCACCGGACGATGGGTTCCCACTTAACGTCGGAACAATGGTTGGGGTCCGGGATTTCAACCCCCACCTACGGGGGCGCGGTCATTATTACCGGACCGTCATCAGTAATGGCTATCGTGTGCTCGAAGTGGGCCGATAGCAGTCCGTCGGCCGTCACCACAGTCCACTGGTCACCCAGTATTCTAGTGTGCCAATCCCCGAGGTTGAACATCGGCTCGATGGCGATACACATTCCGGGCCGTAGCAACGCTCCCATCCCGGCCTGCCCATAGTTGGGCACCTGGGGGTCTTCGTGAAGGAACCGGCCTACGCCGTGGCCGACGAACTCCCTCACAATTCCATAACCTCGGGACTCACCGTAGGCTTGTACGGCGGCTCCGATATCCCCGATCCGGTTGCCAGGCAGAGCAGCCTTGATGCCCTCCATCAGACCGGCCCGCGTGTCTTCCATCAGTGCGTCGGCCTCTGAAGTACTGGAACCCACCGCAACTGAGATCGCTGCGTCTCCAATGAATCCGTCCAACGTTGCGCCGACGTCCATCTTGATGATGTCGCCGTCCTTCAGGGCCTTCTTCCCGGGAATCCCGTGAACGATCTCGCTATTGATGGAGGCGCATATGCTGGCGGGGAACCCGCGGTAGCCCTTGAACGTGGGCCTGGCGCCTTGGCGCACAATCTCTTTGTAGGCAATGGCATCGAGTTCCCGGGTGGTAATTCCCGGCTCCACCGCGTCCCTTAACATGCCTAAAACCGTGCCAACTATGGCGCCCGCAGCGCGCATGGCATCGATCTCTTCGCGGGACTTGATAGTTATCCCGCCGGAGTACTGGGAGGCAGAGTTGGAGGCGGTTTCCCGCTTGCGGTTCCTATTCACCATTTCTATTCTACCCTGTAATGAGATTTATATCAAACCCTGGAGCCTGGACCATGGGTTTAACGGCCAAGTGCGACCAGTACCTTCTGGTTCACGCCATCCACGCTGTCCGTACCGGAAACCTCTACCAGGATACCTCTATCTCTATAATATCCCAACACCGGCAGAGTCTCAGCTTGGTAAACCTCGATTCGTTTCCTGATCGCTTCCGGACGGTCATCCTCCCGTTGGTACAACTCGCCGCCACAACGGTCACACCCGACGGACGGAGCAGTATCACTCTCCCCAGCGGAAGGGTCTTGGGGAATGCTGTGGGGCGCTTGACATTCCTGGCAACTGAAGCGTCCTGCCAACCTTCTGAGCAGTTCACCTTCCGGAACGTCTATGTACACAACCTTGTCGAGGGCGCGAGACCTGCGGTCCAGCGCCTCATCCAGCACCTCGGCCTGGCGCCGGTTGCGTGGGAACCCATCCAGCATGAATCCTTCTTCACTGTTGATGGCCATCACTCTTTCGAGAATGATGTCGATGGTAAGGTCATCCGGAACTAGCAGCCCTTGTCTCATGTACTCGGCGGCGCGGAGACCGAGGGGAGTCTCCTCCCGCAGGTGGTGACGGAACAGGTCGCCGGAACCGATGTGCGGAACTCCAAGCTGGTCCACCAAGAGTTGCGCCTGGGTCCCCTTGCCTGCCCCGGGCGGGCCGAAAAGCACTAGTCGAAATCCTTCGGCCAACTTATCTCAAGAACCCTTCGTAGTTGCGCATCATCAACTGGGCCTCCAGTTGGCGCATCGTGTCCAGCCCGACGCCGACCATTATCAGCAGGCTCGTGCTGCTCAACGAGATGGCCTGTACTCCCGTCACCAGCGACGCTAAATAAGGGACGATGGCAACGAATCCCAGGAACAGCGCCCCGCCCATCGTTATTCGGACGATGACCCGGTTAAGGTAGTCCTGAGTCGGGCGGCCCGGTCTTATCCCCAGAACGAATCCTCCATTGCGCTGAAGGTTCTCTGCCAGATTCTGCTGGTTGAAGACCACCAGCGTATAGAAGAAGGTGAAGATCACCACCAGGACAAAAACCATCACCCAGTACAGTGGAGAAGTCGGGACGAGCAGGTCGGCGAAGAAACGGGCAACATCTCCCACCACTCCGGTACTTGTGGCGAAGTATGTGGCGACAGTCCCAGGGAGGATCACAATGGAAAATGCGAAGATAAGGGGGATCATCCCGGCGGAGTTAATCCGCAGGGGCAGATAGGTCGCCCCGCTTTGACGGTACATCCTTCCACCGCGGAAGATGCTCCTCCCATACTGAACTGGAATGCGCCGATGGGCTTCATTGAACATGACGATCAGCGCGATTATGAGAAGCCCGATAATGGCGAAGAACCCGATGCCGAGAACATTGTCCCGGTCCAGAAACCCCTGGTTCAGTAGTCCGGGGAAACCGGCAACGATTCCGGCAAAGATTATCAGGGAGATACCGTTCCCGATACCCCGCTCGGTAATCAGTTCGCCCAGCCAAACCAGGAACATGGTGCCCGCCACGATGGACACCAGGGCGGCGACAGTGGGCAGTAGTTGTACTCCGGTAAAGCCCACGAAGGTGATCACCTGGCTCTGTTGGAGCAGTGCTAACTGACCATAGCCCTGGGCCAGTGCAATAGGCACTGTGATCCAGTGGGTGATCTGATTTATCTTGGCCCGGCCGGCTTCACCTTCTCGGGACATCTCCTGAAGGCTTGGAATGACCGGCGTGAGCAACTGCATCACTATGGACGCGGTGATGTAGGGAAAGACACCAAGTGCGACGATACTCATGCGTCGTAATGCGCCGCCGCTGAACAGGTCCAAGAATCCCAGCAGGTCGTTGTTGCGGAAGAGGTTGTCCAACTGGACCTGGTCGATTCCCGGCATTGGTATATGGGCCGTGAACCGGTACAGAGCCAGGATCGCCAGGGTAAACAGTATCTTCGCCCGAAGGTCAGGAAGACTGAAAGCGTCGATAGTAGCTTGGAGCAAACGCGGAAAGCGCGCCCCCTGGGTCTCCGCGGTTAACATGAGGTCTAGAGTTCCTCCACACTTCCCCTGGCCGCCTCGATCTTCTCCCGCGCCGAGCGGGTGAATTTGTGCGCAGCCACCGTGACGGCCTTGGTAATCTCACCGCCACCCACAATCTTGACCGGTTGTCTGAGGTCCCGGACGCATCCTTTATCCAGAAGCAACTCTGGCGTTATTCGGTCTCCCTCTTCAAACAGGTCTAGAGACTGGAGTTTCACCAGAGAGTAATGGGTCTTGAACTTGTTGTTGAAACCGCGACGCATGGGCAAACCCTTGATAATGGGCAACTGCCCGCCCTCGAATCCGACTCGAGGCCCGCGGCCTGACCGGGACTTTTGCCCCTTCTGACCACGCCCGGCGGTGCTCCCCTGCCCGGCGGCATCGCCGCGGCCGATGCGTTTGCGAGATTTCCTGGCCCCTCGCGGCGGGGCCAGTTGATGTTCCATCATTGGGGTGACTCCTTGCCGAATAGTGGACAATTCCCCGGTCTCAGAGAACAGGTTTCAAGGCAAATGCGACCGACGGGGGAAAGCCCACGAAGTACGGTTGCCGACGGCTCTAGCCGTCCAGTTCCTCCACAACTACCAGGTGGGAAACCTTGTTTACCATTCCGCGTATCGTGGGCGTGTCAGAATGTATAACTGAGTGATTCAGCCGCCGCAACCCAAGGGATTTGATAATCCTCCGCTGGTTCTGGGGCTTTCCGATACAGCTCTTCTTCCAGGTTATCTTCAAGTCAGCCATGCTTATTCGCTCCCGAGATCAGGCGGTCCGGTTCGTGCGGTTGACACGGCGGGCCACTTCGACCTCCGGGTCCTTTAGTTGGCGAAGGGCATCCAGAGTGGCGTAGACGATGTTGATCGGGTTCCGGGATCCGAGGGACTTGCCCACCACATCCCTTACCCCACCCAGTTCCAGCATCGCCCTCATCGCGCCGGCCGCAATTATTCCGGTGCCCTCCCGCGCCGGTTTCAGGACGATGATGGTCGCGCCCTTCTTGACCGTTATCTGGTGAGGAATGGTGTTTCCCTTGAGCGGGACGTTGACCATATTCCGCCGGCCGATGGCGTTACCCTTTCTCACAGCATCGGGAATCACCAGGGCTTTGCCCAAGCCTGCCCCCACCTGCCCTTGTCCATCTCCCACCACCACCAAGGCGTTGAATCGCAACCGCCTGCCGCCCTTGACCACTTTGGCGATGCGACGGGTATAGACTACCCGCTCCTGCATCCCTCCGGTATCTTCCTCACGCTGTCTGGGTGGTCTTCCTCTGTCGCGCGCAAAAACCATAAAGGGCCTATACCTTTCTCGATGGGACAGATGTCAATGGCGTTGCCCGGAACCTGTGCAGGGGAGCCATCAGAATCTCAGTCCGCCTTCCCGGCTGGCTTCAGCAAGAGCCTTGACCCTGCCGTGGTATTTGTAACCGCCGCGGTCGAAGACCACTTGGCTTATCCCCTTGGCCAGGGCTCGGTCCGCCACACGCTTGCCAACCAGCGCAGAGGCCGATGTCTTGGGGCCAGCCGGGCTCCCATCATTCCCAATGTCCTCAACGCTTGAGGCGGAAACGAGAGTTTCGCCTCTGGTGTCGTCAATCACCTGGCAGTATATGTGGCGGGAACTGCGAAACACGCAGAGGCGAGGCCGCTCCGGCGTACCGGAAACCTTCCTTCGCACTCTGGCGTGCCGTACTATCCTCAGCTTTCGTGCGTTTTTATCCTTGGGCACAGCAACGCCCTCCCAAAAACTTCCGTGCAACCAGCGGGTTAGGCTTTGCGTGCCGCGGCCTTCCCGGGCTTGAAGTGAAGGACCTCTTCCTGGTATTTGATCCCCTTCTCCTTATAGGCGTTGGGCGGACGGACTTTGCGGATCTTGGCTGCCATGGCGCCGACTTTCTGCTTGTCTATCCCGCGGACATGTACCCGGTTGTTCCCCTCGACCTCCAGTGTCACGCCTTCGGAGGCCTGTATCTCGACCGGGTGGGAATACCCGACGTTGAGAACGATTCCCTGGTTCGCCTGCTGCACGCGATAGCCAACGCCCATCAAGTCCAGAGTCCGCGTGTAACCCTCCGTTACCCCTACCACGGCGTTGGATATAAGGCTGCGGGTCAACCCGTGCAGGGAGTGGTGGAACTTCCGGTCCGAAAGCCGTTCCACTATGACTACGCCATCCTCCACCGTAACCTTGACTTCAGGATGGTAAGTTTGCGTCATGGTCCCCATTGGTCCCTTGACGGTCACCTCACCGTACTTGATGTCAACCTCCACCCCCAGAGGGATGGGAATGGGCTTGCGCCCGATGCGGGACAGCGTGCGGCCCGCTTTCTCTCCGTTTCCATTCTTGTTACCAGACATAACAGAGCAACTCCCCTCCTATGCCCTTGCGCCAGGCCTGGTAGCCTGCCATGACGCCCTCCGGCGTCGAAAGGATGGCCACCCCCAAGCCTCCGTATACCCGGGGTATCTCCCCCTTGCCCACGTACACCCGCAGTCCGGGCTTGCTAACGCGCTTGAGGCCACTGATGGCCGGCTCACGCCGCTCGCGATACGTCAGGTGCAGCCGTAGGGTAGGATGTTTCTGTCCCCTGGGATGATCGAAATCCCGGATAAACCCCTCCTCCTTGAGAATTCTGGCAATGGCCAGCTTCATCTTGGAGTGGGGCATCATCACAGACTCGTGACGCACCTGGATTGCATTACGAATCCTGGTAAGCATATCCGCTACTGGGTCGGTAACCGGCACTGTATTCCCCTTTCCGCCTACCAGCTTGCCTTGCGCACACCGGGCAACTCACCGTTTAGCGCCAACTGCCGGAAGCATATACGGCAGATGCCAAAGTAACGGATATACGCCCGTGGACGGTTGCACCGGTGGCACCGGCTATGCCAGCGGCCCGGGAACTTTGGTTCTCTGAGCCATTTCTGTACTTTAGAAGTCTTGGCCAAAACGCTTCCCCTAACCGCTAAATACTTCACCCTATACCGGCGGGCCGGCCGGCATATGGCGGTTGGGATCCGCCCCTCGATGGACGCCGAGGACTACGCCTCGCGTACGAATGGCATCCCGTAAAGCTCCAGCAGGCGAACCGCCAGGCGGTCATCCGGAGCCGTGGTAGCTATTGTGATTTGCAGCCCGCGTAGGCGGTCTATCTGGTTGTAGTCGATCTCCGGGAATATGATCTGTTCCCGGATCCCTATCGAGAAGTTCCCACGTCCGTCAAACCCCCGGCGGGGAATGCCCCGGAAATCCCTGATGCGGGGCAGCGACATATTGATCAGCCTGTCCAGGAAGTGATACATCCTGGCTCCCCGAAGAGTCACACTGGTGCCGATGGGATTGCCCTCACGTATCTTGAACCCGGCGATGGACTTGCGGGCCCGGGTGATGATCGGCTTCTGTCCTGTGATGGTAGCCAGATCCCTGGTAGCGGCTTCCATAGCCCGGCCATTAGTCAGTGCCTCGCCCAGTCCGATGTTCACCGAAATCTTCTGGATGCGCGGCACCTGCATTGGGTTGCTCAGGTCGAATTCACGCATCATGGCGGGAACGATCTCATTCCGGTACATCTCAAGCAACCGTGGGGGTGGAGGGGACTCGTCGCCAGGGGCATCGGCCTCCGCAACTGCCGTCTGTCCCGTGGAAGAACCATCGCTCCGGTTCGACCTGCGCCGCGACCGGCCTCCTTGTTGCTGTTCACCACCCTGGGTCTGTTCGTCATCGGGCATCGTCAATCACTTCCTCGCACTTCGGGCAGCCACGCACCCTTTCACCGGTTTCCAACGTCACGATCCTGGGACGGGTTGGGCGGTTGCACTTGTTGCAAATTAACACCACATTGGACACGTGGACCGGGGCCTCCTGCTGGATGCGCCCCGATTGCCGGACGCCGGGCCTTGGCCTGACGTGCCGGGTGATGAGGTTCACACCTTCCACAACCACCCGGTTGCCCTTGGTTACTTGACGATCTACCCGGCCGGTTTTGCCTTTCTCTTTGCCGGAGATCACCAGCACAGTATCGCCGCTCCGGATGCGCATTATACCACCTCCGAAGCCAAGGATATGATGCGCATGAACCCCCGGTCACGCAGTTCCCTGGCCACCGGACCAAATATACGGGTGCCCCTGGGAAGCTGGTTCTCCAGGATCAGCACGGCGGCATTATCATCGAAGCTGATGAACGTGCCGTCTGGGCGCCCGTATTCATGGGCCTGCCGGATTATCACTGCTCGCACCACATCGCCCTTCCTCACCGGGGAATTAGGCGCCGCTTCCCGCACGTTGCAGACCACCACATCGCCCAGGCTGGCGAACTTCCGGCGGCTGCTGCCGGGAACGTTGATCAACCGGATAACCTTGGCCCCGCTGTTGTCAGCTACCGTTAACCGAGTATAGGTCTGGATCATTCCTGCAAGTCCTGTTCGTCCGTGTCCTCTAATTCGCCGTTCTGGTCTTCTTCGACTTCGTCAGCCGCCTGTGCATCTGCCTCCAGCTCGATGGGACGGACTTCGGCAACCTGTCTCCGCTCGATGATCTCCAACAGTCGCCAGTGCTTCGTCTTGGAGATGGGGCGCGTCTCTTGAATGCGCACTAGATCGCCCAATTGGCACTGGTTCAGAGGATCATGGACCATGAACCTGGCCACCCGCCGCACCTGTTTGCGGTAAAGCCGGTCCCGCTGTTTCCACACCATCTCAACCACGGCGGTCTTGTCCACCCTGGTGCGCACAACCGATCCCACGCGCACTTTTCGCCTTTCCTTAGCCAAACCTAACCCTCCACCAGTTCCCGTTCCCGCTTGACCGTGAGCAACCTCGCTATAGACCTGCGAACAAGCCTGGGTTGGTTGGAATCGGGCAACTGATTGGTGGCGGCGCTAAACCGCAGGTTCATCAATTCCCTCTGGGTCTTCTCCAACTCCTGCTGGAGTTGTTCGTCGGTCAAACTTCGGATCTCCTGAATCGTCATGGCAATGCGTCCCTAAGCAGCCTGTGTCGTATCGGCCGCACCGTGGTGACGGTCAACGATCTTGGTAGGGATAGGCAGCTTATGGGAAGCGAGACGGAGGGCTTCCCTGGCTACCTGTGGGTCAACTCCGGCAACCTCGAACATTACACGTCCCGGTTTCACGACCGCAACCCAATGGTCAACCGCGGCTTTGCCGCCGCCCATGCGGGTCTCGGCCGGTTTCTTGCTCACTGACTTGTCCGGGAATACTCGGACCCAGACCTGGCCGCCCCTGCGCAGATGGCGCGTTACTGCGATACGCGAAGCTTCTATCTGCCGGGCGGTGATCCAGCCCGGACCCATAGCCTTCAGGCCGAACTCGCCGAAGTCCACCTGGTTGCCGCTGGTTGCGGCGCCTTTGCGGCGGCCGCGGAATATCTTCCTGTACTTGGTGCGTTTGGGTTGTAGCATCAGGCGCTCCCTTTAAGTCTTGACGAGGCTAAAGGTCCGGCTCTTCAAGGAAATCCAACTCATCGCCTTCTTCGCCGGCCTGGACAGTGACTTCGATTTCATCCAGTTCCTCGACTTCCTCGGGAGGTGGAGGAAGGATCTCCCCGTGATAGACCCACACTTTGACACCGACCCTTCCCATGATGGTGTGGGCCTCCGCGAGGGCGTAGTCGATGTCGGCCCGCAATGTATGAAGCGGGACCTGACCCATCATCAATTTCTCGACGCGGGCGATTTCCGAGCCGGATATGCGGCCCTTGACCATTATCTTTATGCCCTGGGCCCCTCCCTGCATGGCGCGCTGCGCCGCCTGGCGCATAGCGCGGCGGTAGGCAACCCGGCGTTCCAGTTGGTCGGCAATGTTGCGCGCTACCAGGTAGGCGTTGATCTCGGGTTGGTCAATCTCGATAATGTTCAGTTGGACACGACGCTTGGTGATGGCCTCCAACTTGGCGCGCAGGTTTTTTACCCGTTCGCCATCTCTGCCTATCAGGATACCGGGACGGGCCGAGTGAATGTTGATGACTCCGTCCTGTGCCCCGCGGTCGATCTCGACCCGGGCGATTCCTGCATCGGCGAACATCCGGTACTCATCGCGGATACTGTCCCTAAGTTTCAGGTCTTCCAGCACCAATGCCCTGTAGCTCGCCGCGCTGGGCGCGAACCAATGAGCCTTCCAGTCTTTGATGATGCCGAGACGAAACCCGTATGGGTGAGTCTTGTGGCCCATCAGCTAAAACTCCTCCTCCATATCATCGACGACCACCGTGATATGGCTCGCTCGCTTGGTGATCCGTCCGATCCTTCCTCTGGCCCGCGGCCGGAACCGTTTCAACGGCTTGGCCTGGTCTGCCGTGATACGGACGATCTTCAGTTCGTCCCGGATCATGAACATGTTGTTTTCCGCATTGGCTGCCGCCGACTCCACCACTTTAGCCACGGTTTTGGCCCAGGGAGACGTCAGCAGGCTCAATGTGTTCAACGCATCGTCAACTGACTGACCGCGCACCGAGTCCAGGATCGGTTTCAGGCGCTTCTGGGACGCACCAATCTGTTTTGCGACTGCTCTGACTTGCGGCAACGGTCTACCTCACGCGGCTGGAGCGTTCGGAGCGGCTGATGTGGCCCCTATAGGTACGGGTCGGCGCGAATTCTCCCAGACGATGCCCCACCATGTTCTCGGTAATGAAGACGGGCACGTGCCGCCGTCCATCATGCACGCCAATGGTGAGACCCACCATATCTGGCATGATCATGGAGGCCCGCGACCAGGTGCGGATCACCGTCCGCGCCCCGGAACGCTGGAGCGCTTCCACCTTCTTCATCAGCTTGGAATGAACATAGGGGCCCTTCTTGATCGACCGCGACATATTACCGTCTCCTGCCCCTCCTGATGATGAATCTACTGCTTGCCTTGTTCTTCTGCCTGGTCTTGTGGCCGAGGGTTGGCTTTCCCGTCGGTGACTTGGGCCCCGGCATCCCTATAGGTGAGCGGCCTTCGCCCCCACCGTGGGGGTGGTCAACCGGGTTCATCGCCACGCCTCGGACGTGAGGGCGACGCCCCAAGTGACGACTGGCTCCGGCTTTACCGAGGCTTTCGTTCTTATGGTCGGGGTTGGACAACTGCCCGATGCTTGCACGGCAATTGAGCAATACCCGTCGCATCTCCCCGGATGGGAGCCGGATCAGGACATATTCCCCCTCGCGGGAAAGCACCTGTGCGCCGGACCCGGCGCTACGAACAAGTTGACCGCCCCTCTGGGGTGTCAACTCCAGGTTGTGGACCACCGTCCCGGTGGGGATATTCCGCAGTGGGAGGCAGTTCCCAGGGTGAATCTCGGCTTGCGGGCCAGACTCTACCCAGTCGCCTGCGGACAGGGCCACGGGAGCCAAAATGTAGCTTTTCTCACCGTCCATATAGTGAATCAGAGCGATACGGCATGTCCGGTTGGGATCGTACTCAATGGACACCACCCGCCCGGGCACCCCGTCCTTGTATCGCTTGAAATCTATCTTGCGGTACATCCGGCGAGGCCCGCCTCCGCGGTGTCGGCTGGTAATCCGCCCCCTGTTGTTGCGGCCAGCGTGGTTTGCCTTCGGCTCCAGCAGAGATTTCTCCGGCTTCCGGGCCGTAATCTCCTCAAAGGAAGGACGCACGGCGTTCCTGGTGCCGGGTGTTATAGGCCTGAGATTCTTCAACGGCATGGTTAATATCCTTGGACGCGGACCAATCTAGGGCTACAGCCCCTCTATCAAGTTAATCCGGTCGCCTGGCTTCAGGGTGACAACAGCTTTCTTGACGTCGGGCTGTTTAGTGAAACGTGCGCCGTACCTCTTCCGTTTGCCGCGCAGCTTGGTGATATTGACGTCCACTACGGTCACGTTAAAGTTTGTCTCAACAGCCTGCTTCACTTCCACCTTGTTGGCCCTGGGGGCCACCTGGAAAGTATACTTGCCGGACTCTTGCAAAATGGTGCTCTTCTCGGTGATGGTTGGCCTCACCAGGACCTTGTGTATGTCCATCTATTCCTCGGCCTCCGGCTCGTCCGGGAAATCATCACCTCTTCCCGGGATGGCTTTCCGCCCCCTCCGTCCGTGAACTTCTACTCTCAGAGCATCTTCAGCCCAACGGACAGCATCCAGGGTCATCACGACCGTCTCCCGGTCCAGCAATTCCTGGGCATTGAGGAGGTTAACCGGCAGGGTCCGCACTTTCTTGAGGTTGTGGGATGCTCGCACTACAGCTTCATCCTGACCGCTGGTGACCACCAGCGTCGAGCCGTTGATGCCGAGATTGGCCAGCAGTCCGACCATAGACTTCGTCTTCCCGTCGACCGATGAGAGGGAATCAAGGCAGATCAGCCTGTCCTGCCTTACCTTGTCCGATAGCACGCACTTGAGTGCCATGCGCCTCATCCGTTTTGGCAAGGCCCTGCGGTAACTGCGGGGATGCGGGCCGAATGCGACGCCGCCATGACGCCAGTGGGGAGCGCGTATGCTGCCCTGCCGCGCCCGGCCCGTATGCTTCTGAATCCACGGCTTGCGTCCGCCGCCGGAAACTTGGGCTCGCGTCTTGGTGTCATGGGTACCCTGCCGCTTATTGCCTTGGTAAATCACAAAGGCCTGATGCACGAGGGCATGGTTCATGGGGACGGAAAACACCCCATCGTCTACGTCCACCGTGTCGATGGCCTCTCCCTGCTGGTTGCTAACGGAAATCTCCATAGCTAATGCTGCCTTCGAAAATCCTGCCCGCACCCGGGGAACCGTTACTTGGTGCGTCTTATCTGAAGTAGTCCGTTGGGACCGCCGGGAACCCCGCCTTTGACGATGAGAAGATTTCGCTCAGGGTCCACTCTGATTATCTCAAGGCGTTTCGCGGTAGTCCGTTCATTACCCATGTGCCCGGCCATCTTCAACCCCTTGAACACTTTGCCGGGCGTGGTGCCGCCGCCAATAGAGCCGGGAGCCCGAGCGCGGTCGGATTGACCGTGAGTCCTGGGTCCTCCGCCAAAACCGTGGCGCTTTATGGTTCCGGCAAATCCGCGGCCTTTGGAGCGGCCTATGATATCGACTTTCTCCCCTTCTGTGAAGATGTCAACGGAGACAGTCTGGCCGACTTCAAACTCGGTGGGATCGTCCGCTTTGACTTCTCTCAAGTAACGGACGGCTGGCCCGTTCCGCAGGTGTCCCCTCATGGGCCTGTTGGAACTCTTGGCCCTGCCGAAGCCCAATTGCACGGCCTCGTAGCCGTCACTCTCTGAAGTCTTCACCTGAGTGACGGTGCATGGCCCAGCCTCGATGACTGTTACCGGGACCACTCTCCCGTCGTCCCGGAAGACCCGGCTCATACCGATTTTTCTGCCCAAGAATCCCTGGAGCATGGATCGCCTCTAGTTAATTTAGGGTATAGATGTCTGTGCTTTAGCCTGCCGAAGGCCTGCTCTTACAGTTTGATGGATATGTCCACACCGGCGGGCAGGTTCAGCCGCGTCAGTGAGTCAATCGTTTTCGACGTAGGTTCCAGGATGTCGATGAGCCTCTTGTGGGTCCGTATCTCAAAGTGCTCTCGGGAGTCCTTATCCACATGGGGACTTCGGATTACGCAGAACCGGCGTATGTGCGTCGGCAGCGGGACCGGCCCGGCCACCCTGGCGCCCGTCCGCTCTGCGGTCTCCACGATCTGGCCGGCAGACAGATCAAGCATCTTGTGGTCGAATGCCTTGAGTATGATTCTAACTTTCTGCCTGGTGACCATCTTCCCCCAATCTCTGTCAGCGTTGCATTATCTCAGGTTGCCGCTGGCGCGGAGCACGTCCTCGGCAACCTGTTCATAGTGCTTAAATTCCATGGAATAGGAAGCCCGTCCGCTTGTGATAGAGCGGAGCGCTGTAGTGTATGCAAAGGTCTCGCCAAGAGGCAGCAACGCACGTGCTACCTGCACATCTCCCTGACCCTCTATGCTCCTGATCTGCGCCCGGCGTGTTCCCAAATCGGCCAGCACCTCCCCCAGGTTCTCGCCGGGACAGACCACTTCCATGTCCACTATCGGCTCCAGCAGCACTGGGTGTCCCTTCGGAACTCCTTCCCGAACCGCCAGCATGGCTGCGCTGCTGAACGCTATATCCGATGAGTCTACGGGGTGGAAGCTGCCATCTACCAGCGAGACCTTGACGTCTACCAATGGGAATCCACCGATAGAACCGTTGTCCATCGCTTGTCTGACGCCCTTCTCAACCGCGGGGATGAACTGCCGGGGTATTACTCCGCCGACGATCTTATCCTCATAAACGACACCGGAGCCTCTTTCCAGGGGCTCCATCTCAAGCCACACATGGCCGAACTGCCCATGCCCTCCGGTCTGGCGCACGAAACGGCCCTCGACACGGACCGGCTGTGTAATAGTTTCCCGGTAAGACACTCGTGGTCTGCCGACGTTGGCGTCAACGTCGAACTCGCGGCGCATCCGGTCTACCAAGACCTCGAGATGGAGCTCGCCCATGCCGGATATGACGGTTTGACCGGTCTCCTCATCGAAACGGACCAGGAATGTCGGATCCTCGTCGGACAACTTGCGCAGGGCCTGGGAAAGACGGTCCTGGTCGGCACGGGTAGCCGGTTCGATAGCCACCGATACCACCGGCTCCGGAAAATGGGGAGGTTCTAGGACTACCGGGCGCGGCCCACTGCAAACGGTGTCCCCGGTGAAAGTCTCTCTCAACCCCACCACAGCACAGATATTTCCCGCGCCAATCGACTCCAGTTCCTCTCGGCGGTTGGCGTGCATCAGGATGAGCCGGCCGAGCCGCTCCCGTGCTTTCTTGGTGACATTATAGACCTGCGCCCCCGAATTCTCCGTTCCGGAGTAGACCCGCAGGAACACCAGTCTGCCTACGTATGGGTCGGTAGCCACCTTAAAAGCAAGGGCGGCGAAATCGCCGTCCTCTTCCGGGTGCCTCAGTTGTTCCTCGCCCGTATTGGGGTCTACTCCCTCCACGGCGGGTATGTCCTGCGGTGAAGGCAAATAGTCCACAATGGCATCCAGCAGCGGATGGATACCCTTGCTGGTAGTGGCGCTGCCGCAGAGGACCGGGACCAGACTGCGCTCAATGGTCGCGCGACGCAGGGCCTGGCGGAGATCGTCGGCGTCTATGTCCTCCCCTTCCAGGTATCGGATGAGCAGTGACTCGTCCGTCTCCACGATCTTTTCGACCATGCTCTGGCGATAGCGTTCGTACTCTTCCTCGTAGCCGGTCGGGACCGGCATCACCTTGGGAACATCGGAACTGCTGCCTCTTCGACCTCCATCGGGATAGACCATAGCAACTCCGCCGAGCAGGTCGATGACCCCCTGGAACTCCGCCTCCTCTCCAATGGGCAATTGCAACGCGACCGGGTTCGCGCCCAATCTGCGTCGCACCGACTCAATGGTACGCTCGTAGCTTGCGCCTACCCGGTCCATTTTGTTTACAAAACAGATACGGGGGACCTCATAGGTGTCGGCCTGACGCCAGACCGTCTCAGACTGGGACTGTACACCGGCTACCGCATCCAGGACCACAATCCCGCCGTCCAAGACTCGCAGGCTGCGCTCAACCTCTGCGGTGAAATCCACGTGGCCTGGGGTGTCTATGATGTTGACCCGATGGTCTCGCCAGAAGGCAGTGGTTGCAGCGGCGGTTATGGTGATGCCCCGTTCTCTCTCCTGGGGCATCCAGTCCATCGCCGTTGTGCCCTCGTCCACCTCTCCAACCCTGTGGATACGGCCGGTGATGAACAGCACTCGTTCGGTGACGGTGGTCTTTCCGGCATCGATGTGTGCGATGAATCCAATATTGCGGATCCGGTTTATGGGAATGCTGGTCTCAGTCGTCATAGAGATATCAGAACAGGCGGCCCTTACCTGCGGTAATGGACGAAGGCCCGGTTGGCCTCGGCCATGCGATGCAGTTCGTCTTTTCTTCGGACCGCCGACCCCTCGCCGCGGGCAGCATCCATCAATTCATCCGCCAGTCCCCGCCGCATGGGGATCCCCTTCCTAGACCTTGCCCCGCGAATCAACCAACGGATTGCCAGGGCCTCGCTGCGGCTGGGACGGAGCTCAGTTGGCACCTGATAAGTCGCTCCACCGACACGTTTGGGCCTGACTTCAACGGCGGGAGTAGCATTCCGCATCGCCTGCTGGAATACTTCCAGGGGTTCACGGTTTGACTGCTCTCGAATCAAGTCAAAAGCGTCGTAGATAATGCGCTGTGCGGTCGTCTTCTTGCCACGCTGCATAACGCAGTTGATGAACCGCGACAATTCCACATTGCGATACATGGGGTCCGGCGCGACCAATCGCCGCTCGGGCCGTCTTCTTCTCGACATTGTCAGCCCCGTCTCGTCTCAGTTGCTAAAGGGTGGGAGTAATACCCATGACAGCTGGACTCACCAACTGCCTATACCGTGCGCGGGCGGTCAGCTCCGTATTTACTGCGCCCACGCCTCCGGTCCTGCACACCCTCGCAGTCCAGCGCGCTGCGTATCACATGGTAGCGGACGCCGGGAAGGTCTTTGACGCGCCCTCCCCGCACCAGCACAACCGAGTGTTCCTGGAGGTTATGTCCCTCTCCACCGATGTACGCCGTGACCTCTACTCCGTTGGTCAAGCGCACCCGGGCAATCTTGCGCAGGGCCGAGTTAGGCTTCTTGGGGGTCATCGTGCGGACCTGGATGCAGACTCCCCGCCTCTGGGGGCATCCCGGCCCATACCTCGTCCGGTTGCGCAATGAGTTCTGGACGTAATGCAGGGCAGGGGCCTTGGTCTTCTTTCGGACCGGCCGACGCCGTTTTCTCACCAGTTGATTCACGGTTGGCATAGATATTCCTCGCCGTTCAAACTGACAGCAGCTAAGAACTCTACCAATCAACGACTCATATGTCAATATGGAATTCAGGCCGGCCGCGACTCAATACACACAGGAGTTAGTGACTATCTCAAAACGTGTTGCAGTACCCAAGCCGTCATTGCCGCGAAAGCAGGAACCCATACGCTTCAACCGCAGACG
Source organism: Dehalococcoidia bacterium (assembly GCA_034422355.1). GTDB lineage: Bacteria > Chloroflexota > Dehalococcoidia > Lucifugimonadales > UBA3495 > CATOSP01. The sequence continues at coordinate 35,022 of DAOUJS010000162.1, read as the reverse complement.
AGCGGATTTAAGTAACGTTGGCTGGTTTTGAGATAATTTCTTAGGACACACAAACCTCGGCGTTGCCGATTCCCGTGAAGCAACTATTGACAACCCGGCCTCTTCCAGATAGATTGATGAGCAGCAGATCGTTCCTCCTTGGCATGCACTGCATTTAACAAACGAATGGCCCGCCCGGTGCGCCACCATCGGCAGAAGGGGAAGGCGGTGTGAGTCCGCCACGGTTGCGCCACTGTGAACGGGAGCCGGAGCAAATTGAGTTGCGTTGTTACTTCACCCGCAGTTCCGCTCGGCGACCGTAAGTCAGGAGACCTGCCCGGGTGTGGGAGCTCTACTCTGCGTCAACAGAAAAGACCCTGGGCGATGCCCGCCAAACCTGGATGAACCCTGGCAGAAGTAGGGCCAGGGTCTTTTTGTGTCTATTTTTTGCGTCTGGTGATTACAAGCCTATAACCCCAATGCCCAGTCTGAGAGGAACAAGTTGGCAACCGTGTCAACCGACGACAACCAAACATCTATAACCGTGGTGGCAATCGGCCCCGGCAGCGGCGACCTGCTCACGCTGCAGGGCCGGGAGGCATTGCGCAACGCCGACCTGGTGCTGGGATTCACAACCGTTCTCAACGTGGTCCAGCCCTGGTTGGGCGATGCGGAAGTCCGACCCATGACCTACCGAGACCAGGAGGATGTGCTGGAATACGCGGAGAGACAGGTCGAACAGGGCAAACGCTGCGTCGTTTGCTGCTGGGGCGACCTGAACGTCTCCGCGCGGGAGTTGCTGGCGCGGGTCCGCCACCGGGCGGGCCGGGTCGAATTGGTCCCGGGCATAAGCTCGGTGCAAATGGCGATGGCCCGCACGGGCATCTCCCTCGAGGATGCGGTTTTCATCACCCTGCACAAGCGGGCGGACACGGCCAGCGAGTTGGAAGAATTGGTCCACTACATCAACGAGGGTCGCAGGCACATCATATTGCTGCCGCGCCCCTTCGACCTTATGCCGCCGGCCATCGCTCAGGGCTTGATTGATGCCGGGGTATCCCCCGACCTTCCCGTTACCGTGTACCAGAGGCTCACCCTGGAGGGCGAGCAACGCTGGAGCGGCGGGCTCCGGGAATGCAGCGAAATAATCGAAGAATTCAGCGACCTGTCCATCATGGTCTTCCTGACAGGGACGACCCCACCGGAAGGAAGATAGCCGTCCTTACGGGCCTGGGTATGCAGCAGCAGAAGTCCATCCTATTCGTCACGACCGCCGACACTGACATCCTGACGGCGGACAGGGCCTTGTCGGAGATGCCCGAGGGTTTTCCTCCGGTCATAGCCGCCAATCCCATTGCCTCGGAGTCTGAAGGTGTCAACGACGGGCTTGTAGCCTCGGCGTCCCGGTCAGGCGCAGTTGTGTTGCGACTGCTGGGCGGGAAACGGGCGATGCCGGAGACCTTCGATACCCTGGTACGCTTGTGCCGGAAACAGGGTATCCCCCTCATCGCCTGTCCGGGACATCAGGAATGGGACGAAGACCTGGTAACCGCCTGCACCGTGCCTGTGGCGGAAGTGGAAACGGTTTTCTCCTACCTGATGCAGGGAGGCGTCCAGAACTTCCGCAACCTGTTCCTGTTTCTCAGTGACACATACTTCGGCACCGAGCACGGGCACGAAGCTCCCGCGCCCCTGCCCTGGGAAGGCATCTATCACCCCGACGTTGCCGACGGGATGGATGTTGGTCAGTTCATCGCCCAAGGGTTTCAGCCAGGGCGGGTCTCCATCGGTATTCTCTTCTACCGCGCTCACTGGATGAGCGGGAACCTGCTGCCCATCGACAGCCTCATCCGCTCCCTGGAAGCAAAGGGAGCTAACGTCCTTCCCGTGTTCGCCTTCAGCCTGAAGCACAGCCCGGAGGGCGACGGTCAGACCAACCGGGCCTTTACCGAGTACCTTGTTGACCCCGATGGAGTCCCCCGGGTCCAGTGCATCATCAACACGATGGGCATGTCGATGGGGGACATCAGCGACGAGGGAGCGGCTGTTGCCACCGGCTGGTCCGTGGACTACCTGGACAACCTGAACATACCTATGGTCCAGGCGATTATCAGCACCAGCACACAGGAAGAATGGCTGGAGAATTCCCTCGGCCTTGGACCCATCGACACTGCCATGAGCGTAGCCCTGCCGGAGTTCGACGGGCGCCTGATCTCCGTGCCCATCTCCTTCAAGGAAGAAGCCTCCGCTGATGGGCCAAGCAGGTTGGACGGACAGCTCCAGCGGTACGTCGCCAGAGAAGACCGTGTTGACCTGGTAGCCCGGATTGCCATCAAGCAGGCTAACCTGGGCCTGAAGCCCAACTCCGACAAGAAAATCGCCATCGTTCTCAGCAATTACCCCACCAAGGATGCACGCATCGGCAATGCCGTGGGACTGGACACACCAGCGTCGGTCATAGAAGTGCTGCACGCCCTGAAGGACGCAGGGTACAAGGTCAGTGACATACCAGAGGACGGGGACGGCCTGGTGCACCGCATCATAGAACGGTGTAGCAACGACCGCGACTCCCTTACCGAGGAGCAGCTCCGGCTGGCCGCAGGCCATGTGACTACCCGGCAATACGCCGACTGGTTCCACAACTTCCCATCGGACGTCACCGAGGAACTGACCCGGGACTGGGGCGATCCTCCAGGGCAGGTGTACCGGACCAACGGCAGTCTGGCCATAGCCGGTATAGACTTGGGCAATATATTCGTCGGGTTGCAGCCGCCCCGCGGCTTTGGGGACAACCCGATCGCCATCTACCACAGCCCGGACATGGCGCCCACCCATCACTACATCGCTTACTATCGCTGGATACGCGACGTTTTCCAAGCCGACGCCATTCTCCACCTGGGCAAGCATGGCACCCTGGAATGGCTCCCCGGCAAGGGCATCGGACTTTCGCCCTCCTGCTACCCGGAGGTCGCCCTGGACGATATGCCCCTGTTCTACCCTTTCATCATCAATGACCCCGGCGAGGGCGCACAGGCCAAGCGCCGCGCCCACGCCACCATTGTTGACCATCTGATCCCTGCGATGACCACAGCCGACAGCTACGGCGACATCGCCAGGATCGAGCAGTTGATGGACGAACATTACCAGTGCCAGACCCTGGACCCTGCCAAGCTGCCCTTGCTGGAGACCCAGATATGGGAGATGGTCCAGCAAGCGGAGCTGCACCGTGACCTGGGCATAGAGGCGCAGCCCGATGACTTCGGCGAGTTCATCCTGGAGATAGACGGCTATCTGTGCGAGTTGAAGGACGCCCAGATTAAGGACGGCCTCCATATCCTCGGAGACACCCCCCAGGATGAACAGTTGGTGGGAATGCTCTGCGCTCTCACCCGGCTGGACATCAGCGGAATCCCCAGCCTCCGCCGCTCCATCGCAGAGGCCCTTGGGCAGGACTATACGGCATTGACGGAATATATGGGGGAAGCCACTGCCGCCCAGGTTCCGGACGTGATTGCCCGGCTGGACCCGGAAACGCCCGTCCGCACCAACGGGGACGTGCTGGAACGGGTAGAACTACTCTGCCGGGAGGCTTATCGCAAGCTACTTGACACCGGGTTCCACGCCCGTGATGTTGTCCCGGTGGTCAAGGAAGTGCTGGGAGCGCCCGACGCGCAGACTCAGCGGGTACTGGAGTACGCCGCCACCACCATATACCCCGCCATCCTGCGGACTCCCGACGAGATAGGAAACCTGCTTCGTGGTCTGGAGGGGAAATTCGTTCCCCCCGGCCCCAGCGGCGCGCCGACAAGGGGCATGGCCAACATCCTGCCCACAGGACGCAACTTCTACTCCGTGGACCCCAAGACAATCCCGTCGCCTGCGGCCTGGGAGACCGGCAGGCAGCTAGCCGAGTCCCTCCTGGAAAAGTACCTTGAGGAAGAGGGCAACTACCCGGAGATGGTGGGTATGGTGGTCTGGGGAACGTCGGCCATGCGCACCCACGGCGACGACGTTGCCCAGATACTCCAACTTCTGGGCGTGAAGCCGGTGTGGCAGCAGGAAAGCCGCCGCATCCTGGGCCTGGAGGCGATACCCCTGGAGGAACTGGGCCATCCCCGCATCGACGTTACCGTGCGCATCAGCGGATTCTTCCGCGACGCCTTCCCCAACCTGATTGACCTGCTCGACCAGGCGGTGGAACTGGCGGCCTCATTGGATGAACCCCCAGAAAGCAACTACGTCGTCAAGCATCTGCGAGAGGATACGTCCGCGCCTGAGGATGACGCCGCACCCGTCCAGGGAATGGACCGTACCTCTTCCCTGTACCGGATTTTCGGGAGCAAGCCAGGGACTTACGGCGCGGGAATCCTGACCGTTTTAGATGAGCGCAACTGGGAAACTGTACAGGACCTGGCGGAAGTCTACACCGCCTGGGGAGGCTACGCATACACCCGGCAGGACCACGGTGTGAACGCCCGCGAACAGTTCCGGCTCAGGTTCAGCCAGATTGTGGTCGCCGCCAAGAATCAGGACACCCGCGAGCACGACATCTTCGACAGCGACGACTACATGCAGTACCACGGTGGCATGATCGCCACCGTCCGCGCCCTGAGCGGCCGCAACCCCCGCCAGTTCTTTGGCGACAGCGCAGACCCGACCCGCGCCCGGAACCGCGACCTCCAGGACGAGGCCCGGCGCGTGTTCCGCAGCCGTGTCGTCAATCCCAAGTGGATCGAGTCGATGAAGCGCCACGGATACAAGGGCGCGTTCGAGCTGGCGGCCACCGTTGACTACATGTTCGGCTACGACGCCACTGCCCAGGTCATCGAGGACTGGATGTACGAGGACGTGACCGAGAGCTACGTCCTTGACCCGGACACCCAGCAATTCTTCCGCCAAAGCAACCCATGGGCCTTGAAAGGCGTGGTGGAGAGGCTGCTGGAAGCCATCGAACGCGGCCTGTGGGAGGAGCCGCCCCCGGAGATGCGGGAGAAACTGCAACAACTATACCTTGAGATGGAAGCAGACCTGGAGGCGCGCCAGGAAGGGGTGCAGGGCCGGTAATGCGGCAGGACCATCTCTATTCGCCCATCATGTGTGGTACTATGCCAGCGGAGAAATTCAGGGCATCCGGCATCCTCGAACACTTCACTGGAGGCGGACAGTGGAAATAGCTCTCGATCTGATAAAGGAACTGGTCAAGGAAGAGGGCCTGATGTGGGTCGTCGGCGGCGGCCCGGTGGTCAGCGAGAACGACTCAAAGGGCATCAAGGAACCCGAGTACCACGAGGGGTCTCTGACCGTGGAAGCGGACAACTGGCACTTCCACATTATGATAAACGACGTGACAGGAATCCAGTTTGTGGAATCGGAAAGCCACGGCGACTTGCTGACATACTACGTGCGGTTCTCAGGAGATAACGAGGAAACCCTCCTGCGTGGGTATTTCCCCAACCCTTATCTCGACGATGAATTCAACCGCACCGAACTGCAGGCCGACCGCTTGAAGGCTTTCACCGACATGCGGGAGAGGTATGTTGGCAGAGACGGCGTCATATTCGTGCGCCGCACTCCGCCGACCCACAGCTAGACAGACCCCGGAAACCACAGATTCGGATACAGGAGGAGCACATGACAGGCATATTCGCGGGGGACATCGGTTATTCAAGCCTATCCAGATGGATACCCTGGTTCCTACTCGCTATTGTCGTGCTTTACTTCGTCGGCTACGTGGATGGCACGGTGCACGGGGGGGTCCTCGGCGCAGCGGGAACGAATCTTGGCTACGTCCATGAGTTCTTCCACCACGCCCGCCACGTTGCCCTGATGTGCCATTAGGCTACCCTTCTACCACTATGCGACCAACATTAGGGAGGGGCGAAACCCCTCCCTAAAATCCACGAATGATGCGCTCCACCCACGGCCAAATAAACAACCCTGCCGTCGGGTCGGAATGAACATGTCCCCAATTGGCGACGCACCCACAGGAGGACTCAAATGAAGCGGTTGCTACTTACATCCGTGATCGTCGGAGCTATAGCTGGCCTCTTGGTAGGTGGATTCTACAACCTGTTCACCGTCCCTGTGATGGAACGGGCAATAGTCCTGGAAGAACAACGGTCTGCCGAAGCGATGCCCGCTCCTGCTGGCGAGGAAGGGCCGAGTACCGATGTTTCCCTGGGTGTCCAACAGATCGGCATGGCCTTGGGTACGATGATCTATGGCACAATCCTTGGGTTGGTATTCGCAACCGGCTTCGTGATATTGCAGCGCACAGCCCCCCAGTGGCCCATCATCTGGGTGGCCATCACCATTGGCGCATTGGGATTCTGGAGCATTTCTCTATTCCCGTTCATCAAGTACCCGCTCAATCCCCCGGGTGTTGGGGATGAGGGCACCCTCCTAGCGCGCCAGGTGGGACAGACACTGTTCATCATTATCTCCGCGGTAGCCATAGGCGTGGTGCTGGACATGATACGGCGGGTGAACCTGCAATTCAGTGAGTTCTCCGCCCGCAGGACATGGTACGGCGTAACCCTAATTGCCTACGCTGCCCTGGCGGTGATAATGGTCTTCGTTTTCCCCGGCAACCCGGACCCTGTACCGGTGCCCATCGACCTGCTGGAGCTGTTCCGCGCCCTCACCGTCGCCGGTCAGTTCCTCGTATGGGCGCTGCTATCAGTCGGGACGGCCCTGGCCCTCATGTGGCAGCAGCGCGCCGCGCCAGAGCAGCCAAACAGCAACTTCCGCACCGCCGGCGAAGTCGGTTCCGGGGCATGATTTCACCAGCCATCTCCCGGACTAATCAATGACAACCGGCCCGCTTCAACGACGCCCGGAGCCGCGCTTTCCTTTCACGGCCATCGTCGGCCAGACGGCCATGAAACGGGCGCTGATACTGAATGCCATAAACACCCGCATCGGCGGGGTGTTGATACGCGGCAAGAAAGGGACGGCCAAGTCTACAGCGGTGCGTTCCCTGGCCGCCCTGCTGCCGGAAGTTACAGTGCTTCGGGGCTGTCCCTATAGCTGCTCCCCCGAAAACAGGCAAGGCCTCTGCCAGTGGTGCCAACCCCAGGGCGAGGAGGCTGAACAGTGGGCCGGCGGTGGGAGTCAAGAAGAAGCGGAACAATGGGGTGGGGGCGGGGGAAATGTGCCCCCTGCGGTAACGCGGCAGGTCCGCATCGTGGACCTGCCGGTGGGCGCGACCGAAGACCGGCTGGTGGGATCCCTCGACATCGAACAGGCCATCAAGACCGGAAGCCGCAGCTTCGAGCCGGGTCTTATCGCCACCACCCACCGAGGCATTCTGTACGTTGATGAAGTGAACCTGCTCAACGACCACCTGGTGGACGTTCTCCTCGACGCCGCCGCGATGGGGCGCAATTACGTGGAGCGGGAGGGCATCTCCATCAGCCACGCAGCCGAGTTTATCCTGGTGGGCACCATGAACCCCGAGGAAGGTGACCTACGGCCCCAGCTTCTCGACCGTTTTGGGCTGGCGGTGGAAGTGGACAGCGCCTTCACTGCTGAGGAGCGGCGGGAGGTGGTGAAGCGGCGCATCGACTTCGAGGCCGACCCCTACGGGTTCATGGACCGTTGGCAGGATGTTGAAGCCCAGGAGCGGGAACGGATTCTCCGCAGCCAAAGTCTTCTGGACCAGGTCACGGTCTCCGACGACATCCTGGGGTTGATTACCGACATCTGCGCCGAGTACCAGGTTGACGGCCTCCGGGCGGATATTGTGATCTATAAGACCGCCAGCACCATCGCAGCCTACGAGGGCCGCACCGATGTCCTCGCCGAGGATGTCCGGGAAGCCGCCGAAATGGCACTGCTCCACCGGCAGCGCCGCCAGCCCTTCCAGCAGCCCCACCTGGTCACGGAACAGCTCGACTCGATGATCGAGGAGTTCCAGAACCAGCCCCGCCACCGGGAGCCGGCGGACCAGGACTCCGGATCGGGCGAGGACCAGGACGACGACCCTGACCCACCGGACCAGGAAGAACAACCTCCCGACCCCTTCGGGGATTCCGGCCCGCAGGACCAGTGGTTCGAGGTCGGTTCCCCATTCTCCGTCCGCTCCCTACAGGTCAAGCCTCCCGACCATCGCGCAAGGCCGACCGGGGGACGGCGGGCCAGGACCGTCAGCGGCTCTCCATCGGGCCGGTACGTCGGCGCAACCACTCCCCAGGACAAGGCTTCCGACCTGGCACTAGACGCTACCCTGCGAGCCGCCGCACCTCACCAGCAGCAGCGCCGCGACAACGCCGCATCGGACAGTTCCGGCTCTTCCGCTCTCTCAGACTGTCATTCCCGCGAAAGCGAAGGGCCAGCCCTGGCCGAGTCAAGAGTATTCATCGAACCCTGGGATGTGCGGGAGAAGGTCCGGGAGACCAAGACGGGCAGCCTGATCCTGTTCGTGGTCGACGCCAGCGGTTCGATGGGGGCGCAGCGGCGCATGGTGGCCGTCAAGGGCGCGATTCTCTCCCTGCTCCTGGACGCCTATCAACGGAGGGACCGGGTTGGCTTAATCGCCTTCCGGGGCACAACGGCGCAGGTTCTCCTGCCGCCCACCGCCAGCGTGGACCTCGCCCAGGTACACCTGCGGGAGATGCCGACAGGAGGGCGGACGCCATTGAGCCGCGGACTTCTGACGGCTCTTGAGGTAGTCGAAACGGAGAAGATGAAAGACCGGAATGTCCTCCCCCTGCTGGTGCTGCTGTCGGACGGAAGGGCCAACGTGGCTATGGGCGGCCGGGATGCCGCGGGCGCAGAGAATAGCGGGACCGGGTTACCCATCGCCGAAGCGAAGGCAATGGCCGCGGCCATCAAGGAGCAGCACATCCAGTCCGTGGTCATAGACACCGAAACGGACTTCCTGCGCCTGGGCCTGGCGGGACCCATCGCCGAGGCTATGGGCGCGCCGTGCATCAAGCTGGAAGATTTGCAGGGCGACGCGCTTGCTGACACCGTCCGTCTGCAACTGCCGTCGTCCGATGAACCTCCGCTTACCCCAGAAGAGGTGCAGGGCCTGCTCCAACACATCAACCTGGGCTGACGCACAGTTTCCGGACACCCGGATTGCCCCTCTGACGCTTCTCCGCAGGTTTACACGTCACCGGGGAATTGATAATCTCTTCTCAAATGCTGGTGTAGAAACCCCTGACCGCAGCTATATCCGGCTTCACTATCCTGGCGTCCCAAACTACCGAGATCAGGAGACTACTTTGGCACGCACTCTGCCCCATGGTGACATGGACAAAATTCTATCCTTGGCCAAGCGCCGGGGGTTCGTCTTCCAGAGCAGCGAGGTCTACGGCGGCCTCGCCTCCACCTGGGACTACGGACCCCTGGGCGTAGAGTTGAAACGCCACGTGCGGGAAGCGTGGTGGCGTTCCGTGGTGCTGGAACGCGACGACATGGTTGGCCTGGATGCGGCCATCCTGATGCACCCCCAGGCCTGGGTAGCCAGCGGCCACGTGGAGAACTTCTCCGACCCAATGGTCGAGTGCCGCCAGTGCAATCTCCGCTACCGGGCCGACCACGTGGAAAGCGATGTCTGCCCCTCCTGCGGCGGCGAACTGACCGACCCGCGCCGCTTCAACCTGATGTTCCGCACCTTCATGGGGCCGGTAGAAGACAGCGCCCACGAGGTCTATTTGAGGCCGGAGACGGCCCAGGGCATTTTCGTCAACTTCGGCAACGTGCTCAACACCAGCCGGAAGAAATTGCCCTTCGGCATCGCCCAGATAGGCAAGGCCTTCCGCAACGAGATTACGCCGGGCAACTTCACCTTCCGTACCCGGGAGTTCGAGCAGATGGAGGTGGAGTTCTTCATCAAGCCCGGCTCCAATGCCGAATGGCTGCAACGCTGGGTGGGCGCCCGGCTGGAATGGTACGTGGCCCACGGTATCCGCCGGGACAACCTCCGCCTCCGACAGCATGGCTCCGACGAACTGGCCCACTACGCCAACGATTGCTACGACATCGAGTACCGCTTCCCCTGGGGCTGGGCGGAACTGGAGGGCATCGCCGACCGGACTGACTACGACCTCCGCCAGCACTCCCAGTCCAGCGGGGAGGACCTGACCTACTTCGATGACGAGACTCAGGCCCGCTACTTTCCCCACGTCATTGAGCCCTCCGGCGGTCTGGACCGGGCCGTCCTGGCCTTCTGGCTGGACTCCTATGACGAGGAGCCAGACGGCAATGCCACCAGGGTCGTACTGCACCTGAACAGGAAGCTGGCCCCATACACAGTCGCGGTGTTGCCCCTCAGCCGTAACGCTCGTTTGACTCCCACCGCCCGCGAAGTCTACGCGCAACTGCGGCGCCACTTCACCGTGCAGTACGACGATGCCCAGAGCATTGGCCGCCGCTACCGCAGACAGGACGAGATTGGCACTCCATTCTGCGTCACCGTGGACTTCGATAGCCTGGAAGACCACCAGGTGACCATCCGCGACCGGGATACGATGCACCAAAGCCGGGTCCCGATAGCCAAGTTAGTGGCCACCCTCCAGGACAAGGTGGACCATGGCTGGTAGACCTGCATGACCGTCGGGCGGCGCATTCCCATCCGCCGCGGCTGTCCGTCCTCTGCCGTCTCTGTTGACACTCACTCCCAGCTCTCAGTATCATCCCGTCGGTTTCCACAAGATTCCAACCTTCCAGTTCGTGAGTGAAGTGACTTCAAACCCGGTCTCCCAAGCGATACGCAAAGGAATCTTCACCAGGACCATTGGCAAGCGCTTCCTCTACTATCAGGAAGTGGGTTCGACGATGGACGAGGCCCGCCGCCTGGCGGAAGAGGGCGCAGAGGAGGGCCTCGTGGTCATGGCTGAGCGCCAGACTGCGGGCCGGGGAAGATTCGGCAGGAATTGGGTTTCCGGCTCAGAGAACATTCACCTTTCCGTGCTGTTCCGCCCGGCCTTAGAAGTCCTGCCGGAACTCACCATGATCAGCGCGGTAGCCGTGGTTCGCGCCATCCGCAAGACCACTGCCCTTGACCCGCGCATTAAGTGGCCCAACGACGTGCTGGTAGATGGCAGGAAAGTTTCCGGCATCCTTGTGGAAACGGTGGCTGCGGGCGGCGAGATTTCCTACGCCGTGGTAGGGATAGGAATTAACATCCGCCTCGACACCTCCGGCCATCCCGAAATTTCCGACACAGCCGGTTGTCTTGACAACCTGGCAAACGGCCCCGTGGCAAGGGATGAAGTCCTCCGGCAGTTGCTTATCGAACTGGATACATTGTATATACAAGCCCAGGATAGAGGCTCTTCCCGCGAGGAATGGCAGTCGTTACTCGACACCATCGGCCAGAGAGTAACGGTCTCATGGCGGGACGAGACTTGGGAAGGCATGGCCGAGGGAGTAGACGACACGGGCAACCTGCTGCTTCGGGTGGACAACGGAGAACTGCTGACCATGACAGCAGGAGACGTGTCACTATCGAGGCAAGCAACCTGAAATGATGCAGCCTCAGCCTGAGTACATCCGCACACACTACCGCACACACTACGCGAGGAATAAATGCTAGACCGGCTCAGTATGGAAGGCAGGGTGGTCTTGATTACCGGCGGCGGCACCGGCCTGGGCCTGGCAATGGTGCGCGCGCTGGCTCGCGCCGGAGCCGACATCTGCATTGCCGGGAGGCGGCAATCTCCCATCGACTCTGCGGCAGCCGAGGTAGAAGCCTTGGAAAGAAACTCCCTGGCCATATCCACCGACGTTACCAACTCGGCCCAGGTAGACCATCTGGTATCCGCCACCGTTGACCATTTCGGACAGATCGACGTGCTCATCAACAACGCCGGGGCGGTGCAGGAGAACGTCACCAAGCCCATCTGGGACATTACTGATGCCGAATGGTCCCAGGTGATGGACGTGAACCTCACAGGCGCGTTTTACTGCGCCCGCGCCGCAGCAAAGGCGATGTCCGACCGGGGTTCGGGGAAGATCATCAACGTGGCTTCCGGGTTCGGATTGAGGGCCGGGCGCGACATTTACATGTACTGTTGCAGTAAGGGCGGCATGGTCCAGTTGACCCGCGTCCTTTCCTTCAGCCTTGCCCGGTACGGCATCACCGCCAACAGCATAGTCCCTGGATTCATCCCTACCGCCAGCACCGAATCGGATATCCGGGACACTCTGCCCCGGTCGGGCGACTTCCTGCCAACGGGCAAACTGGGACGGCCCGAGGACCTGGGGCCTCTCGCCGTGTTTTTGTCCTCTCCGGCATCCGACTATATGACCGGGGAAATGTTCATTGCCGATGGCGGCGGTCTGGCCGGGGGAATCACGCCCACTGGTCACGCTCCGGTCATCCCCCTGGAGGCGTAAAATGCCCCTACTCCCTGAGTACAGCCTCTCTGGCAGGGTGGCCCTCCTGAACACTGCTGGCGGTGATGAAGCGCCGATGCTGGCTCAGGCCCTGTCCGAGGCAGGTGCAGCGGTATTCGCCATCGCCCGCAGCCGGGCCCGGCTCGACGCCATAGCCGATGCCCTTGCCGGGGCATCATCCGGCTTGATGGGCGGCGCGGCGGCGGATGTGTCCACCGCGGACGGCGTGGACCGCGCAATGGAAGCCTTCGGCAGCCACAACGTTCCGGCGGACATCCTGGTCAACGACGCCCGGAGCATGTTCGCCCGGCCTTTCGACGAGATTAGCCCGGAAGAATGGGACGCGGTCCAGTCGCGCAATCTGCGTGCGACCTTTCTGCTCACCCAGCGGGTGGGCCGCGGAATGGTGGCCCGCCAGTATGGCCGAATCGTCAATGTAATGTCGTCGCTGGCGGAACGTGGGATGATCAACGGGTCCGCCTTTGCCGCCAGCCAGGCGGGGTTGCTGTCCTTGACCCGGTGCCTCGCCCTTGAGTGGGGGCGGGCTAACGTCCGCATCAACGCCCTCGGCACAGGATGGTCCACCGCCGAAGATGTCCCTCTGGAAGTCCAGCAGCAGGAACTGCTGGTCCGTTACACACCGTTGCGCCGCAAAGGCCATCCCCGGGACTTCGGCCCCCTTCTCGTATACCTCTGTTCCGAGGCTTGCGACTACACGACGGGCCAACCCGTATACGTGGATGGCGGCCTCAACGCCCACCCATAGGACCACTCCACCAGGGGTACTTATCCCTTCCACGCAAACGGGAATCCCGTGTCCTGAATGGTTGAGACGCTTCCAACATGCCGGATTTTCAAGTTGAACCGGCATGTACGCTGATGTACAATGCTGACGTGTTATTGATGAGCACATTTGACCAGGCCGTGGACTTGCCCCCACGATGAGACCAGTAACCAGACTGCCGGGAATGTTCGACCTTTCCCAAGAGTCCTGGTTGCGGAAACGGAAAATCCAGGACAGTCTGGCGGAGCTATTTGGGAGCTACGGCTACCGCCAATTAGACACCCCCATCCTGGAACCGACTGAACTGTTCCTCCGCAAGTCCGGGGGGGAACTGGCCTCCCGCCTCTACAGCTTCACCGACGCCAAGAGCAACACGGTGAGCCTGCGCCCCGAGTTTACTTCTCCCATAATGCGCCATTACCTGGAGCGCCAGGACGGCATTGACCTTCCCGCCCGCTGGCAATACGCCGGCCCTGTGTTTCGCTGCGAGGACCAGGGCCAGGCCGGGGGCCAGTTCACCCAGATAGGGGCGGAACTTCTGGGCGCGTCCAGCGTTTTGGCCGGCGTGGAGATTCTTGACATGGCCGCTCGCGTCCCGGCCTGTCTCGGCTTGAGCGGCTGCCGCCTGGAAGTGTCTGATCTCGACGTGGTACACAGCGTTGTGGACGCCGTCGGCGTTTCGGAACGCGCCAAATCGCTCATAGTCAACTCGGCATCATCCCTGCGCGAGGGCCACAAGTCTGTGCTTGGCGTACTGGAACGCGCCGCCGCGCTGCACGCAACTGACCGGAGCGGTGATACGGCTGCCGCGTGGGGCGGTGAGCGGGATAATGACCAATACTTGGGCCAGGCCATTGCCGGACTGGACGACTCGCAAGCCCGAAACGTCATCCTTGGCATCATGCAGTGGTCCGCCGCGGACCAGTTGGGGCAGCGCGCCCCGGGTGAAGTCGTGGACCGGCTGCTACGCAAGCTGCGGGGCGGCGACAACCCGGATTCACTCCGGCGCGCCCTGGAACTGGTCAGCGACCTGGCGGGCGTCCGTGGCGGGCCGGAACAGGCGATTCCCGCAGTGCGCAAGGTGGTACAGAGAGCCGGCGCGGCGCCTTCCGCACTGGACCGCTTCGAGGAGTTCCTGGGACTGGCCGTGAGCCAGACCGAAGTGGAGAAGAGCGTTGTCATCGACTTCGGCCTGGTCAGGGGTCTTGCCTACTATAACGGCCTTCTATTCGACGTGACCCACCCGGAGATGGCCCAACCGCTGGGAGGCGGCGGCCGCTACGATGCGCTGGCCCGAGCTCTCGGAGCGGACAGTCCTTTGCCGGCCCTGGGGTTCGCCTACAATCTGGACGCCTTGCATTCACTGGTCTATGGGCGCGTGCCTGCGCCGGAGGACAACTCCAACGTCCCGGCCGCCCTGGTATGCGCCGATGGCCCGGCGTCGCATCGGCAAGCCCTCCACGCCGCCCAAGACCTGCGGCGAGAGGGTGTCATAGCGGAGCTGGATGTATCCATTCAGGACGTTGACCGAACCATCGCCCTGGCCCGGAGACGGGGAATCCCGGCAGTAATCGCGGTGGACAGGGATGGTCAACAGACGCGGCACAAAATCAGTCCGGTGGAGGTGTAGCATCTCCACGACGAAAGAAACCCCGGTCCTCCGCATAGTCCTGCCCAGCGATGGGGAGCTCCATGACCCTACCTTGAGCTTCCTTCGGTCATGCGGACTGCGGGTGCGCCGCCCCAGCGCACGGCGCTATGTCGGCCTTATTCCGGCCATACCGGGGGTCGAGGTGCTTTTCCAAAGGGCCGCCGACGTAACTCAGAAGGTCGAGGAAGGCAGCGCTGAGATGGGCATCACCGGCCTTGACCGCTATTTGGAAAACCGCGGCGACCCCACTCCCGTTTCTCCGGTCATTGAAGACCTGCGCTTTGGCAGATGCGATTTCGTTCTGGCAGTCCCTAACTCCTGGCTGGACGTGACATCTCTGTCCGACCTTGCGGATTTGGCCCTGGAGTTTCACCAACAGGGAAGGCAACTGCGCATCGCCACCAAATACCCCCGGCTGCTGCGCCAATACCTGTTTGGACGCGGCATCAACTACTTTACCCTGGTGGCGGCCAGCGGCACCCTGGAAGCCGCCCCCGCGGCCGGGTACGCCGACCTGATCGCCGACCTGACCGAGACCGGCACGACTCTGCGCGAGAATCGGCTCAAAACCCTGGAAGAGGGGACTATTCTCACCTCCCAGGCTTGCCTTATCGCCAACGCGGACATACTCGCCACATCCGCGAAAGCCAGAGAGTTGGCGCGGTCCATCATCGAGCCGATGGAGGCCCACCTGCGGGCGGAACCGTTCTACCGCCTCACTGCCAACGTGAGGGGCGCCTCGGCCGATACGGTCAGCGGCACTATCCTTTCCCGGCCTGCCCTGGCGGGGTTGCGCGGCCCAACCATTGCCCGCGTCTACAACGTCCAGGAAGAAGACTGGTTCAGCGTCAGCCTACTCGTCAAGAAAGAGCTTCTCATGGAAGCAGTGGACCACCTGCGGAGTTGCGGGGCAGTAGATATAGCCGCATCCGGAGTGGACTACCTTTTCGACGGGTATTCCTCCGCCTACCGCCAATTATTCGACAAGTCTGCCTGCACAGAGTAGAGTATAGGCGCTATGCCCAATCTACCGATGCATATCTATTTAGCCGACGAGGCCGCCAGAGAGTTGGACTGGGGGGGAATCTTCGACCACGTCGGCAGCTTCTTCCTTGGCTCGACCGCGCCCGACATTCGCGCCATGCGCAGGTGGCCGAGGGAGCGCACACATTTTGCTCCGCTGTCAGTGGAAGTAGTAGGAACAGGCGCCCGGACCATGTTCGATACCCACCCTGAACTGGTCGAACACATGGGCCGCTCCCCGGCGACCAGGGCATTCGTCCTCGGCTACATCAGCCACCTTGTCGCCGACGAGACCTGGATAACTACCATGTTCCGCCCCCACTTCAGTGCCGAGAACCAGATTACGGATACGGAAGTGGAGGCCCAAATCTGGGACCGAGCCCTCCAGTTGGACATGGACCGCCAATGCCGCGCGGCAACGGGTGACTTCCATCAGGCCGATGCGGCCCTGGTCTGCTCCAACGAGGGTGTGGAAGTCGGCTTTCTGACTGCCGAAGACCTTGAGGAGTGGCGGGAATGGGTGCGGCGCTTCATAAGCTGGGACTTTTCCTGGGAGCGACTGAAACGCGCCCTCAACCGGATGTATCGGGACAATGACGATGTGCAACAGGAGGTAAACCGCTTCCTTGAGAACATGCCCTACAGCCTGGAGCACATCTACCGGAAAATTCCTGAAGATATGATAGCGTCCTACCAGCAGCAGGTCCTGGAAAACACGATCCTCAAGGCGCGGGAGTTCATGGATGGAACTTAAGACACTTCGCGGTCCCGCCGAGGCCGCCGACGTCCTATCCCGCGTCGACCCGCTGGACTTCAGCGGGCTGCCGCAGTCGGTCCTCAACCGGACTCGGGATGTCTTCGGCGACGGCGTGTCTCCGGAAGAGTCGGTTATCCGCATTCTCCACGACGTGCGCAGCAACGGAGACGTGGCGGTAAAGCATTACGCCCGGCTCCTTGACGACGTGGAACTGGACGACCTCCGGGTCACTCCAGCGCAGATGGCCGAGGCCAGGGCCGCCGTTCCCAAAGAACTCCGTGAATCCCTGGAACTCGCGGCGCAGCGGGTAAGGGAATTCCATGAAAAGGTTCTCCCGGAGAGCTGGCTGGACCAGGACCGGGGTCTGGGAGAACTGGTCCGCCCCCTGGCGCGAGTGGGCCTCTATGCCCCCGGCGGGACCGCCGCCTACCCCTCGACAGTCCTGATGACTGCCATCCCCGCACGGGTCGCCGGCGTAGCGGAGGTCATCTTGGCCACACCACGCCGGGGGCAAGAGCCTCTGAACCCCTCGGTGCTGGCGGCCGCGGAAATCGCCGGAGTTGACGCCATCTACCAGGTCGGAGGCGTGGCCGCCATCGGCGCGATGGCCTACGGCACCGAGTCCATCCCGTCTGTGGACAAGATCTGCGGGCCAGGCAACCTGTTCGTGGCGTTGGCAAAGAAAATCGTCCAGGGCCAGGTGGACATCGACGGACTGTTCGGCCCGACGGAGACCATCGTCGTTGCCGATGAATCGGCCAGCCCCAGGTTTTGCGCTGCCGACCTCATCGCCCAGGCCGAGCATGATCCAATGGCCACAGCCATCCTCGTCACGGACTCGGAGACGCTGCTCACAAGGGTCGGCGAGGAATTGGACCTGCTCATGCAGGCCCAGGGGCGCGGACCGGAGGTGTCAGCGGGGCGGGGGCGGGATACAGAAATAGCCCGCAGCGCCCTGGAACGCCGGGGCCGCGCCGTGCTGGTGGATTCCCTGGAAGATGGCGTGGAACTGGTGAACCACATCGCACCGGAGCACCTTTGCCTGATGGTTGCCGATCCCTGGGCCTGGGTGGACCGGGTGCGCAACGCCGGCGGCCTGTTCCTGGGGGAGTTTTCTCCCGAGGTTATGGGGGACTACATCGCCGGACCCAGCCACGTCATGCCCACAGGCGGGACGGCCAGATTCAGTTCGGCCCTGAGCGTTCACCAGTTCCTGAAACACATGCCCGTGGTGGGGTTGAAACCCCAGGAATTTCAACGGTTGGGACCATCGGCGGTCCGCATCGCCCAGGCTGAGGGCCTGCCGGGACACTCCGGCGCTATCAGCGTCAGGCTGGAACACCTGGGAAAGGGCGCGGCGGACCAAGGCTGAGGCGATTGCCGGTACAAAATAGGCGTTTGCGACGCCGCGGCGCTGTTTTGCCGGATTCTCTGAGGCGCAGGCCACTCAACCCGCCGGATACAACGACATGGCTGACATCAAAGAGATATTCTGAGGCGCAGGCCACTCAACCTGCCGGATACAACGACATGAATGACATCAAAGACCTGATGCTGCCGCACATCCGAAAGCTGAACACCTACCAGGGCGTGGACCCGATGGAGGTGATGGCGGAGCGTTCCGGCGTACCGCCGGAGCAAATAATACGACTGAACGGCAACGAGAACCCATACGGCCCGTCGCCCAAGGTGCTGGAAGCCCTGGGAGACTTCCAGTTCTACAACCACTACACCGACCCCGACCAGCGCAATCTGCGGGGAGTGCTGTCCGAATACCTGGACGTGCCGCCGGAGATGATCGTGGCGGGCAACGGCAGCGACGAGATCATCGACCTGATCTACCGCATGTATGTCGGGCCGGGAGACAACATAATCATCCCGTCCCCAACCTTCGGGATGTACGCCTTCTCCGCCGAGATCTGCGGAGGCGAGGCCATATCGGTGCCGCGGGACGAAAGGTTCGAGATCGACACAGAGGGCATCCAACTGGCCCGGACGCCGAAATCCAAGGCGGTGTTCGTGGCTTCGCCCAACAACCCCACCGGCAACGTAGCCACTGAAAGCCAACTGCTGGGGCTGCTGGAGCAGGGCATGATCGTAGTGGTTGACGAAGCCTACTACGAGTTCTGCGGTCAGTCAGCCATGCCGCTGGTCAAAGACCACCCGAACCTGATAGTGCTGCGCACCTTCAGCAAGTGGGCCGGTCTGGCGGGGCTGCGCATTGGCCTGGGCGTAATGAATCCCGACGTGGCCGCCACGATGATGAGCATGAAGCCGCCCTACAACGTGAACATCGCGGCGGAGGTCGCGCTGATAGCCTCCCTGGAAGACAGGCCGCTGCTGCTGGGAAGGGTGCAGAGCATAGTCGAGGAAAGGGACCGGATGCTCTCCCTGTTGGGGCATATTCCGGGGGTTGAACCGTGGCCGTCGTCGGCCAACTTCATACTGTTCCGGCTGCCCGAGGGGAGGGGCAAGGAGATCTTCGACGGGCTGTGCGATAGAGGCATCTTCCTGAGATACTTCAGCACGCCGCAACTGAAAGACTACATCAGGACCAGCGTGGGAATGCCCCACGAGACCGACGCGGTAATCAAGGCCCTGACCGAACTGGTGGGGAGCTAGAGGACTTGGCTATAGAGAAATCCCGGGAAGAACCGGCAATTCGCGCACCGCGCACAGCAGCCCTGGAGCGGCGCACCGGGGAGACCGAGGTCTCGGTGACGGTGAACCTGGACGGGCAAGGCTCCTACGACGTGGACACCGGCAACGGCTTCCTGGACCACATGATCAGCCAGTTGGCCCGCCACGGCCTGTTTGACATAAGCCTTCATGCCAGGGGAGACACCCACGTCGGCTGGCACCACCTGGTGGAGGACTCGGCGATCATGCTGGGCCGGGCTTTCCGGCAGGCCCTGGGGGACGCGCGGGGAATCCGCCGCATGGGACACGCCATCGTGCCGCTGGACGACGTCCTGGCCATGGTTGCCGTGGATTGCAGCGGAAGGGGCTATGCGGTGATCGAAACCGGCCTGGACGGGGCGATGGTTGAGACGCTGTCCGGCGACCTGGTGAAGCACATGCTGGAGTCCTTCGCCATCGAGGGCCAGATGAACCTGCATACCAGGGTGCTGGCCGGGTACAGCCCGCACCACAAGGCCGAAGCCCTCTTCAAGGCCCTGGCCCGTTCCCTCCGGGACGCCGTGGAGCCGGACCCAAGGGGCGGCCAGCAGGTCCCCAGCACCAAGGGGACGATTACCGGCTGACTCCCGCCTCCTGAATCCCAGGCAACAGGACGCCCTTACTCAAGACCCCATTACTCCGACAGAGGCCGCCCCCTCCTGGAGATGAACTCCGGGAACGCCTGCTCCACGCCGTAACCCTGCACCACCTCACGGTTGAAGTAGCGCTCGTTTTCGTACTGTTCCCGCAGGTCCTTGTTCCTGCCCTCGAGCAACAGGCGCTTGAAGCCCTGGACCGACTCATGGCGGTTGCCGGCGATGGTGGCGGCGATCTCCATAGTCTTTTCCCGAAGCTGGTCCTTGGGCACAAGGTGGTTGAGCAGACCAATCCGGTAGGCTTCGTCGGCTTCAACGACCCGGCCGGAGAACAGCAACTCCTTGGCCATCGGCCAGCCTATCTGGTTGGGCAAGGTCCAGGAGCAGTTGATCCTGCCGTAAGCCGCGGCCAGGAACCGGAACTTGGTGTTCTCGCAGCCGATGCGGAAGTCCAGGGACGAAGACAGCACGGCTGCGCCCCCGTAGGCCAGGCCGTTCATCATGCCGATAACGGGCTTGGGAGACGCGGAAATGTCATACGACCAGCCCTCCCGTCCCCTGCTGAGGGCGGCCTGCTCCTCCTCGGAAAGCAGCGCGGTCTCCCGTTGCTCGTGAATGTCGCCGCCAGCGGAGAAGGCCCTCTCCCCCGTGCCGGTGATGACGATGCAGCCGATTTCGTCATCCTCATTCATAGCAATCACGGCGTCATGCAGTTCCGAACTCAGCTTCCGGTTCATCGCGTTCAGGACTTCGGGGCGATTCAAGGTGATGATCGCCACTCCCGAGTCTTTCTCCAACAGAATATGCTCGTAAGCCATCGGACCTCCTCAATGCGTCCTGCAATGGCGCCCGGCCGGTTCCATGCCTGTACTGAACGTCACCCGGATGAACGTCACCCAGATGGACCGCCGGACATCAGGACTCGTCCTGAATTGTATGGTCTGGGTTGAGGGTAGTCAATTCGGGGGCGGCATGGGAGAGAATTGCATAAGTCCCAAATTCAGGTCCGGCCCTCAGACAGGCTGTTTCCGGTAGTTTCGCAGGGGTGGATGGTTTGGGTCAAACGAAAGGCCCCGGTTGTTGGCCGGGGCCTCGCATGATTAGCGTATCGGGCAAAACGCAACTAAGGCGGCGTCCTAAAGAACACCCTGCCGGTGTCGTCGTGTTCGTGCCCCTGAATAACAGCAATGATCTCCTGTTGGGAAACTCTGACCTCTGCCTCCAGCCGGTCAAACCGGGTGTTCATGTCTTGGCGCAATTCACTCATATCTTGGCGCAATTCAACAACGTCCTGATCCAAGGCATTGACCTGGCTTCCTAGACGGGCCACATCGCCGGTAAGGTTGTTGGCCCAATTAAACAAGGCAATGCCAACGATTACAACAATTGCTGTGGCCGAAATAAGGGGGCCGTTACTTTTGATTTTATCCCACATCCTGATACGTACCATTGGCGCGGTTGACATGCGTGGCAACATGTCCATCGTACCTGAATTGCCGAGATATGGCAATGGCACTCAAAAAGGGAGAAAATTGCGAAAGCTCCAAGGGACCGGAACCACGACGATACCCGTCACTCCAATGACCAATTCCAGCCCTGGCTCGCCCACAAGCCAAGGACCCGGACCGGATGCGGCGGATGTTTGGCAGCACCAAACACAGAGGGAACGTCTGCGGATCATGCGGGTTGGGTTGCATTAACTTACAGCAACCCCTCGATCTTGGCTACCAGGCTCCTGACACGCCGGAGAAACATCTCAACTTCGGACGCATTCAGGACATCCTCGTAGAAATTGGTATGCAAATCACGCGCAAAGGCCAATTCCTCAAGCGCGTGATAGTAATCATTCCCTGACATTTCCCGTGCCAATGCCTGTCCTGCCAGCAGGAGCGCTCTGTGAGATTGGTGCTCCAAGCCCCTGGAGTCAGCACCTGCCTTAACTATCTGCGCCGCAGCTCCCCACCCCTTCTCCGAGGCTTGGGTGAGGTCTCCAGCCTCCAACTCCGCAAACGCCTTGGCCAGGTATTCGTGACTCCGTTCCCTGTAGGTCTGTGTCTGCTGAGTCATCGATAAACTCCCCCTCAATTCAGTCAGGCAAGCATACAGTAAATGTTAATTGTCTTATAGGGTTGTTTTACCCTATGCCCTATTTGTGGTTTAATCGCCTGCCTTCACCATCAAGCAACCGCTCCAGTCGCTCCACAAACTGACGAACCATCTGGAGCCGCCGTTCAATCTCCATCTGATTGAACATATCCTCGTAGAAATCAATATGGAGTTCACAGGCCATAGCAAACTGGACCTCCATATCGAACTCGCCACTCTCACGTGCCAAAGCCTGAGCCACAAGGAGAATATCCCGATGCGACCGATGATCCATCCCCCTCTG
This sequence comes from Dehalococcoidia bacterium, assembly GCA_034422355.1. Taxonomy (GTDB): domain Bacteria; phylum Chloroflexota; class Dehalococcoidia; order Lucifugimonadales; family UBA3495; genus CATOSP01. Next base: position 12,816 of record DAOUJS010000162.1, on the reverse strand, counting down.
ATCAGCGACCGCCTTCACCATCTGCGTCGCAGCGCCCCACCCCTTCTCCGCCGCCTGGGTAAGCTCTCCAGCCTCGAGTTCTACAATCGCCTTTGCCAGGTACTCCCGACTACGCTCGCGGTAAGTCTGGACCTGCTGGGTCATCACGCACCTTCCTTTCAGATGCGCCATTCTAGCCACGATAGCTTCAGCAAGGCAATTGTTTGAGAAAATTGCGAAACTCACCGGCGATATGGGAACGGGTCAACCCGGTGGCGGAAAACGAATATCAGAAATCCCGAATTCCCGGCATTCTGTGCCTCGCCCGCAACTGTTCCCGGAAGTGGAAACTCGGGCCAGCCCTGCGGGAATATGCGGCTGGGCATGGCGAGCTTCAATGGGGCCACCTCCTTTCGGCGGTGGAAACGTCCGAGGTCAGGCCCTACCTGCCCCTCCTCGAATACGCTTCAATGGGGCCACCTCCTTCCGGCCCGGCGGGGTCTACGCTTCAATGGGGCCACCTCCTTTCGGCGGTGGAAACGGGTGAGTAGTGAGTAGCCTGAGTAGCCTATTTTTCGCTTCAATGGGGCCACCGCCTTTCGGAAGTGGAAACCTTCCACCGCGGTCACCGCGCCGGTGCCGGTGTGAATCTGGCTTCAATGGGGCCACTCCCTTTCGGAAGTGGAAACACGTCGGTGTCGAGGACGCTGTCGACGTAGAACGGCTCGCTTCAATGGGGCCACCTCCTTTCGGCGGTGGAAACAGGTCTGGCCGAAGAAACGCCGGGCCGCCCGATTGTCGCTTCAATGGGGCCACCTCCTTTCGGCGGTGGAAACGCCACCATCAGCACCGAGGTTGACAAGGTTGTAGCGCTTCAATGGGGCCACCTCCTTTCGGCGGTGGAAACGGCCCGGGCCTTGTACGGCCACGCGAGGACCTGGTTGACACTTCAATGGGGCCACCTCCTTTCGGCGGTGGAAACTACCTGGTCAACGGCAGCTGCACCTGCCCCGACTACCAGCTTCAATGGGGCCACCGCCTTTCGGAAGTGGAAACATCCCCGATGGCCACCTTGCCGGGGTACGTCGGAGCCTGGCTTCAATGGGGCCACCTCCTTTCGGCAGTGGAAACCAGGCAGACCGCCGAGGTCATCGACGACGTGCTGCTGCTTCAATGGGGCCACCTCCTTTCGGCGATGGACGCGCGTTAGGATTCCTCGGGTACTACGGTGCGATGGTAGTGCTTCAATGGGGCCACCTCCTTTCGGCGGTGGAAACTCTGGACCAAGCAAGGACGCGCCATCGTCACCACCACGCTTCAATGGGGCCACCTCCTTCCGGCGGTGGAAACGACCGGATTGTCCGGATCCTGGACCGCGTAGGTCCCGCTTCAATGGGGCCACCTCCTTTCGGCGGTGGAGACGCGGCCAGCGCGGCAGCGGCCCTGACCTGGGGGATGAAGCTTCAATGGGGCCACCGCCTTTCGGAAGTGGAAACTCACAATCAAGGCAGCAATCCTCGACCACACCACCGAGCTTCAATGGGGCCACCGCCTTTCGGAAGTGGAAACCCCGCCATGTCTGCCAGTGCTTGCTCTAAGCCCTTGGGGCTTCAATGGGGCCACCGCCTTTCGGAAGTGGAAACCCGACCCCAAGACAGGGAAGGCCCCCTTAGGTTGGTGGCTTCAATGGGGCCACCGCCTTTCGGAAGTGGAAACCAACATCACAGGTGTCTAATGAACCCAGTCCCCTACCGGCTTCAATGGGGCCACCGCCTTTCGGAAGTGGAAACAGTGAATTAGCGCGTCGATGGTCTGAGAGTGGTCCGCGCTTCAATGGGGCCACCGCCTTTCGGAAGTGGAAACTGGAAGGTGTAGTAACCGTCGGCGTCCACTTCCTCGCTTCAATGGGGCCACCGCCTTTCGGAAGTGGAAACATTCTGGCCGAACAGATACCCGACCTGGACATGGATGCTTCAATGGGGCCACCGCCTTTCGGAAGTGGAAACGACCGAGTTGGCCTGGGTGGTTGGTCGGGTCGGTCTGGCTTCAATGGGGCCACCGCCTTTCGGAAGTGGAAACATGCAATGGAGCAGATATTCCTTGCCGAGTTGGAGCTTCAATGGGGCCACCGCCTTTCGGAAGTGGAAACACGCCGGGGTCTGTAATCACCGCGGCTCATCTGTGCGCCGGCTTCAATGGGGCCACCGCCTTTCGGAAGTGGAAACCGGTGCCTTTGGGCAGATAGAGTTGGTGTCGTTCGGGGCTTCAATGGGGCCACCGCCTTTCGGAAGTGGAAACTCCTCGCTCCTCCCGTACAGAGTCCAGCCCAGGTAGGCTTCAATGGGGCCACCGCCTTTCGGAAGTGGAAACGACGATCTGACTGCCCCAGTGGAGAACGGCCAATGATGGCTTCAATGGGGCCACCGCCTTTCGGAAGTGGAAACCGCTATCTGTGTCTAGACTCGGACCTCAGCCGATGATGTAGCGTGATTTTCGCCGTGTTCATCTCTGAAATCCGTAGCCGGTTCATGCCAAGTCAGCGCGCACTGCCGGTTTTGTTCCTGCGGAACTGCGAGAGGTGCAAGGGAAAGCCCTCACTACCTGACCTCTCGCATGGGGCAACGTCCTCTCCTGCCCATCACACTATCACCGCCTTCCGTCCTGGCAACTCGCGGGCATTTCCCAAGACGGTGTAACTCTCGCCTCCACGCCCTTCGGACGGGCCCATGTCCACTATCAAGACCCGGTCCTCCTTCAGGTTCAGTATTTCCGTCAGGGCTTCCTCCAGCAATACCCTCTCCTTGGGAGACAGGTCACAGACGAACACCGAGTATTGCGCCGGTTCGCCAAACCCGTTCATTTTCTTGTAGGTCCGGGCCAGCCGCTTAGGACCGGCAGCATCGCCGGCGGACCTAACGGGCAGCGTCCCTGAAGGCCGGTCCACCCGGCGGTGCTGGAAACGGCCCTCGACGGTATCAACGCTGTCCGCGAACTCACCCTGCACCCATTCCAAGTAGGCCAGCCAGGGACAGTAGGCATACTCGTTGAGCATCCGGGTGGGGACCAGTTTGGGGGCGATGGTTGTGGATGTCATTACGCTGCTCGATCTTGCAGCCTACGGTCACAAGAACAACTGAATGAACGTCATGTTAACATACTGACACTCGGAAGTTTCAAGTAGATAAAGATGATGATAGGATACATAACCGATGGACTCGCCAGGAATTACTTTCAACAAGGCGTTTGAGGCCCTGACAGGGCATACCCCTTTGCGCTGGCAGAAGCGACTTTATGAGCGGCTGCTGTGTCACGAAGCAGAAATACCGGCTGTCTGCGACCTTCCAACCGGCTTGGGCAAGACCTCGGTAATCCCCATCTGGCTCATCGCGCTCATTGGTCAAGCACTTGAGAATCACGTAACGTTGCCCAGAAGATTGGCCTACATTGTCAACCGCAGGACCGTTGTCGATCAGGCCACGAATGTTGTTGACCAGATACGCAGTAGGCTGCCTAACCCCATGGCTGATAAATCAGCTTGGCCGGAGCACCAAGAGACGCTGCAACATCTCGATTCGGGCCTCCGATTGTTGTCCGCTGAGCCGCCCCTGTTGGCTGTGAGCACTCTCCGCGGCGAGCTCGCCGACAACGAGGAGTGGAAGATAGACCCTGCCCGCCCTGCGGTCATCGTTGGGACCATTGACATGATTGGGAGCAAGTTGCTGTTCAGCGGCTACGGAGACGGATCATACAAGCGAACACACAACGCGGGGATAATTGGTCAGGATACGCTGATCGTACATGATGAAGCCCACCTGACACCTGCGTTCAGCAGCTTGTTGTGCGGTGTCGCGGCGGCCCAGGCCAAGGATGGTGAGCTTCGGCCCATCCGGGTGATGGAATTGTCCGCGACGCAGCGCGGCGACCGCGGTTGCGACGGCATATTTGGCCTGGAACCTGAAGACGAACAGGATGGCGTCGTTGTGAATCGCATCGATGCCCGGAAGTTCATGCGGCTTCACCTGGCACCCCAAGGCAAGGACACTCATGTTCAACTGATAGTGGATTTGGCGCACGCGCATGATTCGGCTCTGTCTAAAGTTCTGATCTACGTCCGTTCGCCGGAGGATGCTGGGAATGTGGCGACTGCGTTGAAGAAGAAGCTGGGGACCGGTTCTGACGACCGAGTGGCGCTCTTGACCGGCACGATTCGAGGCTACGAGCGCGACCGGTTGGTTACCGAGGACCCGGTTTACGGACACTTGCTGAATCCCGAAATGCAGCCGTCGGCAACGGTATATCTGGTGAGCACCTCCGCTGGTGAAGTGGGAATAGACATCGACGCTGACCACATGGTGTGCGACCTGACAACGCTTGATTCCATGGTCCAGCGGCTCGGCAGGGTCAACCGGCGTGGGGGAGACCAACGGGAGGCGCAGATTGACGTGGTGTGGGAAGAGAAGGAAGAAAATCCCGGGGACAGGGCGACAGAGTTTAGCAAGGCATCTGCTAAGACGCTTGCAATTCTCCAAGAATGGGCTAACGCTTCCGCTGGTGTAGTCGACGCCAGTCCCCGGAACGTGCGACGGCTGATTCAGGAGTTAGACAGTGAAGATAGGACCAGCGCGTTCGCTCCCGAACCCGAAGTGCTGCCCGTTACAGACATTGTCCTCGATGCCTGGTCATTGACCAGCGTTGACGATATGCCGGCTCGGCCGCAGGTCGCGCCGTTTCTTCATGGCCAAACAAGTGACCCTCCCGAGACCTATGTGGCATGGCGGTCGGAAGTTTCCCTTTTCAGCAAATATGGACTTGAAAAGGGCCGGATACGCGACTGGTTCGATGCCTGCCGCATCCATTCAAAGGAAAGGCTACGGGAATCCACTGGTCGCGTGCGACGGCAGCTTGGCGACATGTTGAAAGAGCACGACAAGGACAGGGAAGGCCAAGGCATCCACATTATTCTATTGGATGGACGCGGAAGGGCGGAGATGCATCCGCTATCGGAAGTTGCCAATGACAGGAATATCCTCGATTACAAGACTGTGGTACTGCCCGTAGAAGCGGGCGGTTTGACGCCCGAAGGCACACTCGATGCCAAGACACTGCCGCCTTGCCCTAATATAGACGTTGCGGATTCGGATGAAATAGGAGAAATTCGACGCCAACGGTTGCTATACCGGTCAGGCGAACTGCTGAAGCCGCTCCTGTCAGAACAACTCAGCGAACCATACACGGAGATGCAGACCAAGGGCTGGCAAGAACGGGAAAGGGTAACGTTGAAGGAACCAGGCGAAGATGTGGACACTGATGAAGGGGCGCTGGACTTGGTCTTGCTGGCGCCGGAGAAAGATGTTGCCGACGACGACCCCGGGATAGCCAAATTCCACCAGAGGCTGGATGAGCATACCAGGGCTATCGCACAGCACATGGATGGCATTGGGAGCCGTCTGGGGTTGGAACCTCAGATCAAGTCTGCTCTCGTTTCCGCCGCAATATGGCATGACAAGGGCAAAGACAGGGAAATCTGGCAGTATTATGCTTGCAACGAAGATGGGCGGGAACCGTTGGCCAAATCGAATCGCTACCGTCGTCCGCGAGTGCTCGCAGGTTACCGGCACGAGTTCGGGTCGTTACTGGACGCCATGCGTGATTCCGACTTGGCCGGCGACCCGGAAAGAGACCTTATCCTGCATATTATCGCCGCGCACCACGGACATGCCCGGCCCCACTTTGAGACGAGGGCTTTCGATAAGGACTTCACCACGGCGGAAAATGAACAGGCCGCCATTGAAGTAATGCAGCGGTTCGGGCGGTTGCAGAAAAGGTTCGGACGTTGGGGACTGGCTTGGCTGGAGTCCCTGATGCGTTGCGCTGATATTGCGGCCTCACAGCCGCCGGATGATTCGAACGGTTCGTCTCAAGATCGGATACGCCCAAACCGGTCCAACGTTTCAGAATCACACGCAGGCTATGCCCCGACCGCCGCCGAATAACTGGTGCTATTGAACGAATCATGGATTATCTAGAACCCGACATTGCGGTCCAAGTTGACGTGACCAATCCGGGCCAGTTTTTCGCATGTTGCGGGCTGCTGGAGCTGGCGGACCGTCTCTGCTCGGGAGCGGAAGGATGGTTTGAGGACGACCGATTCTGTGTTGTTATACACAGCACTGAGCCACACGCAACCGACAGGATTTACGAGGCATTGGTCACCTTAGAAACTACCACGGAATCCCGCCCAAGTGTAGGCCAAAAAGAGCAACCGGTGTTACTGGGCCCGCCGGTCAACATCCTTCTTGATTGGTGGCTTCAGGAAAACGGCCAATCAAATTTGTTCAAGACGTGGGCCGCAAACGCGAATTCGCGACAGATGTTTCGCAAATGGCAGAAACCACTGAGCAAGGCAGGTAAAAACCTGCAGGGAAATCCTATTGACATGAACCAGTTGTTCCACTGGACGGACCGAATCCAAGGCTCATATGGATTCGACAGTGACCTTGGCTGGGATGCTTTGGCCGTTGGATTTTCGCTGAACGAACATGGTCAATACAAGAAGTTGCCAACTCGCCCAGCGGTTGAACTTCTCGGGGCAATTGGACTTCAAAGATTCTTCCCCGAATTGAACACGAAGGAGCGGACCGTCATGTACGCAACGTGGCGCGTCCCGCTGGCTGCGGCAATCGCTCGGATTGCCTCAGTAGAAAAGTTGCCAGTCTCCACCAAAGAGAAATTGCAGACTCGCTTTGTTTTTCGGGGCAGTTTCAAAGGTCTGGATACGGCTCGGCAAGTAAGAGGAGGTTTCAATGTCTGAGATACTGAAACAGTTCGACAATTGGATTGAAGACGACAGCACTGTCGCCGCGCTTGTGATGCGACAATGGCTGGAGTCGGTGGAGGGTAAAGACGCGGTGATTTTCCCTCCGACGTATCCAATGACCAGGGGCACTGGTTACAACATTGACGAATTCAAAGATGGGTCCAACGTATGTCAAATCGACAGCGTTGGGTCTCAAGCTAATCGTATGGAGCCAATCTTCAAGAGGAAAGATTACCGGCAACTAATACCGCAAGTCTTGATCGAGACGGAGAACGAGAAACTTGATCTTTTAGACGCTGGCCATCGGTCCGCTGACGCGATTGTGCGATTTTCGACACCACTCAATTCTGAATTGTTTCAGGCTTTTAATGCCTTGAGAGAGTGCGGAGATGCTGAGAGACTGGCCCGCATCGCACCTACATCCATCGTATTCGGCGCATGGGATTCCCGGTCGACGCAGGTTAAGCTACCCAGAATTGTGAGGTCAGTAATTCGAGCATTCGATGTCAAAGAGATGCATCGCTCCGCACAATACACCACAATCGCCGGGGAGATACTCAAGGACGGTGAGGCAGAAACAACTGAGAGAGGTGTCGGGGCCGAGTTGGGGCTTACTCACGTTCCAGCCGTCATGACCCACGGGGGCGTAGTGGCTGTTGGGGGTATTCGCAGAGATGCTGTGTTGAACCTTGTCCCTCTACGGTCTCTTGGAAGCACCTCGGGCAATCTAGAGGACGACGCCAAACTACGCCGATATATACTCGGGCTCTGCCTGATTGCGATTACCGCTCCACAGGATACGTTCCTTCGCGAGGGATGCCAGCTTGTGCCGATGGAAGGCAACCTCGCTGAATGGAGCATTGTTAAACATGATGGAGAGCGTAGCGTGTTCGATATGACACACGCCCACGCGCTTGATTTCGCGGGTGCAGCAGCGAAAGAGTTCGGTGTCGAACAAGCACCTCGTCATGCCAAGTTCGACAGGGGCCTCGCTCGTAAGCTCATGAACGTGAATGCAAACAACCGGAAAGCACTGCTTCGGCAGGATCCCGCGACTTGGTGAGGAGAACTTTACGAAATGAATCAAGGGACGATAATGGGAAAAGGGGCTAATAGGAAATGACCCGTTATTTGTGCGTCTCAATTACGTTCCTTGACCCGCTCTTCCACGGTAAGGGTGATGGAGACGTATCTGAATGGCCACCTTCACCGATGCGGCTGTTCCAGGCGTTGCTGGCTGGCTCGCGAGCCGGCTGTCGAAACTCCCGCTGGTCTGTTGACGAATTAGACTCCCTGCGAGCCGCATTTCTATGGTTGGAGCGTCAGAAACCGCCGGTCATTCTCGCACCCGAATCGGAGATTGTATCTGCCTATAGCTTGGCTGTACCGAACAACGACAGGGACCAAGAATCCGACCGTCAGGAACGGCTCACTACTAAAGGCTTCCGTCCCCGGCGACTCTCCATTCAGGACTGTGAGAGTCGCCACATGGCGGCGGTCCACTATTTGTGGGGCATTCCAGAAGAGGATTGGCCGGCGGTTTACCGACACGCCGAGGTCTTGTGCGGAGAGGCCAAACACATAATGGCGCTGGGATGGGGAATAGACCAAGTAGTGGGCTACGGCAAAATTCTAAAGGATACGGAAGTAGACCTTCTGGCCGGGGAAAGGTGGGAACCCTGGCCGAATGACCGGTCGGGCAACCACAAGTTGCGGGTACCAAAGAAGGGTTCGCTGAGAGCACTCGAAGAAGTTTACGAGTTGTTCCTTACAAGACTAGGCGGGGCGACTCCTAATCCCCGTCTTAGCCACAAGGGATTCGATACAGTAAAATACGTCGGAAGCGCTTCTTTCCCTTACCGTCCGTATGCCGCATTCGAGCTGACCGAGGGCACCTCATTTCGCCAAGAAGCAACGATCAAAGTTGCCGCCATGCTCCGCTCGCTGGCCTGCCGCAGTGAGAACCAGAGAGATTTTCGAGAGCAGTTCGGAGACGGGACAGAAGTCTATCTCGCTGGCCACGTCAACGGTGAGAAACATACCCCTCCCAGATTTTCTTACTTGCCCTTGCCAACGATTGGTCATCCTAATTCGGATGGCATGATTCGTCGCCTATTGATAGCAGAGCCGTACGGCGGCGACGGTTTCCGTGCGGGGTGGGCGCAAAGCAGACTTGAAGGCCAAGTCCTGAGGGATATTGACCGGAACGAACGAGGACGCCTGCTCGAAATATCGGGAAGACGGTCAGATAATATGGTCAGCCGGTATGGGGGAGAGAGCCGAAACTGGTCAACTGTCACTCCAGTGATACTTCCGGGTTATGACGACGGCAAACTTGCCAAGGCAGAAAAACTGTTGCTTCAAGCCATTGAGCAAGCAGGGCTTTCTATCAGTAGCATTTCAGACCTAACGTTACGAAAAGCACCATTCTGGCCTCGATCACAACATCCGAAACACTACCAGCGGCCAAGTTACCTCAGACACCTTCCTGGCTGGCATGTTGAGTTGACATTCCAGGAGCCGACTTTGGGGCCTCTGTCCCTTGGCGCAGGCCGCCATATCGGTCTAGGTCTTATGGCTAACTCGGAGGGGTGAAGATCGCAAGCTGGATATGCGATTGACTGCCCTACTGTCAGGAAAGATCGCACGGTGGGCACACGACAGATTCTCACAATGCCATCCACATTTCATCCTTTAGGCGACCGACCAATCCGAGAGCGTGGCGAACGTGGATTTGATGTGGGTGCGCTTCGATTCTTGCCAGCGTGTCGGTCCATTGAAGTGGGCGCTCTTCATATCGTGCCATTTGATCACCTAGATATGATGGTTGCTATCTGGTGTCGGTCTATGCTATGCAATGTCCGGCAACAGCCGCTCCACCCGGTCCACGAACACGGCTACACGATTCAACCGCCGCTCAACCTCTTCATGGACCAGCACATCCTCGTAAGAGTTGCCATGCAAAGCATTTGCGCTATCGAATAAATCCTGCAATTCGGGGTCTCCAGTTTCCCGCACCAAGTCATGCGTCAGGCGAATCAGCACTGCATGGTGACGATGCTCCAATCCTCTTTCGCCGGACACGGCCTTGACCATCTGCGCCGCAGCTCCCCAGCCCTTCTCCGATGCCTGGGGCAAGTCTCCGGCCTCCAGTTCCCTGAATGCCTTGGCCAGATATTCCCGGCTGCGCTCCCGGTACGTCCGGGTCTGTTGGCTCATCACGCACTTTCCTTTCAGGCGCGCCATTCTAGCCACAATAGCTTCAGCAGAGCAATTGTTTTACTTTGTTTTACCCTACGCCCTATTTGCGGTCTAATGCCCTGCCACAGTTGAATTCCTTTCTCCAGTCCTTTGCCGCCATTTTACTCCTCCATCCTCTCCCTTTCCAAAATTCTGACGGACACCCGAGTCAATTTCGACATGTTGACTTCCTTTGATAAAGGAATTATATTTTAATACTGCCTTGGCAGATCCGATGAAATCGGTCCAAGGGCGGCACATTAACAGTTAGATATTGCCTGTGGTTGGCCCCAAGAAATGGGGCTCAAGAGGGAAGCCGGTGTGAGTCCGGCGCGGTCCCGCCACTGTAACTGGTGAGAGCTTTTCCACTCCTAACAGGAGGAAGCCACTGGCCCATGTACTTGGGCTGGGAAGGCGGAGAAGATCGTTATCAACCAGAAGCCAGGAGACCTGGCCTCAGGCCTAGCTTAACAGCCTTCGCGGAGAGGTTTAGGAGTGTTCTATCAACAAAGCCTGACCGAGAAGGTCAGGTTTTTTTGTTGCCTATGACCAGAGCAGAATGATTCCCCAGATTGGAGGTTACCGGATAATGAGTTTCAACAGGTCCTTTATTGTGCTGCTGGCAACGTTAGCTTTAGCTATCACTGCCTGCGGTGGAGCGGCCACCGCTGTTCCAGCATCTACTCCTGCGTCAGTTGCTTCGTCACCTGCAACTCAACAGCCGTCAGGCGCAACCACTATGGAAGGCAGAGGTTCTTCGACGTCCGAAGAAGTTACCCTAAGGGTGGGTACCGGCTTTCTCACCGCAATCGTGCCTCCGGTCAGGCACACGGCGGTAGCGATGGGCCTCGGAGAGACCCTATTCCGCCTGGGTGATGAGTACCGGCCAGTGCCATGGCTGGCCACTGAGGCAAAGCACCTGGATGAGAAAACCTGGGAAATTACCGTGCGGCAGGGCGTAAAGTTTCACAACGGAGTCGAGATGGACGCCGCAGCGGTTAAAGCTTCACTGGAACGGGCCTTCGCCGAGTCGGCATCGATCAAGGGCTTGCTTGATACGGCCAGTATTGACGTAAAGGATGCTTATACCCTGACCATTGTGACCAACCGGCCGAGTCCCATCCTGCCGTCCCTGCTCACCGCGGGCAGGACGGCCATAGTGGAAGTTGGCGCTGTCCAAACCATGGGGGACGCCTTTAACGAAAAGCCCGTTCTCACCGGTCCCTTCATAGTTGAGCGGTTCCAGCAAGGCAAGGAGCTGGTGGCGGTGCGGAATGAAGACTATTGGGGCCCCCGCCCATTGGTGGACCGCCTGGTTGTCACACATATCCCGGACAACAACAGCCTGGTCCTGGCCCTGGAAGCCGGTGACATCGACATCGCCAGGGGCATTCCGCCGCACAGCGTCGAGCCTGTGAATGCTCACCCTGACCTGGTGGTGAGGCAACCCGCCCAGTTTCAACTCAATTTCATGTTTCTGAACACTCAAAGGGAAATCATGAAGGACGTCAGGGTACGCCAGGCCATTTCTCATGCCATCGACCGGGAGGCCCTGGTCAAGGGGGTAATGTTGGGCCAGGCGGTGCCCGCCGTAGGGCCCTTCCCTCCCAATTTCCTGAGGTGCGATGAGCTTCAGGGCCGTTCCTTCGACCCGGGGAAGAGCAGAGAACTCCTGGCTGCGGCCAGCTACGAGGACCAGGATGGCGACGGACTCCTGGAGAAAGATGGCCAGCCCCTGGAAATAACTCTGCTTACCTATGGGCAAGGCGGCTTTTTGCCCCCCATGGCGGAGGCGATCCAAGGCATGTTGAAGAACATCGGGATGAAGGTCACGATTCGGACCGTGGAACGGATTGACGCAGTCCTTGAGGAAGGGGACTGGGATGCCAGCATGTTCAACAACAACATGGTGCATACCGGCGACGCATATGGGACTCTCTTCAGTTTCGCCGACGCCAGCTCCTATCTCAATAAGAGCAACTATCAGAATCCCCAGCTTGATGAAATCCTGGCTCAAATGTTCCCCCTGACCGACCGTGAGGAACGCCGGAGAGTGGGCTGCAGTGCCTCACAGGTGATCATAGATGATGTGCCGGTGGTGCCGATCCTCCATCAGAATTATGACTACGGCGTATCCAGGGATGTCACGGGCTTTGACAATCCTTACCCGTTTTTCCTCTACCTGATCGACAGCTCGATAGGAAAACAATGATATGCAGTCATACCTGGTGAGGCGGCTTCTAACCCTGCCCGTGCTGTTGCTGGGTATTTCCATCATCAGCTTTGCCTTGCTGAACCTGGCGCCGGGAGACCCGGCTTACAGCATTCTCAAGGACCGGAATTCCGGAGAGGAGCCTGCGCCAGAGGACATACTGGCATTGCGAAAGGAGCTGCGCCTGGATGACCCGGTGGTGTTGCGCTATGGGCGTTGGCTGCTTGGCGCGATGCAGGGTGACCTGGGAGTGTCATATCGCGGAGGCCAGCCGATAATGAAGGAGATGTGGCAGCGCCTCCCGGCCACGTTGATGCTGGCGGGGTCCGCCCTGTTGCTGGCAATCGTTGTGGGTATTCCCCTGGGCATCGCCGCGGCGCTGCGGCGTGCCTCATCAACGGACGGCCTCAGCCGGCTGCTGGCCCTGGTGGGGGCCGCGGTTCCCAGCTACGTATTGGCGCTGTTGCTGATGCTGGTGATTGGCGTGAAACTCAACTGGTTGCCAACCATAGGTTATGGGAGCCCCAAGCACCTGATATTACCGGCCATCGCGCTGGCTGCCGGCTCC
>DAOUJS010000161.1:0-3874 GCA_034422355.1 Dehalococcoidia bacterium | reverse complement strand
CAGAGCGGGACCGGATCCTGGTGGCCGGGGAACACTACACGGTGGCCGAGCCGACCCGTTACCTGGCGGGCAGCCGCTACCCGGACCTGCTGGTGGCCTTCGGCGTGGACCCGGAGACCTACGAAGCCAGCAACGGCTACGTCGTATCGGAGCAAGGCAAGCCGCCGGACTTCGCGCTGGAGGTGGCGTCGCGGCGCACCGGGCAGGAGGACACCGGGCCGAAGCGGCGGGACTACGCGGCCCTGGGCATCCTGGAATACTGGCGGTTCGACCGGACCGGGGAGCATCACGGGGCGAAGCTGGCCGGGGAGCGATTGGTGAACGGGGAGTACGTTCCCATAGAGATTGAGGAATTGCCCGGCGGCAGCTTGCAGGGGTACAGCCCGGTACTGGATCTGCACCTGCGCTGGGAGCGCGGTGAATTGGTGTTCTACGACCCGGCCACGGGGCGGCGCGTCCTCACCTATGAAGACCAGCAGGCCCGCGCCGACGCCGAGCGCCAGGCCCGCATTACCGAGCAGGCCCGCGCCGACGCCGCCGAAGCCGAAATCACCGCCGAGCGGGAAGCCCGTCTCACCGAACAGGCCCGCGCCGACAGTGAGCGGGAGGCCCGCATCGCAGAGCAGGCCCGCGCCGACGCCGCCGAAGCCGAAATCGCCCGCCTGCGAGAACAACTCCGCCGCCGGGGTTCCTGACCGCCCGCCGCCGGCACAGCGCTTTCAAGAGGATGAAAAGGGGGAAGCCAAGCAGCTATGTCCTGCAGGAACGACCGGAACAGCAACCGCAACGTCAACGGCCAGACCAGCCGTTACCTACCCCTCTAAGGGGACGGGCCCGGTCGCTGCCGTCGTAGAGCCACTCCCGAAGGTACTGGCGCAGGCTGTTCCAGTTGCCCTTGGCGGAGAGGGCCGAGGCCACGGCGTTCTGGCAGGCGCTGCCCGCGAGAATGGCCCTGCAGACCCACAGCGCCAGGCCGGTCAATTGTGGCTGGGAGAGGTGCGGTAAATGCGTTTCAATAGTCTTTTGCATCTGATAGCATTCCCTGGGAAGACGCATCAAGGGCCTCCTGCATGTGGTCGTCTCACAACCAAGATGCAAGATGTCGGTGCGCCTTTCCAAGTTAGGCGCCGAGCCGATTTCGGCCCTTGCATACCTTTGTCAGCCCTCTCGCCCTCCCCCGCAAAATCCGGCGTAAATCACTGGATCCGGTTGACAATCACCACGGGGCCCGGTTTGGCCGTTCATATCGAGCCTGTGGTACTGCCCGTTCGCCGGCAACCCCGAAGTCGAAGGCACGGTTCAGGTTGGGATCCAATCGCTTGGAGTACAGATGCCGGGGACATAACTGTCCCGGGTTCCTGGCTGTGCTCTCGCGAGACATTTCGAGTCCACGGGAGCGACTGGTCCCACGCCACAGTCTGCTGGCGAGACCCGCGCCGGGTGTCGGCCGCCTGTGCCGGTCCCGTATGTTGTTAACCTCACGGGAGCCACACACTGTCGATACTTACGATGTTCCTGGGTTCCCAAGGGGACGCAACCGTATGGAAGTCGGGGCAGATGGTTCTGACTATGCGCCGAGACCGGCACGGACCTCGACAAGACCGGCGGCAGCAAGAATTCCGAGGGATCTGAACAATCAGCAGCGCGCCGCACCCGACCATGGAGGACGAAGCCAACCAACTCACAAGAACAAGAGGCAAGAGTGATGGGCAAAAATTGGAAACGGTTAGTGGGGTACCTACAATTCGGATTGCCCGGGTTGATCTTGTCCCTGACCCTGGCCTGTGCCTCTGCGTCTTCCCCGGCCGGGTCTGACCCGCCCGTCTCTACCGCCGCTCCGGTTGTTGACGGCGCAGGCCAGACTCCTCGGGAGCGTCCGAAGAGCCAACCACTCCCACGCCTGCCCCTACCGGCGAGCCTGCGGCAATAACTGAAGAAGCCCCATCCAAGCTCAAAGAACGGGATGAGGCCTCCAAGCCCGCCTCGCCAGGGGGCGGCGCAAACGGCCAGGCCCTGCCCATTCCGGACAAGGCCGAGTTGAAGTACCCAAACCTGGGTTCCCAACTGGACCAACTGGCGGCGGGCGTGGAATCGGGTCAGACCTCCCCTGAGGAGGCCGCCGCGGACGCTCCGGTGCATTCCGGGGAATTGGTGGCGGTGATTATCCACCTGTCCAGCAACGTGGCGGACGTAGTTGCCTACCTGGAAGAAAACGGCGGCGACCCCCGCAACGTGGGCGAGGACTACATCGAAGCCTGCGTGCCGGTGCTCCTGCTGGGACCGGTCTCGGAGCGGCCCGGCGTCATCCGGGTGCGGGAAATCGTGCCGCCGGGGCCGGGCCAGGGCGGCTAGACGGTCACCGGCCAGCACGCGCCGGGGATGAAGGGCGACCCGGAAAGAGTCAATGCCAGGGGATGTGTTTGGGTCCACAACCAGGAGAATCCTTGAGAGAAGGCTACCATGCGTTGCAAGAAACACTTCGGTTTCCTGGCGATAGCAGTCCTGGCCGCCCTGGTATTCACCTTGGCAGTTGCCCCGCCTGGCGTTTCCGCCGACGGGGATGAGGACAAGAAAGAAGAAACGGACCAGGAACAGGCCCTGCCCATCCCGGAAAAAACCAGTCTTAAGTACCCGAACCTGGGATCCAGGCTGGACCAACTGGCCGGGAGTGTGGAGGAGGAGGAAAACACGGCAGAGGAAGCCGCCGCGGATACCCCGGTGCACAGTGAAGATTCCGTGGCGGTTACCATATACCTGTCCGGCAACGTGGATGAGGTGGTGAAGTTCCTGGAAGACAACGGGGGAGACCCGCGGAACGTGGGCGAGGACTACATCGAAGGCTACGTGCCGGTATCCCTGCTGGGGCCGGTCTCGCAACGGCCTGGCGCCCTCCGGGTGCGGGAAATCGTGCCGCCGCAGCCAGAGTATGGCCCTATCACCAGCCAGGGAGCCCAGGCTCACGGCTCGGCCGTCTGGAACCAGGCCGGGTACAGCGGCCAGGGCATCAAGGTAGGGATAATAGATAGGTTCGAAGGCTTCCGGGACCTGATGGGAACTGAACTGCCTTCCACAGTAGTTGCCCGGTGCTACACGGACATTGGGGTGTTCACCCAGAACCTGGCCGATTGCGATGCGGACAGCTCCCACGGGACAGCAGTGGCGGAGGCCGTCATGGACATCGCCCCGGGGGTCTCCCTGTACATATCCAACCCCAATACCCTTGGCGACGTACAGGAAGCCGCCCGTTGGATGACGTCCCAAGGGGTGAAGGTTATCAACCGGTCAGCTTCGAGTGCGTTTCAAGGGCCCGGCAACGGTACTTCCCCATTCAGCTGGAGCATTTTCAATACTATAGACCAGGCGGTGGACGGAAACATTGTCTGGGTCAACTCGGCGGGGAATTACGCAACTGAGACTTGGTTTAGTAAAACCCCAGTCATCTATTCACTAGGGCCTGTCGTCAAAGCAATTTAGTCCAAATGGCCATTGCCCGAATCTGGCAGATGGCCAGATAGGAAAGGGAGTTTTTGGCATACCGGGTTGCCACTCCCCGCCACTGCTTGAAGTCCAGGAATCCGTTTTCCACCAGGTGCCGCAGCTTGTACAGCGCCCGGTCATACTCCCGCTTCTCCCGGCGGTTGCTCTTGGGCGGTATCACCGGCTCCATTCCCGATTTCGTGGCTGCGGCTATGATTTCATTCGTGTCATAGGCTCTGTCCGCCAGCAGACACTCCGCGTCAATGCCCTCAATCAGGGGCAAGGCTTGGGAGCAGTCCGCTGCCGTGCCTTCGGTCACCATTACCCTTACCGGCATTCCGTGGGCGTCCACCGCCAGGTGCAGTTTGCTGTTCAGCCCCCTTTTGTGCGGCCGATA
>DAOUJS010000160.1:0-8685 GCA_034422355.1 Dehalococcoidia bacterium | reverse complement strand
TGCGGGACATTCACACGCTGAAGGAGTTGCACCCGGAAGACGGCGGGCTGGCCCGGTGGGCATCGGGAGTGCAACGGCTTTACGCCAAAGGCCGGGAATGGGCGGCGGCCGGGGGACGCCCTCCATCCCAGGGACAGTTGGCGCTGGAGCAGCGGTTGCTGGCGCTGTGCCGGCCTTTCCTGGAAGACCCGCTGGCGGTGCAAGGGAAGCTATGTCGGCGGATTGAGCGGCATATCAAGGAACTGTTCGTCTTCGTATCGCACCCGGAGACGCCATCTGACAACAACGCCGCTGAACGGAGCCTGCGCCACCTGGTGATCAGCCGTAAAATCAGCGGCGGCACCCGCTCCCAACAGGACAGCGACAGCAAAATGGTCCAGGCCTCCCTCTTTGGGACCTGGCGGGCCAAAGGCCTGAACCCCTTCCTGGAATGCCGCCAGTTGCTCATTTCCCCTCAACCCTGAACAGTTATCGTCCTTTCTCTCGGAGGAGCAGCCACCCCCACGCCCCCAGCGTGTATAATCCCATTGATTTACAGGTTAGAGAACCATCCATTTCAGGAGGGTCAAAACGCTATGTCTACTGCGGGTGAAGGACAGGTCTCTATGGAGACCTTCAGGATACTGGCGAAGTTGGCCGGGTTGGGCATGAGCCAGGAAGAGCTCGACGAACTGAAGCCCCTTTACGACATTCACGCCGAGTACGTAACAACGCTGCATTCCATCGACTTCGGCCCCGAGGAAATCGCCATGACGTTCCATCCCGAATGGCCGCCATCGGAGTAACGCCGGGCATCACGCTATGCTAATCGAGCCACCGAAACCGAACCGCGACCACGCATCGCACAGAAAGGTAGAGAGAAATGACTGCCACCAGTTCCAACCTTTACCATCTGACCATCGGACAGGCGTCCGAGCTTTTGCGCACCCAGCAGCTTTCGCCCGTTGAGTTGGTCCGGGCGTTTCTGGACCGCATCAAGGCCACCGACGACCTGCTTCACTCATACCTGCTGGTCCTGGAGGACCAGGCCCTCGCCGACGCCAGGGTCGCTGAGGCCGAGATCCAGCGGGGCGAGTACAAAGGACCGATGCACGGCATCCCATTCGCCCTGAAGGACCTTTATGACACGGCGGGGGTGCGCACTACATCCGGCTCCAGGGTGGACATTGACCGCGTCCCAACCGAGGACGCCACAACCACCGCACGTCTCAAAGCCGCTGGCGGCATCCTGCTGGGCAAGCTGGCGATGCACGAGTTCGCCCTGGGCGGCCCCGACTTCACTACGCCCTTCGAGCCGGCCCGCAATCCCTGGAACACCGCCCACGTTACCGGCGGCTCCAGCAGCGGGTCGGGTTCCGCCGTGGCCGCGGGCCAGTGCATGGGCGCGCTGGGGTCCTGCACTGGCGGCTCCATTCGCGGCCCCGCCTCCCTGTGCGGCATCGTGGGGTTGAAGGCCACCTACGGACGGGTCAGCCGCGCCGGAGTCGTCACCCTTAGCTGGTCCCAGGACCACTGCGGCCCCATGACCTGGACGGTGGAAGACACGGCGTACATGCTCCAGGCCATCGCGGGCTACGACCCCAAGGACCCGACCACCAGCCGTGCGCCGGTGCCCGACTACTCCCTGTCCCTGCGGGAAGACATCCGCGGCGTGAAAATAGGCGTGCCCCGTCACTTCTTCTTCAGCAACGAGCCGGGTGTCAACCAGGAGGTTGTGTCCATAGTAGACCGGCAACTGGGCGTTCTGGAGGAGTTGGGTGGGGAACTGGTGGAGGTCACCATCCCCAGCCTGGAGTACGTCCGCCCCGCCAACGTGGTCATCATGCTCACCGAGGCATACGCCTACCACGAACGGAACCTGAAGTCCCGCCCCCATGAATTCGGCGAGATGGTGCGGGCGCGGTTCCGCATCGGAGGGATGCTCAGCGCCAGCGACTATGTTCAAGCCCAGCGGACCCGCAAGCTGGTGAAGCGGGAAGTCGCCCGGACGCTGGAGCAGGTGGACCTGCTGGTGTCCCCGACCATGACCCAACCGGCGGCTGCCTTCGAGGGTTACGACTCCACCAGCACGGTGCGTGGCCCCAGCTTCACCGCGCCCTACAACTTGACCGGACTGCCGGCCATCTCCATCCCCTGCGGCTTTACCGAGGCCGGGCTACCCGTCGGGATGCAGCTTGCGGGCAAGCCCTTCGACGAGCCGGGCGTCATACGCGCCGCCTACACCTACGAGCAGCACGCCCGTTGGTTCGACCGCCGCCCGCCCATGTAACCCGCAAGCCGACGCGATAACACGATAGCCCCGCCGAAATGAAGACGCCGCCTAATCGGGCGGCGTCTTCATGCGTGCTTCGGGCCAGTGCTTGCCTATTCCGGCACCAGCATCACGACGACGTTGTTCTCCCCGGCCAGCCTGTTCCTTTGCGCATCGACGTTGGCTGAAACTACCGCCGGGGTCACAGGTTGCCCGATAATGCGGCTGAGGGTCCTTGCCCGCTCCGCCGCCCGTACTACGTCATGGTCGCCCGCCGTTATGCTCACCTCTGCCGTGAAGTAATGCACAGAACCGTCCGTCCGATTTCGCCCTGTGAATATCAGGTCGCTCAACCAAAGGTCGTCGTTCTGCTCCCAGGTGATGACACCGTTTTCGACTGCCTGTTCGGTGATCTCTTCCAGTTCTGAGTCCTGCCCGGACAGGGACCCCCTCAACACTCTGGTGTTCCGAAGACCAAGCTGCTGCCCCGCGTAACTGCGGATGTTCCTCTCGACCTTCATTTCATAGTTTATCCCGAACCCGTTGTCAAACCTGCCGTCGATGGCGTCAAACCTGCCGTCCATAGTGTCCAGCCTGCCGTAGATAGTCTCGAAGTTAGCATTGGTCAGCTTAACGAAATTGGCAAACTCTTCCGGCAGTTCCAGCAGCTCCCGGCTCAACAGGACGCCCCGGAGAGCTTCCGCCCATTCCGGCTGCTCCCGGAGAATCCTGACCAAATCTCCGATGTCGTTTATCGTCGTCATTCCGGACCGCCTGCAAACATTTTACAGCGGGCGGGTTCAACTGTCATATCCTGCATGTCAGCGTATTGGGCAGGAAGGGAAACCTCGTATGCCCTACCGCCGTGCCGCGGCGCGGCGGACTCTGAAGGATGCTCCGTCTTTCTGCTTGCGTACCCACTTCAGGTACTTGCGCATCTCCGGGTTGCCGAGGATGGCGTCCAGCGAGTTCAGTTCCCTGGCCAGAGTGGACTCGGTGAACATTGCGTGGAGTTGCCGGTGACAGGTAGCGCACAGTCGGGCAGTGGGGCCGAACCGTCCGCCCTCGGCCCGGGGGACAAGGTGGTGGACGGTGTAGCTTTCGACCTCGCGCAGGCATAGCTCGCAGGACAGCGCCGGACCGCCGGGGAATTGAGCATCGCCGCGTCGGGAGCGTTTCCTGGGCATCGCGCCCTCACCTCAGTTCGGCACGTTCAGGTAGCGCCAGCCGGGAAGGTCCACCCGCCACTCCCCTTCCTCCAGCAGCATGGGGATGATCAGGCCCGACATGAGACGACGCCGGGCAACCCGGGCAACGTCGTTGGTTACTCCGAAGGGCAGGAACACGAAAGCATGTTCATCGTCAACGTAGTTTGTGGGGGCGACTCCCAGATCGGTAAGGTCTTCCAGGGGCCAGAGACGGAGTACCGTGGTGCGGAAGTCTTCCAGCAATGCCAAGCGGCTGGGGTGTCCTGAGTCGTAGGCGGCGCGGTAGGCTATCTGCATGTCGATGTCGTTTCGGGTAGCCCAGACTCCCATGCGCATCCCGCGAGTTTCCTTAGAGAGCATGGACCATGCGAGTTCCATCTCGGAGTCCCGGACTGCTTCGGCAAAAATTCCGGCCCGGTTGCCGCATTCGTCGGGCTGCTGGCTCCGTTTGTGACCCGGTATCTGCATGGTTCAGCCCTCCCCACAGGACTCATCACTTCTCGTCACTCATTTCCCGTCGTACTGGTGTGTAAGCCTAATGGTACACCCACACACAAGGGGCTGCCAGGACACCGACCGTTGGAACCCCACATCCATATAGAGGGATGATACGTCTAATACCCCACGGCATACCCGTCCCGGCGCGGGTCGGCCGCGCCGTGCAGCCCGCCGTTGTCCGGGTCCACCTGGATTATTACCTCGCTGCCAGCCGCGCCCCAGGGCGTCATGATGTTTAGGGAGTGGCCCCTGCGCCCCAATCCAGCCCGGACTTCTTCGGAAAATCGGCTTTCCAAGTGCAACTCGTTTTCACATACGTGAGGGTAGTTGGACTCGGTGGGGCTGTGAGTATTCCGCCAGCGCGGCGCCTCCACGGCCTCGGCCACCGTCATCCCGAAGTCCAGCACGTGAGTTATCACCTGCATGTTGGTCTGCACCTGGGTATCAGCGCCGGGAGTGCCGCACACTAGCGTCAGCATCCGGTCGGGTTCTCCGCTGAACACCATCACCGGGTTCATGGTGTGGCGTACCCGCTTGCCCGGTTGCAGGCAGTCCACATGGTCGGCCTCCAGGTGCCAGTAGGTCATACGGTTGTTGAGCAGGACGCCCGTATCCCCGGCGATGATGCTCGACCCCCACCTGCTCTGGAGGCTCTGGAGCTGGCACACGGCGTTGCCCCAACGGTCCACCACGGCGAAGCATGTAGTGTCCTCCTCCTCACTGGCAATGCCGGACCCGGCGGCCGCGGGACGCCGGACTTCCCCACCTTGGTAGGGCCAGGGGTCTCCGGGCGGCACATCCGTGGCGGCGCGCTCCGGGTCGATCATGCGCGCCCGCTCCCGGGCGTAGTCCTTGCTGATAAGCCCCTGTACCGGAACGTCGATGTAGTCCGGGTCGGCCACGTAGGTCTCCCGGTCGGCGAAGGCCAGCTTCTTGGCCTCCACCATGACGTGGATGGCCTCGGCTGTGTTGCAACCCAGGGACTTCAGGTCGAACTGCTCCACCATGTTCAACTCCTGGAGCAAAATATGCCCGCTGGAGTTGGGCGGGGCCTCGTAGATGCGGAAACCCCGGTAGTCGGTGGAGATGGGTTCCTGCCAACGGCTGCGGCAGTCGGCCAGGTCGCGCATGGTCAGGATGCCGCCCTGCTCCTCGCTGAACTTCACTATCGCGCGGGCAACCTCTCCCCGGTAGAAGACGTCGGCCCCGCCGTCGGCAATCATCCGGAAGGTGCGGGCCAGGTCCTTCTGGTACAGGATTTCGCCGGGGCGCAGGGGGCGTCCATTCCTGGTGAACACGGCCTTGGACGTCGGAAAGGAGCAGAGCAGCGGGTCCGACGCAATGGCATGGGACAGGACGTGGCTGGTGGGAAAGCCGTTGTCCGCAAGGTCAATGGCCGGGGACAGAACCTGGTCAAGTGATAGCACGCCGTACTTCTCATGTGCGGAGAGCCAGCTATCCAGCAAACCCGGCACGGACACGGAGAGGATGCCCTTGGCCGGGATGCCGTCAGGCAGGTAACGGTCGCGGGTGGCGGCGTATGGGGCTGCGCCGGTGCCGTTGCAGACTTCCAGCCGGTCGTCCTGTTTCCGGTATACCATAATGAATCCGTCTCCGCCGATTCCCGACATCAGCGGTTCCACCACGTTGAGCGCAGCGGCGGTGGCAATGGCCGCATCCACCGCGTTACCCCCCTGCTGGAGCATGTGAATCCCGGCCTGCGAAGCCAGCGGATGGCCCGAAGCGACCATCCCGTTCCGCCCCATAACGACGGGGCGGTTCGACTCATACTTGATTCCGTGGGGTGTGTTTGTCATGTTGCCTCCAAGCTCCTATTGGGGTGAGACCATGCAATCACAATTGCCTGTTAATTTAATCACGCAGTCTGGAGCCGCAGTCAATGCGGTCTACACGGGATTTTCTGCCCCTATACGTAACCCTCTTGTTTCGCAACAGGTATCTTTCCCTGCCTGACATACTTCCGATGTAGACAAGCAGTGGATACCAATTGCCTGGTGACCGAGTCTGCAATGGGGACCCGGCGAGGTCCAAACCACGCTGGATCTGATCGATTGCCCCTGACGTGTGGATACCGTCGCCAGGGTCATATGAGCCGATTCCTTTAGAGAGTGATGGCCTGTTCGTATAGCACTCAGAGACAGGTAAGAACTCTTCATCTTCAATGCTAACATCCGACCCAACGGGCAACGGATAAGTAACGGCCCCCCAAGGTTTGGGTCAATGTGGAAACCGTATGCGCTTACCTGCTCGGGTTGGAGGCATTCTACCTGCTCCAGCCCCAGAAATCTGGCCGTTTCCTCGCTTGCATTGCTCATGCTAGGCCGTGTTGACATTTCAGCGTAACCAAATAAGAGCAGCGGTGAGTGAAATGAAGGAAGCCCGGGCATCGGATGTCCAGTTTCTCAAACCGGGAGCATATCCGGCGATAGTGTTTTATCTTGTTGATGAAGCATTCCACTGGATGACGTTCCCGGTACAGGTGGGTATCGCAGGCTTGGGGTTTTTCCCGGTTGGAGCGCGGAGGAATGGCCGGACTTATGTCCCGCTCCGGGATGTGCTGACGGAACTCTTGGGAATCACATCCCTTGCTGGCAATCACGTACTCACCGGCATAACCGGCTATCAGCCCCTCGGCCTTGGTGACTTCGTGCTCCTGCCCCCCGATCAGGATGGACCGCAAGGGATTGCCCAGACCATCCACGGTCATGTGGACCTTGGCGCTGAATCCACCCCCGCTCCGTCCCGGGGACTGAGACGCCTGGCCACATTTTGGGAGGGGTGCCCCGGCGGCACAGGGGCGGGCCCGGACCACCGTGCCGTCCATGATGAGGCGCTCCATATCCGGGTCACCGGCCAGATGCTGATGCAACAGTTCCCGGATTCCCGGTCGGCCTGAGGGCAAATCTCTTGCAAACGCTGTTCCAATTTCCATACCCGGAGGGGAAGAGCCTCCATTGGGCGCCGGAACGGTCCATACACAGAACGGCTTCCATGAAACGCCGGCATTCCGTTTCCCGCCCGGCGTATAAGCCAGTGCGGCCACACAAGAACTGGAGAGTCCTGGCCCACTGGTCTTCAGAGAGTTCAAGTTTTGACATATTTCCATTTGTATCCAATGTATCCAAATGTCAACACGCCCTAGTCTTGGCCAGGCTTGCGCCAGTGGAGATTACCAGTATAATCGCCCCTATCCTTGTCTGTATCCCGGCGCGCAGACTTTTTTCGCCGCGTTAAAGCATACATCCGGAGGTGCGACATGAAGGCTGCCGTATTAAGAGAAGTCAACACGCCATTGGAAGTTGAAGAGGTAGCCATCGCCGACCCCGGCCCTCGTGAGGTGGTGGTGCGCACCGGCGCCAGCGGGGTCTGCCACAGCGACCTTCACTTCGTCGAGGGACTGTACGCCACCCGGTTCCCTGTGATACTGGGCCACGAGGCCGCCGGGACCATCGATGCTGTGGGGGAACTGGTGGACTACGTGAGACCCGGCGACCGCGTCATCTGTTGCCTGTCGGTGTTCTGCGGCCACTGTGAACGCTGCACTGAGGGGCGCACGGTGCTGTGCTCCCGGACCGGCCTGACCCGCGGGCCGGACGAGACCCCCCGGCTGAGCAGCGACGGGGAAGCCGTGACCCAATTCGCCAATCTCGGCTCCTTCGCCGAGTACATGCTGGTACACGAAAACTCGGTGGTGAAAATAGACCGGGACATTCCCTTCGAACAGCTTGCCCTCATCGGCTGCGGCGCGACCACCGGACTTGGCGCGGCGCTGAACACCGCGGCGGTGCGTCCGGGCAGCACGGTGGCGGTCATCGGCTGCGGCGGCGTGGGCTTGAACGCCATTCAGGGCGCGGCATTGGCCGGTGCGCTGCGCATCATAGCCATCGACGCCGTGGAAACCAAGCTGACCCTGGCCCGCGAATTCGGGGCCACCGACGTGATCGACGCCTCCAGCGGCGACGTCGCCTCCCGTGTCCGCGACCTGACCGGCGGCGGGGTCGATTACTCCTTCGAGGCCATCGGCAAGAAGGAGACGGCGGAGCAGGCTTTCGACATGCTTCGCGCTGGCGGAACGGCCACGGTAATCGGCATGATCCCCCAGGGCACGAAGATCGAGCTGGACGGGCCGTCCTTCCTGCGGGAGAAGCGCATCCAGGGCAGCAGCATGGGGTCCAACCACTTCCGCACCGACATGCCCCGCTACGTGGAGTTCTACCTACAGGGCCGCCTCAAGCTGGACGAGCTTGTGACTCAGCGCATCCAGTTGGACCAGGTGAACAAGGCATTCGAGGACATGAAAGAAGGAAGCGTGGCCAGGAGCGTGATCGTATTTTAGGAGTTGAGCACTAGTGGACTGCCACTATTGCATTGATGGGTAGAGGGACTTGAGTTTGATTCGTACGTCTTGGGTGGTGAAACGCCAGGTGGCACGTGTTCCGTCGCGGTTTCGTTGTCCTTGCCAAGCCCCGGTTTCGTGTTTCAGGACGTCCCGGCTGGGAATCCGGCGGTCCAGGCACTGGCTGGCCAGCACCGCCAACTCGCTCTCCGCCATGTTCAGCCAGCTGCCGTGCTTCGGCGTGTAGTGTATCTCCAACCTCTCCGCGATGCGCCGCGCCTCCCCAGGCTCGAACGCCTCATACAGCGACGACGGGTGATGCGTGTTCAGGTTGTCCATCACCAGCACTATCCGCTCCCTGCCGGGATAGT
>DAOUJS010000159.1:0-10226 GCA_034422355.1 Dehalococcoidia bacterium | reverse complement strand
GGACTTCGTGCTGGAAGTGGCGTCGGAGAGCACGGCGGACACAGACGTGGGCGCCAAGCGGCGGGACTACGCCGCGTTGGGAATACCGGAATACTGGCGGTTCGACCAGACGGGGGAGCATCACGGGGCGAAGCTGTCTGGGGAGCGGCTGGCGGACGGGGAATACGCGGCCATTGAAATTGAAGAGTTGGCGGACGGGAGCTTACAGGGATACAGCCCGGCGCTGGACCTGTACCTGCGGTGGGAGGAGGGCGAGCTGGTGTTCTACGACCCGGCCACGGGGCAGCACGTCCTCACCTATGAAGACCAACGCGCCCGCGCCGACACCGCCGAGGCCGAACGCGACGCAGAGCGGGAGGCCCTTGCCGCTGCCGAAGCCCGCATCCGCGACCTGGAAGAGCAGCTTCGCCAACGAGGCGCATGACGCCGCAGGCTTGACCGTTTTCGCAGGGTAAGCCATCCCGCCGGGGTGCGCCGGGGCCGTGGTTGGCCTGGGACGCATCCTGGATCCGGCCCGTCCCGCGGCCACCCCGGGCATGACCCTCATGCTCCCGGTGCGGCCGCTTTTTCCCGTTCAGGGACCGCCGCCCGACGTCCAGGGAATGGGGACTTTTGCGTACTTGCTTTGCCTGATAGTGATACCGGATGTCATTCATGGCGCAGGATGTAAGACCTAATGTCAATACTACCGACGCCAGGCTTGGCGCGGGCGTCCGTAGGCGCTCAAGATTTCTCCGGCCGGGCCAGGAAGTCCTGCACCTTCCTGACCAGTTCATCCGGGTCGTACCGGTCCCACAGGATGCTGGCGTTGCGCATCCAGTCCCCCTGGAAGTACCGCTCGTACAGCACCTGCCGCGAGCCGAAGGCGCTGCACGCCAGGTCCCATGCCAGGTGGAATAGCTGGACTCTATCCCGCGCCGAAGCCGTGTCAGTGTCCAGGTAACGCTCGATTTCCTCTCCCAACGGCCCGTCGAAGTCCACCTCGGCCGGCAGGGCCATCAGGCTGCTGGACCCGAGAAGCTGGATAATCTCCACCATTCTCGGGTACATGCGGATGAACAGGTTGCGCGCCACCGTAATGGGTATCAACGCCGGGCACATCACCCCCCACTCGTCCAGTTCCGCCTGGGTTTCCGCGGCCAGCAAGAGCGCCTTCATTATCTCCAGGTTCTCGATCAGTTCCGCCAGGAGGGCCTGCAATTGCGGAATTGTCTCCGAACCCAGGGTCCGCACCATCAGGCTTGCCACCCCCAGCACGAACTCGCACTTGGCCACGTTCTTCGTGACCACCTGGTGCCCGGAGTGGTTGTACTGGTTCGTCCCGGGACTCAGCCCGTTGGCAAGCTCAACGTCTCCAAACAGGAACACCCGTTCCCAGGGCACCAAGACGTCGTCCATGAAGACAATGGCGTCCATCTCCTCGAACCGTGAACCCAGGGGATGGTCGAAGGTGGAACGGTCCAGGTCGAAACTCTCCCGGCACAGGAACCTGAGTCC
The DNA here is from genome assembly GCA_034422355.1 of Dehalococcoidia bacterium. GTDB lineage: Bacteria > Chloroflexota > Dehalococcoidia > Lucifugimonadales > UBA3495 > CATOSP01. The sequence goes on along the minus strand of DAOUJS010000159.1, from coordinate 8,729 downwards.
CGGCGTGTCGCACGGGATGGCGAAGGCGAAAGCGTAGCGCCATGCGTCCTCGCTCCCTGCCAGTTGCGCATTGCGCACCGGGTAGACCGCAATCTCGTCGGACAGCGGCCCAAGAGTTGCCAGCACCCTGGGGCCCCGCACGACAAGACCTGCATCTGTCTCCCGCTGGATGGCCATAGCCGCGCTGGTGCTGTAGTGCCTGCCGGTCGCGGCGGGGCGGCGGTTGCGTTGCAGGTTCACCAGGGTATGGGTCAGTGCCAGGTCGTTTTCCCGGACGTATTCGTAGTAGTTGATGATGTTCTGCTTGAACTCCGGCCGGTTGGCCGCGAAGTAGTCTCCCGCCCCGGCCATTGACATAATGCTCACGTTGAGAAAGTCCGGCGTCCGGCCCATCATGCCGTAGCTTGTCTCCGCCCAGTGGGACATCATCACCCGGCGGCGGCGGAGGTCTTCGATGGTCCCCGGCATGAGGAACGAAAGGCCCACGGGGTCGCCGGTGGTGGGGGATGGGTAGGTCATCTCAGCGTGGAATCTTGGATCGTGCTGCATGTCGTAGAGTCCGGCAACCGAACGCGCCCCGTTGGCCAGACCCTTGAACGACGTTACATCCTCGACCTTCTCGCCCCGGAGGTAGACTTCAACCGGCCTGGCCCTGAGACCCTCAAGGTACTGTTCCCCAGTTCGCGCTGGCATCATGCCACCTCCGCAGTGGATTCCCGGATGTCCCCCCCGCCGGTTACGCAGTTTGCCGGCGAAGTTTTCGGTCCGAATGTCCCGTTACTATCGCGTCGTGCCTGATGCAGGAACTTTTCCGAAGACAATCATACTATACGCAGATGGCCCGCCAAGCCAGGCTGCCGGCGCGGCAAGCCGGAGCCAACATCCCCTAACCCGTAGCGGCAGCCGCCCCCTTTCCGTTCCGGAGAGAGTAAAATAGTGCAGTCTATCGACCGTTGCAGGCAAGAGTGATCTAGGAGCCCCATTTGCAGCCCCTTTCCAGGGACCGTTCACCCCTGTCGTCAGTCCTGGCACATGGCCAGTTCCGCGCCCTATGGTGCGTCGGAACGCTCCACGAGTTCGCCAGAAGGATGGAGCTGCTGGTCCTCAGCTGGCTCATCCTCCAGGTCACCGACTCCTACTTCCAGCTTGGGCTTGTACTGTTCTTCAACAACGTGCCCAGGCCGCTCCTCGCCCTCTTTTCCGGCATCGTCGCCGACCGGGTAAACAGGCAGTTGGTCCTCTTTGTCTCCCAGGTGGCCACCGCCCTGACGGCCCTGGTCGTCCTTGGAATGCTTCTCTACGACATAAGCATCGTGAAGCCCTGGATGGTGTACTGCGCCATCCTCCAGCAGGGCGCGAGCCGTGCGTTGGAAGACCCATCCCGCAGGACAGCGATCCTCGACGTGGTTGGCGAGGCCCGGCTTGTCAACGCCCTGTCACTGGATGTCATCAGCCACACTGCGGGTAAAATGGTAGGGCCGATCCTGGGCGGCGTGCTTCTGGATACCGTGGGATTTTCCGGCGCTTATGTCTTCGTCATCGTGGTGCATCTGGCGAACCTGGGCATAGTGGCCCGCCTCAAGGTGCCGCCCGTAGTCCAGAACTTGCAGCGTGAACCCGTCCTTCGGAGCCTCGGCGTGGCCATCAGGTATGCGGTGGCAAGTCCCGCGCTTGCTGGGATGCTCTACGTCACCATCATAATGAACGCCCTGGTCTTTCCAATCCAGCAGTTCATTCCCGCCATTGGCCGTGACCACCTGCACGTAGGCGCAACGTTGGTTGGCCTTCTGGTGGCAGCCGATGGATTCGGCCAGCTTGCCGGGGCCGGCCTCATGGCGATGCGGAGACAGGTCAGTTATCACGGACGCATCTTCGTCGGCGGCTCCATTGGCATAACCGTCACCGCCATCATGTTCGTCTGGTCTCCCTGGTACGCTCTCGCTTTTGCCCTACTCGCCGTGGGCGGCCTGGGACAGTCGGGATTTTCCACCATGCAGAGCGCCATCACCATGCTGGCCGCCCCCCATGATATGCGAGGACGCATGATGGGCCTCCTCAGTTTCTGCATCGGGTCAGGCACCCCGGTCGGAGTCCTGGAGATGGGCTACCTGGCCTCGGCCTTCATGCTCCAGGGCGCGATCAGCGCCAATCTGCTGGCCGGACTGCTTCTTATGCTGCCCGTGGCCATCCGGGGTCAGCTTGTATGGCAGCCCCTGCGGCAGGTTACAACGGACACGGGGCAAACCGCATAAATCCGCCTCCCTCACCCAGGCCCCTGTTGTTTCGCAGTCCCTGGGAGTCATACCCGCAGCATGGACCGCGCTTGCTCCCGCACACCGGAAGGGTTATATTCTCGGTAGGCGCCGCCCTGGCACGCCGCCACACACTGAAACTACGGGAAGCTACGGGAAACCCAGGGCAGGGCGCGAACCAGCAGACCACGGGGATAATATGCCGCAAGTCTTCAATTGGCCGGGCCGGCTCAGGGAACTGGCCGACTTCGTGGGCTTCGACCAGGACGACCTTGACCTGGTCCGGTCCACCGCCGACGTGGTGATGGAAAACGCCGACTGGCTGACGGCCACGGTCTACGACAACTTCCTCGAAAACCCCGAGACCCGGAGGTTCTTCGTAAACCGGCAGGGGGAGGTGGATGAGACTCGCCTGGACCGGCGCAAGCACACCCTGGCGCGCTGGCTGAGGGGTTCCATCGGGTTCCAGTTGGACCAGGACTACCCCATCCGCGCTCTGGCGACCGGCATCGTCCACAGCAACCCGCCCACCCATCGCGCTCACCTGGGTTCCATCCCCGCCCGGTTTATGATTGGCACCATGTCATTCATCCAGACGGCGATGTCCAACCTCTTCAAGGACGAGATGGATGACCCCGTTGATGCGATGCGGGCTGCCATCGCCTGGAACAAGTTGCTGATGCTTCAACTGGACGTCATGCTGGCCGGATACCTGGTGGAGACGCCCACCGAACCCACGGAGGTGCCTGAACACCTCAAGCACCTGATGGCTGATTAACGCCCAATCGCCTGGGGGCGGGTCCCAGTCCCAACCCGCCATTCCCCTGCCGGCACGGCGCAAATGGGGCGACGTTCTCAGAAGGAGAGGACTGATGACGAAGGTCTTGGTAATCCAGGGAGCCGGAATGAACATGCGCGGCAAGGCGCAGGTCGAAATCTTCGGCCCCACGACTCTCGATCAAATGAACGAGCAGATTCTCGGCTTCGGCGAAGCCTTGGGCGTGGACGTCGAAGTGTTCCACTCCAACATTGAAGGAGAGGTCGTCAACGCCCTGTACGATGCCCACGAAGGCGATGTGGACGCTGTCCTGATCAACCCAGCGGGCTATACCACCGGGACCGGCCCTCTGCTTGGAGCCATCGGACAGGTGCGGTATCCCGTGATCGAGGTACACGCATCCAACCCCACGTCCCGGGGCACAATCTCAAAGGTCCTGCCCACCTGCAAAGGCTCGGTCTACGGCTTCGGCGTCTACGGGTATTACCTCGCCCTCGAAGCCGTCAAGCACATGGTTGAGGGGTAGCGCCGGGCGGGCAGCGCGACTGTACTCCACCCGTTCGGTTGCGGGATCCGGAAATTACCTGGGGCCTAATCCCCCGGCTTGGGGATGTGCCCTGATTCCCGCCGCCTAGTCGCAGCGCAGGCAGCGGGTCTCCGTGAACACCGACTCGTGGACGTCCGGGCTGCTCAGGAGATAGTCCACGACGATGCGGACGACCTTGCTCTCGTCGGGGATGTTGTAGCGGTCTTTGGCCGACCGTAGAAACGCCATCTGGTCGTTTGTCAACTCGATCTCAAAAGCTTGCTTGGCTCCGGCCATCTCAATACTCCTCTGAAATGTGATACGTGGAATGTAATACGCCTACCATTTGCCGCCATTTGGCAGGAGGATGGGCGAGACTTCCGCCTCAGCCGATGTCTATACCCACAGGGCAGTGGTCAGACCCCATCACGTCCGGGAAAATATAAGCGCCGCTGAGACGCGGCTTCAGGTCCTCGCTGACGAAAAAGTAGTCGATGCGCCACCCCACATTCCGGTCCCTTGCGCGGGTCATCTGGTCCCAGTAGGTGTAGTTGCCAGGCTCCTGGTTGTATTCCCGGAAAGTGTCCACGTACCCGTGTTCGATGAACTTGTCCATCCACTCCCGCTCTATCGGCAGGAACCCTGAGACCTTCTCGTTGGGGCCCGGCCTGGCCAGGTCAATCGCCTTGTGTGCCGTATTCAGGTCTCCGCAGACCACGATACTTCTCCCGCCAGCCCGGGTCTTCTCCACCAATTCGAGAAAGGCATCGTAGAAGCTCATCTTGTAATCGAGCCGGTCCTGCGACGACTGGCCGTTGGGGTAGTAGATGTTGAACAGCGTAAAGTCGGGATAGTCCGCGATGATCACCCGCCCTTCCCGGTCAAACTCCTCTATCCCGAACCCGTACCTCACCTGTTCCGGCTCGGTCCTGGAGTACAGTCCAACCCCGCTGTAGCCCTTCCGCTCACATGTCGAAAAGTAGGAGTGGTAGCCCTCCACGTTCCGGACGACCGCCGGCAACTGGTCGGGCGTTGCCTTGGTCTCCTGCAGGCACAGAATGTCGGGGTTCGCGGCGCCGAACCACTCCAGGAACCCCTTCCGGTGGGCAGCCCTCAGGCCGTTGACGTTCCACGACAGCGCGCGTATGGGACCGGGCATCTTGACCTCTCCGGGTAACTCGGATGGTGGATCTATGATGATGGGTTTATGAGGAGGTCCACCATCACAGCGATGCGGACCATCCCTGCAAATTTTGGGCCAGCAGGGGAACGCCTAAACGGTGTCCCTTGCTGGCCTCGTCAGGCCGGGTGACCGGACTGAGTTGCCTGTATGCTGCGGCAAGGCGCAGCTACGGGAAAAGCGTCTCTCCCGTGTCTTCGTCCACCACTGTAATGGCGCTTACCGGGCAGTTCTCCGCGGCCTCGAGGATATTCTCTTCCGTGTCGCCCTCGGGGTCGGCCACCTCGGATTGGCCATTTTCGTTGATGACGAACACCTTGGAAGCGAAGGTCTCGCACATACGGTTGCCCACGCAGATGTCATAATCAACGGTTATGCGAAGCTTGGCCACGGCTTACCTCCCTATTCCAGCGAGACTGGTAGAGTCTTCAGGGACCGGAAAGTGATGCTCGGCTGGTACTCGAAATCGCCCGTCTCCACCGTTATCTTCTCGTAACGCTCCGCCAGCGACTTGAATGCCTCCTGGGCCTCCAGCCGTGCCAGGGTCGCGCCCAGGCAGTGGTGGATGCCGGACCCGAAGGCCACGTGGGTGTTGGGCCAGCGGGTGATGTCGAAGGTATCGGGGTCCGGGTGCTTGTTTGGGTCCCGGTTCGCGCTGGAGATGAACCAGCGGATGCGGTCCCCCTCCTTGAGTATCTTCCCGGACATCTCCACGTCTTCCGATGCGATCCTCTGGATGGACTTCACCGGCGGGTCGTAGCGCAGGCACTCTTCCGTTGCCCGCACCACCGCATTCGGAGAATCCAGGCTGTCTTCCTTAAGCAGTTGCCACTGGTCGGGGTGCCGCGTGAAAGCCAGGGTGCCGTTGCAGATCAGGTTTATCGTCGTCTCATGGCCCGCCAGCAGCAGCAGGATCGCGTTGGCGACCACTTCATCGCGGGTCAGCACGCCGTTCTTGCCGCCGCTGGTCAGGACTGACAGCAGGTTGTCCTCGTCCGTTGGCAGGTCCATGTGCATGTCCACCATGGGGGCGAGGTAGTCCTGCAGCTCCTTGATGCCGTCCACCAGGGGCTGCATCCGGTCCGCCTCGCCACGCCCGATGAACAGCAGCTTCTCCGCCATCGAGCGGATGAACTGACGGTCCTGGTAGGGCATTCCCATCATCTGGGCGATGATGAACAGCGGCAGGGGCACGGCAAAGTCCTTCATCACGTCCATCTTGCCGTTCTGGTCTGCCTCATCCAGCATGTCCTTGATGACCTGCTGGACCATCGGACGCCACATTTCCATGGACTTCGGGTTGAACCACTTGTGGACCACCTTCCGCTGGTCCGTATGCACCGGCCGGTCATGCTGGATGAACCAGTCCATGAAGAACTCGCGCATGTACCCGTAAAGGCCCATGTCCGATTCATCGATTGGAGGGTACGGCGACCGCTCGTCCCGCTTCCAGAACTCCGACGAGAACAACTCATGGTGGCGGGTCATCCATACCAGGTCGTCGTGCTTCGTGATTACCCAAAGCTCATAGAGCTCGTTCCAGTATACCGGGTCTTCGTCCCTGATCTTGCCGTAGTAGGAGTAAGGGTCGGCGATAGCCTCTCCGGTGAACATATCATCGGTAATCGAAGTTACCATATATCCCCCACCCATGTAGGTTTTGATTGTAGGTTTTGATTCCGGGTTCTCGTGCAACGCATTATAGCACGCGTTTTGATATCAATGCCGCTCCTCTCACGGCTGAATCAGCACCCGTACCGACCCATCCGTGTCCTTCCGGTGCGTGATGACCCTGTGTTCCCCCTGCTCCGCCCAGAGCATCACGTCGTAGATGTTCAGGGCGTCTGCCAGGATGGCCTCGACCAGCGAGTCATGGTCCAGCTCGATCTGCCGGGTCAGCGCCGCGATAACCCCGGCGCAGCTCTTGCCCCGCCCGTCAATGACGATCCAGCCATTCCCGGACCCGTTGCCGGGAATCGAAAGCGGCTCGTGATGGACGGCAAGCTCCCCGCTCTTGCGCAGGTCCACCTGCCGCTTGAACTCGGCCACCTTCTCCCAAGTCACCGCTTTGCCCCGGTCGCCGTCTCCGCAAACCGCGCCCCGGACGCCGACGATATCCGGGTTCACCCTCGCCAGCTCGTCCAGATCATCGATGCGCAGGTGCCCGGACAGCGCGGTGCTCAGGCCCAGCTGCTTGCCCTGGAATACCATCTCCTTCAGTTCGTTCTCCGGGATGAAGTCGAACAGGTTCCGTCCGTCCTTGGTCAGCGTGTCAATCAGGAACCCGTCGCACTGGCCCTCCCTGGCCAACTGCACCATGCATTTCGGGTCCAGGCCGCCGTACAAGTGGTTGTCGGCGAACAGGGATCCGATGAGCTTGGTGTTGGTCGCCGCCATTGCCTCCCGCGACTGGATTAACGTCTCCCGGGCGGTCTCGTAATCAGTGTTGCAGAAACCCACCTTCACCGACGTGGCATTCAACGCCGCCGCCGCGTAGGCCGCCATGGCCACTGTCCCCGGCTGGCTCGGCACCACCCCCAGGGTGACGCTCACGTGGTTCTCCGGGGCGATTCTCGACCGCACCTGGTGTACCACGTTGGGATGCCCGGAACCCACCACGGCCTCCTGCAGGTTCTTGACGTCCACCACGTCTGCGCCGCCTCGCTCCGCCTCCAGCGCCTCCTCAACGTCCTGTACGCTGACCATCAGCAGCATCCCGGAAGCGAAGTTATTGTTGGCCGTGAGCCAGGCGGTGCGGCTGTTCACCGGAGCAGCCACCTCCGGCGGTCTCGGCTTGAGCGGCTCCAGTTCCCGGCGAAGCTGTTCCTTCTCATCGGGAGTGAGCTCCATCAAGGGATACCTGGGATGTCCGGCGGCCATCCCCATCAACTCAGCCCAGTGCTTCACCATCGGTATTGGAAGCGCGCCGTCATACTTGTCCACTATCCGGGTCCACCATGTGTCCGAAAGCTCCTTGATCCTCCGCAGATGCCTCTCGTAGAACGGTTCGTCCAGGTTGCCTTCGGAAGCTTTGTTGATGAACTGCACGTAGTTGTTGCACTCGGGGATGTCGAAACGCCAGTCAGACGTGTTGGAGAACATCACCTGCTGGTTGAACCCCAACTCCCTCCCCCGCCAGTAAATCCATTCATCGGGGGTGCTGATAATCGCGTCACGGCCAATGGTGAGGTGGGCCTCGATGGACAGTTGCTGGTTGAAGCTCGCCTCCTTCACGCCGACCACATTGGGTATCTCGCAGAGCCTCTTCAGGTTCGCCGTGTTGAGAACAATCCCAAACTGGGGCGAGTTGTAGAACATGATTGCCAGCCGGGTATTCGACGCCAGGTATCGCACCCACTCCACGACCTGTTCCTCGGTCTTGGTAACCATGTACGGAGGGGCCACGATCAGCAGGTCATAGCCCGTATCCTCGGCGTGGCGCGCCAGGTCCAGCATTGCCCCGGCTGACGTGTGGGTAATGTGTGCGCCGATGGTCCACTGCCCCCTGGCCTCGTCCGACAAGGTGTCCATCACCTGGACCCGTTCCTCGTGGGTCAGGCTCCAGAACTCGCCCATCCCCCACGTGCATCCCGCGCCAGACGTACCCAGCTTGCGGATGTGGCGGATGTTGTGCCTCAGCCCATCCTCGTCGATGCGGTCATCAGGGGTGAATGGCGTGATAAGCGTCGTCCATTGCCCTTTCAGGTTCTCCCAGGCCCATTCCTGGGCCTCACCCTTGATATAGGCTGGCATCTGCTATCTCCTTAAGTCTGGTTCCATCTGAAACACGGGCCTTCGGTCACCGCACGGCCCCGGATGGGTCATGGGGCGACATCCTCGGATCACACAGCATTTTACTGCCATGATGGGATTCAGTCCACTAGTATTACAACGACGGTTCAAGGAGGGCTGCGTTTTGCTGCGCGGCGGCGTCTTTCGTGAGAGCGGCTGGCCCGCTCGTTGCGCTGTTGGGTGCCCTCCAGCCACTGTAGC
>DAOUJS010000158.1:0-3502 GCA_034422355.1 Dehalococcoidia bacterium | reverse complement strand
CTGTTTCCATTGTCCCTTTATGCCACAACCAGCCCGCGGACGCCAGTGTCTTTCAGCGGAACCGTAGAACCGTCCGCCCAGTAAATTCCCCTCATCAAGTCTGAACAGTTACGTGCCGTTCCGTTACTTACCTTCCACTCACAGTCCAGATATAATGTTGCAATTATACATACTGGGAATAACTCCCAACAGCCCCAATCATCGGCTTGGCTCATAGCCGGGTGGAACGGGGTTCCGGGGCCTGTGACGGGACACCTACGAGGAGAGCGATGGAGTACGAATTCATCAAGACCGAGACCCGCGACAACGTTCTTATTGTGACCATGCACGATCCCCCGACCCGGAACGCGCTGGGAGCGGACATGTCCCGCGAGATGAATGACGCCTTGGACAAATTCGAGGCCGATCCGGACCAACGGGTGCTGCTGCTGACCGGCACCGAGCCATCATTCTGCTCCGGGGCCAACGTCCGCGGTTTCAACCGCCGTATCGAGGAGCGGGACCAGCAGGCCCAGGCACAGGGAGAACCGGAGCCGCTTCCCTGGGGCAAGATGGAGACCCGTTTCGCAAAGCACCGGACGTCGGAGGAGGGCGCGGCATTCCTGCCCCTCCGGCTGCACGAGCTACAAAAACCCTCTATTGCCGCGGTCAACGGCCACGCTTATGGCGTGGGCATGGGTGTCGCCCTCGCCTGCGACATCCGTATCGCCGCCGAGAAGGCCCGGTTCTCCGAGGCTTTTGTGCGCATGGGCCTGATTCCCGGCGACGGCAGTTGCTGGCAGTTGCCCCGCCTCATCGGACTCAGCAACACCCTGATGCTCCAGTATACCGGGGACAGCGTGGACGGGAACGAGGCTTACCGGATGGGCCTGGTCAGCAAGGTGGTCCCGGATGACGATATCATGGAAGCCGGGCTGGAGCTGGCTACGCGGCTGGCCCAGGGGCCGACCCAGTCGCTGTCGCTCATCAAGTACCTGGTCCACAAGAGCCTGGAAGGCGGATTGGAGGAGAGCTTGGACATAGCCCACGTCGCCCAGGAACAGGCACGGAAGACCGAGGACCACCGGGAGGCGGTAACGGCATTCCTCGAGAAGCGGAGGCCGGAATTCAAGGGGCGGTAGGAAGGTCCTTAAGTCTCCCTTGGATACCGTGCTATCTCGGAGCAGGGATGCCAAGCTGTCGGCAGATGCGTCTAGCCGTATAATCCGGGATTTCCCGATGGCGTGCTATTGCCGCTCTCCGGTTCAAGGCAGGGTTTTCCCAGATTGCATGCCTCCACCTTCATGGGCTAACCTGCATCCGTGCTCTTGCAGGTGTCTGAGAAGGTCGCGCCTCCTCAACTGACAGCACCTTGAGGAACATGAGCAACCCTGGAAGCCGCTTGTAACAACAGGTAGATTGGCTCCTCCAAGTCGGCCTCGGAGTCGGTGCGACCGGGATCGGGCAGTGGCAGAGGTTCGCCCCGTTCCAGGTGGACTTCGGCTAGGTCTACCAATGCGCTGGCCAGCATAAGCCGCGCCTCCGCCAGGTCTGCGCCCCAGCTGATGACGCCGGGGAAGTCCAGCGTCTTGGCATGGACCCCTTCATCCAGGTACTTGAACATCGCCTTGTAGACTAACATTTCCACCTCCCCGACTCTATTCTGAAATTATACACTGACCGTGTTCATGCTCTGAACAAGCCCGCTGGAAGGGATGGTGGTGCAGGACGATGCCTTATGTGAGCGCAGCGGAAAGATACGCCGCATACCTTGACGGTGTGCAAGAGCAAAAGGCCCGTTTGTTCGGAGCCTGGTCCCAGGGAGATATCTGGAGCGGAGACCTGGCCCGCTTGTTCCGTCTCGACCCGCACCGTCAACTGACGGCGAACCTGGAAGCGGTCGCCGAATACGTGCAACCCCAGGACGTATTCGTGGAAGCAGGGGGCGGCGCGGGCAGGGTGGGGTTGCCGATGGCCCTGCGTTGCCGCCATGTGATAAACGTAGACCGGTCTCCCGGAATGGGGTCCGAGTTCACCACTTCGGCAGCGGAAGCAGGCATCGGAAACGCCGAATTGGTCCTGGAGGACTGGCTGGAGGTCCAAGGGGTCAAGGGCGACGTGGTGTTCAGCGCCGACGTCACGTATTTCGTTCGAGACATCGTACAGTTCGTGAGAAGAATGGAGTCCGCGGCCAGGCGGAGGGTCATCATGACTGTATGGAGCGTGCCTCCTCCGCACCGCAATGCCGCAATATTCAGACTGGTATATGGAGAAGACCAAGCCCTGGCGCCCGGCCACGCCGACCTGATGGCGGCGTTGTGGGAAATGGGCATTTTGCCGGACGTCCGCGTCCTCCCGGACCCGCCCTGGTGGGATGGCGAGTTTCCCCGTACCAGGGAAGCGGCGGTGCAGGTGGCGGTGGAAGAGATAAACCCCTCGGACCACTCGCGCGCTGCCGGAATCATCGAGAGTCACTTCGACGAATTGTTCCGTACCGGACCCGACGGCTACATCCCGCTTTGGCGGGGGCCAATAAGGGAAATGCTGATAACGTGGGAACCGGGGGGCCATGACTGAAGATTGACATGACGATTGGGACCGGCAACCGGATTTCCATCAAATCCAGGAATATCGGATTTAACCCCTTGACTCCCCGCGCGAGGCTGGATATAATCGCAGTCCGCAAGGAGCAACCACGTCTGACATATGACGCGAATATCGTGACATAGACGTTACTGGCAGGGACGACCTGGACGGCGGTTCGGGGGAAAGCCCCGCCGCCGTTTCTTCTTGTAGCACCTTAAAAAAAGAATAGGAAGTCGGAAAGTCCTGCAAACGTGCGCCGCAGCCGCGTTGGCGATTACGCCGTCAATGAGGTAAATGCAGGCGCGCGAGCAAACACACGCGAAGAAGTTTGAAGTTCCTAGCGTGGGTCAAGTAGGTAAGGGCTTACGGTGGATGCCTTGGGACCAAGGGCCGAAGAAGGGCGCGGCAAGGCTGCGTTAAGCCTCGATGAGCCGTCTAGCAGGCATAGTCGGGGATACCCGAATGGGGAAACCTTTACCGGTGTTGAGCCGGTAAACCCGCTCCGGCGGGGGGTAAGTGGGGGAACTGAAACATCTAAGTACCCCGAGGAAAAGAAATCAACCGAGATTCCCTAAGTAGTGGCGAACGAACGGGGATCAGCCCAAACCGGTGCGACTTAGTGGCACGAGGGCCTATGTCGTACCGGCGTTGTAGGGGTCGCCTTGGGTCGCCTCGTCAGACCTGAAGGAGTTACAAATCTCGTCTCTAGCTGAAGGAACCTGGGATGGACCGCCATAGAGGGTGAAAGCCCCGTAGGCGAAAGGGACGGGACTCCTGGCGAATACCCTGAGTACCACGGGGCACGGGAAACCTTGTGGGAAGCTGGGGGGACCACCCTCCAAGGCTAAATACCCTTGGTCACCGATAGCGTACCAGTACCGTGAGGGAAAGGTGAAAAGAACCCCTAGCGGGGAGTGAAATAGATCTGAAACCGTAA
>DAOUJS010000157.1:0-7990 GCA_034422355.1 Dehalococcoidia bacterium | reverse complement strand
ACATGGTGGAATGAGGAGACGGTGAACCCTATGCTGGCCTTGCGGTCCCTGCGAGCCAACAATCGCTGGGAAGCCTTTTGGAACTGATTCCAACCCCTTCTAGTCACACCCGTTACATCATCAACGCCTCCGTAGGCACTAACCTCTGGCCTACAGGGTCTACGGCCAAGAGCGCCCGCTCCAGTGCGTATACCCCAAGCAGTGGGGTAGCGTCCTCGTCTCCGAACACCACGATGGTTGAGAAAGTCTTACCTTCTATCCTGACTAATGTCTCGCCTATAGATCGTTCTATAATGGTGTTGTTGGCTATTCGGAAACTCACAGTTTCAATTTGCTCGACGCCCAAGCGTTCGAGGACTGGCGACGGTACTACGGAGAACGTCGCACCCGTATCCACTAGAGCCTCAACTGTCCGGAACTCTCCTCCGTCCGGGCTGCCTACCTCAAGCGGATACCGAAAGATGCTCATGCCGTCCACTGTCCCGGTAAATGGCGTTGGTGTCGCGTTCCACGGCAATGCCGGAGTGAGTCACATAGGAGGCCTTGCCTCGTGCCACTCCGTCGCCTGCTCGTAGGCATGTGCGATTCGCAGCAACCGTTGTTCGGAAAGGTGCGGCCCGATTAGCTGCATCCCCACCGGCAGGCCCTGGGAGAAACCGCAGGGTACCGATATGGCAGGCAAGCCGGCTATGTTGACCGGCAGAGTGCATACGTCAATCAGGTACATCTCCACCGGGTCGTCGGTCTTCGATCCCAGGGGGAACGCCACCACGGGGGATGTTGGAGTCACGAGAGCGTCCACCCTCTGGAAGACCCGGTCAAACTCCTGCCTGATCAAAGTCCTGACCTGCTGTGCCTTCAGGTAATAGGCGTCATAGTAACCCGCGGACAGGGCGTAGGCGCCGAGCATGATCCTCCGCTTGACCTCCGGGCCAAAGCCGCGGCCGCGTGTCTGCTCCATCGCTTCCCACATGTTGCCGGTATCCTGGAAGGAGTAACCGTACTTCACGCCGTCGTACCTGGCCAGGTTAGCCGAGCACTCCGAAGGTGCAATGATGTAGTAGCAGGCCAGCGCGTAGCGAGTGGTCGGAAGCGATACCGCTTCGACTTCGGCTCCGAGACTGGCCAGCGTGTCGATGGCAGTCTCTATCGCCTCCTGGACGCCCGCCTCCATGCCGTCCGTAAAGTATTCCTCCGGCACTCCAAGGCGCACCGCGCCGGATGTTCCAACACCGCCCAACGGCGTGGAAGACTCCACCGTAAGACCGGCAGCGTAGTCAACTGCCGGGACATCAAGGCTTGTGGAGTCCCTCGGGTCGGGACCTGCGATGGCATTCAACACCAGCGCGGAGTCCGTAATGTCCCGGGTAATCGGGCCGGCCTGGTCCAGAGAGGAAGCGTATGCGATCAACCCATACCGGCTCACCAGCCCGTAGGTGGGCTTGAGGCCAACCGCGCCGCACATGGCAGATGGCTGCCTGATGCTTCCCCCGGTGTCGGTGCCGATGGCGTATGTAGACTCACCTGCCGCGACTGCCGCAGCTCCGCCTCCGCTGCTACCGCCGGGTACCCGTTCCAGGTCCCAGGGATTGCGCGTGGGAAAGAACGCGGAGTTCTCACATGAAGAGCCCATGCCGAACTCGTCCATGTTGCCCTTGCCGAGCAGCACCGCCCCCTGTCCCAGCAGCTTCTCCGTAACCGTGGCATTGTACACAGGGACGTAGTCTTCCAGCATCCGTGAGGCACAGGTCGTCGGCACGTCCCGGGTGCAGATGAGGTCCTTGATTTGCATGGGTACGCCGGTCAGCGGACCCGCGGCGCCCGCGGCTATTCGCCTGTCGGCTTCCTCAGCCTGTTGACGCGCAAGCTCAGGTGTCACAGTTATGAATGCTCTGACTCTGTCATCGCACTGCTGAATCCGGTCCAGGCAAATCTCGGTCAACTCGACGGAGCTGACCTCCCGCCGGGTCAGCATCCGTGAAGCATCGTGGACTGTCAGAGGCGCTCCGGTCAGCACGCTACTCCTCCAGCACCGCCTTCACGCGGATGAACTCGCCCTCCCGGCGTGGGGCGTTGCTAAGGGTCTCCTCCGGGGAGAGGGAGGCTTCCGCTTCGTCCTCGCGCAAGACGCCCCGGAGGTCGACAGCGTGGCCCGTGGGTTCTATTCCGGCGCTGTCCAGTTCGGCCAACACCTGGAACTGCTCCAGGATGTCGGAGAGCTGCTGCCGGAACATTTCTATCTCATCGTTCGTTAACCCGATCCGGGCCAGCGACGCGATATGTTCCACCTGTTCGCGGTCAAGGGGCATGGCAAGTCCTCGGCTCTTCTGAGTGTCGCAATCCGATGTCACCAGGTTGGCATGGACAAAGCAAGCGTGCAGTGCGGTTCAGTGCATCTGGGAACCGCCGGAAACACTGATGGCCAGTCCGGTGAGAAAGTCGGACTCGGCTGACGCCAGGAATGCGGCTGTCCTGGCGATGTCGTCCCCCACTGCCACCCGTCCCAGTGGCGCGGCCTGGGACCGTTCCCGGATCATCAGCGCCCGGTGCTCTTCGGCGGACTGTCCCTCCGGTGCGAGCGCCGCTGCGATGAAGTCGTACCGCTCGGTGTCTACCATACCGGGACAGATGGCATTGACGTTAACCTTGTGTGGTCCCATCTCTTCAGCCAGGGACTGGGTGAACCCGATAAGGCCAAACTTGGAGGAGCAGTAGGCTGCGAACCGCGACCGCCCTCTCAGGCCAGCCCCGGATGAGATCACGATGATCTTGCCGCCGCCCCCACGCTCGATCATGTGCTGGCACACTGCCTTGGACACCAGGTAGGTCCCGCGCAGGTTGACCCGGATCACTTCGTCGAAGGCGTCCTCATCCAGCTCCACCACCAGCACCCGGTCACGCCCCGGCTGAGACCCGGCGTTGTTGACCAGGATGTCGATTCGGCCAAACCGCTCTAGGGCGGTGTTGACCATTTCTGTGACCTGTGCGCTGTCGGAAACGTCGGAGTAAAGTCCCAGCGCCTGTCTGCCGAGGTCTTCAATCTCCTCCACCACACTGGGAAGCCCGCGCCAGCCGGCCTGTCGGTCTTCCTCCCGCATCCGGTCCACGCTGCGCTGGATGTCAGTGACAATCACATCGGCCCCTTCCTGGGCCAGACGTAGGGCGATGGCCCGGCCTATGCCGTGGCGTCCGCCTCCTCCGGTAACCAATGCAACTTTGCCGTCGAGATCGTACATTTTTCTATCTCACCTTTACCTGAATATCGGGTGGGCCAGCCTTTCCGGTTATCCGGCCCAGGCGACCGTTTGAACTGTCGGGGTAGATTTTACCATTGACGAAGGTAAAGTGACCCTGCTGGGCGAGTGGAAGGGGAAGTACGGCGGATGGAGGTCTCGACATAGAGCGGCGAGACAAGTATCCGGCGGCGACAGTGGCGAGGCGTTCGATGGGCGGAATGTAGAAGCCCTACCTGTACCAGCTATCACCAGCGGGCGGCCAGGGGTTCTCCGGATCCAGGACCTGGGATAACTGGGTGAACACACCCCGCATGGCGGTGGGATGCAGCCAGATGCTGTTGAACCCCAGATTGGCGTAGTTGGCCGTGACTCTGGACGACGTGTAGCGGACTCCAAGACTTTTCAGGTGGTCGTCCATTGCCAGAGAGTCATCAATCTGGTAGATGGTCAGGTAAATGCCCTCGCCGTACCGCTCCAGGAAACGGGCGGACGTAGTGTCTGGACTGGTCGGTTGGGCCAACTCGATGAAGCTGTCCTTACCGGCCAGCGGAATTACCGCTATCTCCAGGTCGGTGAAGCTGATCTGGAACCGCTGAGTCGCTTTCAGAGCGAACATCCGCTCCCACCACTCAACGGCCTGATCGAGGTCCCGGACCAGAATGGCCGTCTGCCGGAGCTGGCGGGTCAGCGGATTCCACTTCTTAGTATGCCAGTCAGGACCGGCGGCGGGCCAGGGGTTCGCGGCATCGTTGACTTCTATGATCTCCAGAAATGCGCCGTTGGCGGAAGAAGGGTGAACGAAAGCTGATTTGTGGTCCCCGTTGCGGGTCTCGCCAGTAATCCGGACGCCCAGGGACTTGAGGTGTGCGATCAGGTCGTTGAACTGTTGAGTCTCGAATATCAGGAGGTACGGAGCCTGACCGCGACGGGCAAGAAAGCGCCCTCCGGCAGAGTCGGGGGAGGTCGGCTGCAACAACTCGACGAAGGTCTCCCCTCCGGCGGGCAATACCATGTTGGTCAAGGAATACTGGGCCAGTTCCCCTGAGGTGGACGGCTCCATCCCCAGCACGTCCCGGTAGAGCCTGGCTGCGCCGGGCAGGTCGTCCACCAGGAAGGCCATTTGCCGCAGCTTATGGAGCAAAGGTCTGACCTACGGCTTGGAGGGCAGGGCAACTATAGCCTTGCCACCGACGTACCGCTCGCCCTCGGCGCCGGTCATCAGAATGTCGCACTCGACCAGATTCTCTCCATCCTCCTGCCGGGTGTCGGTGACAGTGGCCAAGACCATCAATGGCTTGTGGTGGGGAACGGGTTGCCGGAAGACCAAGTCCAAATCCCTGACCGCGGCTGGCCCGGCCCAGTCGGTCAGCAGGCGGGCCATGATGCCCATAGACATGATGCCCGGCACTATGGGGCCCGGAAGCCGGGACTGCTCGGCAATCTCCCGGTCGGTAAACCGGTTCGGCATTTGGCTCTGCCAGACAGTGCAGAAGGAGACGACCCCGTCGTCAGTAGCCTCGGTCTCAAGAGGGCCGATCTCGTCTCCAAGGTCCACGTCTTCAAAATAGACCAATTCCGTTACTCCATAATGGGTGTGGGGAGTGGCCCCGGTACCATTCCGGGAATGCCGGCTATCACTCCCTGCGGGCGAAGGACTCCTGGACATCTGCTACCACAGTGCCGTCCTGATTGCGGAAGGTGGTCTCCCATACGACGAATACCATTGTGCCGGACCTACCTGTCTTCGAGTATACGTCCTTCAGGTGAGACGATGCGGTGAGAGAGTCCCCGGCGATAATGGGGGAGCGATACTGGACCCGTTGTCCGGCGTGCATTGATGTGCGGCCAAACTGGAGGTTGATATCAGGCAACTTGACCTTGTTTACCAGGATAGTGCAGAAGGTGGGAGGAGCGACTACGTCGCGGTAACCTTCGGCTTGTGCCGCTGCCTCGTCGACATGGATGCGGCCCGTTTCGCCCAGTCCCGTACTGAAGCCCTTGATCTGTTCCCGGGAAATCTCGAACGGACCGGCCTCGTGCTCTATGCCATACAGGGAGCGGTCGTACTCCAACTCCATTACCATGCGTCAATTCCTCGCTATTTGCTTGCCGTGATTCCGGACTCTGCCATGTCCACAGTAGGTTGAGGAAATCAGGTCGAAGCAACTTCTCTCCTGGTCTCCTCCAGCCACACTGGGCGAAACTGTTCGGACAGCAGAGCCTCCACGATTTGCTGTTCATTGTCGATGATCTGCGGGAAGTAGGTGAGGCAAGTTGCGATGTGGCTGGTCAGGTGGGCGTCGCTTCCCCCGATACCCAGATAACCGTGGGAATCGCACAATTCCCACGCCCGTTCGTTTTCGCCCGGCCTGCTGCCACCGTTCAAACGCTCGGCGATATGGACGTCCTCGAACACCTCGCCCTGCTGGATGTACTCGGCGAGCCCGATGCCAAACCTTCCCGGATGTGCCGGCACGGCAATGGCCCCGTGGTGGTGGGCCGCGACCAACAACTCCCTTGCGTCCATACGGACGTCCGAGAAGTCGATTTCATCGGTCAGTGCCTTGGTCACCCCGTAAACCAGGAAATGGCCGTACCTGGTATCCAACTCTGAACCCTTGAATACCCGTACATCGTACTGGTCGGCCAGCGCCGAATAGTCCTTGTCGGAATCGAATTTGCGGTGTTCCGTCAGGACGATGCCGTCCACCGTATGTCCGCGTTTGCGTAGGACCGCTATCCACTTGAGGTATTGCTCCACTGTGGCCCTGGAATCGTCCGAGGATATCGAATGGCTGTGTAGGTCAAGGTACATAAAGAGGACACCCCACGGGCTTGGCCCCTGATTGTTGGCCTGCAGATCCAACGACTGGTTAGTCATCTGGTTCCAGGGCCGCCCGAAGCTATAATAAATGCTCGTGACGGATTCATCAACCGTCACGCCGAGTCGCGCCCTCTCAGCCCTCCATCCTGGTCGACAGCCAACTCTGGAACCTGTTCCCTAGCAAGACCGGGTCGTCCAGAAGCAGGGGAGCAGGTGAGTTTCCCGCAGCGATCTTCATGTGAACGAAACCCGGCCCCGGATCGCCCAATGCGTCGCTGATCGCTTGGTCCAGCGTCTCAAGATCTGATGCCTGCCACGTCCGCAGGCCGCAACTCTGTGCGATGTCGGATAAGTCGAGCCTGGTAGTGAAGGTGGTCTGACCGCCTGTGGAGTCGTAACGCTCGTTGTCCAACACAATCAGGAGCAGGTTGGCCGGTTGCAGGTAGCCGATGGTAGTCAGTGCATTCAGGTTGGTCAACATCCCTCCGTCGCCCTCCACGCCCACCACCCGTGCGTCACTCCGCCCCTCCAGCCCCAAGCTTAATCCCAGGACGATGGGGCTCACCAGGCCCATCGAGTCCACGACGTAGAGATGGTTGTCCCGGCGGTCCCTTGATGCCATCTCCCGGCACGTGGCCCCGCAGGTGAACACCAGAGGGTCTTCCGGGAAACGGCCGGAGATTAGACCCAACGCCTCGATACGCGAAACAAGCATGTGCCTACTCTTTGAGGTTCAGGAACATGACGATGGGACGGTTGGTCATCAGCGCGTAGCTGTAAGCCTGGCTGATTGCCACGGGCCAGCTATCGAGGGGGACGCGGTAATCAAGCACGAACGCCTTGAGCCGCATCGCTTCCACCATCTCGATGGCCGACTCGGAGAAGTTGAAGTTGGCCGCGTTGAACTCTCCGAATCCTCCCCGGCGGATAGCCAGCAGCAGCATCGGTGAATGGTACGCCATGGCATAGGTGGTCAACGCTCCGATGGAGTTTCCCAGTCCCGTGTCCTGGTAGAAGAGGACCGCCTTCTTCCCGGTCATTGCAAGACCGGATGCTATGCCGATCCCTTCTTCCTCCCGCGCCACAGGGAATGAGCGGACGGTCGGGTCGGCCTCGAAGTGTGCGATTACCGGTGCGCCGAAGCTGTCCGGTACGTGAATGAAATAATCGAGTCCGATGGCGTCGAGTCCTTCAATCACCGCCGCGCAAGCGTCTTCAGCATACCCCAATTCTTCTGATCCCTTGGCAGCGCACCCGGCATTCCGGGAGAACGATGCCGGTGATGTGCATTCTGCGTGAGATGTAGGGAGGTGAGGGCCGGGCAGACCTGTAAGCCGGGTTCTGTACCCGCTGCTGCGGGCGGTGGCCATCTATCTAGCCCACCCGTGACCATCGAGGTCATGGGTCCCCACATTTGCGGGGCGATGTTGCCATCGGGGTCGAGCAGCCAACCCGGGGACGGGCCGGGCGCCCATAGTCCCTCTATTCGGCCTTGCTCCAGGTGGGGTTTGACCGTCGCTGTGTCGCCACAGCCGACCGGACGCTCTTACCGTCCGATTTCACCCTTATCCACCCGTAGCTTCCAGAGAGGCACACGGGATGGACGGTATGTTTCTGTGCCACTTTCCGTACCCCCGGCAGTTTGATCACTGCCGGAAAGCCCTGGGAGTTACCCAGCACCCTGCCCGGCGGAGCCCGGACTTTCCTCCCCAGCGCCCCGGATTAACGGGGACCTGCGGCGGCCACCCGGAATGCCTGGCCCTCTCCGCCCGGAAATTTAGCACACAGTCAAGTGAGGGTCAACGATTGAGTGAGGTTGGGGTGTGACCGAAAGTGGTTGGAAATGGAGGCAGTTTACAAGAGTGAAAAGAGATGGCAATCTCCTGAATAGACGGATAGTGGCAGCGCGGGAAGGAGAAGGCCATGAATC
>DAOUJS010000156.1:0-5856 GCA_034422355.1 Dehalococcoidia bacterium | reverse complement strand
CAAAACGAACCCGGGAAAAGGCACCGCTCAGGGGAAACCACACCACCGTAACACCATGTCATCGGATTCTTTGATGTCCCTTCCGTCCCAGATGTTAAAGCGCGATTGCCCTGCAGAGAGGCCAACGGCGTTGCAATTCAAGCCGTCGGAGCTTTCATCACCCTGCCTCTTGCCATCGCTCCCGCCGCTAACCCGCATTCCAGCGGTCCCACTGCCATTCCCGCTCCTACCCGGCATTCCCGCGAAAGCGTGAATCCATAACCGCCAGCATAGTTACGTTGTGGCATCACATCAGTTCACATAATGACAGATACCAGTCTATTTTCATATGTTTTGAATTGATTTAGTACGATAAGCGTTACACCCTGTTTCATTGACAGGGCAAAGCGCCCGTTGTTAGAATTAGCCACCATTTCACACCCTCGTATGTTTTCAAGCAACGAGTGAACCCTGTCCCCCCGCATGGGACGTACGCCGTTTTAAGCACGCCACCACCCTAGAATGCACGACATCGCTGAGGAGGGACCATGAAACTAACCTTGTCCATACTGAAAGCCGACGTGGGATCGATCGGCGGCCATACCAAGCCGTCGCAGCGAATGATGGAGGCGGTGAAGTCGGACGCGGCGGACGCGGTCAGGCGCGGTCTGCTGATTGACAGCTTCGTCGGGCATACCGGCGACGACATCTGCATCATAGCCTCTCACACCAACGGTCCGGACAACACCGACGTTCACCAGTTTGCATGGAACTCCTTCCTGCACGCCACCGACATCGCCAGCCAATATGGTCTTTACGGCGCGGGCCAGGACCTGCTGGTTGACGCTCCTTCCGGCAACATCCGGGGTGCCGGACCGGCGGTTGCAGAGATCGAGATGGACCACGACCCTGTGAAGACCAACCCCGTCCGTCCCGCCGAGTCGTTCATGGTGCTGGCGGCGGACAAGTGCGGCCCCGGCGCGTACAATCTGCCCATGTTCCTCGGTTTTGCCGACCCCATGTACTGCGCCGGGCTGATGCTGCCCCGCATCGGAGAGGGGTTCACGTTCAACATCATCGACATGGACAATACGGATGGGGACAGCCTCATATCCCTCAACGCCCCCGAGGACTACTACAAGATTACGGTGCTGCTGCGGGATAATGAGCGGTTCGGAATTGACTCCATCGTATCCAGGTACTCCGGGCAGATGGCCGCCGCGGTGTCCGCGACCCGCCTGCATAACATCGCCGGGTCCTACACGGGCAAGGACGACCCGGTGGCTCTGGTGCGCAATCAGGGTATCTTCCCGGCCCCGGAGGAGCTCATTTCTCCCTACGCCAAGGCCCATTACATCGGCGGCGACGCCCGCGGCTCCCACGTCATGCCCCTGATGCCGGTGCCCATCAACACCGCCGTCACCGGGATGTACTGCCTGCCGCTGGTGTCCTGCATCGGATTCTCTCTGAACGCCAAGGGCGAGTTCTCCGATTCCTTCGCCGACTTCTTCGACAATCCGGCGTGGGACTACGTGCGCCAGATGGCCCAGGAGAAGGGCATCGCCATGCGCTCCCAAGGCTGGTCGGGCGCGGCGATGCTGCCCTACGGGGAGTTGGAGTACTCCGGTTTCCGGCAGAGCATCGGGGACCTGGTGGCCCGCTTCGCCTTCCGCGACGGCAACGGGACCGGAGGGGAAATCCCGGAAAAGGCCGCCAGCGCGGGCGATTAGCCGGCGGCCGATGGCTGCTTGTCATCCACCAGGGTGGCCTAGTTTCGGCGACACGAAAAGGCCCGGGAGCAATTTCCCGGGCCTTTTCGCGCCGGGTCCGGTTGGCGGGGCAACCACAAGAGTTGCCCCTACGTGGTCACGTCCAGGGACAGCTCCCGCAGTTGGCCCGGTTCCACCTGGGATGGGGCGCCGAATAGGAGGTCTGTGCCGGTCTGGGTCTTGGGGAATGCAATCACGTCGCGGATGGATGCCGAGCCGGTGAGCATGGCGACTATGCGGTCGATGCCGGGGGCGATGCCGCCGTGAGGCGGCGCTCCGTACTCGAAGGCTTGCAGGATGTGGCCGAACAGGTCGTTGACCTGCTCCCTGGTATAGCCCAGGACCCCGAAGACCTTTTCCTGAAGCTCGCGGCGGTGGATGCGGATGCTGCCGCTGGCCAACTCCGAGCCGTTGCAGACCAGGTCGTAGTGGCGGGCGTTGATATTGCCAAGGTCATCACCGTCGAGCAGGTGCTCCTCACCGGGAGCGGGGGCGGTGAAGGGGTGGTGGGACGACTCCCATTTCTCGGCTTCTTCGTCCCACTCGAACAGGGGAAATTGGGTGACGAAGGCGAATATGAGGGTGTCGGGGTCTGCGAGTCCCAGCTTGTCGCCCATGTGCAACCGCATTACGTTGAGCCACTGGTTGACCTGGCGGGCCGGTCCGGCCATGAGCAGGACCATATCGCCGGGACCCGCGCCCACCCGCCCGGCGAGGCGGCGGCTCCACTCCACAGGCATCCTGAGTCCCGCAGAACTGAGGACGTTTTCATCGGTCATGCCGTCAAGAGGTCCTTCGGTGCGGAAGCGGATATGGCTGAGACCGGCTGCCCCGGCGTCGCGGGCCACCTGCTCCAACTCGCGGACCTGGGAGGTAGTCATCCCTGCCTGGCCCGGCACGGCGAAGCCTTTGACGATACCGCCCTGGCCCAGTATTGAGTGGAATACGCGGAACTCGGTTTCGGCGGCAAGGCCGGATACGTCGGCCATCTCCAGGCCGAAGCGGAGGTCGGGCTTGTCGGAGCCGTACCTGTCCATCGCGTCCCTGAAGGCCAGCCTTGGGAAGGGCTTGACCAGCTTCTTCTCGGGGACGACGGTCTCGACCATAGTGCTGAAAAGTTCCTCGGTCAGGGCGAGGACGTCTTCTTCCTGTACGAAGCTCATTTCCAGGTCCAGCTGGGTGTGTTCCAACTGGCGGTCGGCGCGCAGGTCCTCGTCGCGGAAACAACGGGCTATCTGGAAGTATTTTTCGATGCCGGACACCATGAGGAGCTGCTTCAATTGCTGGGGCGACTGGGGCAGCGCGTAGAAATTTCCCGGCTGCATCCGGCTGGGCACCAGGAAGTCGCGCGCCCCTTCGGGGGTGCTCTTGATGAGGATCGGGGTCTCGATTTCCAGGAAACCGCGGGCGTCGAGGAAGTCGCGTATGTACTTGACCACCTTGTGGCGTGTGACGAGGTTGCGCTGCATGACAGGGCGGCGCAGGTCCAGGTAGCGGTAGCGCAGTCTCAGGCTTTCATCCACCTCCACATCGTCGGTGATGTAGAAGGGGGTGGTGAGCGAAGAGTTGAGGACTTCTACCGACTCGGCGGCCACCTCCACGTCGCCGGTGCCCATGAGTGGGTTCTCGCTGCCGGCGGGGCGTTGCTGAACCACGCCCTTGACCTGCACCACCCACTCGGGGCGCAACTGCTCCGCAATCTTGTAGGCCTGGGGAGAAACGTCGGGATTGAAGACCACCTGCACGACGCCGGAGCGGTCGCGGAGGTCCACGAAGATTATTCCCCCGTGGTCCCGCCGTCTGCCGACCCAACCGGCAAGGGTCTGCCGGGTGTCCACGTCTCCCGCTCTAAGGTCGCCACAGTTCGCGCTCTTAAGCACGCGCCGCCTCCAGTGTATTAGTGATTGGTGTCCGGTGGTCAGGAACCGGATTTCACCCGCCAGAGACCAACAAGTTTGGCCAAATCCATGGCCATAGACTGATGACCGTTATGGTCCGGGCAGCCGGTCGAAAATGTTTTCGAACGGGTTGGCCGAGAATGGGCCGGTCTGCCCGTTAAGCATGTCCAACACTGCCGGGGCCAGGGAATCCGGGTCGCTGACCGGCGGCAGGCACAGGGTTTCCAGGCATACGTGGGCCAGGGCCGGCTGGTGGCCTGCGCCCTCGCTATCTTCTCGGAGACTTGGCTTGATGACCAGGTTGGGGCAGGGTAGCCGGGCTGCCGCGGACAGCAGTGCCAGGGTGTCGGGGCGATCAATTAACCCCTCGATTGCGACCTCTACGGGAGGGTTGTTCAGCAAGTCTACCGCCAGACCGTAGGGCGCTGAGTGTTCTCCGTATTCCTGGAAGGTCTCCGCAAAGGCGCTCAGAGTGGTTGCGGCAACATGGTGGAAGTCGCTGTCCCCCGTGGCCTGGTGCAGCTTGAGCAGGCCGATGGCCGCGGCGGCATTTTCCGGCAAAGGTTTGTCCCGTACCCGCATGTGGCCGATGGCATCCGGGCCGGCCTCGATGTCGAAGAAGCCTCCGTTGTTTTCGTCAAAGAAGCGGTCGATAAGCTCCACGGCGGCAGCCCTCGCCCGTTCCATGTACATGGGGCGGCGGGTGTAGGAGTGGGCGTCGACCAGTGCGGTCAGGAGGTATGCCCAGTCGGTCAGGAAGGCTGATTCTGACTCCGGGCCGTTGTCTCCGTAAGCGTGGGCCAGTCCCTCACTGTCAACCGCAGCAATGAGCGTGTCCAGCGTTGCCAGGGCCGTATCCATCAGCGCGGGGCGTTGCAGCCTCCACGCAGCCTCCAGCAACATGCTCACGGCCATTGCGTTGCCGTTGACATAACACGAGGGGTCCACAGGCGGCGGGGTTGCCGACCGGCGGGCCGACGGAGGCAGGGCGAAGTAGCCGGAGTGAGCGCCCTGGCTGCCCCGGAATCCCTTGACAGGGCCATCGTACAGGTGGTCAAGCAGGTAGCCGATTGTCCGGGACGCTGCCTGGCGGTAGGATTCTTGGTCCAGCAGAGCAGCGGCGTCCAGGCAGACGCGGGCAAGGGTTACGTTGTCCTCCAGCAGTTTTTCCATCTGGGGGTCGGACCAGTCCTCGCCGCCGGCGTTGCGGAAGAAGCCGCCATCTTCCGCATCGAACAGAGGACCGGCGCACATGGCGTCCAGGGTCTTCCTGAGCATCTCGCCGTAGAAGTTCTCCCCGGTGGTGCGGTAGAGATGGGCCACGAACTGGAGAATTGGAGGGTTGGGGAACTTTGGCTCCAGGCCGAAGCCTCCATTGATGGCATCGTAAGCCCCGGCGGTGCGGCGGCTCACCCGGTCAACTATCCACGGCCTGGCCTCCGATCCGGCGGAGAGCCGGGCTATGCGGTCCCGGTATTGGCGCAAACGTTCTCTGGCCTGGTCGTAAAGCTGTGGCCTGTCCTCCCGGTACGCCTCGCGCAGTTCGGCAAGCATGGACAGGAACTGGTCGGGCGGCAGGTAGGTTGCCCCCCCGATGAGGCCGCCGTGTCCGGTCAGAAACGCGGTTGTCGGCCAGCCGCCCACGTTGTAGCGGGCGTTCAGGTCGGGCCGGTGGTCGTTGTCGGCGCGGATGGCGATGAAATCGTCGGCCAGGACTCGCTGCACGTCGGGGTCGGAGTAGGAGGTTTCGTCCATGACGTGGCACCAATAGCACCAGACAGCGGATATGGACAGCAGGACGGGCTTGCCTTCCGCCTGTGCTTGGGCGAATGCCTCACGGCCCCAGGGCTGCCATGCTATTTCGTGGGCCCGGTTGGGAGCCGGGGAGAATCGAAAGCCTGCCAACGCGCCTCCGCGGCCCAGCCGACCCCTGGGGACGGCTCGGCCTGCCCCCGCGCCTGCGGGGAATCCGGTTTGTTCAATGCCCTCGGCTGCTATGCTAACGGAGTATGCCCGCGCCTGCGGGGAAACACGCGCCATCCGGGGCTACAATTAGCATAGACCAACCCAGTCCCCTTTTCAACGAACCGTTGCCGATGGGGTGTGACCGAAAGTGGTTGGAAATGGAGGCAGTTTACAAGAGTGAAAAGAGATGGCAATCTCCTGAATAGACGGATAGTGGCAGCGCGGGAAGGAGAAGGCCATGAATC
>DAOUJS010000155.1:0-22782 GCA_034422355.1 Dehalococcoidia bacterium | reverse complement strand
ACGGGAGCGAAACCAGGCTCAGGCCCGCATCAACTGGCGCTTTGGCATCCAGGACGCTAGAGCAAAACTCCATCGCCTCTATCCAATCAATTCCTGACCTGACTGAGTACTAGCCTATAGCGCGTCGGTGTCTTAAGATTGTCTTGCGGTGCATAGCGTCGGTTTGGAGTTTTAGCCAATGACAAATAAGACTGACCTTTCTGAAAACCTCCCGGTCCGCACCGTATTCGACAGTATGGACCAGGAATACCGTGACAGGGTTGTGGACCAGGCCTTGTCCAGCCTGGAGTCCGTGTCCAGTGAACAGCAGCGGGAATTCCAGGCTTTGGTCCGGGATAACATAACGGGGATACAGGGCTTTCGGGATTCCAGCAGGGCCCCAGCCTTTGTTTTGAAGCAACCCATCTCCCAGAAGGTCCTGTCCTCTAATGATCTTGCCTGCGGTGTCCTGGCCCTCTGGATAGAGTCACACCCGGAGTTGAAGGAGAAAGTCGAAGCTCACCTGGGCTCCGCTGGAATCCCGATGGACGTCGTGGGTTTGGTGGAGTGCCGGTTCAAGGGCGCATGGTCACAGGATGCTTGCGACCGTGAAGTGGGAAAATTCGCCAATCTGTACCCGGATTTCGCCAGGGACGATGTGGAGTTGATGTTCCAGTGCCTGTCAGGGAAAGCCGTTGTGGATATGACGGAGGAAGTCAAGAACAGCTCCGGTCAGCCCGCAGGCATCCTGGACGAAGCCCTGACTTACCTGAAGTCCCTCCCCATCATCGCACCGGAATGGGAGAGGGAAGTCCCGGACTTCATAGACGCGGCTATCCAGATCAAAGAAGCCAATGAAGCTGAACGCAGCCTGGCCGCAAGCCTCGACTCCACCATCTCGGGTATCAAGACAGGCTTCGTGGAATTGTTGCAGTTCTTCGAGTGCGACCCCGGCTCCTGGACCACGGCCAATCTCCAACCCGGGGTGGCGGTGCGGGAAGCGGCCTCTCTAGCGTCGGAGTTGGAATCCTTGCTAACCGAATACCAGGCAGTCCACCTGCCCGCCCCGGTAATGTCCGAGGAAAGGGAGCGGTCCCTTCACCGCGCGAGATTGCAGGAACAGATTCTGGAGACCGTCGACCGGATGGGTGAGGCATTGGCCTCACCTAGCGCTGCCGAGGTAGCGGCTGTCGCTCTACCTCGGCGAGAAATGTCGCAGGACTCACACCGGGCCCCGGCATACGAGCAATTCCCCAATGCGGAATCCCCCGGCATAGACGCCGCCAACCCCCCAGAGTCGGAGCCGGATGTCCTGGCTAATGATACCGGGTCAGGAGCCGTGGTTGCCGGCGTCTCAATGGAAGAGTACGAGTCTGTCCAATCGTTGAACCTGACGCTGGAGCAGGACAAGGAACGCCTGGAACAGGAAGTCAAAAGGCTGGAGAGCGATCTGTACGAGAGCCAGAAGAAGGAAGAAAGCTGGCGCACCGCCTACTATGAATACGACGAGTCAAGGAAAGGCCCGGATGAGGAAATCGATGAAGATGCCCTGGGAATGGACGATGTGGCCCAAGCCGTGGCCAGGGCCACATCGCGGTTCCGTGACCGGCTGCTGTTCCAGCTAAACTCCGACTCCACCGTCGAGGATAATCCCTTCGAGCGTCCCGACCAGGTATGGAGGGCACTGCAATGGCTGGCCACCGTCTACTACCGGTCCCGCATTGGAGACATCACCGTACCCGACTTCGATCTCTCGGTCCGAGAAGCCTGCGGCTGGTGGTACAAGCCCAGCCAGGGCGAGACCACCATGACCTCCTACCGCAACTCCTACACCACCCAACTTGACGGCAAGACCTACTGGCTGAAGGAGCACATCGGCAAGGGGACCAACCGCGACGCCCGGTATACCATCCGCATCGCATTTGACTGGGACCGGGAGCGGAAAGCTGTGGTGGTGGGCTACATTGGCCGCCACCAGCAGACCGACCAGAGCTGACGGCTCCCAACT
This sequence comes from Dehalococcoidia bacterium, assembly GCA_034422355.1. Taxonomy (GTDB): domain Bacteria; phylum Chloroflexota; class Dehalococcoidia; order Lucifugimonadales; family UBA3495; genus CATOSP01. The sequence goes on along the minus strand of DAOUJS010000155.1, from coordinate 20,795 downwards.
TACCATAAAGTTGACCTGCCCCGTAGCCCGGCGTATCATCCGAGCCAACGGCAAGCCAATTGCCGGACTCCCACAGCCTGTAGCCTGGAGGTAGGACCATGCGCGGTGGAGATGCTGTAGTCCACGCCCTTGAAAAGGAAGGCGTCGAGTATATTTCCGGTTTCGCCGGCGGAGGTGAACAACCCCTGTGGCCTGCCCTCCGGGAGTCCACCACCATCAAGGTGTTCTCGGCCCGCCATGAACGGCAGGGAGTGGAGATCGCCGACGGCTATGCCAGGGCCACCGGCAAGGTCGGGGTGGCCCTCTGCGGCACCGGTCCTGGCGCGACCAACACGCTGACCGGAATCGCTGGCGCATTTGCCGACAACATCCCCGTGCTGCTTTTGATGGGCCAGCATCCCTTGGCCAACATGGGCCGGGAGATACAGCAGGAGGCTCCATCCAGCATCTTCGACAGCTTCGTCAAATGGAAGGGTACGATGTCCAAAATAGAGGACATCCCGGCCATCATGCGCCGCGCCTTCACTGCTCTCAGGTCGGGGACCCCCGGCCCGGTCGTCCTGGAAATGCCCCTGGATGTCCTTTCCTCAGAAGCCCCCGATGAAGTCCTCCACTATGAACCCGTAGGTCCCGGCCGCAAGGCCGCGGCCGACCCGTCGGACATCGAACGCGCCGCGGACATTCTGGTCAACGCCGACTACCCGATATTGAACCTTGGCGGCGGTGTGCTCGCCGCCGAAGCATGGGACGAGGCCAGGGAACTGGCGGAAATGCTCTCCATGCCAGTGGCCACCACCCTGGTCGGGAAAGGGACCTTCCCGGAAAACCATCCCCTGTCCCTGGGCGGCGGCGTCTACCCGCGGAGCAAGTACGCCTCCGGGCAGGCCCTCCATATCAATAGGAAGGCCGACGCCGTGCTGGCCGTCGGCAACTCCTTCCGTCTGCCCAATGGCACCGACGGTCGTCCTATACCGCCCGGCGTCAAGCTGATTCACGTCAACGCCGACCCGGAGGACCTGAACAAGATTTACCCCGCAGACGTGCCAGTGCTCGCTGACGCCAAGCTGGCCCTGCAAGCCTTGAACGAAGCCGTGCGGGACCGCATCGGCCCCGGCGGTGGCGGCATTAAAGAGGAAGTCGTCGCCGAAATCCAGCAGGCCAAGGCCAAGTGGCTTGGCGAGTGGGAATCGGTATTCAACGACTCCTCGACTCCGACCAACGGCTACCGGGTCGTCCAGGACCTGATGAATATCGTCGATCTCGACCGCACCGTGGCATTGCATGATGCCGGGGGCAGCCGCGGCTACCTTTCCCCATTCTGGGTTGCCACCAGGCCCCGGAACTACATCGGCATGGGCGGCATGGCGGCAATGGGCTGGTCAATGGGCGCAACCGTCGGCGCAAAGCTGGGCCGACAGGACGATCTCGTATTCCACGTAATCGGTGACGCTTCATTTGGAATGGTGGGGATGGAAATTGAGACCGCCGTCAGGATGGGCTTGCCCACCCTTACCGTGCTTCTCAACAACGGCGGCACCGGCGGCGGTCTGATGGCTATGGAGCGTCCCAACGCCGCCCCGCCCTCGATGGCCGAACTCGGCGGCAACTTCAGCCAGGTCGCACAGGGCCTTGGGGCCTACTCGGAACGGGTCGAAGACCCCAACGAAATCACCCCGGCGCTGCGGCGTTGCATCCAGGCCACCGAGTCCGGCCAGGCCGCCCTGATAGAGGTAATGATCCGTCCCATGCCCACCCCCGAAGCCCCGGATAGCTGGTCTCTATAAGGAGGCGGAAGCGGGGTGGCGGCGGGATACAAAAGGAGTGTCAGCCTCAGATGAAGAGCATCGAGATTGACCGGGCCAAGCGGCTCAAAGAAGAGTCGGACAAGGGGCACAACCGTTGGCATCCCGACATACCGCCCGTGCTGGAAGTCGACGTGGATGAGGAGGTCGTCCTGGAGACTCGGGACGCCTCCGATGAGCAGATCAAGCCGGACATGACAGCTGATGACCTCGAAGGTCTGGACGCCAAGGTCGCACACCCGCTCACCGGCCCGGTATACATAAGGGGAGCAAGACCCGGCGATCTCCTCGAGATCGAGTATGTTGACATCATCGCTCAGCCACGGGGTTGGACCCGCTTTCGGCCCGGTTCGGGCTTCCTCCGCGACCTGTTCACAGAATCATATCTGGCCCACTGGGAGATGAGCGACGGCTGGGCAACTTCCCCACAGCTTCCGGGGGTGCGCATCCCCGACGGCTCTTTCATGGGTACAGCCGGCATCGCCCCGTCCCGTGCCCAGTTGGAGGAATGGACCCGCAGGGAGGCCGACCTGGTCCGCCGGGGCGGGACCGCCGCCCCCCCGGACCCGGAGGATGCCATCCCGGCCGGCGGCACAATCGCCAACGAGGGCTTGCGTACCCTGCCCCCGCGGGAAAATTGCGGCAACGTGGACGCCAAGCAGTTGACCAAGGGTTCGAGGCTGCTGATTCCGGTCAACGTGGATGGCGCGCTCTATTCCGCCGGGGACGGCCACTTCGCCCAGGGAGACTCGGAGTGCTGTATCACCGCCATCGAGATGGGCGCAACAGCGGTTGTGAGGTTTCAAATCCACGAGGGCGAAGCGAGGCGACATAACATACGTATGCCCAGATTCGCCCATCCCGGCTATTTTCTGCCGCCCGAATGGGCCGCGCCCCGCAACTTCATCGCCACAATGGGCTATCCAATCAGGGACGACGGCTCTCAGGAAGGGGAGGACTACCTGACCCTGGCAGCCCGCAACGCCCTGCTCAACATGATCGACTTGCTGCAGGAACGGGGTTGGAGCCGCGAGCAGGCTTACGTTATATGCAGCGTGGTCGTGGACCTGAAGATAAGCAACATCGTCGATTTGCCCAACGTCACCGTCTCTGCCTTCCTGCCCGAGAACATCTTCCAGGATTAGCGCCGCACCGGGCTACTTAAGGAAAAGCTCCTCATTGGGCCGGGAAAGACCCGGTCACCCGGTTCGACATCCCAACTCGGTGAGCGGGAACCGCGGTTGGACCTGGCCTCTGAAAAAATCAGGCCCGCTTCGCATCCGGCAACGCTCAAGGCAATCTAATGCCCCCGGCGCAACGGGCTTCGCGGGCCATGAGTTATGGGTATCCCTGCCAGGCTAATCCGGCATACCCAGCCAGCAGGTGACCAGGCTGGCCCTGATACCCCTGTCCATCTCCTCCTGCATTTCCGCGATTTGACCCTGCGGGGTCGGCGAGTCAACACCGCTCGACGCTCCCAGTGGAACCGGCTCAAGACGCATCCGGCCCTCTATATCGTGGACCCGGTTGTTCAGGTCCAGGAGCCGGGCCAGAGGCAATTGCTGCGAGGTGTGGTCCATCACAATAAATCTCCTGAAACGTTAAGTGTGACAACCCTAGCTGATCCTCTTGACCTCTAGTGTTTCGCCTGGCGCCAGTGCTACACGGCGTACACTTATCCCCAGCTTCAGCAGCCAGTACCCCAGTGTAGCCTTACTAACTCTCAACTCTTCGGCAGTCCCCGACAACCCAAACTCATTGACCATTTCTGGTAGAAGTCTCTCCAGTGGCCTCTGATATTCGTCCTCCACCCGTTGCATCAGCTTTGTTTTCCTGGCCACGGTGTACCTCCTGTGTACCTTGGTGGACTCTCAGTGTAGCGAGGGTGGCCTAGAATATCACGTGCTAAATCGACTGTCAATCCAGACTTCAAATTTTTATCGAATTTCAACAAAACAAATCAAGAACAAGTTCTACAGACTGCGAGGGCCCCTCCCTCCGGGATCCTGGACTTCCCTCATCATTGCCGGGACGCGCAACACCCCCAAGCGCCTCAAATCGCCGGTCCAAGACGTATTGCCGAGGGTCGCCGGCCGAAGTCCATAGGGTTATTGAGCGGGGAAGGCAGTTGCCGCCCTGGAGATCAATTGGCCACACTTCCCCTTCCAGTGCAGACCCTTCCCGCCGCCGGCCGTAAAGCCCCATGCAGGACAACAGGGGACAACCGCTGTCCCCATTGTCCGTAACCCCATATAACTATTTGGGTAACCCCTGAAGTTGACACTCGCCTTGGCCTATGTCTAATGTGGAAACAGACTTAATGACATGAGGTAACATATGGAAGGACCCACCCTACGGGATATTTACAAGGCTAAGAAGACCATAGCCCCCCACTTGGCCCGCACCCCTCTCCAGTTTTCGCCGGGACTGAGCGAGGTCCTGGAAGCCAACGTCTACCTGAAGCATGACGAACATCTGCCGCTGGGCGCGTTCAAGGCCAGGGGAGGCATCAACCTGCTGGCCCACATGAGCGCCGAGGAGCGCGGCCGGGGCGTCATAACCGCTTCCACCGGCAACCACGGTCAGTCCATAGCCAGCGCCTGCCGGCAATTCGGCGCAAGGGCGTTGATTGCTCTTCCTGAAGACGCCAATCCGCTGAAGGTGGCCATGATGCGCTCCCTCGGCGCGGAGTTGGTCTTCCACGGCAAAAACTTCGACGAGGCCAGGGACCATTGCGAGCGCCTGGCCGCCGAGGAAGGCTACCGGTATGTCCATCCCGCCAACGAACCCCTGCTGATCGCAGGCGTAGGGACCCAGGCGTTGGAGGTTATCGAGGACCTCCCCGAGGTTGACGTAATGATAGTGCCTCTGGGAGGGGGCAGCACCGCGGCCGGGACCTGCATCACAGCCAAGGGCATCGACACGGGTATCCGGGTGATTGCGGTCCAGGCCGAGGCCGCCCAGGGCGCTTACCTGTATTGGCGGCAGGGGAGGGCCGTAGAGGCTCCCATGAATACCTTCGCCGAAGGTCTCGCCACCAAGACCGGCTACGACCTGCCTCAGAGCATCCTGAGACGCCTCCTGGACGACTTCGTTCTGGTCAGTGATGATGAAATCCGTCGGGCTATGGGGATGCTGGTCGAGAAGGCCCACACCCTGTCCGAAGGCGCGGGCGCGGCGGCCCTGGCAGGCGCGTTAAAGTGTAAAGACCAGTTGCGCGGGAAAAATGTATCGGTCACGGTGAGTGGGGCGAACACCACGATTCCCCAACTCCGGCAAGCCTTGAAAGTGTACTTGGGAGAGTAGTACACCAGTACATTTTTGAGCCTGAGATGCTTGGAATGGCGGAGGTGCTGTCCTGATAGTACTTCAAAAGTGTACCGGGGAGTGGGGCGTAAAATGTACCATATAAGTACACTTTTTGCAGTCGTCCTCGGCTTGTGGCAAGCGGGTAACGTGTAAATGTACTAATCGGCGTACTACTGCTGCGACGTAAAATGCCGTGCCAGCTCGTCCCTGGGAAACTCCGGCAGCGGGACCTCGCCTTCGTACCCGATCATCTGCAATCCCTCCTCCGGGTCGATCATCAGTCCGATCTCCCACCCGTCGGATCCTGCCTGTTCCAGCGCGGCTTGCAGAGCTGGCACATCGGACGGGGGCAGCGTCGCCACCAGCGCCCCGGACCCCAGAAGCCCCAGTGGGTGGATACCCAAGGCATCGCATATCGCAGCGCACTCGGGTAACACGGGAATTGACCCCTCCTCCACCGCCAGGCCCAGCCCGGAGACTTGCGCCACTTCTCTGAGGGCTGTGACCAGCCCGCCCTCGGTCACGTCGTGGAGCGAGTGCACGTTGACCGCCTCGCAGACGACCCTGGCATCTGCGACAACGCTGATTCCGGGGTTCGTAATCCAGGCAGCTGCCGAGTCGATCACCTCCTGCGCCACTCCGGCCCTTATAAGGGCCTCTGTCCGCTCCCTGGCCAATATGGCCGTCCCCTCAATGGCCACGCCTCGTGTCACCACAATGCTGTCGCCTTCCCGGGCCCCGCCGGTGACGATCAGCCGGTCCCGTTCCACCTCCCCCAGCATCGTGCCCATGACGATGGGCCGGTCAATGCCGTAGGTCACCTCGCTGTGGCCGCCGACCAGGGAAACGTCAAGGGTCTGGCACGATTCGATAATCTGGCCGAACACCGCCTCTGCATCGGCCTCGGAAAAACTCTCCGGGACCAGCAGCGTGGCCAGGAACCACAAGGGGGTCGCGCCCCGGCAGGCGAGGTCATTCGCATTGACATGCACCGCGTACCATCCAATACGGTCCGTTGCGAAGGTGACCGGGTCACTGGTGGCTACCAGCAGCTTGCCCCCCATGTCCAGTGCGGCGGCGTCCTCTCCGATTCGCGGCCCTACAAGAACCCTGGAGTCGGTAATGCTGTTTCGCGCCAGGACTCGTGCCAACAGTTCAGCGGGAAACTTTCCTACGTCCAACGCTTCTCCTTACATTTGGAAAAGAGTGATCAAGAACATGCGGGGGCGTCCGGAACGGGTCCATTTGGACTGAATCCCGGCACGTCAGACCCGCCGGTTTCTTGACGCATAAACAAGGATTGTGATAAAGATAACAACCGGCATAAGCCTCTTGCCGGAGGAACAGTGGTGAATCGAGTATCCGTGGCGCTGGTAGGACTAATCCTCGTCGTGATGACCTTCGTCACGGCGTGCGGACCGGCCACCCCCCCGACCAGCGTTCCTACCCCGGCGCCCACGGCCACCCTGGTGCCTGTTAAGTTCGAGGGCTTCAAGGTCGTGCTCCCGACCCGCGCTCCCGTAGACCTCAACGTCGACCCGGCGCTTGTGGCGCAGGGGCAGGAAGTCTTCCTGGGAACGGGGGCCTGCATAACCTGCCACACCATACAGGGCGTCTCCGAAGGGTTGCTGGGCCCGGAACTCACCTACATCGGCGCAGACGCGGGCACCAGGAGGCCGGGCTATTCGGCGGAAGAGTATATCACCGAGTCCATCCGGGAACCTGAAGTCTTTGTCGCCGAGGGCGTCGAAAGGGCCACTGTAGGTCTGATGACCACCGCCCTGGTCGAACATCTCACCGATGACGAAGTTGCGGCGCTGACCGCGTTCCTGCTGACTCAACAGTAGTCCCTTCTCACGTCTTCACGCTGGCCCGGCCGGGATTTCACCCACGCAGACCGCGCTCCCCGGGCCAGTAAGTCCAGCCCTCCTCGGCCCCCGGCGATACAACGCCGTTGCCGGTCTGACATGACCGCTTTTCCCCTCCAAAATTCTTCATAGACCTTGGTTCGCACAAGATATGTTATGTTACGCCAAAGGCTGATTTTTGACCACTTGACATAAAATGCCTCCAGGCAACCGGGGTTGCGCATGGGGTGTGCCTTGCCTATAATTGCAAGAGTTCCAGGGTGAAGGGCGGTTAGCTCAGTGGTTAGAGCGCCTCGTTCACACCGAGGAGGCCGGAGGTTCAAATCCTCCATCGCCCACCATAGAGCGCTGAATCTGCTCCTTGCCTTGGGAACGGCCAAAATGGGGACCGGCCAGGCTGCCGAGGTGGCGAAATGGCAGACGCGCTGCGTTCAGGGCGCAGTGTCCTTACGGATGTGTGGGTTCAAATCCCTCCCTCGGCACCAATTATGTAACCAAGCCCGGCGGCCGCCTTAGCCTTCAAAGTTTAACAACCCACCAACCACCAATCGCGCGCTTGTAGCTCAGTGGATAGAGCGCTGCCCTGCGGAGGCAGAGGCCGTGGGTTCGAGTCCCGCCAAGCGCGCCATACCTCCACCTCGTGAACCCCTCTCATTGCTCTGCCTCTGCCAGGAATCGGTTGTCCGCTGCCAGTATTCGATCAGGCCGAACAGACCCATACTTGAGGCGTGATTCTCCCCCTCGTTCTCCAGCCCGAGCAGACTACGCAGTATCTAAGCGGCCTGGGGGAGGACGTGGAGTTCTTGCAGGCAGCGCTTGAGGTAGTCGCGGACGGCCATGATATGTCCGGGGCGGAAGCGGTATTGGATGCTGAAGCCGCGTTCCCTGGTCCGCTTCAACAAGACCCGGTCCCATTCAAAGGCGTCTTTCGCGGGGCCGGACCTGGGGCGGGTCAGGGCTCGGTATGGCAATAGACGGTTTCAGAGGTTTCCTTTGCATGGGGGGCACCCTACATACAAAGGGAACCCTTCTACAGTGTCCGTCCTGACGGATGTTCATGCAGAAGCGGGCCGTTGGAAATCCCTGTTATACCCGTGCCACCGCGGACTGCGATAGCTGCCGCGCGATAAAGCCCTTCATCAACTCGATAGCCCTGTCCGATTCGGGTCCCGGGGTGTTGGCGAAGCCGTGGGGCATCCCCTCGAAGAGCTCCCGCTCTACGTGGCCTCCGGCGGCCCGGTAGGTAGCCTCGAACTTCCGGGGGATGGACAGGGGGACGTTGTTGTCGTTGGTGCCCTGGATGATTATCGCGGGCGGCAGCTCAACCGTCTCTCCCCGGTCCAGGGCCTCCTGGGGATTGCCCTCGTGGAGGCTGGCGTGGTCTGTGAAGTAGGACTCGGTGGGGCCGATGAAGCTGTCGTAGCCATTTTCGCGGGCCCAGACATAGCGGGCGTGGGGGTCGAGGACGGGCCAGCAGCAGAGCATGTACCGCAATGAAGCGTCCACATCCTCCCCTCCGGGCAGCGTCAGGGCCGCATAGCGGGGGTCCCTGGGGCGCATCCCATTCAACGCGACGGTGTGTCCGCCGCTGGAACAGCCCATTGCGCCCACCGATTCAGGGTCTATGTTGAGCTGTTGGGACCGCGCTTTCATCCATCGGGTCGCAAAGTTGGCGTCCGCGACCTGGGCCGGGTAGGGGTGTTGAGGGGCCAACCTGAAGTCTATGGCCGCCACCACGATGCCGCTGGCGGCGAGGGCCGAGTTCATAAGGTGGTCGGCGGAGCGGTCATTCAGGAACCATCTGCCGCCGTGAACGTTCAGCAGACCCGGGAAGGGACCTTCGCCCCGGGGCTGGTAGACAGTTGCCTCCAGGCTGACGCCCTGGTGTTCCAGGTAGACCAGATCGGCGGTTTCGACGTCGAACCGGGCTGCCGGATTATATTCAACGCTGCTCATGGTCTCTCCTTATGTAACGTGGGCCTGGTCTTCACTTGCCCTGCTTGATGAATTCCGCGACCCGCTCGCCGATCATCAGGACGGTGACGTTGATGTTGGCGCGCACACACTCAGGCATGATCGAGGCGTCCACGACACGCAGACCATCTGCACCGTAGACCTTGCCGTACTGGTCCACCACGGCCATTGAGTCTGAGCTGGGTCCCATCTTGGCGGTGCAGGAGACGTGGTGGCCGGTGCCCACCCACCTCTTCATCCAACGGTCCAAGGCCTCGTCGGACTCCAGATCCGAGTCCTCGGGGTAGACCCTGTTCTCGATAATCGCGGACATCGCGGGATGGTCCTCCAGATCGACTATCATGCGGATGCCGTCACGGTACCGGCGCAGGTCCTCCTCGTGGTCGAGGAGGTTGTAGTTGAGATAGGGATAATCCCTGTAGTCGCCGGAACGGAGCCTGATCTCGCCCTTGGACAGGGCCAGGTTGAGTCCGAGGCTTGCGCCCAGGCCCACGAGGTCGGCGTGAGCGCCGCCACGGTTGCGCGCCATGCCCGCGCCGGAGTTCAGGTAGACGATCATGTCATTGCGCAGGGGAGAGCCTTCAGCCGTGTACCTGACCAGCAACTGGGCGTTGGCGACGAACCGCTGCAGCTCCACCTCGGGCCTGGTGGCCCACAGAATGTTGATCAGGGGATGGTCGGCCAGGTTCTGGCCGACTCCCGGCGAGTCGATGACGGTGTTTATTCCGTGCTCTTTCAGGTGGTCGCCGGGGCCGATGCCGGAGAGCATGAGTATCTGTGGCGACGCGATTGCGCCCGCGCTTAGGATGATTTCCTGGGCCTCGACGACGAAAGTCTCTTCACCGGAGACCGCCTCTACGCCCGTGGCCCTGGGGCGTTCGCCGGTGGTGTCGAAGAGTATGCGCTTGACTGTCACATTGGCCCTGATGGTCAGGTTGAGGCGGTGGCGGGAGAGGCCCAGGTATCCGATTGCGGTGGACCAGCGGATGCCGTTGGGATTGTTCAGGGGCGTGGGACCCACTCCGGTCGTGCCGGGCGCATTGTGGTCTTCGCAGTGGGGCTGTCCGTTGTCCAGCCAGGCCTCGAACCAGACTTTGTTGCCCTGCCGCCACTGGTCCTGGGGGAAGCGGTGGCAGATGATGGGGCCGTCGGAGCCGTGAAAGTCCCCGGGGTCGTCCTGGTAGGTGGTGTCGGTCTCCACCCTGTTGAAGTAGGGGACCAACTGCTGGAAGTTCCACTCGTCGTTTCCCCGTTTGGCCCAGTCGTCGTAGTCCTCGGGAATGCCGCGGAGGAAGATCTGCCCGTTGATGGCGCTGGAGCCGCCGGTGACCTTGCCCCTGGGAATCTCTATCTCCGCCGTGTCGGTGGCCCTGGCCCGATATTGCCAGTTGTGGTCGCTGTCCCAGACGCTCTTGGTGGACAAGTAGCCATACTTGACCTCTTCCGGGAGGCTGTCGATGTCCGGGTAGTCCGGGCCGGCCTCCAGCAGGAGCACCGAGGCGGCGGGGTCTTCGGAGAGCCTGGTGGCGAGAATTGCGCCCGCCGACCCCGCGCCAATGACGATATAGTCGTACTTCACTCCTTACCTCCTGGGCGCCACGTCGATGTGGCGCGTTCTACTGCTGAAGCGATGGTATGCACTGGGACGGGGAACGTCAATCACCGGGCCGTTCCCGCCTCGATGACCGGCGGTTGACCCTTCCGGCTGTCTGTGCGAGTGTGGTATCTGGAGAACCGGGCATACCCGGTCCAAGAAGGAGAGTTGCTGCATGACGGACTATTCCCTGGAAAGGGTCAAGTTCCTCACTTTCGACATATTCGGCACCGTCATGGACCTGACGGGAAGCCTGTCCGGTCCGGCCGGGGACTTCCTGGCGGCCAACGGATCGGGCATAACCGGGGAGACCTTCTATGCCGACTGGAGAGAACGGCAGCGCATCGAGCAGTACCAGGACAACCTGCTGATGCTGGGTCACAGCGGCTACCTGGAGACCTGCCGCCGCGCCTTTGTCTACTGCCTGAAGAAACACAATGTGGACTATACGGCCGAGGGTGTGCGGGAATTCATGCAGGTCTACATGGACCTGCAACCATACGACGACGCCATAGAAGGGTTGAGGTCGCTGGGCAGCCGGTACAGGCTGGTGGCCCTGTCCAACGGTGAGCAGTGGTACCTGGAGAAGCTGCTGGGCAGCAACGTGCCGGTGGAGTTCGAAGCGATTATATCGGTGGACCAGGTTGGGGCGTTCAAGCCCGCTCCAGGAATCTACCGCAAGGCGGTACAACGGCTGGGGTGTGAGCCAGGCGAGATATTGATGGTCGCAGCGCACGCCTTCGACATACTGGGCGCGCAGGCCTGCGGCTTCAAGGCGGCTTATGTCAACCGCTACAACCTGCCCACCGAGGACTCGGAGTACCAGCCCGACATCATCGTGAACGATTTTGTAGAGTTGGCCGAGCGGTTATTGGCATGACGAAGTGCGGGACTTCTCCATCGCAGAAGGCTGCTCATGGACACCGAAGCAACTGCGATTGAGGAACGGGAAGTCCATCATCAGCGCCGGACCAGGGAACAATGGATGGACCCGGCTGGACAGCCTATTGGGGAGAGGGGGAAGGGCTATTGGCTGGCGGCCCGGCAGGTCAAAGCGCCGGGCCGCGGTTGACTAACGGAATCTGTTCCGGCCCGTCGGCTGTTGGCTAATAGTGCCGCAGCTCGACCACGTTGTCGTCGGGGTCATAGACATATAGGGATATCCCGTCGCCGTGGGACCCCCATCGCTTTCCGGGCCCGGCCTGGATGTCGACGCCGATGGCCTCGAAATCGGCCTTTAGCTGGTCCATGTCGGTCTTGTCGATCACCATGCAGAAGTGGTCCTGGTTCTTGACGTCGTCCCGGCCCGATGGAATCTGGTCGGAGGCGAAAAAGTCGATTATCGTGTCCGCGTTGAGCCGGGCGGACGGGAAGCGCACTTCCCCGGCGCGCCACTGTTCAACCCGCTCCGGCTGAAGGCCAAGCACCTCGGTGTAGAACCGGAGTGAGGTCTCCACGTCCCTGACCCTGAGCACGATGTGGTCCATTTCCGTGATTTTCACCAACGGCCTGGCCTTGGCCGAAGTCTCCGGAGTCGTCTGTGTCGCCATCTGATTCCTCCTCTTGGGCGCTTTATGTCATTCCGGACTCTCAATCCCTGAACAGGCTAATCGTACTTGCGCCGTTACGTGTGGTCAATCCCGGCTGTCCGGCGTTTCAGGCTGTCCAGAGTCGGCGTAGGGGAAGGATCAATACCGCGCAGCAATGCCAGGTAATAGCTAACATAGTCACCCAGGACCAGCATGTCCAGAAGTTGGACAAGCGGACTGGCATCACATCCCGCCAAAACCTGATGCTTGACCTCGAGGCGTTCCAGAAGCGCTTGCAACGCCTCGTAACGGTCCGCCAAGGCGTCGCTCAACCCGCGGGGTTTGAGCAGTAACGCCATGGGCTTATGGATGCCGGTTGGCCAGGAGTCGAAGGCTTCCACAAAGTTGTGGAGCAATTCCGGCAAAGTCTCGCTGAAGGCCCAGACCTTGGAATTCTCGTTGAGTTGGGACTTCCATCGCCGGGCTACTCCCCGAAAAAGCCCCCCACCGCACACCAGCGGCAGGTGGCCAACCAGTCCCAGGGCCAGCGTTTTTGCCGCGTTGTCGCAGGTGGGAGTATCCGGAGATAGAGACCCAACCCTCTTCGCCAACGCCGCAGACCCAGCCTCGGCGTCAACGGCCTCTGTGTCCAGCAGTCCAAGCCGGGCCAGCAACCCGGCCATCAGCATGAAGTTATAGACCGCCGCGCTGCGGGGCTCGCCCGGAGCATCCACGAAGAGAGCCGGCACGTTATGCCGCGCGGCTTCCTGGGCGAGCCCGCCGCCGGCAGTCACCGCGACCAACCTGGCCCCTGAGTCCAGACTCTGGCGGAACATCGACAGCGTTTCTTCCGTGTTCCCAGAGTAACTGCACGCGACCATCAGCGTCCGCTCATTGAGCGTGAAGGGTATGCGAAAGTCCCGGATAACTGTGACAGGCAACCTTTCCTTGAGCGATGCCAGGTCTGCCACCAGGTCACCGGCAATGGCCGATCCACCCATTCCGGCGATTACCAGGTGATCAAATATTCCTTCCAGTCCGCCGAGAGGCGTTGCCCAGGCGCAACTCCAACCCGCCAGTACCTGGCGTGGTGCGTCACTCAACCTCCCGGCCATTCCGGACGGGTCCAGCTCCCGGTATATTTGTGGGTCGTCCAGAGCGGACAAGTCGCCTCCGGTCTCACGGGTTGCCTTGGCGTCCAGCCGGCTCGCTGCCGCCGTGCAAATAGTCTCTACAACCCGAATCAAATGATACACCGCCCTGAGACGGAGGTTCAATCGGTGTGCCCATGCGCAGTGTTCTGTTTCAGGCGGTGCGATCAATCACCGACGGTCTGGCGGATTCCCGCTTTCGCACGAATGACGGGTTGAGGACGGGAATACGTGCTGGTGAGGGGTGTTATTGAAGTAACCTTTGCCAAGGCCCTGCCATGTTGCCCAATTTGGTGCCCTCGCCGCTCATTCCTCCACGGTTAAGGCCACTCTCTTTCCCTGTGCTACAATGTCGCCTACGTTCACCCTGTCGTCCGAAGCAGACCCGGGAGGACCTCCCTTGATCAGAACTGGCATGATGTGGACCTCTCTCTCCGTGTTGCTGGTCCTCACGCTCACCACGGCCTGCTGGAACCAACAGGCTGCTGAGACAGACACCCCGGAAGTGTCACAAGACGAACTTCCCGCCGAGTTCAACCGGATTGCAGAGGTATGGGAACTTCTGAGAGAGGAGCATATCAAGGGCGACTCGCTGGACCCGCAGGCAATCAGCAACGGCGCAATACGCGGGATGCTGGAAGCCCTGAACGACCCCTATGCGTCTTACCTGGACTCCCGGCAGTTCGAGATTGCCAACCAGGACCTGAAGGGATACTTCGAGGGTATCGGCGCGGAGGTCACGCTAAGGAACGGACAGATCACGGTGTTGGCCCCGCTGCCGGACACGCCCGCGGAAAGGGCCGGCATCCGGCCGGGAGACATCATACTCGCCATCGAGGGCGAGAGCGCGGAAAACATCAGCCTGCTTCAGGCCGTCAACAAGATCAGGGGACAGAAGGGCACCACCGTCACCCTGCTGGTGCTGCACCTCGGGGACACTGACCCGGTGTCTATCGAAGTGACCCGTGGGGTGATCCCTCTCGTTTCCGTCCGCCTTGCGATGCTCGAAGGCGGCATCGGTCACATGCGGCTGTCCAGCTTCTCCGCCACCACCAAGCGGGAACTGCTGGAGTCCCTGGACCGGTTCAGGAACTCGGGCGGCGTGGGTCTGGTCCTTGACTTGCGGGACAACCCCGGGGGCCTGCTCACATCGGTGGTGGACGTTACAAGCCAATTCCTGCGTGACGGGTTAGTGCTGTACCAGATAGACGCCCACGACCACAGAAGAGATTGGAAGGTGGAGTCTGGCGGCGAAGCCCTCGACATACCCGTGGTCGTCCTGGTAAACCAGTTCAGCGCCAGCGCCAGCGAAGTATTCGCCGGCGCCCTGATGGACTACCGGCGGGCAACGGTGGTCGGCATCAAGACCTTCGGCAAGGGCAGCGTCAACAACCTGTGGCCGCTCGATGACGGTTCAGGAGTCAATTTCACCGTCGCCAACTGGTATACTCCCAATGGCACCCTTATAGAAGGAGAGGGCATCACTCCCAATATAGTCCTTGAGCCGGTCGAGGACTTCTCCACCGACGTACACTTGGAAAGGGCAGTAGAAGTCCTCCGGGGCCAGATAGCCCGGGAAAACTGATACACTGAATACTATGGCCAAGAAGAAGTCATCCAAGAGAAACGGACACAACCCGGCGCTGGCGTCCAACCGCAAGGCCTTCCACGACTATGAAATCCTGGAGCGGTACGAGGCCGGTCTGGTCTTGACCGGCACGGAGATCAAGTCCATCCGGGCCGGACGCGCCGACCTGCGGGACTCCTACGCCAGGCCCCAGGACGGGGAGTTGTGGTTGGTCAACTCATACATCGCCCCCTACGGTCCAGCCAGCATGTTCAACCACGAACCCAGGCGGCCCCGGAAGCTTCTCATGCACCGGGAAGAGATCGAGAAGCTCACCGCCGAGGTGAGCGAAAAGGGCCTCACCATCGTCGCCCTGCGCCTGCTAATCAAGAACCACGTGGCCAAGGTCGAGCTTGCGTTGGCCCGAGGGAAGCGGCAGTATGACAAACGGCGGGCGATAATCAGCCGCGAGTTGGATATGGAAGCCCGGCGGGCCATGGGCACTGCCAGATAAACACATCAAGAGGAACGGTTTGATCAGGAGTCTTGGCGAGAAAACCCCCAAAGTGGCCGAGACCGCATGGGTGAGCGAGTTCGCCTACGTGGTCGGCGACGTGGAAATCGGAGAGTATTGCAGCATCTGGCCCGGAGTCACCATCCGCGGCGATGGCGAGGGCAAAGTGTCCCTCGGCAATTATGTAAACGTGCAGGAAGGCTCAGTGGTCCACGGCTCGGACATGTATATTGAAGACTATGTGACCGTAGGCCACTGCGTCGTGGTCCACTGCGACCGGGTGGGCGAGGGTTCGCTGTTGGGCAACAACTGCACCGTCTTGAATGACGTCACCCTGGGCAAGCAGTGCCTGGTGGCGGCCAACTCGGTGGTGCTGTCCGGCAGCAACATTCCTGACCGTTCCTTTGTAACCGGAGTTCCCGGCAGCGTGAAGCGGGAGATTACAGACCGCCAGGCCAAGTCGATGCGCCATACTGCCGAGGAACTGGTGGAACGGGCCAGGACATTCCGCGATAGCGGACTTTAAGCGCCGGTTATAGGGTTTCCGTTCAGAGCTGTGGTGACTCCTCAACTCCGGCCGTGGGGGCCGGCTGACTCAAGGGGAGGCGGGCCAGCATATCGCGTATCCCTTCCATCAGTCCCTCAAGACGGGCCTGCCGCTGTTCCAACTCCGAGAGTCGGTTCTCGAAAGAGATTTGTCGTTGCTCCATGGTGTCAAGGCGCTTGTTTACAGACTGGAACATAGCCATCATCAAGCCGCCCAATGCAACAACTAAGCCCCCCAACGCTACCCCAACGGTGATTATTGCAATGACATCTGGAGTCATACGAGCTATCCTACATGCTAGGGGGCTTTGCCGCAAGTTCGGCCGGTCATTTCAGACCGCCCTCGCTTCTTAGCCCAGCCGCTCCGCGGCCGGCAGCACCCGGTCCGCCAGGTGCTCCATCACCTGTAAGGACTGGTCGATCCCATCGACGCGGAAGTCGTAGGTCAACTGGTCTATCCCCAGCTCCCGGCAGTAGTAGACGTCATCCAGGATCTCCTGGGTTGTGCCTATCATGGCCCCGCCGGTGCGGACGGACCCTCTCTCCCCGATGCCGATGTCGGTGAAGTGCAGGCTGCGCTTCAGGGATATGGTGATGGAGGCCGGGTCACGCCCCGCGCGCTCCGTCTCCTGCCGGAGGTACGGGAGGTTCTGCGCCACGAAGTCGGGTGTCTGGCGGGTGGTATGCCAGCAGTCCCCGTACCTGGCGGTGCGGCGGAGCGCCCTGCGAGTGTGACCTCCCACCCAGATTGGGACGTGCGGTTTCTGGACGGGCTTGGGGTAGAAGCTGATGCCGTCGAACTGGTAATACTTCCCGTGAAACTCCGGTTCCGCTTCGGTCCAGAGAATCTTGAACATCTCCAGGAACTCGTCGCTCATTGGGCCGCGGTCAGCATACGGAACGCCCAGGGTGTCGAACTCCTTCTCCAGCCAGCCCACGCCGACGCCGCATATCATCCTGCCCTTGGTCAGCACGTCCAGCGACGCAAACATCTTGGCCTGCACCACCGGGTTGCGGTAGGGCAGGATCACCACCGTGCTCCCCAGCCTGATTACGTCGGTACAAGCGGCAACATATCCCAGCAGGGTCATGGTCTCCAGGAACGGGTCTTCTGCCGGACGTGCGAAGGAACCGTCGGCGGTGTAGGGGTACTGGTCCGTACCGGCGGTGGGGAGCACGATGTGGTCCCCCGCCAGCGCCGACTCGAAACCCAGGGCTTCCGCCCGCTGCACGAACCGCTTCAGGCTATCACCATCGAGCAGTTGAGGAATGCTTAGTCCGATCTTCATATCTCGTGCCCCATCCAACCCCTCCAGCTCTATAGACCCCGAACACCGCCATTTGTGCCACATTGCCGGGGGCGGAAGCCGTGCCAAGGAACGCGCCGCGGCACTGGGGCCCGTGATGCGGGAGGGTGTATCTTCCTGGTCAAGCGCAGGCCAGTATATCCCCGGCCACTGGTACGGTCAAAACGGCCTTACGGACTGCACGGCTAAAGCAGTACGCGCTTCAAGAACCGATGCAAGCTATTCCCTGGTCCTTAATCTCAGCGAGTCTCTTCTCCCCAATGCCCCTGATTCGCACCAGATCATCCAGCGATGAGAAGGGCCGGAGTTCCAGGATTTGCGCCGCCCGGCTGGGTCCGATCTGCTTGATCCTTTGTAACTCCTCCACTGTCGCTGAATTGACATCGACCTGGTCCTCGACACAGCCGTAACCACCGGGAGGGGCCACGATTGGCGCAGGTGTGGGCGTGGCAGTAGGCCACGGTGTTGGAGTCGGTACGGGAGTCGGCGTTGGGACAGGCGTCGGTGTAAATGTGGGAACCGGCGTAGGAGTGGGCCGCGGTGTCGGAGTCGGGGTGGGAGTTAGCGTTGCTGTCGGAACCGGCGTTGGCGTTGCCGCGGGAGCAGGGAGTGGTGTCGCAGTAGACGCAGTAATCGACGTAGGGGTAGGGGTAGGGGTAGGAGTAGCCGTCGGCGTGGGGGTTGGGACAGGAGTTTCGGTGGGCGTAGGTGATGGTGTGGGGGCCAGTGTGGGCGTCGGTGTTGGAGTAGCAGTCGGCGCAGGGGTTGCCGTTGGACTGGGAGCGAGGGTAGGGACGGATGTGGGCGTTGCGGCGACCGCAAGCGCGGGAACCGGCGTGCCCACAGGCAGGGCCGTTGGCGGATTAGGCGTTGGAATAGGGAGCGTCGGGGCTGGAGTTCGTTGCGACGGCGTCCGCGTGGGCACAGCGAAAATCTGTCGCGGGGCCGGCTGTGTGGGCGGAAGCGCCGGAGTCCGCTCCACAACGGACGTCATAGGGTCGGACGGGGTCGCCACAACCGGCCCATTGCCCCTGCTTTCCAACGGCGCCAACACCGTCTCCGGAAGCGTGGTTGCGGCGGTCCCGCCGCAAGCAACGACGGTCATCCACAGGAGAGACAGAAGCAGAGCAGCAGAAGATACCCGACAGAGGAAAATCAGAACCCGCCTCCATGCCCCGAATCAACGCCGCCCTGCAACCTCGTCGGCCCGAATATACTCTTGCCCATGTCGGCGCGCAACAACCCGCCGCTTGCGGATACCGCCTCATCAAGATGTTGCAGGCTTGATTTCCGTGATATAATTTGCCCGGCGGTTGGCAGGGCGGGGTTTCCAGGCGATTGGCCAGGTAATCTGGCCTTTGGGTTACCTCAATAAACATATAGGAGGAGAACCGTGGACAAGGGAGACACTGTCGTAGACGGCGGC
This sequence comes from Dehalococcoidia bacterium, assembly GCA_034422355.1. Taxonomy (GTDB): domain Bacteria; phylum Chloroflexota; class Dehalococcoidia; order Lucifugimonadales; family UBA3495; genus CATOSP01. The sequence continues at coordinate 2,208 of DAOUJS010000155.1, read as the reverse complement.
TTGGTCGACATCGCCATGAGCTACCGCAAGGAACTCATGCCGGACCAGGGCCTTTGCATTCAGGTCTATTCGGAAATCGACGGTCACGACACCGAGATCCTTCGCTTCGACTGTTTTGACCAGGACCCCCATTACCACTACGGGCCGGAGAACCACAACATCCGCCTGCACCTGGACAAGACCACTGCCGGAAACCCGGTAGGCTGGACCATGGACAACATCCGCAACAAGCTCCCGGCGATGGTCCGCAGGTCCGGTTATGACGCCCTCGCCGACGGGCTGGAAGCCAACCCCGTATCCCAGGCCGCGCTGGACGAGGCCGAAGCCAAGGCCCGCGACCTGTCCCGCAACGAGCGCCGCACGGTCCATCACCTGATGCCCGAGATGCTCGACGGCGACATGATCGAGGTCGGCAACATCCGCTTCGGTCTGGAGTACCGCCACCTGGCCAACGACGAGGGCATGGCCATCCACGTGCTGTCCGACGTCGCCGGTCAGGAAGTGGAGCTTCTGGCCTTCGACTGCTTCGAGAAGGGTCCCCACTACCACTACGGGCCGCGCAACCAGGACGTCCGGATTTACTGGGACGTCACCACCTCCGGCGAGACCCTGCGCTGGACCCTCGACCAGTTCAAGGCCGGCAACATCCGCAACATGATTGAGCGCGCCGGCTATCCCTCCATCGCCGCCTCGGTGGACGAAGTCCTGCTCCAGCAGACTCTCCCCGAGATTGAGCGCCGCTCCTTCGAGTTGGTCGCCCTCAACAAGGGAGGCGACCCCAAGGCCGAGTTGATGAAGGAGATCGAGTCCCTCCGCGAAAAGGTGGCCGCCCTCTAACAGCCCCGGCCCAAGGCTCCAGGACGAGTCCCACAAGGACAAGCCCCGGTAGCCACCCACCAAGAACCCCACGGCCCCGGACACCGGGGCCGTTTCTCTTGCTTCAACAGGTGGTGGGAGATCTGCCGGAACGTGGCCATGTCTTGTCGCAAGTGATCCTGCCTGCCTCACTCTGGTCCCCTGGAATGTAATGTCCGGGATCCAGCGGCCCCTGCCTCTGTGCATCTGAGGTTCCCTAGCCAGTAGAGAGCTTCGGTGAGGTATAATTGGTTTATGCCTTTGGTGGTACCGGAACCATGGTACGAGCAGGTAGCCCAGGTGATCTTTTACCTGACTCCTGCCATCATGTTCACATTGACGGGCTTCCTAGCTATCTGGAGGTTCAATGTTTTCAGAACAGCTCAGCCTTCCATAAAAGTTGATCTTGAAGTCACATCCCGGGCGAGCAGTGAGTCCTGGAATGTAATTAGCGCTGTGGCGTTGGTAACTAACACGTCGAGAGTTATCGCCCACTGCAATTCGTTACAGTGGGAGGTGCGAGTATTGGCACCCTTTGATGATGAGGACGTTGAAGGCAAAGTTGCGGAGTACGCGGATCACATGATTACGAACGGGCCTGGGGTGGACTTTCCATGGAACGTGCAGTACCGAATCAGGAACGATAGCCCAGGTATTGCCTTGGAACCTGGAGAGTCCAACGTCGTTGATATAAGCCTAGCGATTCCAGACTGGATTACTGCCGTAGATGTACGCTGTACCATGGTTCTGCCCAAAGGACGGAGGGGGCCGAACTATGTGTGGACCAACAGATGCCCTCATGATGTTTCAGGGAAGGTGATGAATGGCAGATAAACGTAGTGAAGAAAGGAAAAACAACCGTGTTCCCACTGGCCGGCGCATTGACATGGACCAGCCAGTGAATCAGACCATAACCTTGCCCAGTGCTGAGAAACCTGCTAAGCCGCCGAAGGGAAAGGGCGGAGGCGCAACGAATGGTCCATCCGCCAAATGGAGAGGACAAGGGTAGTTTCGTGCTGCGATGCCCTCCTGGGTATAACAACTCGACCCAAAGGTCAATAGCTGATTGTGTTCACGAACCTTACCGCCCCTACGGGGTCACGATTCTCGCATTCGTGATCATGCTGATAGTCCCGGCTTGCTGCGGAAGGGGACTTGGGAACGGGTCCACCTTATGGGGCTTCCCGAAGGAATGAGATGACGTCCAGGTTCCATACCCCAGACTAGCGGTCAAGCTCCCGCGGGTCCGCCGGGGGTATGCCACCGAAGCGCAGGCGCAGCAGGCCGCGGATGTCCTCGGCCGCGGTGCTGGTTATGTCAACCGTGCTGTTGGGATCGTCGTCCCACTTCACC
>DAOUJS010000154.1:0-6525 GCA_034422355.1 Dehalococcoidia bacterium | reverse complement strand
CAGTCAACCGAGAAATGATAGGTGGCGTAGTGGCACCCGCGATGGGGACGGCTTGATGATGGATCAGAGACATTTCGAAGAACCTCCGATTCCTGTGATGACTGAGTACTAGGACACGAGAACGGGAAGCGGAAGAGGAAAGGGGTTGCATTGAGTCACATCGTTGGGGAGTGGTCCCTTGGTGTCCACGTGACCGCTACACGTTTCAAGGGGAAGAAAGAAGAGAGGGAAACGTCATTCATCACATCACACGATGGGTGCTTAGCGAAGATGTGACTAAATGTCGGAAATGTTGGGAGTCCGATCCACCTACGGATGCGACGTCCCAATAGAAGGAACAAGACAATCCCCTATTGTCCAAAAGCATAGGAAAGGACAGTCCCATGTACAACCATGCACCAGTGGAAAGCGTTGCCGAGGCTTACCTGGAACTTCTGGCCGCCCGCGGCATTGACTACTTCTTCGGCAACGGCGGTACGGACTTCGCGCCCATAATCGAGGCTTACGCCAAGCGGCTCAGCCAGGAGCAGCCGCTGCCCAGGCCCATCCCGGTGCCCCACGAGGTCACGGCGGTCAGCATGGCCCACGGCTACACCATGATCACGGGGCGTCCCCAGGTGGTGATGGTGCATACCGTCCCCGGCACCGCCAACGCCATCGGCGGCATCGTAAACGCGGCGCGGTCCAACATGCCCATGCTGTTCAGCGCCGGGCGCACTCCCATAACCGAGGGCGACGCCAGGGGTTCCCGCGACGGCAGCATCCACTGGGCGCAGGAGTCCTTCGACCAGGCGGCGATGGTGCGCGAGTGGGTCAAGTGGGACTACGAGTTGCGCCACGGCGCGGACCTGGAGGGCGTAGTTGACCGCGCCTTCGCCATCGCCGAATCCACGCCTCCCGGCCCGGTGTACCTCACATTGCCCCGGGAGGTGCTGGCCGAAGAGGTGGCGGGCATCGACTACCAGACCAGGTCCCGGCAGCAGAAGTCCGGGGACCGGCTTCCCTCCCCGGAGGCCATTTCCCAGGCCGCCGACGCCCTGGCCAACGCCCGCAATCCGCTGCTGGTGACCCGTGGCGCGGGCAAGGACCCTCTGGCGGTGGCCCCGCTGGTGGAGTTGGCCGAGCTGCTGGGTATGCCGGTGTTCGAGTCCGGCGCGCTGTACGCCAACTTCCCCAAGGACCATCCCCTGTACGCCGGGGCCGACGTCGGCTCAGCCCTGGGCGAGTCTGACGTGGTGGTGGTGCTGGAGGCCGACGTGCCGTGGACACCCAAGCGCCATGCCCCGCCAACCGGCGCCACCGTCATCGGAATCGGCGAAGACCCCCTGTATTCCGCCTACCCGGTTCGGGGCTTCCAGGTAGATTTGAACCTGTCCGGCAACCCCAGGCTGATACTCCGGTCGCTGGCAGATGCAGTCCGCACGTCCGGGGTGGACGCCCAGGCCGTCAACGCCCGCACCCAGGCGTGGGCCGCCAGGTCGGCGCAGCGGCGGGAGCAGGAGCGCAGCCGGGCCGAGGCTGCCAACGGCCAGTTCCCGGTCAGCAAGGGCTGGTTCACCAGGTGCTTGTCCGAGGCGCTGGACGACGATACGGTCGTGCTCAATGAGCTTGGCATTGACGTCAACCTGCTCGCCGTGACCAGGCCGGGGAGTTTCTACAGCGTCCCGGCGTCGGGAGGGCTTGGCTGGGCCATCGGCGCGTCCCTGGGAGCCAAGCTGGCCGCGCCGGAGAAGACCATAATCTGCTGCGTGGGAGACGGTTCCTACATCTTCGGCTCCGGCACTGCGGGACACATCGTGTCCGAGGCCCAGGACTTGCCCGTGCTTACCATCGTCTGGAACAACGGCATCTGGAACGCTGTCCAGAGCGCCACCCGGAACACCTATGCTGACGGTTACGCCGTCCAGACCGGCAACTTCGCCGTCAGCACCCTGTCCCAGTCCTTCCAGTACGAGCTGATATGCCAGGCGGCCGGGGGTTACAGCGAGCGGGTTGAGGACCCCTCGGACGTGCCCGCAGCCCTGGAACGGGGCCTGAACGCCGTCAGAAACGAAAAGCGCCAGGCCCTGCTGAACATCATCGGCCAGTAGACCTGATCGACCCCAACGGGCGAGGCTGATGCTCGCGTTCCGCGACGTCTGAAGCCTCGCTGTTGGGCGGCCGCCGCTCCTTCCTCCGCCCCGGAACCGCACCCGGAGCCCCGGCAGACCGGGATGCCATCAAAGCCATCAATGCATTCAAACATAACATAAAGTTAAAACTCGTCTAAAATTAACATAAAATCCCTTGCTCCAACGAGGTGCCCGTTGCTATAAGTGAGATTACATAACTTCAACCGCGTCGGTCTGGGACGGTGCGTTGAGCCAGTCACTGGGAACGCCGCCCCATACCGGGTGCGGGGCCGGAGCGGAAGCTGAAGGTCCGCTTCCCGGAGAATCCAAGTCGGCAAGTCAAGTAAGGACCGGTCCATGCTGAAGAGCGATGTAATAGAGGTGATCGGACGGGGGTCAAGCGTCGATTTCCTGATCGACGACGCGGCTCCCTTTGACCTGGTAACCCGCAGCTTGCGGGAGTACCTGGAGGACAACAAGGGGCTGTGGTCCGGCGGGCGCATCACCGTGGATGTGGGCACGCGCATTGTTTCGCAGGAGCAATTGAAGGAGATCAAGGCGATCATCGAGCAGGAGTCTGGACTGGAAGTAGTGCGGTTCTCCTGCCTGGCTGAGAACGTCGCCCCGGACCGCCGCGCCAGTCTGGGAGCGGCAGATAGCACCCGTCTCTCTACGAGGCTGGAAACCAGTCCCCACCTGGCGGAAACTCTCGACCTGCCGAAATGGGAGCCGCCGGCCCTGTCCACCGGCATTCCGGCTGGGCTCATTCCGGCCCTGGAGACACCCCCGGAGCCGGAGGAGGTGGTGGTCCCAACGAAGCCGGTCCGCGCCAGGAAGAGGCAGACCGGCAGGCCGCGGCGGGCCGCCAGCCAGAAGCACCAGTGGCTGAACGCGCTCCTGGTCAAGGCCACATGCCGTTCGGGAGAGATCATCCGCCACGATGGCGACGTGGTCGTAATCGGGGACGTGAATCCGGGCGCGGAAATAATCGCAGAGGGAGACGTGGCGGTGTTCGGACAGCTTCGCGGGTTTGTCCACGCCGGGTCCACCGGCAATACCCAGGCCACCATAGTGGCCCTGAACCTGGACTCGCCGCGTATACAGATTGGACCGCACGCCGGAACATCCTCCGATGCCGGCCGGAGGCCCAAGGGTGCCGGCACCGGGCCGATGATGGCTTACGTGCGGGACAGGTCCATACAACTCGCTCCCTTCGCGGGGAATTTCGCAAATTTGGGTAAAGGGGAACCTTATGATGGGTAGGACTATCGTTATCACTTCAGGAAAAGGCGGTGTAGGCAAGACTACCGCAACTGCCAACATCGGCTCGGCCCTGGCCATGCGAGGCAATAAGGTTGTGGTCATTGACACTGACATCGGGCTGCGCAACCTGGATGTGATCATGGGCCTGGAGAACCGGATCGTTTACGATCTGGTCAACGTCCTCGAAGGGAAATGCAAACTCCGCCAGGCAATGATCAAGGATAAGCACGGCTACGAACTGTACCTGATTCCCGCTGCCCAGACCCGGGACAAGGACTGCATAGACCCTGACCAATTGCGGGGTCTGTGCGCCAAACTGGAAAGTGAGTTCGATTACGTCCTGATGGACTGTCCGGCAGGCATTGAGCAAGGGTTCAGGAACGCCGTGGGCGCGGCCGGCGAGGCCATACTGGTCACGACGCCGGAGGTATCGGCCATCCGTGATGCCGACCGGGTGATCGGCCTTCTGGAAGCATCGGAAATACACCGGCCCCGTCTCATCATCAACCGGGTCCATCCGGACATGGTCAAGCAGGGCAATATGATGGACAAGGACGATATCGTGGAGTTGCTGGCAGTGGATGTCCTGGGGTTGGTGCCCGCGGACGAGAGGACGATTACCGCCGCCAACAGAGGCGTCCCCGTGGTCCACGACAAGCGGGCCCCTTCAGGCGCGGCGTTCCTCAGAATCGCCGCCAGGGTGGACGGCGAAGAGGTGGAGCTTGTGGACCTGTACGAACGGTCCGGCATGCTCGCCAAGCTGAAGGAAATCCTTGGTATCGACCGGAGGGCCTATTCTCATGCTTGATCTTTTCCGATGGATGCTCGGCCATATCGAATCGAGCGACGGACGGGAGCGCAGCAAAGACACGGCGCGGCAACGACTCAGGGTCGTCTTGATCCAGGACCGCATCGACCTCCCCGCTGACCGGATGGAGTCCATGAAGCGGGAAATATGGGATGTGGTCTCCCGATACCTGGTGGTGGACGATGACTTCCTGGAATTCGAGATCCGCAGGCTCGATGAACTTGTCGTCCTGGTATCCAATATCCAGGTGAAGGACACTTCCGAGTTGGCCCCCGCCCGCTGACGTCGCCCCATTACCGCTGCATCCCCGTTTCGGATGACGGGCCGGAGCAGTGGCCACTTTGTCTCAATAACGGAGTATAATGGCCCGGACACCCGAGGGGAGACTATGCCTGAATCGGAAGCCTTGGTCATAGGCGGCGGAATAGCAGGAGCATCGACTGCCTACCACCTGGCAGCTCTGGGGCACAATGTAACCCTGCTGGAACGGGGCGACATCGCCTCTGAGGCTTCGGGCGCAAACGCGGGATCAATCGGCGCACTCGGCTGGGGCCAGATTCCCGGCCTCCAGGACTACCTGACAATGGGCAGCCTGGAAATCTTCAAGACGATGCAATTGGACCTGGGGTTTGACCTGGAGTTCCGAATCTCCGGCTCCCTTCAGGCAGTCCAGGACGAAGCACAGTATGAGTTCATCCGGGACCGGGTCCAGGTCCAGCGGTCTCAGGGCTACCGTGTGGAGTTGCTGACTTCCAGAGAGGCCCGGGCCATCGAACCCGGTCTCAACCCCGGCATGCCCGGTTACATGTACTCACCCTTCCGCGCCCAGGCCAATCCCGTCAAGACAACTCAGAGCTTCGCCGCCGCCGCGGAACGTCTGGGTGCGCGTATCCTGACCGGCTGTGAGGTCGTAGGCATATCCGCCATGCCAGATGATTCATACCGCGTCACGACTCCAAACGGCGGATTTCTGACCGGAAAACTCGTGCTGGCCGCAGGCGCATGGTGCCGCCCCTTGGGGACAATGCTGGGATTGGAGATTCCGGTGGTCCCGGTTCGCGGGCAGATGTGGGCCACCGCTCCCCTGCCGCCCAGAATCTTTGCCACCATCTCATCCTCGGAATCTGCGCTCGACTGGAGCAGGCAACCTTCCGGGAATGTCGATGGCCTCCCGGAGCTTACTCACCGGGGACAAACACGCCTCACCCGTCATCTCTACGGTCGTCAGACGCGCGACGGTGAAATCATATTCGGCGGCGACCGGCAGTTGACGGGCTACGACAAGGCGCCGGACGCAACAGGAATTGAGGTCAACCGGGACCACGCAGCCGAGGTGTTGCCTCTGCTGCGTGACCTGCCGGTCGCGCGGACATGGGCCGGCCTGATGCCCTTCACCATGGACGGCAGTCCTGTTATCGGAAAGGCGCCTGGCCTGGAAAACCTCTACATCGTGGGCGGACTGGCCTCATCTGGGTTCGGCAGAGGACCAATGGCTGGTAAACTGGTCGCCGACTACATCCACACTGGTCACATGCCCCATGTCCTGACCGAATCTGACCCGGCAAGATGCGTAGCTCCCCTGGATTGATGAATCCGCGGCCTGGTCTGTATCATCACAACACAGAGCATAGATTCAGCCCCAAATCTTCCCTATTGGTACGGCAAACATGCGCTTGGCGCTGACCAACGTCAACCTGATTGACTGTGTAAACCCGGCCCCGGTTCCCGGTGCTGCCGTACTGGTGGAGGACGGTCGGATTACCGGCGTCAACCGCGGCGGTCCGCCCGGCGAGGGGTGGGGACATGTTATCGACCTGGACGGAGCGTATCTCCTGCCAGGACTGTGGGACGTGCATATCCATCCGGAATACGTCGCCAGTCCAGCCCCCACGGTCGCCCAGCAGACCGCCCGGTTCGGTCAGGAATTGTCCGAAGGCTTGACCGAAGCTGGCGTCACCGGCGTGCGCTGCGGCGGAGCGGCCCACTTCATGGACGTGGCCTGGCGGGAGACCTTCGCTGAGGGGAAAGTCCCCGGCCCCCGCGTGTTCGCCTGCGGCCACTTCCTCACCACCACCGGCGGCCACTTCCTCACTTCCGGTCACGCCAGGGAATGCGATGGGCCGTTCTCATTCGTCAGCGCCATCCGGGAGCAGATCAAGAATGGCGTAGACCACATCAAGCTGAACCTGTCCGGCGGCGTAATGGGGCCGTTCTGGGACCGGACTACCAATACCTTCCTGCTGCCCGAGGAGCTTGAGGCGGCCTTCGCCCTGTGTCATCAACGGGAATACCGGGTTATGGCCCACGCCACCAATCCGGACGCGGTCAAAGCCGCCCTGCGAC
>DAOUJS010000153.1:0-3138 GCA_034422355.1 Dehalococcoidia bacterium | reverse complement strand
GTGGCGGCTTGGGGTCTTTCGTTTTGCTCATTACACCAGTATAGCGGCAACCCTGACTTGGCTCACCTTAACTCGCCTGTGAGTTTCTACCAGTTTTTAGGATAGGCTCTAAGTACCTGACCATGACCGCTACCCGGCACGTCTAACCGGCACAGCCGGACAACCCTATACGGCACCCAAAGGGCCGGGAACGCCTTCAGGCCGCAGCGCCTAGAAGGGCAGTTCCTGGCCTATTCCTTGCTCCACCGCCTTCCGGTAGACCAACTGGGCGGCGGCGATGTCTTCCAGGGCCACCCCCATCGACTCGAACAGGGTCAGGGACTCGGCCGAGGGACGGCCCTGCACCCGGCCCGCCACCACGTCCTGCAACTCGTGGGCCATGTCCCAGCGGAACGTCCCCCTGGCCTCGGGCCACATCAGGTCGCCGCATTCGACTTTGGCCTGGTCCAGGTCGTCCACCACTATTACGTCGGCCCCCGTTACCGTGGCCTCGTCGATCTCCCGCCGCATCCAGTGATTGCCCCCGGCGGCGTTGACGTGTACCCCTTGCCCCAGCCACTCGGCTTGCAGCACCGGGTCCCTCGCGGACGTAATCACCGCGGCGATGTCCACCCCGGCCACGCAGTCCTGGGCGCTTTCCACCGGCGTTATTTCCAGCTCCAGCCGCTCGCCGCTGCGCCGGGCGAACTCCTCCCGCCGTTCCTGCCTACGGCTGAAGACCCTCACCTCCCGCAGGTCGCGGACCGCAGCTATCGCTTCCAGCTGGGTGCGGGCCTGGAAGCCGGTACCGATCAGGCCAAGAGTCGCCGCGTCCTGCCTGGCCATGTAGCCGGTGGCCAGCCCGCTGGCGGCCCCGGTGCGAATCTGGCCCAGCCTGCCCGCCTCCATGCAGGACAGCAGTTGGCCGGTCTCGTAGTCGTAGAGCATGACCATCATCTTGCTGCCGCCCGGCCCGGCGAAGGACGGGTATGCCTTGAAGCCGAAGACCTTGTGCTCCGCGTCGGCGGCGGACATGAAGTGGAAGAACCCGCCGGGCATCCGGATGCGGGAACGGGGTTTGACGTCGGTCGCGCCCGCGCCGGCATGGGCGAATGACTCTTCCAACGCCCCGATGCACTCTTTCATCGGCAGCAGCCCGGCCACCTGTTGCTCGTTAAGGAATAGCGCCATGCGGTCCTCCTGTGGATGTTGGACAGTCACCAGAGTATACCACCGGGCCGCAGCGGGATGGCGGTATGGAAAACGGAGCGGCCCGTCGCTACACTGTCGTTACAATGGCGGCGCTCCCCGACCGTACTCCAGGACCAAATTCCCAGGTGAGGAGGCCATCCCATGACCCGCCCTGAAGAAAACGTCCGCCCGCGAGTGTTCGTGACCCGCAGGATTTTCCCCGAAGCCGAGGAACTTATCTCCGCTGCGGCGGAAATGGAGGTCTGGCCCGATGAAAGTCCGCCCTCCCCTGAGACGCTTCGGGAGAAAATCGCGGATGTGGACGGCGTCCTGACCAACATCATGGACCGGGTGGATGCCGGGCTTCTGGAGGCTTCTTCAAGGCTCAGGGTAGTCAGCCAACTGGGCGTCGGCGTGGACAACGTGGACGTGGCTGAGGCGACCCGGCGCGGGGTGCTGGTGGGCAACACGCCCGGCGTGCTGGCCAAGGCCACGGCGGACATCGGGTTTGCGCTGCTGATGTCGGCGGCGCGGCGGGTCGGCGAGAGCGAGCGTTGGCTGCGGGACGGCAACTGGCGGATACAGTACCACCCCATGTTCTGGCTGGGTCAGGACATCCACGGCTCAACCCTGGGCATCATCGGCATGGGACAGATAGGCACGGAGATGGCCAAACGCGCCCGCGGCTTCGATATGCGTGTGCTGTACTATTCCCGCACCCGCAAGCCGGACGTGGAGGCGGAACTGGGCCCGGAATTTGTTGGGTTGGACCGGCTGCTGGCCGAGTCGGACTTCGTGTCGCTGCACGTGCCCTTGACCCCGGAGACGCGCCACTTCATTGGCGAGCCGGAGTTGCGGCAGATGAAGCCGTCGGCGGTCCTGATAAACGTGGCCCGCGGCGCGGTGGTGGACCAGAATGCCCTTTATTCCGCGCTGAGCGAGGGCTGGATAAGGGCGGCGGGAATCGACGTTACCGACCCGGAACCCATCCCAACTACCGATCCGTTGCTGACCCTGGACAACCTGGTGGTGACGCCGCACATCGGAAGCGCGTCGATGGAGGCCCGGCGGGATACATGCCTGCTGGCCGCGAGAAACCTGATCGCCGGGATAGAGGGGAGGCGGCTGGACGCCTGCGCCAATCCGCAGGTCTACGAGGCGCTGGGGATTTGAGGTGGGTCCGCTAAAGGAGCAGATACTCGAACCCATGGCTATGGTCACTTTCCTTTGGAATTCGTTATCGGGATTGATGCCCTTTGTCGAAAAGTAACGACTCGCAAGCGATCCCGTCCTTATCCCCTTCGATCTGGTGAGGGTCCTTTTCCGGCCCGCCTGCTGCGATGAAAAACCTCTGGGCGTCTGCTTGAGTATCGAAGTCCGCACAGTCCCGGTCCTCTCCATGGGGGTCGTAGCCTGCCACCAGCTTGATTGCCAGCTTGTCTAAAAGTAACGACTCGCAGGCGGTGCCGTCTCTGTTTCTATCGATCTGGTGAGGGTCCTTTTCCGGCCCGCCTGCTGCAATGAAAAACCTCTGGGCGTCTGCCTGAGTATCGAAGTCCGCACAGTCCCGGTCCTCTCCATGGGGGTCGTAGCCTGCCACCAGCTTGATTACCGGCTTGTCTAAAAGTAACGACTCGCAGGCGGTTCCGTCTCTGTTTCTATCGAGCCGGTGAGGGTCCTTTTCCGGCCCGCCTGCTGCGATGAAGAACCTTTGGGCAGATGCTTGATTCTCGAAGTCCGCGCAGTCCCGATCCAGCCCTTTGGGGTCGTAACCTTCCACCTTCCCCATGTAGACTAAAGCCAGGACTAGCGTCGGAAGAAGGAACACAATTGAACACACAATCACAGTCCCAATGACTAGTACTCAGTCAAACTTGATTTTGAATATCTGGCACGGACTGAGCGGTGGTGGTAATGTTCCTGTAATTTAGTATTGCCGTGAGGTGGTGGTATGGCCAGGGAAAAGTA
>DAOUJS010000152.1:0-111339 GCA_034422355.1 Dehalococcoidia bacterium | reverse complement strand
TACTTTTCCCTGGCCATACCACCACCTCACGGCAATACTAAATTACAGGAACATTACCACCACCGCTCAGTCCGTGCCAGATATTCAAAATCAAGTTTGACTGAGTACTAGTCTGACGCCCTACATTGATGTATTCCACACTTCCCGTACTCCTCTGGACCGTCCTTGACCCGATTTAAGGCTGCGGCGTATTATCCCAACCATAGCTACGCCCATACTTACGGGATGTCCCGCAGCCGGGAGTCAAAAGGAGGCCCAATGCCTACGGCCAATGAGTTGATCGTCCAATCGCTGGAAGAAGCGGGAGTGGAATACGTCTTCGGGATTCCTGGCGGCGGCACGGGCCAGATTTACAACCTGCTTTATGACAAGTCAGACCGGATCAAGACCATTCTGGTGCGGCACGAACAGGCAGCTGCCATCATGGCCGACGCCTACGGACGGGCCACCGGAAAACCGGCGGCGATCATGGGACAGGGCCTATTCATGGGTTCAAACGCCAGCTTCGGGATCATGGAGGCGATGCTCAGCAGCTCCCCCATGCTCGTCCTGACGGATACGTCGGACGGCGGGGTTGCCTTCCACGCCGCCAACCAGTCCGGGGCGGGCGAATACGGGAGCATCGACCTGCCAACCATCTTCAAGTCGATGAGCAAGTACACCACCCTGGCCACCAGCCCGAAGGAGGCAGTGCTGGGGACGCAATTGGCCATCAAGCACGCGACCAGCGGACGTCCTGGGCCGGCCTGCGTGGTGATGCGGAGCGCGGCGATTGCCGGGGAGGTGGACGTGGAGTCACCTCCTTTCGTACATCACACCGCGGGTTACCTGAACACGGCCAAGCCACAGAGCGCGCCTCAGGACATCGAAAGGGCAATCGGGATACTGGCCGAGTCACGCCGCCCGGTGCTGGTGGCAGGCAACGGGGTGCATCTCTCCAAGTCCCACGACCAACTGCGGGAATTGGCGGAGATGTGGGGTATGCCCGTCGCTACCAGCTACAAAGGGAAGAGCGCGATTGCCGAGACGCACCCCCTGTCCTTGGGTATGGTGGGCGTATACGGCCAGGACACGGCCAACCGGGTGGTGGGGGACGCGGACACGGTGGTAGTGGTCGGGGCAAAGCTCACCCCACAGGACACGGTGCGGGAGCGGCCGGACGTGTTCGACCCTCTCCGCCAGAAAATCATCCAGATAGACATAGACGACCGCAATGCCGGCTGGACCTTTCCGGTAGAACTGGGACTGATCGGAGATGCGGGCAGCATCCTGGCCCAGTTGGTGGAGGCTTCCAGAGACGTCGCGCCAAACAGCGCGGCTTCAAGGAGTGAGTGGACCGGGGGGTTGCCGCAACGGAAGCAGGACATGGCGTTCTATGACGATCCCGAGATGCGCCGGGACAGCTCGCCTGTAACCCCGCAACGGCTGGTGGCGGTGATGAACGAGTGTATGCCCGCAGACACGGTTTTTGCCCTGGACGCGGGCAACAACCGGACCTGGATGGCGCACCTGTACCGCGCGCCCCAGGCCAATACCTTCTTCTGCCCCGGGGGAACGGCGGGAATGGGCTGGGGCCTGCCAGCATCGGTGGCCCTGAAGCTGGTCTATCCGGACCGCCCAGTAGCCTGCGTGACTGGCGACGGCGGCTACATGATGACGGTAAACGCGATTTCAACGGCCATGCAGTACGAACTGCCAATAATCTGCTTCGTGTTCAACGACGGCGCGCTTGGCATGGTGCGGCAACACCAGCCGGACGGGCGGTATATAGCGTCGGAGTTCGCGGTTACGGACAACGCAGCAGTTGCCCGGGGCTTTGGGGCGTTCGGAGTGCAGGTCCGGGACTCCAGGGAACTCCCGGATGCAATCCGGGATGCGCTGGCCTCCGGTCTGCCCTCAGTGGTGGACGTTCTCATCGACCGCGTTCCAAGCCCCGACGACTGGCGCGCCGACGCCCGGAGGGCCGGGGAGACGTAAGAGCTTGCTTCAAAAGGGAATCATAGTGTTCGCGCAATTGCACCGTGTGAGGTAGCCATGTCCGTTTATGAGAACGCTGGGTGGTTGTACGATGCTTTGGCGGACAGCAAGTTCGGCTGGGAAGATGCGCCATTTTGACCGTTTCAAAAGTCTCTTCTCCTCGAGGGGAGAGGGTTAGGGAGAGGACGTGCTGATGGCGCTTCAAACTGCGAGACTGACCTACGACCAGTACATTGCCGCGCCCGAAATCAAAGCCCGGTATGACATCCTGGACGGGGAGATGATTATGGCGCCTGCCCCGACGTTCAAGCACCAGATTGTTTCGCAGAGAATCTTTGTCCCTGTCTATACATTCGTTACGCAGCAAAGATTGGGTGTAGTCTTGTACGCACCCTTAGACGTTATAATCCGTACAGAACCGCTACACACCCGTCAGCCCGACCTTCTATATGTCAGCAACGAGAACAGGCACATAATCGGCGACGTGATCCACGGGGGGCCAGACCTGGTAATAGAGATTTTGTCCCCCAGCAATTCCAGGAAGGACATTGAGAGCAAACTGGCCGACTACGCCAGCGTGGACGTCAAGGAGTGTTGGCTGGTTTCCCCTGAAGCGGGCACCATAGAAGTCCTGACTCTGGACTATGGCGAATGGGAGCGAGCGGCTCTTTACGGCTTCGGAGACAGCTTGGAATCGGGAGTCCTTCCCGGTTTGGAGTTGCCGGTCTCAGAGATATTCGTAAGCGTTTAGGACCACGACACCAGGGTTAGTCCCGCTGTTGCAGCACGTTGCCCGATAGCTCAGTTATTTTGTCTACCCTGATCAGAACGGCGACGCCGAGACGCTCGGGGTCTCTGTCCAACTCTGCCTGCACGGTCCGGGCCATCACGGCGTCGCGCACCGGGCCATCCTCGTAGACTGTGGCGTCCCCGTGGAACCGCCAGCGAATCCGCTTCCCGGAGTTGCTGTAGTAGACGACCACATGAGGGTTTTCGCCGACGTTTTCCAGGGCCGACCGCTTGGCCCGCTCCCAATAGGCCAAGGTCTCGGAGTCGTAGACCATCACGCTGCCCTTGGGACTGATCTGGGGGTAGCCGTCCTTTGACGCCGTACCCACGACGCACGAATATCCGTCAGCCAGGGCGGAGTCCAAAAGTTCCGCCATCTCGTCGGTCAGACTAATCATTGACTTTTCCCCTCCGCCCTTGATTCGCCAGACCCGAACTTCTCATGGTGGGGAAGTCCCGGGCCTGATGTAAAGGCAGCCACGGTATGGCGTGGCAACCCGCGCGTATTGGACTGGTATCGTACCCGATGATACTATTAACGTCGGTTCGCAGGCACCATCGAGCTATGTATATTGATGCGCTCACCCGGACTACGACGGCAGCTCCGAGGGCAAGGCGTGGGCTGATTTTATCCCAGGGCAGAGGGGCTTACAACAAGTCCGGGCAGCGGCCCAGGAGGCAGCGGTGGCCAAGTCACTGGAGATAGTAGACCTGCCCGACACCGGCCAAGTCCAACTGGCGTGGACTGACGGGGATTCACAGGGGACAGCCCCGCCGGCAGCCTTCCAGATGCCTTTGGACGATGCGGGCCAAGCCGAAATCGGCTGGTATTTCAGGAGATTCCTGCAAGACCCGTTCGGCCCATCCAAATCCAGGGCGGCTGCGGTGGAAGAAGGGCTGCGCAACCTGGGGCGGCTACTGTTCGAGGTGGTCTTTCGCGGCAGCCCCGAGGCTGAAGCTGCGTTCTCCCGGGCCGACTCCGAGGGTCTATCGGACTGGCAGCTTGCCATAGTCTCGGAGCAGCCCGAATTCCTGGCCCTGCCCTGGGAACTGATGAACGATCCGGAAGCGGGTTATGTGACCTCAAGGATGGCTTCGGTGGTCAGGCGAGCATCCCAGGGGCCTATAGCCGCGTTTGAAGCGGAGCTTTCCAATAGCCAATTCAATGTGCTGCTGGTCGCGCCGACGCTGGCTGCGGGAGGAGCGCCACAGTCCAACGAGGTAACGAACGACGCTCCTGAGAACCCGGGCGCCATGTCCAGGGAAGCCCTGAAGGCTCTGGAGTCCCTGGACGTTGAAGTTGAACTCAGTTACCTGCGCCCTGCCTCGTTGGACGCCTTGATGGAGCATCTGGATGAACGCCGGGGCCATTACCACCTGGTGCATCTGGACGCTGTAGTCTGCGACGAGTCTGGCGGGGTATTGCTTGAGAGACCGGATGGCGGCAGTCAACCCGCGCCTGCCAGCCAATTGGGCGAGATTTTGGTCCGGGCCAACGTCCCGGTTGTCCTGATCAACGCGGCCGGCGTGAACACATCGGGGGCGGCTGCGGCATGGTCCACTTTTGGCGTCCAGCTAACCGGGGTTGGAGTCCCTCAAGTGGTTGTGGTTCCCCATGCCCTCCCTCCTGCGGGCCGGGATATATTCGTCAGCAACTTCGTCAGGGAATCGGTCCAAGGGAAGGACGCCACGCTGGCAACGGCGGCAGCACGGAACGTCCTCATGGGCCAACCCCAGCGCATGTCGTCTGCCGGAAGTGTCGTTTATTGGGATTGGATACTTCCCTCGGTATACCAGTCTGCCGAATACACTCCGGTGGCTATCGAGGTCGAGAGTCCCGACCCCCTTGCGCCTCCGAATCTCCAGCCCGAGGCCCAGCGGGAGGATACCATCCCCCAAGGGGGTCCCTATGGTCTGCTGGGAAGGCAGGCGGAAATCGCACGGTTGGAGCGCCTGTTGCGTGACAACCGGGTGGCGCTGCTGACCGGGAACACCGGTGTAGGCAAGACCGAGCTGGCCCTGGGGTTTGCCCGTTGGGCACAGAATACCGGGGAGCGTCCGGGCGGAGTCTTCTACACCACCTTCGGGGTTGGAGCGGGCTTGGAGAGGGTGGTGCATGAGATAGGGTCCACCATCATAGGGCTTCCCTTCGCCGATATGAACCGGCAGCAGCAGCGGGAATGGGTATTGGAATACCTGTGGGAGCACTCATCGCTGCTCATCTGGGATAGTGTGGAGAGCATTGCCGGTTTCCCGGAGCAGGATGCCAATGCGCTGCTGGAGCCGTCGGAGCGGGAGGCCCTGAGCGCGTTCGTTACTGAAATCTCCCAGGGTGGGAGCAGCTCAGTCTTGCTGGTCAGTCGTAAACCGGCAGAGAGTTGGCTGTCCGCACCCTACGCGACCTATCCGTTAAGAGGGCTGAGCGCTTATGACCGGCTGGAGCTTGCCTGGGAGCTCCAGGACAAGTCCGGCCTGCACGAATCCGTGACTCCCGAGCGCGCCGAGGCGCATCTAGGCGCGGACTATCTCCGGATGTTGGACCTGGTCGAGGGGCACCCATTGGCGATGCGCATCGCCATTCCTATGCTCAAGGAAGTCCCAGCGTCGGTGATGCTGACCGAATTGCGCTCAGGAATGGATGCGGTTACCGGAAGCTCGCTTGAGGATGGGCGCGATTCCTTCCTGACTGCCGTGATGGAATACTCCTTCTCACGCATGTCTCGCCGGAGCCGGGTGCATCTGCCCTTCCTGTCCCTGTTCCAAAACCGGATTATGATGGATGTTCTGACCCACATTACCCAGGAACGGGCGTACCGCACGGCGATGGGAGAGGAATTGGGTTGGGGCGCGTGCCGGACGTTGCTGCGGTCGGGCCTGGCTTCGGGGTTCCTGGACCCGGTGACCCCCAGCGTCTACCAGATACACCCGGCCCTGCCTTGGTTCTACGGCAGGAAGCTGGGGAGCCAGGCATCTGGACAAGTTATCCGCCAACTGGAGGAAGAGTTCGTCCGGGTCTATGCCGATACGGCCGACTACTTTATGGAAACCCTGTACGAGAACCAGGACGCCGGGGCGACCGCGGTGCTGGCCGAGGAAGGCAACATCACCCAGGCTTTGGGGTTGGCCCTGGAGTCCGGCCAGTGGGAAGACGTACAGGTGCTGGTCCAACCGCTGGCCCAGGTCTACCGGATGCAGAAGCGATACCCGGAGCTTCGGCGTCTGCGCCGCCAACTTCTGGATGTAATCGCTCCGGATGGGCATGGCGCGGAGGAAGCCGATGCCAAGGGCGCCATCGAGCTCTGGTTGTATTTGCTGGGCACGGAGGCAAGTGAGGCTACCGAGACCCTGGATTTCGACCATGCCGGAGACCTGAACCGGCGGTTATTGGAATACTTCGACTCGACCGTGGAAGGGGCTACCGACCCGCGTACCGCCGCAGTCTATCACCAGATGGGGGCCGCCGAGTTGCACCGCTGGAATCTGGAGGGGGCGGAAGAGTTGTTCCATCGCTCCCTGCGCATACTGGAGGAGACCGAGGAAGACGAGGCCAAGGCCGACAACTACTACAGTGTCGGGCAGGTCCGTCAATACCAGCGGCGATACACCGAGGCCAAGGACTGGTACCAGAGGGCGCTGGCTATCCACCAGCGCATCGGCGACGCCGAGGAGATGGTGAAGGACTACCGGGCTTTGGGGTTGTCAGCGCAGTACAAGTTTGAATACGAAGAGGCGGAAAGCTGGTACCAGCAGGCCCGGGCCATCCTGGAAGAAAACCGCGATGAAGAGAACGTGGTGTTTGTCTTCCACGAGTTGGGGACTGTCTACCATGCCCGATACCTGTTCGAGCAGGCCGAGAGCTGGTACCAGCAGGCGCTCCACCTGTGCGACCGTCTCGGTATGCACAACCAGATGGCGATTGAGTTCCACCACCTGGGGCTTCTGTGCCAGGCCAGGGGCATGTTCTACGAAGACGCTGAGGAGTGGTTTGAGCTGGCCCTGGAGAAACGCGAGCAGCTTGGGGACCGCCGCGGCGCGGGCGACGAGTGCCGTCACCTGGGACTACTGCTCCACGAGTACCAGCAGTACGACAGGGCCGAAGAGTGGTACCAGCGCGCCCTGGAAGCCTTCGAGGAGGTTGGGTCCCTGGACCGCGTCGCCAGGACCTACGGCCAGTTGGGCAAGCTGGCCGAAGACCGCAGCGACCTGCCCGGTGCGCTCGAGTGGGCTGCCCGGACGTTCCAACTGGCGGTGAACCACAACCTGCCGGTCCTTCCCCAGGTAAAGGCACACCTGGGCGGCCTGCGCGATAAGTACGGCGAGGAGGAGTTCACGACCTGGTGGCGCGGCTTCACCGGCGGCGACCCTCCCGAGGACCTGGACGCTGACGGGCTGCCGATTCTTTAGCGGCGGGAGGCGAAAGGTTGCCGCATAAACCAGGACAGGAAGTGCGGCAGCATAGCCCTGATTTACCCTTAGCCTCTCTACACCTGCGATAATTGCGTTTGGTTAATGTGATTTTGCGGAGTTGGACCGTGCCAGTACCTAGCGTTAACGAACTGGTGAACCCCATATTAAGGGCTATACATACCTTTGATGGAATCGCATCAAAGGAAGCAATCTCAGAAGAAGTAATCCGAGATCTGGGACTGCCGCCTGAGGTTGTATCCGAGCTTAGGGAGTCCGGCACGGAAACTCGATTGAACACTCGGCTGACTCAAGCGTTGACGCGCCTGAAATCATATGGCTCTATTGACAATCCCAGGCGTGGTACATGGGTGTTGACCCCCAAAGGCCAAGAGAATAAAGAGGTTGATGCGATAGAAGTCTACCATTCCTATACACAAGGGCTGAGACAGACGAATACTAATCCCCAAGAAGAGCTTGACGACATTGAGGAAACTAACGACGCTTCGGAAGATGAAGAGTATCGGCCGCGTGAGTCAATAGAAATCCAGGCACTCGTTGCCCAAGTCGGAAGAATCATGGGTATGAACGTATGGGTGCCAACTCGTGACCGCGCCCGTGTAACCGCTTCCAGCAAGGGAGGGGATTTGGTGTACCTGGAAACCTTACCGTTCAATTACGACGATGAAACATTGGGGACAATCGAACAGATTGACGTTATCTGGATCAATGGAAATTTCATTGAACGGGCTTTTGAAGTTGAGCACACTACGGCAATCTACTCTGGCATTCTTCGCATGGCCGACCTGCTGGCGTTGCAGCCCAACATCAACATCAAACTACACATCGTAGCTCCGGTTCACCGGCGTGCTCAGGTCTTTAGGGAGATTTCTAGACCAGTATTTCGACGACTACAGAGCGGTCCTTTGCCTCAAATCTGTACGTACATCCCATACGACAATTTCAGGAGATTGGCCAAGGCACCATCATTAAGACGATTGCGCCCTGATGTGGTAGATGATTACGCCGAAAGCTACCGCATGTTCATTGGAAAATGAAACCGGCTGGTTCTCCCCGTTCAGACATTCCTTAGGAGGTCATCCATGTCCATAGGAACTTCCATACCGCTACCTGCATATACGCTTGATTCGGCGTATATGGCACGCAAGGCTGAGGAGCTGGGGTTCGAGTCGATCTGGTATGCCGAACATCCCATTGTGCCTGTGACCAGCGCCAGTCCCTTCCCCTCCACCGGCGGGGAGATCCCCGAGAGCTACTCCCACTTCACCGACCCCTACATCGCCCTGGCCAGAGCGTCGGCTGTCACTTCAACCATCAAGCTCTGCACCGGCATCACCCTGATACCGGAACGCAACCCCTTGCTGCTGGCCAAGGAGATTTCTGCGCTGGACCGGTACAGCGGCGGAAGGTTCGTTTTGGGCATCGGAACCGGCTGGCTGCGGGAAGAGACGGAGATCATGGGCGGCGATTTCGACCACCGCTGGACCCAGACCAGGGAATCCCTGGAGGTGATGAAGGAGCTGTGGACCAAGGAAGAGGCGGAGTATCACGGGCGGTACTTCGACTTCCCGCCGGTCAAGTCCTACCCCAAACCGGTACAGAAGCCGCACCCCCCGATTCTCATCGGCGGTCTGGCCCGCAACGTGCTGCGTCGCGTCGTGGCCCATGCCGACGGCTGGCTGCCCAACCGTGTGACCCCGGCCCAGGTCGAGGACAGCCGGGCGCAACTGGACGCGATGGCCGCGGAGGCGGGACGCGACCCGGCCTCGTTGAACATCTCGGTGTACGGCCAGGAGCCGGACCGGTCATTGGTGCAGTCCTTCCTGGACGCCGGCGCTAACCGCGTCGTGATAAGGCCAGAGTTCTGTGATACCGAAGATGATATGGGGCGGGAATTGGAACGCATCGCGGAAGCTGTGATTCGGTAACCCGTCGGAGGTGATACATGGACGCAACGACCGAGCTTCTCAGTTCCTACGCCTGTGGCCTGACCTACGAGGACCTTGGGCCGGAGGTGGTGCACCAGGTCAAGCGCACCGTGGTGGATACCCTTGGCTGTGCCGTAGGAGGATACCCATCCGAACCGGCCACGGTGGCCCGGCAGCTGGCCAGTACAGTGACCAGTTCCACGCCGTCGCGCATAATCGGGACTGGCCAGTACTCGTCCCCGGATATGGCCGGGTTCGCCAACGGCGTTATGATCCGTTACCTGGACTGCAATGATTCTTATTTCTCGCCGGGTGGCGGCCATCCCAGCGACATGATCGCGGCAGCCCTGGCGGTGGCCGGGCCAACCGGCAGCGACGGAAGGAGCCTAATCACGGCCATAGTGCTGGCCTATGAGGTGTTCGGCCGGTTGAGCGACCAGGTCCTTACCACCGGGCTTGGCTGGGACCAGGGGATGTTCAGCATCATCGGGGCCACCTGCGCCGCGGGCAAAACCCTGGGACTGGACCGGGCGCGGATGGGGCAGGCTATCTCCCTTGCCGTTACTCCCAATCTGCCCCTGGGCGTGACACGGACGGGGGAGCTTTCGATGTGGAAGGGCTGCGCCACTGCCAGCGCCACCAGGGCGGGAATCTTCGCCGCTCAACTGGCTGAGTTGGGCATGACCGGTCCTGGGGAACCCTTCGAGGGCCGCCGCGGCCTGTGGGAGCAGGGCGTTGGCAGGCCGGTACAGATAACCTCCTTCCCCAAGGGGTCCAACGGCGGCCGGGGCGATGAAGAATCGCGGTTCCGAATAATGAACACTACCTTCAAGTCCTACCCGTCTCAGATTCACACCCAGGCTCCTGCCGGTCTGGCGGTGGGACTCCATCCGCAGGTATCCGCCGCGGAAATCGAGTCTATCCGGGTGTTTACCTATGCGGGCGGTGTAAGCACCCCGGCCATCGAGCCGGAGAAGTGGGACCCCAAGACCCGGGAGACAGCCGATCACAGCATCCCTTACCTGGTAGCCGCCGCCCTCCTTGACGGTGAGGTAACCGCCGCCACGTTCAGCGATGACAAACTGCGGGACTCGGGACTGCGCCGCTTGATGTCCATTATGACCCTGGAGGAAGACCCTGAATTCAGTTCCAGGTATCCGGAAGAGTACAACTGCCGGATAGAGGTCACCCGGAAGTCCGGCAGCAAGGCGTCGGCCTCGACACGGAATCCGAAGGGCCACAGATTAAATCCGATGAGCGACTCTGAGGTCGAGGAGAAATTCCGCGGGCTTACCAGGGGAATACTGAGCGACCAGAAGGCGGGCCGGGTCCTTGAGTTGGCCTGGGGACTGGATGAACAGGGTGACCTGGAGGCGCTGTTCGACAGCCTGGTTGTCTAAGGCGCGAGGGGCCAACCCTCGATTCGATGATATTCATTATGGTATCATGCCCAACGATAATCCGGTGGCGCCCGTGACGGGCCGGTGGACGGCATTGTCGAACGCGGGCATGCCCTCACGAATATCCTACGCATGGGCTGAATCGAGAATCCATCATGGTTGCACCTGCGTATCTCCAACATCACAATCGTTGCCCCACGGCAAGGTGAGACAGGGTGATTGATTACCAGGAACTGGGCGATCACCAGCTTATGTACCGTGTGGCGATGGCAGAGAAGGAGGCTCTGGAGGCGCTGTACACCAGGTATTCCTCCTCAGTCTACTCCTTGGCGATGTTCATGCTGAAGCAGGAAGCTCTGGCTGAAGAGGTGACGCAGGACATATTTCTGAACATCTGGAGCAAGGCTTCCAGCTATAAGGCCGAACGCGGCGAACCCAAGTCCTGGATCATGAGCGTCGCGCATCACAGGATCGTGGATGTGATCCGGTCCCGGCGCCGCACCCAGAACGTTACCGACCCGGGGGCATACGACAGGCTCGAAACGCTCCCATCATCCCGGATTTCAACCGAAGAGGAGGTGGAGCGCAGGATTGAGCGGGAGTACATTCTGGAGGCGCTCAACACCCTCCCCCCGGAGCAGCGGGAGGTCATCATGCTGGCCTACTTCGAGGGGTATTCCCAGTCGGAAATGGCCAAGATCCTCAATCAGCCCCTGGGCACCGTGAAGACCAGGGTGCGTCTGGCTATGAAGAAGCTGCGAGCTGCGTTGGAAGGCGAAATCGATGATGGACCCATATAGATTATCGCACCCCGAAGAGCTTCTGGAGGCCTATGCTCTCGGTGTCCTGGACGAATCGGAGGCTGACGAAGTTGACGGTCACTTGGATACCTGTTCCAGGTGCCGGTTCGCGGTGGCCCGCATGGAAAGGGTCACTGCCTCCCTGGGAGGTTCCATAGACCAAATTACTCCACACGCCTCGGTCCTCGACCGGCTGATGGACGCCATACCCGACACAGCTCCTACCGCCATGTTCCGGCAGGAACAGACCATGCGCTCAGGACGCTCATACTTTCTGAGAAGAGCGTTAGCGCCCGTGGCAATCGTAGTGTTCGTCGGGCTCATAGCTGCGAACCTCATAGCTACCTTCCTTCTCAATTACCAGGTGGATGAACTTCAGGAACAGAATACGCCAGGAACCCGGCTTGAGAAGCTGGCTGGCAACGAGGCCCAGGTCGTCCAGTCGCTAAATGAGTTGAGGGATTTCGCCAGCTACTGGCTGTTGGATTCACCGAGCCTTCCACTGGTGTTGGAACCTCCGGGCAGGAAGGGGACCTCCGAAGGTATCCTCCTCATGGATGAAGACGGGCGCAGCGCCGTGCTCATGGTGGCCGGGTTGCGGACGCTGCCCGAGCCGATGAGCTACCAGGTAATGCTGGCGCGGCAGAACCAGAAGCCCATTTGGGTGGGTCAGGTCAAGGTCGATTCCGCTGGCCGCGGAAACGTGGCCCTGCACATACCCCAAGAACCTATCTTTGCTTTTGACAAGGTGATGCTGACCACAGATGCCGAGGAGTCCAGGGAGGCAATCACAGAGGGGATGGTGCTGGAAGGTCAAATCATCGCCCGGAACTTCGGCAGGTAGCAGTGATTGCCTGCAGTAGTTATACCCGCCCCAACCTTCCCTGGAGGGAGATGCCGATGGCTCCTTCCGTTCCTGTTGGCCCGCCAGCCTACATCTGTGACCTCTGCGGCAGTCCGATGGTGGAGCAGAACTGCAAGATCCGATGCCTCAACTGCGGCTATACCCGCGATTGCTCCGACCCCTAGCGGTTAACCCGGATGGCCATTACCGTACTGGTCCTCTACGACGCCAAGGGCCGTGCGATTGAGTCCCTGGCATTGGCGGCCGGAGAGGGAATCGAGGGCACGGGACTGGCACAGCCCCGAGTCATGACCATCGACGAGGCTACCCGGGATGACCTGCTGGCCGCCGACGGCCTGTTGCTGGGTTCCCCGAATTGGAGCGGCATCACGGGAACGATGAAGCACTGGCTTGACGACCAAGGCGACCTATGGGAGGAAGGCGTGTTGGGGGGAAAGCCTGCCGGTGTGTTCACCGCCGGCTCGGGCCGCCACTCGGGGCTGGAGATGACCCTGCTGCAACTGATGCACTGGGTCCTGGCCTGCGGAATGGTGATGGTCGGAATACCCTGGTCTGAGCGGATGAGGACCTCGGGTTCCTACTACGGGGCAACCTCCGCTGGCGGCGTAACCGAGGACGACCTGGCGCAGGCGCGGATGCTGGGCGCCCGGCTGGCTGTCATAGCGGCCAAGCTCGCCTCCGCCTGAAGCCCTGCCCACCAAGTCAATCTCCTGCTTTATATAAACCTGGTTGCATGTCCTCTAATCGCCATCCGAATATGGCCACCACTCAGGGTAGTCTCTGAGTTGCAGGCGGCGGAAGAAGTGGGGATGTACTTCCACCACCAGCCGCAGTGCCTCGCACACTGGCTCCCGGATGGAGAAATGGGCCATCGTCGAAGTCCGAAGTTTGAACAGGTGGAAACACTCCCGCAGGTTCAGCCTTGACAACGCACGCCGGTTGTGGGCGTGGGTCACCAGGTATTGGGCCACCAGCGGCGAGAACTCGTGGAGCTTCCGGAAGGCCTCTTCGGCCCCGGCAATTGCCGCATCGAAGCCGCCGGCAAGTCCCGCTTCCTCAATTACAGACGGGACACGGTGGCCGTGGGCTACAGTCAGCAGTTGGGGGAAATAGGACTGCATACGGTGTCGCTTGAACTCCCGGTAAGCGCCGTAGTCCATCAGGTACTCGAAGGTATAGTCCACCAGCTCGAACTCCCGGGGAGCCGCGTCATGGGGGCCTATGCCGGACAAGCAGCGGTCTATGTACTCCCGGCGCGCTTCGGTGGACAGTTCATTGACCTTCCGCAGCACCTCGCCGTATGGCAGGTTGGCCCCCCCGTACACCAGTGCCGCAACCAGCTTGACCTCGGCGTCCCGGTCCCAGTGGAGAAGATGCACGTGTGGCGCGGCATATCCTGTGGATTCGACTTCCCCGCTGGCTCCGGCCCCAGCCGCCAATTCTCTCCTGATAGACGGAGCGGAGGCCAGGTATTCGTTCCGGTCGGCGTACTTGATCAGGGTGGGAGTGATGCGCCGGGCCTGCTCCCGCACATCCATGCCCAGCAGTTTCTCCTCTTCCAGGCTCCCTGAGAGCAGCTTGGAGATGGCGTGTTCCAGGGTGCGCGCATTGGCGGTGACCCCGACGTTGGTGAGCGTGGCGGCGGGCAGCACGGCCCGGCAGTGGTCGGTGGCGATGCGGCGCAGGCGCAGGTTGTAAACGCCGTCGCGCTCGTTGGCTCCTTGCGGGTGCACCCGGCGCAGGTGCGCCATGCAGCCGTCAATCAAGCTGGCATAGCACTGGAACAGGGACTGGCAGGCACGGACGTACTCAACCCGGAGGGATGGATGCGCGTCAAGCTCCGACGGGATGTAGAAGTAGTCCGATTCCATCACCTGGTAGCGGGAGGACTTCTCGGTGTAAGAGGCGAGGCGGTTGTCCTCCAGCGCGTCGCACGCCAGCCGCGACACGTTCTCCACCGCCAGATGGACCACGGCGTGCTCGGCAACGGAGGCATGGCCGTAACCCAGGACCCAACGCTCGTGAAAGTCGGCTGCCTTCTCCCGGCTGACCTGTTCGGCGATCTCGTCGAAAGGTTCGGGGCGCCGGGAGGTCATGGCGAAGGCGACGGCTATCTGCTCCTCGGTCAGTTCGTGGGCGTCCAGGGGGTAGACACGGCGGGGATGGTGGTGACCAGCGGGAAAGCGGTTTTCTAGGTCGGACGCAATCATCGGGATTTCACGGGTGGCTGTAGTCAGGTCACGCTGTATATCCACCTCTCCTATATGACATGACTACTATTGCCAATGCCTGATTTTTCTGTGCGGATTTTAGGAATTTTCTGAACATGGTCACAGCAACAGCGCCACCGGGTTCTCCAGCAGTCCCTTGATTTCCATCAGGAATTGGGCGGCTTCCGCGCCGTCGGCCACGCGGTGGTCCACCGAGAGGGTGGCCTGCATGGTCTGTGCAACCGCCACCTGGCCTTCCCGGACCACCGGCTGGTCAGCCACTTTGCCCACGGCCAGGACTGCCGCATGGGGTGGGTAGATGATCGCCGCGAAGCTGTCCACGTCGAACATGCCAAGGTTGCTGACGCTGAAGGTTGTGCCGGAATACTCGTCGTTGCGCAGGGTTCCCCGGTGCGCCCGGACGATAAGGTCTGCGCTGGCTGCGGCTATCTCCAGCAGGCTTTTGTTCTCGCAGGCTGCTATGCCGGGGACGATCAGGCCCGCCTCCAGGGCGATGGCGATGCCGATGTTGATACCGGGGTTCATCTGGAGATGGTCGCCCCGGAAGAATGCGTTGAATTTGGGGTGACGTTGCAGGGCGATGGAAGCTGCTTTGACAATCAGGTCGTTGACGCTGACCCTGCTTCCCTCCGGTGCGGCGTCGTTGATGTCGTGCCGGAGGGCCATTGCCCTGGTCATATCCACCGTGGCGGTGAGGTAGAAGTGGGGCGCGTCGCGCTTGCTGTCGCTGGTCACTTGCGCTATGACCTGGCGCATCCGGGACAGGTCGGCTCTATCGCCCTCATCGGCAACCTGTTCCGGTTCCGGGGTTGTTTCAGGCGATGCGGGAGGCCGGTACTCCAGGACATCCTGCTCGACGATCCTGCCGCCGGGGCCCGTGCCAACCACCAGGGCCAGGTCGATGCCCCGCTCCCTGGCCAGCCGCCGGGCGATTGGGGAAGCGCGCTCAACCCGTCCGGGTGTGGATGACGCGGCTGCGGGCTGAGGAGGCGGCGCGGCCTCCCGGTAGTCCAGGACGTCCTGCTCTACAATCCTGCCGCCTGGTCCTGTGCCAGTAACCAGGGCCAGGTCAATGCTCCGCTCGCGGGCTATGCGGCGCGCCAGGGGGGAAGCGCGGACATCTCCGGCGGGGGCTGAAGCAGCCGGTTGCGGAGCAGGTTGTGTAGCGACCGCGCCTGAAGCCGTTAAATCGGAAGTTGTATCGGCTTGGCTGCCGCTGTCCATTATGTCATCAGGAATGAGTTCATCCCGGTCCCCTATCACCGCGATCAGCTCGCCTACGGGGATGACGACGCCCTCCTGGGCCACGATCCGGCGCAAAACGCCGGATACGTAGGCTTCGAACTCCACAGTGGCCTTGTCGGTCTCGATCTCGGCCAGCACATCCCCGCGGGACACCTCGTCCCCCTCGTGCTTCAGCCAACGGACCACGGTGCCTTCTTGCATGTCGTAGCCCATCTGGGGCATCACGATGGAAGTAGCCAATGGGGCCTCCTGCGGGTTGCGCCTTGTGGCATGGATACCTGCGACTTTTGATGCGCTGGTCTCAGTCTGCCGTCAAATATTAAATCACCAGACCCGGAGGGGCAAGGAGGGCCACGCCGGGGTCACGGACTCACCTGAAATGAGAAGTGGCGGCTTACAGGCCGCCACCAATGCCGGAAGCGAGGTCAGTCGCCGGTTACATCATGCGGTCGATGATGCGATTCGCCTGCTCCGGGGTGATTCCCAACTCCCGGAAGGCGAGGGGGCCGCCCTCGCGCAGCACCGGCTCACTGCCGTCCAGAGTAGGAGCCTCCTTCTGGAAGAAGAGACCGGTGTAAATGGTGTCGCCCCACATCATGGCCTTTTCGCAGGCTGTTTGCCAGTCGGCGGGGTTGTGCTCTTCGTCTTCAAGCTTCCTGACCCGCTCTTTGAAGAAGTCGTGGCCGTTGTCGTTGTTGAAGGTAACGCAGGGACTGAAGACGTCCACCAGGGCGAACCCCTTGTGTTGGATCGCCGCCGTGATCATGGACGTGAGGTGCCGCACGTCGCCGCTGTAGCCCCGGGCCACGAAGGTTGCGCCGTTCATTATCGCGGCTGTGATCGGGTTGATGGGCAACTCCACACTGCCGAAGGGGGTGCTCTTGGTCTTCATCCCCAGGGAACTGGTGGGGGAAACCTGACCCGTAGTCAGCCCGTAAATCTGGTTGTTCATCACGATGTAGGTGAGGTCAATGTTGCGCCTGGCTGTGTGGGTGAAGTGGTTGCCGCCGATCCCGTAGCCGTCTCCGTCGCCGCCGGTGACGACAACGTTGAGATCATGGTTGCCCAGCTTGGCGCCGGTGGCGACCGCCAGAGCGCGGCCGTGGAGGGTGTGCATCCCGTAGGCGTTGAAGTAGCCCGGCAGGTTGGAGGAGCATCCGATCCCGCTGACCGTTAGAATCTCGTGAGGCCGTAACCCAAGTTCAGCGCAGGCCCTCTGGATGCTGTTCAGGACGCCGAAGTCTCCGCACCCGGGACACCAGTCCGGGTCAACCTGGCCCTTGAAGTCCCGGGCCGTTAGCTGGACGACCGGTCCGCCGCCGGTTTCCGACAGGGTTGTAGCCATCCTCTCACCTCTCTTTATCGAATCCTGCCCACCACATCGAATCCCGCCCGCCACCCAGCGCAGCAGCCTAAACCACGACCTCTTGATAGGGCACGTAGCGTTCGGTCTTTTCGGCCAGCAGCTCCAGCACACCGTTTACGATGTGATGAGGCATGAAGGGTTCGCCGTCGTACTTGCGGATGTGGCCATCGGCCTTGAAGCCCGTTTCGCTGCGCAGATAGCGGGCGAACTGGCCGGAGTAGTTGTTTTCAACCACAATTGTCCGGCGAGACTTGCCGAGGATTTCGGTCACCTCGTCGGCGTGGAAGGGAAGAATCCACTTGATTGGAAGCTGGTTGGCCGTCACGCCCTGGACCTTCAGGAGTTCAACCGCTTCCTTGATCGGGCCATAGGTGGAACCCCATCCGACCAAGGTGACTTCCGCGTCATCCGGTCCTTCCAACTCCGGGGGAGCGATGTCGCCCACTACGCCGAGGAACTTGCGCGCGCGCTTTTCCACCATCATGCGCCGCTTGTGGGGGTTGGTGAATTCATCGCTGATCAGCATCGAGTCTTCGTCGTGTTCATCGGTGGCCACGACGTGGACGTAGCCTTCGAGACCCGGGAGCGCGCGAGGCGAAACTCCGGTTTCGGTGTTTTCGTAGCGCTTGTAGCCGTCAGACGCGGCGTGCTCGGTTATCAGGTTACCCCGGTCGATATTCGGGTGCAGGTTGATGTCAGCGGGGTCTACGCTGAACCTCCCCTCGCCAATCAGCAGGTCGGAAATAAGCACTCCGGGACACTGGGCCTTGTCGCACAGGTTGAACAACTCCGGGACGGTGTTGAAGGCGTCCAGAGCGTCTCGGGGGGCGACAATGAACCGCTCGAAGTCTCCCTGGCTCGCACCCAGGACCTGCCACAGGTCGCCCTGCTCCGTCTTGGTGGGGACGCCGGTTGACGGCCCGGCGCGCTGGACGTCAATGAAGACCGCCGGGATCTCCATCATACCCGCGCTGCCGAGGGCCTCGCTCATCAGGGCGAAACCGCCGCCGGAGGTGGCGCACATGGCGCGGCAGCCGACGTGGGCTGCCCCGATTACCATGTTGGCCACGCCTATCTCGTCTTCGACCTGGCGGACCATGATGCCGAGGTTGCGGGCGTTCTGGGCCATCCAGTGGAGGACGCCGGTGGAGGGACTCATTGGGTAGGCTGCGTAGAACTTGACCCCCGCCGCAGCTCCGCCCATTGCCACGGCGTCGTTCCCCGACCAGACGGCCAAGGGTTTCGTTCCCCGGCCCAGCGGGCGGGCGAAGGGGTCGAAGTTGGCCAGAGCGTGGTCGTATCCGGCGCGGGCGACTCGCACATTTTCGTCAATGACGGCCTGGCCCTGGCGGCCAAACCGCAGGGTCAGGCTCTCTTCAAGAGTGGCGAAGTCCTCGCCGATCAACGCGGCAACTGCGCCCACCGCCACGGTGTTCTGGACCAGCCTGTTGCGGCTCTGGGTCAGGTCGGCTATGGGCAATGGACATAGTTGCACGCCTTCGCCGGGTTCTCCCGGCCTGATGTTGTCTCCGTTGTACAACACCCGGGTATCCGGCCCCATTATGGAAAGGTGCCGGTCCATCGTGTCCTGGTTTAGACAGAGGAGAAGGTCGAGCCGGTCTCCGTGGCTATGCACTTCCTCGTCGCTGATGCGCACGGTCAGGAAGATGTGGCCACCGCGGATTATCGACTGGTAGGCATTATAGGTGTAGAGGTGAAGACCGCGCCGGACGAATATCCGAGCCAGGATGTCGCCTGGGGTGGCGATGCCCTGTCCGGCTTCGCCGCCAATCGCTAACGCAAAATCGTAACGTCCCAACGCCATAGCCTTGCTCCTCTGAGAACCTCGCCCCATACCGCAGTGCCGACCGGGGAGCGGCGGGCAGGATCCGACTCCAGTGGCTTCCCGCCGTCGCGGGAATGACGGGTGGGTGTTTCAACTGGCTGGTTTCTCTGGCCCCGTATGTTCCTAGCAACGACCGCCCGGCCGGGCCGTTTTGTCCGGGCCTCAAGCAGGGACTTAATGTGCTCTGCCGATGATAGGCCCAGTATAATGCTACACAGGCACAATCTACAAGCCAATTGTCCTTTTCGACGCCTCTGGGACGCACCGTTACGGTTTTGTAACATTTGGCCTGCCTGGGACAGGTCGGGCTACATGTGAAGGACCCGCCCCTGGGCGCTGAGGGCCGCTTCCTTGAGCATCTCCGACATCGAGGGATGGGGATGCACTGCCCAACCCATCTCCAGGGTAGTTCCCTCGAGAACGCGGATCATGGCAAGCTCACCCAGCAGTTCCGTAACTTCAGGGCCTATCAGGTGCCCGCCCAGCAGTTCGCCGTACCTGGAGTCCACCACCAGCTTGACGATTCCGTCGGGCTCCCCCATTGCCAGGGCTTTGCCGTTGGCCTGGGCGTTGAACTCGCCGATTTTCACATCGTAGCCCTGTTCCCGGGCCTGGGCTTCGGTCAACCCAAAACTGGCGACTTGGGGGTTGCAGTAGGTCGCCCGTGGCATGGATGTGTAATCAAGGGCCTGGGTTTCCATCCCGGCGATGTGCTCCACCGCGGTCACAGCCTGGGCCGACGCCACGTGGGCCAGGGCCAGCTTGCCCGTTATGTCGCCTACCGCGAAGACGCAGGGCACGTTGGTCGCCATCACATCATCAACCTGGATGTACCCCCGGTCGGTCTCAACTCCCAATGCTTCCAGCCCAAGGTCTTCGCTGTTAGGCTGGACGCCCACCGCCACCAGGACCATGTCGAAACTCAGCGTCTGTTCGGCCCCGTCCTTGTCTATTCTGAGAGCAACACCGTCCCCGGTGGTCTCGGACCCGGACACGGCGGCGCTGGTCAAGACCTTAATACCCTGCCGCGTGAAGCTGCGTTCCAGTATGCTGCTTATATCTTCATCCTCGGCTGGAACTAATCGCGGCAGCAACTCCACCACGGTCACATCGACGCCGTACATCCGGTAAAGGTAAGCGAATTCAACGCCAATCGCACCCCCGCCGATGATGGCGATGGACTTGGGGAGGTCGCTCAGTACGATTGACTCCCGGCTGGTGATGATCCGTTCTCCATCCACGGGCAGAGGGGGAATGGTGCGGGGCCTGGCCCCGGTGGCCACGATGATATTGTTGGCGCGCAGCGCCCGCCCGTCGGGTTCGACTTGGACCCGGCCTTGGCCCAGCAACCGTCCTGAACCCTCAACATGCTCGACGCCGTTCTTGCGCAGCAGGAACGAAACTCCGCGGGTATTGCGGGCAACCACCCTGCGGCTTCGGTCAATGGCAACGGAGAAATCGGCCTGGAAGTTGTCGAAGCTGATGCCAAATTCCTTGGCCCGGTGGAAGAAAGACAGGATTTCCGCGTTCTTCAGTAATGCCTTGCTGGGTATGCAGCCCCAATTGAGGCAAACGCCGCCCAGGGCCTCCCGCTCCACGATGGCCGCCTTGAGGCCGAGTTGCCCTGCCCGGATTGCCGCGACGTAGCCGCCAGGGCCTCCTCCGATGACTACCAGATCGTAAATTGGGTCCATCTGCCTCCGTGGTTCCACGGCTCTATTACCAAGCGTGGCCTGGCTCGCCCCAACGAGGGCTCGAGGCACACGTCAATGCTGTGCCGCCGGAAGGCCACATTATACAAGTGGGCCGGTAGCCGAACAAGAAGAACACATCGACTGGAAATGGGGAACACTTGCAAAATTGATTGTCCCGGCGTGGGCGATTCT
Organism: Dehalococcoidia bacterium; assembly: GCA_034422355.1. Classification (GTDB taxonomy): domain Bacteria; phylum Chloroflexota; class Dehalococcoidia; order Lucifugimonadales; family UBA3495; genus CATOSP01. The sequence goes on along the minus strand of DAOUJS010000152.1, from coordinate 90,581 downwards.
GCTATCATAGGTGGGAAATCCTCCCGGCTGGTGACAGGAAGGGATATGCGAGTCGGACCGTTTGGCCTGCCAGAGCTGCTGATAATCCTGGTGGTGATCCTGCTGATTTTCGGGGCCAAACGCCTGCCTGAGATAGGGTCGTCCCTTGGCAGGGGTATACGGACGTTCAAGACGGCGGTCACGGGAGAGGACGATAATCCGCCACCGGACCGTCAGGAACGACAGGGCGCAACCAGCGGTTCCGATGATAACCGCCGCTCCGGTTAGCTCGTATCGGCGATACCGGCACCCGCCATCCATGAGGGCCAGCGTTGATTCTGGCCCTTTTCTTTTTTGAGATGTCCTCCCCGGCTAGTCGGGGTGAGAGAAGGGCGTGAGCGCCGCGGAACGCCTGCGGGCGCGGCCTGCAAAACGGGCCAGAAGCACGCCAAGCTCGTAGAGGACCAGCAAGGGCACAGCAACCAATGCCTGGTTCAGCGGATCGAATGTTGGCGTAATAATGGCCGCGAGGATGAATGCCACGACGACCCAGTAGCGGCGGAACCTCCCGAGAATGCGGGCGTTGACAATGCCAAGAGTGGCCAGCAGGTACATCACCAGAGGCGTCTCGAAGGCCGTTCCCATCCAGAACAGCAACCGCAACATCACGTTCACGATGTTGCTGATCCTGATTTCCGGTCTCGCCACGCCCTCGCCAAACGTGAGCAGGAACTTGAGGGCCGGAGGGGCGAGCACGAAATAGGCGAAGGCCACTCCGCACACGAAGGCGATCAGAGCCGCCGGCAGGAACATCCAGAGGTAACGCCGCTCCTTGCTGGTCAACCCCGGGGCCACGAACATTATGACCTGGTACAAAATCACCGGGAACGCCAGTATGAACCCAGCCAGCAGGGAGACCTTGACGGAGGTGGTGAGCAGCTCGGTTACTTCGGTGTAGATCAGGCCACCGCTGTTTACATCCAATACCTCCCGGGCCGGAAGCACCAGCACCGCTATTATCTGCCGGAAGAAGGCGAAGGATACGGCGCTGGCCGCCAGCAGGGCCAACACCGACCAGAGAACCCTGCGCCGCAGTTCCCCCAGGTGTTGGAGGAACGTAATCTCCCGGTTGTTCATCAGGCGTTTCTTCCGGGGGGATCTTCATCCGCCTGTGGAGTGGGCGGTTCCGGCGGATGGGCCTGGTTCCTGGCATTGGGGCGGTCCAGGTCTATGGCCGTGTTCAAATCCGCAATAGACCGTCTCAGCTCACGAAGCAGCTTCCCCGTGGTCCTGGCCATGTCCAAGGTCCTGGCGGGTCCAAGCACAAGCAGGGCCACGACAAAGATTACGCCCAACTCCAGCAGCCCCATGCCCATGAAGTTCATGTTACGGCGTCTCCACTGGAGGCCGGGCCGGCCGGCCCGTAGTGATGGGGCGACGTTCTCGGGAGGAATGGGCAGTCAGGGCCGCAGCCGGGGGGGACATCCTCAGACTTTGCGTTGGGGAGTGGATGCCCCAGCTTGTCTGCCATCTCCAGCAACCGGCACAGAGGCAAGCCCACGATGTTCGTATAGCATCCCTGCCAGGACTCAGCGGGGCGGAACACCTGGTCCTGCACCGCATAGGCCCCGGCCTTGTCCATTGGCGTGCCGGAGGCAATGGACGCTTCCATTTCCTCTTCGGAGAAGGTCCGCAGTGTGATGCCGCTGGCCAGGTATTCGGTGAGCTTCCTGCCCGAAGCGGCATCTACAACGGTCATGCCGGTGAACACCTGGTGCCGGGTGCCGCGGAGCCGGAGCAGCATCCGGCGGGCGTCGCCGGCATCAACGGGTTTTCCAATGGCTTCGCCATCATGCACAACCATGCTGTCCGCGCCGATTACGATACCGCTGTCCAAACTCGAGGCCACCGCCTCCGCCTTGGCACTGGATAGTCTCTTGACCAACTCCGCCGGGGTTTCTCCGGGAAGAGGGTCTTCGGGCACGTTGGCCGGAATCACGTCGAAGTCCAGGCCCATCCCGGCAAGCAGCTCCCTCCGCCTTGGAGACGCTGAGGCCAATACAATCCGGCGCTCCCGGTTTTTTCTCCGGAGCAGCGCCACACATTCGACGTGGTGGGTCTGAGGGAACATATCCAGCGGTGTCACCGATTCCAGTGAGTAGGCGTTTTCGCAGAGGAGCGCCAGGTCTCTGGCAAGGGTCTCCGGGTCACACGAGACGTAGGCGACCCTGTCCGGTCCCAGGGCAATCAGGCTTTGCAGGGTCCGGATATGGCAGCCGGAGCGGGGCGGGTCCAGAATAGCCGCCGTCGGCGCTTGTTCCAAATCGGGCAGGACATCCTCGACTTTGCCCGTGATCAGCTCCACATTGTTCAGGCCGCGAGCGTTTTCACTGGCGTCCACCATAGCTGCAGCCGACTCTTCAACGGCAATCACCTTCTTGACCGACGGCGCCAGCAGCACTGCGAAGGCGCCAACGCCGGTATAGGCGTCCAGCAGCACATCGTCGGCGCTCAAGTCCAAAACATCGCGTACCAGGCGGGACAGCTCGGCAGTCTGCTCCACGTTTACCTGGAAGAAGGACGGCGATGCTACCCGGAACTTGTGCCCGTCCACGGACTCAAGGTATGTCTTCTGACCGGTGGCAAATGGAATATCGGAGTTCAGCAGGGCCGGCTGGACCAGAACGTCCCCGGTTTCCATGCCGGCGCGGATGGACAACTGGGTGGTCTCGGAGCAGCGGTCCTGCAGCCCGGCCAGAGTCTCGTTTACGCCGTCGTGCATCAACATGCAGTTATCTATCCGCACAAACCGTCGCGTCTCCTTGTGAACAAACCCCAGCGCCCCCTCCGGTCCGATTGTAAACCGTGCATGGTTCCTGTACCCGAACTGGCGGGGCGACGGTAACACTGGGGCGACTTCGACCCCGGTTATGCCGCCCACCCGCTCCAGGGCATCGACCACTTTTTCCCGCTTGACCGCAAGCTGCAGATCGTAGTCCACGTGCTGCCACTGGCAGCCGGTGCATTCTCCGTAATATGGACACGGAGGAGAGACCCGGGCCGGGGAAGGATCCAGAACTTCCAAGACCTGGGCGGCAGCGTACCTGCGGCGCACGCTCACCACCTCGGCGATTACTCGCTCGCCGGGTATTCCGCCCAAGACGAAGATGTTCTGGCCGTCGAACTGGGCCATTGCCTCGCCCTGTCTTCCCCAGGAACCGAGGCTCAGTGTAAGTTGCTGTCCTTTTTGCACTCTTATTCGGGTCAACGCTCCACCTCAACAACATTATAATAGATACATAAGTGACGGGAGTCGATAATCGGACTTGAGGGACGCCGTTATGTGACTGACAGCAATCAGGTTGACCGGGACACGGGGGCGGTATAAACTGGGCATGAACATAACCCCTGCCGGTCGAATATCGACGGCCCGCAATATTCGATATGATAATAGTTCTGGAGGCATGTAATGGCGGAACCGAAAGAGATGACTGAATCCAATTGGGACGCAGAGGTCTTGCAATCTGATCTTCCGGTGATGGTGGACTTCTGGGCTGAGTGGTGCGGCCCCTGCAAGATGATCGCCCCGTCGGTCCATGACATGGCGGTCGAGTACGATGGCCAGCTCACAGTGGGCAAGCTCGACGTGGACACCGCGCCCAACATTGCCATGAAGTACGGCGTCCGCAGCATACCGGCCCTGATCTTCTTCAAGGACGGCCAGCCCGTTGACCAGATCGTAGGCGCAATGCCGAAGAACGCGCTCAAGCGCAAGATCGACTCAGTCCTGGGTGGCTAGGGGCGCACCAGAGCAAAGGAACGGACGGGACCAGATGGCCCCTGCGAACATCAAATCGCCTGAGGTCTGACCCGTGGAGTGTCACAGAGTGGTCCGAGGAGCGGTATCGCGCTTGGACCACTTTTTTCGGATTTGGAAGTCCATGTGACGACCAGTGGTCTTCCTGATTTTGAAGAGCGTCCTACAGTGATCAGGAACGGCTCATAGGCCGTTCGAGCTATTGAACGACGTTCTCACCTGAGTTCCTCGATTCCTCTTTGAGGGCAGTCTCTCAAATCATGTGTCCTGCCCACTCCAGCCGAAATGTTGCCTTAGACGTGCCTGTCGGCCCTCCCCCTGCTGTGTAGAGGAAACAACCAGATGGCCGGTCTTCAGACGATTCTGGTCACCGGGGCCACCGGGTACATAGGAGGGAGGTTGGTTCCACGCCTGGTTGATGAAGGACGCCGCATTCGCGTCCTGGTGCGCAACGAGGCCAGGATTCTCTCCCGGCCGTGGCATGGACAGGTGGAGGTTGTGACCGGCGACGTCCTCGACTCTCAAGCCTTGTCCGAAGCGCTGCAAGGTGTGGATGCCGCATACTACTTGATCCACAGCATGTCCAGTGGCAGGCGCTTCCATGAATTGGATATTCAGGCAGCCCACGCCTTTGGACAGGCTGCCAGGGAGGCGGGTGTAGGATGCATCGTCTACCTGGGAGGCCTGGGAAACCCGGAAGCCAACCTCTCACATCACCTGCGGTCCCGGCAGGAGACTGGACAAGCGCTCCGGGAGAGCGGCGTCCAAGTTACTGAATTCCGTGCTGCCGTGATCATTGGGTCGGGCAGCATTTCCTTCGAGATGATTCGCTACCTCGTCGAGCGTCTTCCAGTCATGGTATGCCCGAAGTGGATATACTCTCGTATTCAGCCAATCGCCATTGATGACCTGCTCGAATACCTGGTTTGCGCCCTGGACACTCCGGCCTGCAGGGGTCTTACCATTGAGGTTGGCGGGAGGGACACGACGACCTATCGCGGGTTGATGCAGGGCTACGCCAGTGCGAGGGGACTCCGGCGGTTGCTGATACCCGTTCCGGTGCTGACTCCTCGCCTCTCTTCCTACTGGGTGCATTGGATGACTCCCATCCCCGCCGCTATCGCGGGGCCCCTGGTTGAGGGACTCAGAAACGATGTCGTCGTGACGAACGGTCTCGCCCGCACTCTCTTCCCTCACATCGAGCCACAAGACTACTCCTCGGCCATCAGTGGCGTGCTGCAAGACCTGGACGCGGGACGGATAGACACTTCCTGGAGCGATGCGTCCGGCGTATCCATGACGTCCCAGGAACCGGTTCGCCTGGAGTCCCGGCAAGGGCTAATCATTGAGCACCGGTTTTGCAGTGTTGCCGCGCCTGTCCAAAACGTCTACCAGGCATGCACCGGCATAGGCGCGGACCGCGGATGGTACTTTGCGAATTGGGCCTGGCGGCTACGAGGTATGCTCGACCGGCTGCTGGGAGGAGCCGGCCTGCGCAGGGGGAGGCGCCATCCCGACGAGTTGCGTGTCGGCGACGCACTGGATTTCTGGCGAGTTGAAGCGTTGGAGTCCGGCCATCTGGTCCGACTGAGGTCCGAAATGAAGGTCCCCGGAAACGCATGGCTGCAATTCGAGGTGCGGCAAACCCAAGACGGCACAACCCAATTGGAGCAGACAGCGGCTTTCAGTCCCAGGGGTCTGGCTGGTCTGGCCTATTGGTACGCCCTGTATCCTTTCCATGCCTGGATTTTCCGGGGATTGATTAAAGCGATTGCGATGCGGGCAGAACGTACCGCTGCACCGTCTTCCTGACCTCTGGAGACATTGGACCGGGGGAGAAGTTGGTCCATTTTCAACCCCTGGTGGTCTATCTGCCAGCCGGCTTTGGCAGTTGCAATAGAGGCGGCAAGGTCAATTGACCGCTTCTATCGCACACTTTGACATACCGCTATACTGTTGTGCGTTCAACTCCACTGGCCCGGCCGGATGAGGCAGCAATTCCGACTCAGCGGCAACTCCAGTGACTCATTGGGGAAGCGACTTTACAGCCGAGTAGTCCCGTCAAAGAAGGAGAAGTCATTCCGTTGATTCAGACTGATGGCCTTCGCCGAACCGCCCTCATTCTGGTATTGGCCGGTCTGCTGTGGAACCTGGTAGAGGCCGGTGTTTCCTTTTGGGCCGGTTACCGGTCCGGGAGCGTGGCCCTGCTGGCATTCGGGCTGGACAGCATCATTGAGCTTCTGGCCGGCGGGATACTGGTGTGGCGATTGACCGGGGACCGGGAGGGACCGGAGGAAGAGTTGGCCGAGAGAATGGCGCGGAGGCTGGTCGGGGCCAGCTTCTTTGTGCTGGCGGCGTACATTGCCATCCATTCCGGGGCTAACCTGCTGGGTTGGTTGCCTGAGCCGCAACCCAGCCTTGCAGGCATTATGATCGTGGTTGCAAGCGTTGTGGTGATGAGCGCTCTTTACGTGGGCAAGATGCGCATCGCTGCCCGGATGCAGTCCCGGTCGCTGCGGGCGGAGGCTCTCGAAAGCCTGTTCTGCGACCTTCAGGACCTGACTATCCTGATAGGTCTGGGCCTCAACGCGCTACTTTCCTGGTGGTGGGCCGACCCGGTGTCGGCCCTGGTCTTGGTTCCCTTGCTCATCAAGGAAGGCATGGAGAACTTTTCAGATGACGATGAGGAACATGAAGACCGTGAACGCCTGGTCTGCTTTTGTCTTCGCTGCTTCTACAGCTTGCGCACATGCTGGGCGGAATGTTGTAAAGCATAGTCTGTGAATTCTCCCTCGCCGGAAGACCAAGGGGCCAGAATCATGGACGTATTTCCCCCGGCCCTCTTCCTCAAGGGAGAGGGAGAATAGAGAGACGCCGGCCGACGGGCAGCGTTCCGGTTCAGGCGGCGCGGCCAATCACCGGCGGCCCAGTGCAGGGACGGCCAGCAAATGCAGAGCCGGAGGCATCCGGATTTTGCAGGTGGAAAATGGTTTCGCACTGGTCTAAAATGTGGCGGGGCGATATGGCCAGGGTGTCTGCAGTGACTTCCAGACCGTCTTGGGCAGAGGGATTGACTCCGGGCCCCGCGAGGGGAAAGAGGAGTCCAGCGGCAAGGGGCGGAAATTCGCAGGTGATCCGGCACTTTGGAAGTCACTTCGCGTTTTGGATTGGGTCAATCCCCAAATTCGCAGCAATGGGAGTGGACGGGGCCCGGTGGCTCCTGCGGACTTCAAATCCGTTGTGCCTCGTGACGAGCGGGGTAGGTGGGTTCGACTCCCTCGCACTCCCGCCAGAAAACAAGAGCGCTGATTCGGGTGGTTAAAGGGGCTTCAGGATGACCGGCCCCGAATGACCCAAACCCTTCCGCCTGACGCAAGCCTGGACACGTCGTGTACAGGTGACAGCTAGAACACCCGCGCCAACAATTCTGTCGTCTACAGGAGAGGGCCTGCTTGGTTATTCTGATCAGCTTCGATATAGATGGAACTCTTGAAGTCGGGGACCCACCCGGCATTCTCTCAATGGACATGGTCCGCAGGGCGCATGAGAAGGGTATGCTGGTGGGCAGTTGCTCCGACCGCACCATGAGCGGCCAGCAGGCTATCTGGGACAGCCACAACATCCCGGTGGACTTCGTCGCCTCAAAGCAGATGCTCCCCGATGTGAAGGAGAGGTTCCCCGCGGACGTCTACTACCACATTGGGGATAGGGAAGACCTGGACAAGCGATATGCTTTGGAAGCGGGGTTTGAGTTCCTCTGGCCTGACGAGGCGCTGGAAGAACCCTGGTTCGCGCTGCGGGACGGCAATTCCGCTTAGGGGAATGTTTGCCGATAGCCAGGGATAGACCGGGGTAAGAACTGCCCTCACCCCAGCCCTCTCCCAAAGGGAGAGGGCGAAACGAACGTCACCGCTTGCAGTCCAACTATTTTGCATTGATGGACGCACATGGCAACGACAAGGGTTGCCTCTACCAGCAGTGTGGAACTGTTCCGTAAGAGGGACCCTTGAGGGCTGTTGTCACTCGGATAACCATCAATTCAAAGAAGTTGGACTATTAGCGCAGGCCCACCAGCTCCACCTCGAATCTGAGTGTTGCACCGGGCGGAATCACTCCTGCCGCGCCCCGGTCGCCATAGGCCAGATGCGGCGGGATTACCAACTCCCGCTTGCCGCCGACGTTCATGGACGCAACACCCTCATCCCAGCCCTGGATAACCATTCCCGCGCCAATCACGAACTCCAGGGGCGCGTCCCGGTCCAACGAGCTGTCGAACTTGGTCCCGTCCAGCAGCCAGCCCGTGTAGTGTACGGAGGCTGTCGCCCCATTACGGGCGGCCTCACCGGTCCCAACCTCCAGGTCCCTGTATTGCAACCCGGACTCCGTGGTGGTCAATTCGTCCATTTTGTCCCCCGAGCCAGTATTTGAAGGGCTGGCCGAATCCGGCTGAGAGCAGGCAATTACAAGGAAAGCCAGCAGTCCCAGGAGGAAACGCCACCGCATCGACCCTTCTCCCATAACAATTGGGTGCGCAGATTCTAGCACAGTCAGTCCGATGAAACCTGCGGAGATGGACAAGTATTACCCATCGGCGTACCATTCCTGCGCTTGATCCTGCAAGGCCGGGATCTCCCGATAGTCAGATTCAGGAGGTAAAGCCAGATGGTCCGAGTATCTTATGTCACCCGTGAGGAACTGGATTCCGAAGGGCAGGAAATCTACGACACGATCCGGAGAGACCGCAACACCCCGGAAGTCGGGTTGCAATTCCGCGCCTTGCTGAACAACCCCAAGGCGGCAGGATACCTGACTTCGATGGGCGCATCCCTGCGGTTCCAGAGCACGGTGCCGGACAACCTCAAGGAGTTGGCCATCATCCTGACAGCGCGGGAATGGAACAGCGACATCGAGTGGACGGGACATGCCGTAGCCGCCGCCCGCGCCGGAGTCAGCGACGAGTCCATCGAGAGCATCCGCACCTACAAGACCGACGCGCTTGCGGGCGATGAGGCCGCCGTAGCCAAGTTCGTGCATGAGATGATCAGGGACAAGGCGGTGTCGGATGGGACATATAGCGCCGTGAAGTCCATCCTGGGAGACCGGGGCGCGGTGGACCTGACGCTGACGGTGTCTTACTACAGCGCGCTGGCGTTGGCGCAAATTGCCCTGCAACTGGAGATGGAAGCGGGCCGGGTATCCACCCTCTAGCCCTGGGCGGCTTTCTCGTAGGCATCGGCGGCACGGAGCACTGTCGCGTCGTCCCCGGTGCGGCCCACCAGCATCATTCCTATAGGGAGACCGTCTGAGAAGCCGCAGGGGACGGTGATTGCCGGGTGTCCCGTCACGTCGAACGGGCAGGTGTTGGGTATCATCTCCAATGCCCGGTCGGTGTATTCCTCGCGGCTGCAACCGGCAGGCGGGATTCTCGTAGCCTTCATGGGCAGAGTGGGCATTACCAGCAGGTCGAACCGGCTCAGGGCGTCGTCGTAGGCGGCCTTGAGGGTCCTGGCCAAGTTCTGAGCCTTGGCGTAGTAGTGGCCGTGGTACCGGTCCTGCATGTACTGGCCCAACAGGGCTACGAGCTTGGTGGTTTCGGACAGGTCATCGGCCCGGCTGCGCCAACCGCGGGCAAATACATCCAGCAGACTGGTGGTGTAATGCCCCTTCCAGTTTGTGCCCATGCTGTTGCCGGCGACCATCAGCGTAGTCGCGCCTTCGACGGCGATGGCTGTCCAGACATGATAGCCGTCGTGGTGCCACGGGACTGAGACCGTGTCTGCCGTGGCCCCCAAACTTTCGAAAGACCTGGCGGCGTTGGTTACCGCTTCGTCCACATCCGCATCTGACAGGTCTTCATGTCCGAACCCTTCCTGGAGAATGCCCAGGCGCAAGCCGCTGACGTCCCCTGTAAGGGCCTGGCTGTAGGCTTGTCCGGGCAGCCCTGCCGCCTGCCTGGGGTCAAGTCCGTCGGGGCCTGCGATGGCCTCCAGCATGAGCGCTACGTCGGCAACCGAGCGTGCCATCGGTCCGGTGTGGTCCAGGGTCAGTTCGATGGGAAATACGCCGGTGTAGGGGACCAGGCCGTAGGTGGGTTTCAGTCCGACGATGCCGCACCAACTGGCAGGGATGCGTATGGAGCCGCCCTGGTCCCCGCCGATAGCCATGTCCACATCGCCGGCGGCAACCAGCGCCGCGCTTCCGCTGGAGGAGCCGCCCGCGCTGTGAAGACGATTGTGGGGGTTCAGGACCGGGCCGGTGTCCGAGGTGTGGCTGCCGCCGGAGAAACAGAGGCTTTCGCAGACCGCCTTGCCCAGAATGTTGCCGCCTGAATCCAGGATTCGGGAGACGATGGTGGCATCTATTTCCGGGGTGTAGCCCTCCAGCACACTGGTCCCGTTCATCATCGGGACTCCGGCAACGCAGACGTTGTCCTTGATGGCGACGGTCTTTCCGGTCAGAATCCCGCCGGGTTCGCCGCGGATGTCGCACCGCCAATACCAGGCTCCCAGAGGATTGTCCTCCGGCTCCGGCCTGTGGCCGGACGAGCGGGGATGACTCGCGGGCAGGCTGGGCTCGGTCAACCTGTCGAGGCGGTCGTAGGACTCCAACATGGGTGCGATGAGGCCGCTGAAGGACTCCAGGTCTGCCTGGCTGGGATTGAGGTAATAGTCCTGTGCGATGCGCCACAACTCGTCGATGGTCGGCGGCTTTACGGGCATTGTCTGACCTCCTGATGTGTGGCGGTTACCGTCGGGGCGCGCCCCCCAGGTGGGAGCCGGAGTCGACCATGATGGTCTCGCCGGTGACGTGTTCCGCGCCCTCCAGGAGCCAGACCACGGGGTCGGCGACGATCTCCGGGTCCCCGGCGGCCTTCAAAGGAGCGGTCTCGGCGTAGTTGTCGATGAAGGACTGGTAGCGTTCTTCTCCCAGTCCCTCGCGCCACCACCTGGTCTGCATCACCCCAGGGCAGACGGCGTTGACCCGAATCTCGGGGGCCAGCGCCCTCGCCAGGGACAGGGTCATGGTGTTCAGCGCGCCCTTGGAGGCGGCGTAGGCGATGGAACTCCCGGACCCGGAGAACCCGGATACGGAGGAGATGTTTACGATTGCGCCCTTCCCCTGTTGCTTCATGTGGGGGACCACGGCCCGTGCCATCTGGTAGGGGCCGATTACGTTGACGCCGAAAATCCGCGTGAAGTCATCGGCGGTCAGGGTCTCCAGATCGGTATGGGGTGCGATCTTGGACTGGGCGGCGTTGTTCACCAGCCCGTCCACTCGACCGAACCGTTCCACGGCCTCGGCGGCCATCCGGCGGCAATCGGCGTCGTCCGAAACGTCGGCCCGGCAGAGCAAAGCCTCGCCCCCCAAGGAACGGCACTCATCGGCTGTCGCGTTGGCCTCAGCCTCGCTTTTGGTGTAGTTGATGACTACCCGCCCGCCCTTGGATGCGAGCCGCCGGGCCACGGCGGCCCCAAGGCCGGTGGCGGACCCGGTGACGATGAATACGCCGCCATCAATGTTCATGGCTGACCTCTCTCATATTGTATCCCGCCGCTCCGCTTCCGCCTCCATCTGGGGTTTGATAATCACTTTAAGGGAGTCGCGGGCCTCCGCGGTCAGACGGAAGCCCGTTCCGGCATCCGCTAACCCCAGCCGGTGGCTGATCATGTTCCCGACCCTGACCCGGCCCGATGCGATGAGATCAAGGGACGCCGCCAAGTCTGCCGGAGCGGCGGCATAGGTGGTTGTCATGGTTATGTCATTTCGGAAGAAAACGTCGTTCACCGGCACAGGCAGGTCCACTCCGGGGTCTGTGGGGGCAAAAATCAACACCGTGCCGCCGCGCTCCACCGACTGTAACGCCTGGGTCAATGCAGGGAGCGCCCCGGTGCAGACAATCACCAGGTCGGCGAGCCGTCCGCCGTTTTCATCCCTAACCCGGGACGGAACGTCGTCGGTGGCCATGATTGCCGTGTCCGCGCCCAGGCGCAGGGCCGCATCCAGGCGGGACTCTACGAGGTCGGAGGCGAATATGCGCCCCGACCCCAATGCCCGGGCCAGGTCGATGTGGAGCAGGCCGGCGAGTCCACTGCCGATTACGAGGACGCTCTGCCCGGGCCGGAGCCCGGCCCGCTTCTGCCCCCGGTAGACGCAGGCCAGGGGTTCGGTGAAGGCGGCTTCGTCGTAGGACACATGGCCGGGAATGACGAACATGCCCCGGTCAACGTTGATCGGGGGAACGCGAAGGAACTCGGAGAAGCCGCCAGGGTCGAAGCTGGTCTGGCGCAGGGTGTCGCAGACCGTGTGCCGCCCGCTCAGGCAGAAGTGGCAGGCGTTGCATGGCACGTGATGGGTCACGACTACCCGGTCGCCTGCCTGGAACCGGGTAACGCCGTCGCCGACCTGGACAATCTCACCGGCTACCTCGTGGCCCAACACCATCGGCGCACGCTCGACGCGATACCACTCCATGACGTCGCTTCCGCAGAGGCCCGACGCCTCCACGCGCACCAGGGCCTCGCCGGGTCCGATGCAAGGGACCGGCATTTCCTCCAGCCTCACGTCGTGGTTGTTGTAGTACATGGCTACGCGCATTGGGCAGTCGGCTCCAAGTTGGTCATTATGCGATTGCTCTGATGGAGTGGGACTACAGGATCACACTACGACGGTAGGCACACGCCCGTCGGCGGCCTTGACCGTATCGAAAATGTCCTGGGCCTCATCGACAGTCCCATTTTGATGGACGATGTGGCGTAGGGCGCGGATCATCGGCACGGGATGGTCACTCTGCCAGATGTTGCGTCCCAGGTTTATGCCGATGGCACCGTTCTGCATCCCGTCGTGGACGAACTCCAGCACCTCCCGCTCGGTGTCGGCCTGGGGGCCTCCGGCCATGATCACCGGAACGGGGCAGCCGTTGACCACCCGGTCGAAGCCATCAGCGCACCAGTAGGTCTTGACGACCCGCGCGCCCAGTTCGGCAGCGATGCGGCAGCAGAGGGCCAGGTAGCGGGACTCGCGTTGCTCCAGTTCCCGGCCCACGGCGGTCACCGCCATGACCGGTATCCCATACTTCTCTCCCTCGTTCACCAGCTTGCCCAGATTCAGCAGCGACTGCTTCTCGTAATCGGTCCCGATGAAGAGGGATATGCCCACGGCGGAAGCGTTCAACCGGATGGCGTCTTCCATTGAGGTTGTAATGCCCTCATCGGCCAGGTCGTGGCCAACCATGCTGGTGCCGCCGGAGACACGCAGCACTATGGGCTTGGTGTTGGCCGGGTCGATGCTGGAGCGGAGCACGCCCCTGGTGACGAACAGGGCGTCGGCATAGGGTAAAAGCGGCTCTGCGGTCTTGCCCGGCTGCTCCAGGTTTCTGGTGGGACCCTGGAAGTAACCGTGGTCGATGGGCAAAAACATGGTGCGCCCGTTGGGTTGAATCAGTTGGGCCATGCGGTTTGACATTCCCCAGTCCATGATCGTACCTCGCCTTGGATTTCCCGGCCTTGTGCGGGCGAGACGCCCGCTCTCCCAGATGCCGACATTCTAACACTCCGGCACTATGGTTTGGGCCATACATTGCCGGGCTGCGGTTGTTCAGGGTTGGTTGCTGGCATCTTGGCCGTCTGCTACCCTAACCACGCCATGCAACCTGCGCGAGGCAAGGATTGATCGAGGATAAGGGGACCCAGGCCGACCTTTTCGTGACCTGCATCATCGACCAGATATACCCGCAGGCCGGCGTGAGCGTTGTCCGCGTTTTGCGGAAATTGGGCGTGGCAGTGGGGTTTCCTGAAGGCCAGACCTGTTGCGGCCAACCGCTGTACAACACTGGATACACGGAACAGGCCCGCCGCCTGGCCCGCCGCGTAATCGAGGGATTCCGGGACAGCGCATACGTGGTTGTCCCCTCGGGTTCATGCGCCGCCATGATGGCCAATTTCTACCCGGAACTCTTCCGGGACGATCCGGAGATGCTGGAACAGGCCCGCGTCCTGTCGTCCAAAGTGCGCGAATTCTCCCAATTTCTGACAGATGTATTGGGAGTGGATGACGTGGGCGCCACTTGCGAGGGGTCTGTCACCTACCATCCAAGCTGCCACCTGCTGCGGGAGATGGGCGTCCGCAATGGCCCGATCCGATTGCTGGAGAATGTGCGGGGCGCTGAGTTGCGCGAGCTTCCCAACGCAGAGGTATGCTGCGGTTTTGGCGGGACGTTCTCGGTCAAGTATCCGCACATCTCCGAGTATATGGTGGCTGACAAGGTTGCCAACGTGGTCAGCACGGGAGCGGATACGCTGGTGTCCTGCGACATGAGTTGCCTGATGAACATCGAAGGGGCACTCAGCCGCCAGGGTTCCGATGTGCGGGTGCGGCACCTGGCACAGGTCTTAGACCGCGGATGCATGTGATTGTGGTGATTATCAGATGAACCAGGATAATCAGGGGTAAATAGTGCCAGAGGTCAAGACCCGAGATTTCCCTGCGGCTTCTGCCGTGTCCATCCTGGACCCGCAGATGCGGATGGCCCTGCAACGGGCCGGTACGGGGTTTGACGGCGGGCGGCGGGAGTGCATCGACGAGATTACGCCGCAGGTGTGGGAAGAGTGGCGGGAGCAGGCCCGGCAGGTCAAGCTCCACACGCTGGACCATCTGGACTACTACCTGGAGATGCTGGAGGAGAGGGTCAGCGCCAACGGGGGCCATGTCCACTTCGCCGCTGATGCAGCCGAGGCCAACGCTATCGTGGCGGACCTGGCGCGGACCCGCGGGGTCCGGGTTGCCACCAAGAGCAAGTCGATGGTGTCCGAGGAACTCAACCTTAACCACATGCTGGAGTCCATTGGAGTAGACGTCTACGAGACCGACCTGGGCGAGTACATCATCCAACTGGCCGAGGAAACTCCCTTCCACCTGGTCGCCCCGGCCCTGCACAAGAGCAAGGAGGAAGTGGCCCGCCTGTTTACCGAGAAACTGGGCGTGCCGCCGATGGACGATATCAACGCCCTGGCGGCGGCGGCAAGGGAGGCGCTGCGGCAGCGGTTCCTGGAGGCTGACCTGGGAATCAGCGGGGCCAATTTCCTGGTTGCCGAGACGGGAACTCTGGTAATCATCACCAATGAGGGCAACGGACGGCTATGCACCTCCGCGCCCCGCATCCACGTCGGGATAACCGGCATGGAGAAGGTTATCCCGTCGGTACAGGACCTGGCGGTCTTCCTGCGCCTGCTCCCCCGCTCCGCAACCGGCCAGAGAATCACCAGCTACGTCAGCATGGTCAGCGGCCCCCGGAAGCAGGATGACGAGGACGGGCCGGAGGAATTCCACCTGGTAGTGGTGGACAACGGCCGGTCGCGGATGCTGGCCGACCCGGACCTGCGGGAGGCCCTGATGTGCATCCGCTGCGGGGCCTGTCTGAACATCTGCCCGGTGTACCAGAAGGTCGGCGGCCATGCTTACGGCTGGGTATACCCTGGCCCGATTGGTTCGATAGTGTCGCCCATGCTGGTGGGCCTGGACCAGGCCCCAGACCTCCCCCAAGCGTCCAGCCTCTGTGGTGCCTGCCGGGAGGCCTGTCCCATCAGGATTGACATACCAAGGATGTTGCTGCACCTGCGCCACAAGCTGGCGGAGGAACCCGAAGCGGGCAGTTCCCCCAATGGGACCATGCCCCGGCCCATCGCCAACGGTTTTGCCAAGGTCATGGCGAACCCGGGACTTCTCTCCGCAACAAGGAAGATTGTCCGGGCGGCACAGGCCATGTTTCTCGCTTCTCCCGTGTCGCCCTTCAAGCGCGGGGGCCGGGGGATACGAAAGGCGGCGTTGCCTTTGCTGTCAAAGTGGACACACTCTAGGGACCTCCCCGAGTTGGCTCCTCGCACCTTTGGGGAAATCTGGAAGCAGGAACTCTCCAACCCTGGTGAGGAGCGTTAGGTTGGCAGGGACTATGGGAACTCCCAAGTCCGAGTTCCTGGCCTCGGTGCGGCGCGCCCTGGGCCGGGAGGCCGGAGCGCCACAGCCCGGATATCACCGTCTGGCACAGGGCGTTGACTGCCTTGAGGAACAAGCGCGGGAAGTACAAGACCGCGTCCGGGCCAATCGGAACGTGTTGCTGGACAAACTGTCCGAAGTGGCGCAGCTTCGCGGCTGGCAGGTGCGCCGTGCTCCAGACCCTGAAGAGGCGATGGACTACGTCCGGTCTCTGGCCAACAGTCTTGGAGCCAGCAGAGTAGTGAGGTCCGGACAGGAAGTGTTCGAGACCGTGCCGTTGGATGCGACGCTGACCGGCATGGGAATCACCGTAACCGAAGTTGCCCACGGCGAGAGCCGCTCCCGTGAATCGCTCCGGGAGCAAATCGCCATGTCGGGCATGGGGATAACGGGCGCGGACTACGCCATAGCCGAGACGGGGTCGGCAGTAATAGTGCCCAGGAAGGGCCTGGGCCGCCTGGTGTCCCTGGTGCCGCCGGTCCACGTTGCCCTGGTGCGGCCGGAGGAAGTGATCGAGTCCCTGGACGACCTGTTCCTGCTGCGTCGGCTGGAGTACGTGAGGAACGGCGGAGATATGGGTCCCTACCTGAATTTCATCACCGGACCCAGCCGCACGGCAGACATCGAGCAGACAATCGTCGTTGGGGTGCATGGCCCCAAGGAAGTACACATGGTGATTCTGGGATAACCTGTGGTTTCAAAGTAGCCCTGTGCTACAGGACTCCAAATCCATCCGGAAGGTAGTTGCTCATGGCGGTACGTGTCGGTTTCACCCAATATCGCAAGGAGATGCTGGAGCAGGAGTTGGCCAACATTGAAGCGATGCTCCCGACCCTGGGGGTGGAGAAGGTCATCCTGACCGGGGATTTGGTCACGGGTCGTTACTCTCCGGACAGTCGCATAGACCTTATAATCGTGCAAAATACAGAGTACACATACGGGCGCAGGGCAGACTTTTTCTCATGGCACTTCAACAGCGCGGTCGCGGTGGAGACCCAGGTCTACACTCCCGAGGAATTCGAGACCTGCCAGGAATCCCTCCCGGCGCTGCGGCACGCAATCCAGAGAGGACGGGTGATTTACGATGCCTGACCATAAATCAGAGGGCGCGCGCTGGCTGCGCCAGGCCCGGCAGGATATGGAAGACGCGGCGTTTCTCAGGGAAGGGAAGCGGTTCAATTTGGCCTGTTTCATGGGACAGCAGGCGGCGGAGAAAGCCGTCAAGGCGTTCCTGTACTACCGTGGCGCAGAGGACGTTTGGGGCAGTTCCCTGATCGACCTGTGCGAGGACGCCAAGCTCTTCGAGATGTTCTTCGACACGATCAAGGGGGAAGCCCGGCAGTTGGACAAGTACTTTGAGATAACCCGCTACCCAGGGTTTCTCCCAAGCGGGATTCCCTCCGAGGCTTTTGACGAAATCGACGCAGACCGCTCCATCGAGCTGGCTCAGATAGTTGTGGACTTTGTGGGGGAACGGGTTGTGGCCTAACACATAAATGAGCGGGCTCCTTGATCAACTCCAGAACAGGGTCAGGAATGGAGACTATGAGTTTACGGCTCATGCTTCAAACCGGCTCATAAAGAGGGGCCTTTTTGCAAGGGACATCGAAGACGCTGTGTTGAGCGGCGAAGCTGAAATCATAGAGGAATACCCGGATGATGTGCGAGGCGCCAGTTGTCTCGTGCTTGGCTTCGACTCTGGGGGGCGGCCGATTCATGTACAATTTTCTTACCCGCCTGGAGTGGCCATCATTACGGCCTACGAACCCGACCTGGAGAAGTGGGTAGATTTCAGGATACGGAGGCGTGAACAAACATGAACAAGTGCCGGACGTGTGGCGGAACTCTTGAAGAAGGACAGATAATTTACCCCCAGAGATTCGGGGAGAACATCGCCATTCTGGAGAATGTGCCTGCCAGAGTTTGCAAGCAATGCGGCGATGGGTTATTCCATGCGGACGTGGTGAAAAAGATTGAACAATTGCTATGGTCGGGCGCGACCCCCAGTCGCATTGCCCAAGTCCCGATTTACAACCTCAAAGAGGAACAGTCAGTCCAAGCATCGGAAGTGTCCCTAAACTGGTCTTCGGAATACCCGTTTTCAACGGAGTCCATCAAAAACAATGCCAGCAATACCTCTGGAGTATATGAGATTCTTCAACAGTACGAATACCCGAGATACCGTGGCTTCACGCGCATCCTCGAGATAGGAATGTCGAAGAAGGACTTGCAAAGCGAACTCGCGAATCACGAGATTCGACACACTGCTGCAAACCGATTGGCCCGGATAAGGGGGCAGTCGGGGCTTGGAGTGTCTTTCCGATACTGCGAAGTTGAGGCCGACGAGGCTGGCGGCGTTGAGAAGGCCCTTTTAAGAGAATTTGAGGACCGCCACTGGGACCTGCCGGTTTTGAATGCTCAAAGAGGTTACAGCAGAGGAGAAGACCGACACTACATGACATCGTAACCCGGGGCAGACGGACGCTATACCACTCTCCAGTTACGCTCCAATTCCCCTCCCGGCCAGCATCAGGCGCAGCGCTCTTTCCGCTGCGCTTTCCAGGAGTTCCTCGGTGCGGCGGAGGCTCTGCTCGAATGTCATGGGGCGGTCGGCGATGCACATGATCCCGGCGATGGCGTGTTCGTAAAGCTCCTCGTGCCCCTGCCCCAGGCTCCCGGCCAGCAGAATTGTCGGGACACCGAATCCCGACGCCCGGCGCGCCACACCAACCGGGGCCTTGTTGAACACCGTTGAGCGGTCCGCGCCTCCTTCGCCGGTAATTACCAAGGACGCTCCTTCCAGGTGGGCGTCAATCCCCAACGCCTCGCAAACCATGTCGATGCCCGACCGGAGTTCTCCACCGGCGAAGGCCATCAGCCCTGCGCCCACCCCCCCGGCGGCCCCGGCTCCGGGACGCTCGGAGACTTCCATGCCCATGTCCCGCTGTACGACCCTGGCAAAATTCCCAAGAGCGTCGTCAAGTTCCGCCACCATCTCGGGTGTTGCTCCCTTCTGCGGGCCGTAGATCGCCGATGCTCCGGTGGGGCCGCACAGAGGGTTTGTAACGTCAGTAGCGCCGATAATTGTAGTGTCGGCAAGACGATGGTCCAACCCCGAAACGTCGAGTCGCTCCAAGCGGGCCAGCGCCGAGCCGCCGTCGGGCAGGGGAACGCCGTGAGCGTCAAGGAAGACCGCGCCAAGGGCGGCTGCCATTCCCGCACCGGCGTCGTTGGTGGCGCTGCCGCCGAGGCCCACGATGATGCGGTTGAAACCCCGGTCCAGCGCCTCGCTGATGATCTCGCCGGTGCCCCGCGTTGTGGTTACCCTGGGGTCCCGGCGTCTTGGCGGGACCAAGGCCAGTCCCGACGCCTGGGCCATTTCGATGACGGCGGTCTGACCGTCTCCCATTGCTCCCCAAGCGGCCTCCAGAGGCTTCCCCAGTGGGCCGGTGACGATTTTGCGGAACATCTGACCGCCGCTGCCGCTCACCAGGGCGTCTACGGTGCCGTCACCCCCGTCGGCCACCGGGGCCAACACTGTCACAGCATCGGGGAATACTCTCTTGACCCCTCGTTCTATGGACCTGGCGGCCACCAGGGCCGAGATGTTGCCCTTGAACGCCTGTGGGGCGATAACTATCTTCTGTACCATATCCCCGCCATTATACAGCGGCCCGGAAAGCCTTACCTATCCCGGAAAGGCTCCCTTCTCCTGTGAGAAGATGGATTGGGGGTGAGGTACGCCTTTCCCCTGCGG
Source organism: Dehalococcoidia bacterium (assembly GCA_034422355.1). Lineage (GTDB taxonomy): Bacteria > Chloroflexota > Dehalococcoidia > Lucifugimonadales > UBA3495 > CATOSP01. Next base: position 71,040 of record DAOUJS010000152.1, on the reverse strand, counting down.
GCGTGTTTGACTCAGGATTCCCCCCCACCCCGGCCATCTCACTCCAGCGAGAGGGAGGGTCGAAAGACCCTGCGGCGGCCCGTGTCCGCCGGGAGTTGCCGCCGCTTCTGTGTTAGAATCTGGAAAAGCTTGTGCCGGAGGGGTCGTACATGCCGTCCAAGGAGGATTTGAAGCTCCGGGCATTCCAGGAAATCGACGCTAGGGCTGATGAAATCGTGGCCTTGGCGAAGACCATATTAGACAACCCGGAGCCGGGTTTCCGGGAGACCAAGACGGCGCACCTCGTTGCTACCAAGTTCGCTGAAATGGGAGTCCCGTTCCGGGCCGGTCTCGCCCTGACGGGGGTCAGGGGTGAGTTGGTCGGAGGGAGCGCGGGTCCCGCTCTGGCCATCCTGGGAGAGTTGGACTCTCTCATCGTGAACGAACACCCGATGGCCGACTCCACCACCGGCGCGGCCCATGCCTGCGGCCACCATTGCCAGATTGCCATGCTGATGGGCGCGGCGATGGCCCTGGGACAGCCGGATGTGCTGTCGGACCTCAGCGGCCGGCTCATCTTCATGGCTGTCCCTGCCGAAGAGTACATCGAAATCGAGTACCGGGACAACCTGCGCCGGGAAGGGAAGATAGAGTTCCTGGGGGGCAAGCCCGAGCTCATCAAGCTGGGCGAGTTTGACGATGTAGACATGGCGATGATGCTGCACACCACCAGCGTGCCTGAGGAGAAGCAGCTTTGCATCAGCGGGACCAACAACGGCACGGTGGCCAAGCGGATTGAGTTCATCGGCCGCGGCGCCCATGCCGGCGGGTCCCCTCACCTTGGCATCAACGCCCTGAATGCGGCTACCCTGGCGCTGAGCGCCATCCACTACAACCGGGAGACCTTCCGGGACTCGGATACCGTCCGGGTCCACCCCATCATAACCAGGGGCGGCGACGCCGTCAGCGCCGTGCCAGCGGACGTCCGCATGGAGACCTTTGTCCGGGGCCGCACGATTGAAGCGATTATGGACGCCAACAAGAAGACGGACCGGGCGTTGAAAGCCGGCGCCCTGGCCGTGGGCGCCAGCGTCAAGATACAGACAATTCCAGGCTATATGCCCCTTACCCAGAATAAGGCGATGGGAGACATATTCCGGGCCAACTCGGTGAACCTGGTGGGAGAGGAAAACGTGGGTCACGTGGCCCACCGTACCGGCTCCACGGACATGGGGGACGTGAGCCAGATAATGCCGGCCATTCATCCCTACGTGGGCGGCGCAACCGGGCTGGGCCACGGGGCCAACTACGTGGTCGAGGATTACAACCTGGCAGTTGTCACCGGCGCCAAAGCGTTGGCGAGCACTGCCATCGACCTCCTGGCCGACGGGGCCAACAACGCGGGCGGCATCATTTCCGGCCAGCGCGCCGAGATGACCCGGGACCAGTACCTGGCGTTCATGCGCCAACTGGCATCCGAGGAGACTTTTCGAGGGACGGATACTTGATCGTGCGCGGGGCCGGAGCGGCCGCATGGGATCCGCATTGCAGATGAAGGTGTGTAACAGGTTATGTTGACTGTCCAGGAATTGAAGCAGAGGGCCTGCGCTACGATAGAACAGCGGGCGCAGGAACTCATCGGCGTTGCCCAGGACATACTTGCCCACCCGGAGCCGGGTTATTCCGAAGTCAGGACGTCCCGGTTAGTGTCCGAGAAGTTCTCCGAGCTCGGTATCGCCCATGAGAACGGCCTGGCCCTGACGGGAGTCAAGGGGAGGATACAGGGCGCGGCAGGGCCCGGCCCAAGGGTAGCCGTCATCGGGGAGCTGGACTCTCTGATCGTCGGGCAGCACCCTTATGCCGATGCCAAGACCAACGCGGCCCATGCCTGCGGCCATCACTGCCAGATCGGGATGATGCTGGGCGCTACAGTTGGCCTCCAGACCCCCGAAGTCCTGGAGCAGTTGTCCGGGGAGATAGTGCCCTTTGCCGTCCCGGCCGAGGAGTTCATCGAGGTTGAGCGCCGCCTCCAGTTACGAGAGGAAGGCCGGGTGGAGTTCCTGGGAGGGAAGCAGGAGCTGATCAAGCTGGGCCACTTCGACGACATAGACATGGCCATGATGTGCCATACCGCCAGCGACATGGCCAACCGCAAGTTCGCTGTCGGCGGCACCAGCAACGGCCACGTGGTCAAGTACGTCCAGTTCACCGGACGCGGCTCCCATGCCGGCGGCGCGCCTCACCTGGGCATCAATGCCCTCAACGCAGCATCCTTCGCTTTGCAGGCCATCAACGCCAACCGGGAGACACTGAAGGAAGAGGACACCGCCAGGATTCACGGGATTATGACCAAGGGCGGCGAGGCAGTGAACGCGGTCCCCGCCGACGTAAAGCTGGAATGGCGCGTCCGGTCCGGCTCTCCAGAGGCCGTGGTCAGAAACTCGGCGGTTGTGGACCGTTGCTTCCGGGCCGGGGCGCTGGCCGTGGGCGCCTCGGTTAGAATTACCAACATCCCAGGCTACCTGCCCATGCGCCACGACAATGTTCTGGCCGGTCTATTCCGCCAGAATGCCCAGGACCTGCTGGGGGAGTCTTCCATCCTCACTATTCCAGCCTCCCGCAATCGGGGCGGTTCCACCGATATGGGAGACTTGAGCCACATTATCCCGGCGTGCCATCCTTACGTGGGCGGCGCGGTTGGAGCGGGCCACAGTAAGGACTACGTGGTCCAGGACTATGAGCAGGCGGTCATCAACCCGGCCAAGATTATGGCAATGGTGGTCATCGACCTGCTATCCGACGGGGGCGCCAGGGCCAAGGAAGTCGTCTCCTCCCACCGTCCGGCCATGAAGCGCCAGGGCTACCTGGCCCACCAGAGGAGCCAGGCCGAAATCATCGAGTTCAATGGGGCTGACCTCTAGGAATCTATCCTGGGCGACACCGTTCCGTATTGGGTGGTCCAGCCGGTTGATAGGGTTTGGTGGATTCCCGCGAAAGCCGGAATGACGGGATAAGCGCCAGGGGATTCAGACGCCCAGAAGGTACATAGCGGCCCCGCTTGCCAGCGGGATGGTCAAGTTGTCGTCCAGTGGTATGGGCAATAGCTCAATAATCCCGGCTACCACCGCGCCCGCCAGCAGTCCCCAGTGAAACGGGACTACCCCGGCGCTCACCAGCACGGCGCATGCTCCCAAGGACACTGCCACGAATGCTGCCGTCCCAACCGGAGACTTGCCGAAGAACCTCGGTCCACGAAGCCGGGTTCCCACCAACGCCGCCACCGGGTCACCCAGCGCCAGGAACAGCATGGCCGCCGCCGCAATGTGGGTGTCGAACAGCAGGAACACCGCCAGCCCCGCGCCAATCATGTATGTCGAACCGGTAAGTCGCCTGTTCTCCTGTTGCTTGAGGAGCGGGGAGAAGAGCCTCAGCAGCAACCGGTTCAGCGGGTCCCACATGAAGCGGGCGGCTTCCAGCGCCAATGCGACGCCCATGAGGACAGCAAGGGCCAGTATGAATCGCTGAGATGGTATCAGCAGTCCGGCTACAGGTATGGCAGACCCGGCTGTCAGATGGAACAACCGCCTCCAGACGGGGGGCGGAGGGGAGGCCTGTACGTGGCCAAGACTAAACGAGGCGGGCGCTCGATGGAACATCCTGCCTGGATTATATCCGATATCCGGGACCACATACATGATGAGCCGGGAAATGAAGTGGGATTTCAACAGTCGAAACTGCAAACACCATTCGTATTGGGCGGGACCGAGGGAGCCGCCCCATTCACTGGAGGCTGGCGGCCTCTTTTAGGGTCACATAGGCTACCATTTCCCCATCCTCAAGAGTCACGTCTCCCAATGCGCTGGGTGGTGGGACCGGTATGCCGTCGGCCTCTAAAACCTCCACGAATTCGGCGAGAACATCCTCGGCGTTGGACAGCGCCTCGTCAACTGTGTCACCCATCGCGCAGCAGGCCCCTGGCATGTCGGGTATCACTACGCCATAGGCGCCTAATTCTCCGTCGATAACTGCCGGATATCGAGTCATGGCTATCTCCTCTCTGTCCATCCGGCGGTCCTGGCAATCTTGCGGGCTACCCCGGGTGAGACCGTCCGGTGGCGCGGGACGCTTATGCTCTCGATGAAGTTCGGATGCTTGTAGATGTCGTGGTTTCTGCCATGCCGGGCCAGATACCATCCTTCTTGCTCTAGCCTCTTGATTATCTCGTTTGTGCGTAGCTGCACCATCTTCCAAAAGATGACTTGCTTCTGAATAATTCAGCAAATGGCAGGGCTATCAAGCCCACTCTCAACCCATAGCGGGAACATCAACCGCGAAAGGTCCCGGCCAGTAGCAACCAGAGAGCAGCGACTCAGAAGGTGATGGTCAGGGAGTCACCGGCGCGCCACCGGAAGGTGCGGAACTTGGCATCGGGAGGCGCTTCAAAAACCATCCATCCATCCAGGCCTGTGCCTTTGCTCAGCTCAAATGGACCGCTGATGAACCCGCGGTTGGGCGCAAAGGTGCCGTCCTTCTCCAACTCCAGAATCTGCGCTGACCGGTCACCTCGCCCGGGAGGGCCGTCCGCGGGTTGGACCCGCTCGTTGATCTCAACAGGGAAATACTTTTCCGAGTCGAAGTCCCGAAGCTCCGCTCCTTGCTTGTTTACGTTGATGATCGCGCTGGTTGCCGTGTGATTCTGCACTTTCAGATGCACCACGACCAACTCCAAGTCCGGTTCTGAGGGTGTGACCATCATGTAGTCCAGTCCGCCTTGCTGGTCCGCTATCGCGTAACGGAGTTCCGGCACGCGCTCGATGTTGACCACACTGACGACAAGGGTCCTGCCCTGGAAGTATTGGCCGAAGGCGGGTGATACCTCGGCACAGCCGGCGAGGGACAGGACGGCCGGAAGCAACAGGAATGGGAGGACAAGACGAGTGAGGGCGGGCATCAAGCACGTATCCTTGGAGTGATGATAGTTACGGTCCGGACGTGGTCAACGTCGGCAACTGCCGCAGTTGGGGCACCAGCCTGTCCAGTGTTTCGAGCAGGTAGTCGACTTCTTCCCGCGTATTGTCCTTGCCCAGGGTCAGCCTCAGACTCCCCCTGGCCAGGTCTGCGGGTTGGCCCAACGCCAGCAGCACGTGGGACGGTTCCAGGGAGCCGGAGCTACAGGCGCTGCCGCTGGAGGCTGCGATACCGGCGGCGTCCAGCCCGAGCAGCACCGCCTCTCCCTCCACGCCCTCTATCGAGAAGTTAACGTTATTGGGAAGGCGTTCGGTCGTGTGGCCGTTGAGCCGGCACCCGGGGATGTTTGCAAGAACATGCTCGATAATCCGGTCCCGCAGGGCGGAGCAGTGGGCGCTTTCCTCCTGCCGCCGCGCTTGGGCTAATTCCAGCGCGACGGATAGCCCAACAATGCCCGGGATGTTCTCGGTCCCCGACCTGCGCTCCCGCTCCTGGCCTCCGCCCAGCAGCATCGGCAGGAATGGGGTGCCGCGCCGGACGTACAGCACGCCGACTCCCTTGGGACCGTGGAACTTGTGCCCGGACAGGCTGAGCATGTCCACGCCAAGCCGCCGCACGTCCAAGTCCAGAAAGCCTGCCGCCTGCACCGCGTCGGTGTGGAATACTATGGTACGGTCAAATTCACTCTCACGCCGCCGGACGGCCTCAGAGATCTTGGAGATGGGGTTGATCGTGCCAATTTCATTGTTGGCGTACATCACGGAAACGACAGTTGTGCGGTCGGTAATTGCCTCGGATACCTGCTCCGGGTGCACCATCCCAAAGTCGTCCACAGGCAGGTAGGTTACCTCAAATCCCTGGTCTTCCAGGGACTGGCAGGCGTGCAGTACGGCGTGGTGCTCAACGGTGGTAGTGATGACGTGGTCTCCGGTCTCCCGCAGGGCCGTGGCCGCGCCGTGGATGGCGGCATTATCGGACTCGGTGCCGCCGCCGGTGAACACGACTTCCCCATTGCGGCAGTTCAGCGCCCCGGCTACGCGCTCCCGGGCCTCATCCAGAGCGTACCGTGCTTCCTGGCCCACGGCGTGGATGCTGGAAGGGTTGCCGTACAACTCGGTAAAGAAAGGCAGCATCGCTTCCAGGACACGTGGGTCGGTAGGCGTTGTGCCTGCATGGTCAAGGTATATGATCCTAGTTGGGGGCATACAGGACCTCTGAGATAGGGCCTGGAATTGGGGTCTGGCAAGGCCCTACAGCCTCTTCATCTGACGGTGGAATGGAATTTCTCAGCCTCACGGTCACATTTTAGCATAGTGGTCAGGGTCCACGCAGACGGGATTCCCGTCTCAACACGCGGCGCGCGAAGCCCTGAATGTCCTCGCGAGCCAGAAACCCCAACAACTCGCCGTCTCGTACCACGGGGAGCCTGTCCTGCATCCCGGCCCGCACCTGTTCCATAGCTTCCATTACCGTGTCATCGGGAGTCAACCAGAACTCACCTGCCCCGGATTGCGTCGCCTCGGACATGGGCGCGGCTGCCAGTGGAGTCCGGGGCATCCGGTCCATGATTCTCCGGCCCCACCGTCTATCGGACCTGTTACTGAGCCGCGTCGGTCCCGTAACGGGATGTAGAATCTCGCCTTGGGCGAACATCGGCGTACCCGGCAACACACCGGGCTGTGAGCTGCCCCACCGGTCGGTCATGACGTCGGCAACTTTGTACCTCGTCAATCCTTCCCGTTCCCGCTCTTGCCGGTAGGAGGTCGTGGCGGCCACCATGAGGAAAGCGCCGATCAGAGTGAACCATATACCGGCCACGCCCAATTGCCCGAATTCCAGCACGGCCAGAACCAGGCCGCCCACCGCCATCAACGCTCCTGTTCCCTGACCCATGCGGGCGGCGATACGGGCGGCGAGCCAGTAATTGCCGGTCAATCCCCAGGCGGCTGCCCGGAGTACCCGTCCCCCGTCCAAGGGAAACCCGGGGAGCAGGTTGAACAGGCCCAGCATGAGGTTCACGCCCACCAGGAGCCGAAGGGCGACATCGAAGGATGCATTCATGTCCCTGAAGGCAATCCAGAGACCAAACAGGGCCAGGGCGAGGAGGATGCTGCACAAAGGACCCACGATGGCAACGGCGAATTCAGTCAATGGACGGCGTGGTTCATGGCAAAGCTCAGACACCCCGCCAAAAAGGAACAGTGTAATGCGGTTGACTGGTATCTGATTTTTGATGGCCAACAGGCTGTGGGACAACTCGTGGGCCAGGACTGAGAGGAAAAACAGTAACGCAATACACACCGCCAACACCCACCGGTGTACCCCTGACCACCAGGGGTAGGCCCCGCTGAAATGGTCGCCCAGCAAATAGATAATCAGCAGGAAGACAAAGATCCAGCTGAAGTTGATCTCTATTGGGATGCCGAACAGCTTGATCAGGCGAATAGTCGGTCCCATTCCGCTCCACCCCGGCCCGTCGGGCCTTCACTCACAAACTACGTTTCGCTGATTCCCGCAAACGGCCCAAGGCTACTATGCCACGCCTTGCGTGAATTGGGCTGTGGCGTACCCTATGAGCTTATAGACTAGCTTGGCCGCCGTGTACGAGCAAGCAGCGGGCCCCTCCCCCGGGGCAAGCTCGCAGACGTCGAACCCGACGATACGTTTCATGTCGGCGACCCCCTTCAACAGCATGGTCATTTGGTGCCAGTCCATGCCTCCCGGCTCCGGGGTGCCCACCGCCGCCATGCAGGACGGGTCCAAGGCATCCAGGTCAATGCTAACGTATACGGTGTCGGACAGCTCATCGGTTATCTTCCTCAGCAACGCCGTCCTGTCGTCGGGGGGCCAGAAGAAGACCGGAAGCGAGTTTTCCCTTAGAAAATCTCGTTCTTCCAGGCACAGGCTCCGCACGCCAACCAGTACGATTGGGCAGACCTCCTGGATTCGCCGCGCTCCCGAGGCGTGGCCCCAGGAAGTGCCCATGTAGGAATCCCGCATGTCGGCATGGGCGTCGATATACAACACTGACAGGTCTGGATGGTGGTCCGCGTGGGCCAGGACTGCACCCGCGGAAACCGAGTGCTCGCCACCCAGGACACCCACGATCCTGTCCTTCCGGATGTATCCGGCTACCGTCGCCCGCACCCGCCGCGCCATTGCATCCGGGCCTCCCATGTGCGGCTCCAGGGCAGAGGTGGTATGAATCCCCACCTGGGAGACATCCGAGTCGAGCTCCAAATCGTAATCCTCTAGACCGTAGGAGGCGTCAATGATCGCATTCGGCCCGTCCCTGGCGCCTCCCCGGAACGATGTGGAGCTATCGTAGGGAACCGGCACAAGTACGGCCCTGGCCGATTCCAGGCATGACTGCCGCCGGTCCAGGGCTAGGAAATTTCGGGGGATCCAGTGAGAATCAGGTTGATCAGCCGACATCGCGGGGATGAATCCTATCCGACGCTCCCTGGTCGGCACGGCGGTACGGGGCGGCGTTCTCGGCGTGTCCTGTGCTGCCAACCTGCAGGGAGGCGCGCTGTTTCCGGACCTCGGCCAAACCCTGCCGCCCGTCGAGCCATTCCAGGCCCCGGTCCAGGAGCCATGTCTTGACTTCGCCGAATGCAAAAAGCTCCTTGGCCTCGGCCAGCGCCTGCACGTGATCGAAAGGCTGGCAGGAAAACATATCGATGTTCACGTAATCGCGGTGCGGAAAAGTATGGACGCTTATGTGGCTTTCCGCTATTATGACAAACCCGGAAACGCCGGAATCCTCGCTCTTGGGAGCTTCGTATTCCAGCACGTGGGGTTCGGTTATTCGAGTCATTCCCAGAGTGCCCGGACAATCTGTCAAGAACGTTCGGACCAACTCGACATCCCACATCTTGGCCAAATCGCCGTGGTACCCATCGATAACCAGGTGCATCCTGCCTCCCGCAGCACACGCGCGCGCCAGCCAACATCTTCCATGAGTATCGCCGCTTGGCAAGGCGCCGGAGTATAATCTATCATCGTCGGATAGTGCAAATTATTTTTACGCAATAGCTTGACCGTTGCAACCCTTCCGGGGATGGATGCTATCCACCGCTCCCCGGCCGGTCAGCGTTCATGGGGCCGGATTCTCAACCTTGAGAGACGTACACTTGAGAGACGTACATTGGAATCAATGATGATTCAGGCCACTGGCCTGACCCATTTCTACGGCCCCAACCCGGCCATCGAAGATGTGAACTTCGGTGTCAGGCGTGGCGAGATACTTGGCTTCCTCGGTCCCAACGGGGCTGGGAAAACCACCACCATGCGTATCCTTACAGGGTTCATGCCGCCCACACGCGGCAAGGTGACGCTGGACGGTTACGACGTGGTGGAACAGTCGCTGGACGTGCGCCGCAGGGTGGGTTACCTGCCCGAGACGGTGCCGTTGTACACAGACATGACGGTGACCAGCTACCTCAAGTACATGGGCACCCTGCGCGGAATGCCCTCAAGGAACATCAAGCGCCGGATCGAAGATGTTATAGAAGTCTGCCGCCTGGAAGATTACCGGTCGTCCCTCATCGCCAAGCTGTCCAAGGGATTCCGTCAAAGGGTGGGCATCGCCCAGGCCATCCTCCATGAACCGGAAGTCCTGGTGATGGACGAGCCGACCATTGGAATAGACCCCATACAGGTTGTGGAGACCCGCAGCCTGATCAAGGACCTGGGCAAGCAGCAGACCGTGGTGCTCAGCAGCCACATTCTCCCCGAAGTGAGTATGATCTGCGAGCGCGTGCTGATTATCCACGAGGGCCGCATCGTGGCCGAGGATACCCCCAGCAACCTGGCCGAGAGACTGCAAGGCTCGGACCAGTTGGAGGTCGAGATCGGCGGCCCACCCGATGAAGTGCTGGCCGAACTGCGGGAGATAGAGGGAGTATCCAGCGTCAGGCATCGCTCCCTTGCCAACCGGGAAGTGTATACAGTGCGGCTACTCCAGGGGGCGGACGTTCGAGATGAAATCTCCCGCGCCGTAATCGCGAGAGGCTGGAGCCTGTTGAGTATGCAGTCGGTTGGGATGACCCTGGAGGATATATTCCTCAGACTCACCACGGACGAGGAGAACTAGGGATGCGCACGGTCCAGGCGGTGGCATGGAAGGAAATCCAGATATATTTCAGCAGCCCCACCGCCTACATCGTGGGGTTGATATTTCTGGCGATGACCGGAGTATTCTTCGCCAGGGACGTGGTCCAGACCCAGAGCAACCCCTTCCCGGAGGCTTCCCTGAGCGGCTTCTTCCAGGGGGCGAGCATCATCCTGATCCTCATGGCGCCCGCCCTGACCATGCGCCTGCTTGCCGAGGAGCAGAAGCTGGGGACCATCGAGCTTCTCCTGACATCTCCCGTGCGGGACTGGGAGGTGGTCATTGGCAAGTACCTGGCCAGCTTGACGTTCCTGCTTGTGACAGTCGCCGCCACCGTCTATTACGTCATACTGCTGGTCGTTCTTGCCGACCCTGACCCGGGCCCTATGTGGGCCGGTTATTTGGGCCTGGTCCTCTACGGAGCGACGGCCCTGTCAATCGGCATGTTGACCTCGACCCTTACCAGCAACCAGATTGTTGCTGCGGTGGTGGCCCTGGGAATCCTGCTGGTGCTGTACTTTACCGACTATGCCGCGGGAACCCTGACCGGCCTTCCGGCTGCGATAGTGCAGGAGATCGGCATCAAAAGCCACTTCGACGATTTCGACCGCGGCGTTATCGACACCAAGCACGTGGTCTACTACCTGATGGTGACTGCCTTCTTCCTGTTCCTGACTGTACGCGCTCTCGAGTCCCGAAGGTGGAGGTAGCATGAGCGAGCAGCGCACGGACCGGCCCGGAGACTGGAGGCGGCGCAGGCGTCCGGAACCCGAACCGGCCCCGGGGGCATCCGACGGTGATTCGGGCGAGGAAGCCACGCCCCAACCTGGCGGCGAGGTGGTCTTGTCGCGCACCATGTTCAGCTACCTCGAACCTACGCTGGACCGTATAGCCTCATATTCAACGCCCCTGGTTATAGCCGGGGTGGTAGCCCTGGTTTCAGGGATTATTCTCGTTGCCTTCGTAAGCTCGATGCGCCTCTACGGTATCATCGACATCGGTATCGGCATCGGACTGATTGCTTTGGTGGCGTTGATCCAGTTGAGTTCGGTGGCCGCAGCTTTCATCAGCAGGACGGGCCGCTACGGAGTCAACTCGGCGGTGATGATGGCCGCGTTCACCGGGATTATCGTTGTCATCGGCGTGATAGCCTTTGAGAACCACAGGCGGTTTGACCTGACCGCCACCAACCAGTTCAGCCTGGCTGACCGTACCGAGGACATACTGGAGAACCTGGAGGAGCCGGTACAGGCCATCGCCTTCTACAAGGAGGCACGCAATCCCAATCTTGAGACCCTGGTCCGGCGCACCCGTGTTGAGGAGACTTTCCGGGATTTCAGGTCGGCACGGGCTGACAAGTTCTCCTACGAATTCAAGGACCCCGACCTTGTCCCGGACATAGTACGAAACTACTTCGGAGACACTCCGGCGGCCTTCGTGAACCAGTCCGTAGTCCTGGAGGGAGTCAACACGGGCATCATCCACACTATTGAGCCTTCTGACCGGAGCTTCACCCAGTTCGAGCAGGAACTGGTCAGCGGAATCCTGGTCGTATCCGGGGAAGAACAGAAGACGGTCTACTTCCTGGAAGGACATGGGGAGCGCAATATCAACAGCGGGCTGGAGGAAGGCTACAGGGACATCGGCCAGTGGCTCGTGGGGGAAAACTACAGGGTGGAGAGCCTGCGATGGGAACTGGAGGACGAGGACGTGAGTGTGCCTGACGGAACGTGCCCTGAAGGCACACCACCGGCGGACTGCCTGTCCGAGGCTGCCATGATAGTTATCGCCGGGCCGAAGTTCGAGCTCCCCGAAGCCCACCGGGAGGTATTGGACCAATACCTGAGCGGGCCGCAGTACAACGCCCAGGGAGAGTTCCTCAACTATAAGGGCGGACGCATCATTTTCCTGGCGGAGCCGGACACCCCGGAGTCATTCACCGAGTTTCTGGCCCGTTGGGGCGTGATCGCGCTGCCGGGCTACGTTCTGGACGAGGTCAATTCACCCATCGGTCAGCCGCGCACCCTGAAGGTGCAGGCATTCAACCTGCTCCAGTTGCCCCAGGAGTTAATTGGCCAGGTGCCCCAGCCAATCTTGCAGACCCTGTTGGGCATCACCACCCCCAAGGGGCAGCCCCTCGGCGATACCTATATGCCCGGGGCCACGGCATTCGTGACCGTGAACGACAACCAGCGGCTGCCCATTCCGCTGGCGTTCACGTCTGATGAGACCTACCTGATCGATGATATCCAGCGCGAAGAACCTATCAAGGGTGACGGAGAGGACGCAGACCGCAAAGGCCGGTTCTCTCCCGTGGTGTACGTCCAGGCGGTGGCTCCCGTTGGCGAGCAACCGCTGACTCCAACCGCCGAGGGTCAACCCGGAAGCCTGATCGCCTTCGGCGATTCCGACTTCCTCACCAACAGTTCCCTGGCCACCGGGCGGGGCAGCGGGATAGACTTTTTCCTGAATTCGGCCAACTACCTGTTGGGCGACTTCGCCCTGGAGTCGATTCGCGCCAAGGCCCTTACTTTCCGTGAGCTGAACCTGAACCGGAACGAGGAACAATTCGTCCAGTGGACGTCCTGGCTATTCCTGCCCGGGATCATGGGCCTGCTGGCTGCTTTGGTCTGGTGGGTCCGGCGCTGATGCCGGGCCGCATCGCTGAGCCTGCTTGACCCTCTGCTGAATAACGCGACATGAACGTTAGGCTTTCCATTCTCCTGGTAGCTGTCCTGGTCCTCTTCGGAGGCACCTTCCTGATATGGCAGTTCTTCCTGAGAGCTCCGGAGCGCACACCGGACGAAGACTGGATGTACCGTGTGTCAGAAGACGACCTCTACCGCATCGAGGTCGGCACCGAGGGCGAGAATGGGCGGGTGGAGGTGGTCTACACCCGTGCGCCCGGCAGTTCCCGATGGTATATACAGGGCGACCCGCCGGTCCCGGTCTTCAACGACAAGTGGGCGGGCACGCCGCTGCTCCTCAGCGGCCCAAGGGTTAACCGCACCCTGGCGGAGCAGATAGACAACCCGGCGGCCTACGGCCTCGACCCTCCCAGGTCCCGCGTCAAGGTGGTTGACGGTTCGGGGCAGGACTTTGAGTTCCACATGGGCATTACCACGCCGGACGGAAGCAACCAGTACACCCGGCTGGTGGGCCACCCGGCCCTGTTCACAGTCCCGGAAATCTGGGCGCAGGTCATCAACCGCCTGGCGCTGGAACCTCCATACCTCAAACTCTACCAACTGGAGGAAAAGGACAACGTCGTCTTCGTTCAGGTGACCGACGACGGAAAGACCATCGACTACGGTTGGGACATTGACCAGGTGTGGTACTACCTTGGCCCATCCCAGGAAGATTCCAGCCAGCAGGAGACCAAGCCGGACGGTCCCGAAACAAAGATTCCCGTAGCGGAGGACCGATGGCTTGAGGTCCTGGAGTTTGTACGCGGCCCCCGGGCCGATGATATAGCTGAGGATTCGATTGAGGACCCCTCTGAATACGGCCTGGACCCGCCGAGGATCACAGTGAGGCTCGGCAAGGGCACCGGCGCGGACATGAGGTTCTACCTGGGCGACTCGACTCCCGACGGGAACCATCGCTACGCAATGGTGGACCTGGAGGATGGCAAGCTCTTCACAATGCACAATGACCGCGTGAAGCTCATCACCGGCCTGGTAAGCGACCCGCCCCTTGGCGAGGCGCCCGAGGCAACCCCGCCGCCGGGTTGACAAAGCCCGCCATTCTGTTGGACAAATACAGCCACTATTTTGGATTACGCCCCGAGACCATCGGGGCGTTCTGCTAGACAAAGGGGGACGTGCTTGAAAGCAGAGATATTGTCCATCGGCACCGAGCTGCTCATGGGGGAACTGACCGACCTCAACGCATCCTGGATTGCTTCCCGGCTTCCGGCTCTGGGCATCCAATTGCGCTGGGTATCCATCATCGGCGACGACCTGGACATGTTGGCCGAGGCATTCACCCGCGGGCTGCAACGCTCCGACATCATATTCACCACCGGCGGTCTCGGTCCCACGCAGGACGACCTGACCCGTGAGGCCGTTGCCAAGTCCTTCGGCGAGGAGCCGACGGTGCAGGAGGACGTGCTCCGCGACCTGGAGCAGTACTTCCAGGCCAGGGGCGCGCCCATGCCCGCCCATAACGTCAAGCAAGCCCACCTCATACCCTCGGCCAGGTTCATCCCCAACCGCAACGGCACCGCGCCGGGCTGGTGGGCGGAGAAGAACGGCGGCATCATCGTGTCCATGCCCGGACCGCCGGGAGAGATGCATCCCATCTGGGAAGAGGAGGTGGAACCCCGATTGCGGAAACTGGCCATCGAGGAAGTCACCGTCACCCGCAACATCAAGACGATGGGGCTGTCCGAGTCGGCCATTGATGAGATCATCTCCGAGTACTTCGGCCTGGAGAACCCCTACCTGGGGATTTACTCCAAGGCCGACGGCATCCACCTGCGCATCATCGCCCGCGCGGCCGACACGGGGTCTGCATGGGACATGATCGGCCCTGTTGCCGGCGGAATAGAGGAGCGGCTTGGCCCTTACGTATGGGGCTACGACGACGAGACACCGGAGCAAGCGGTGGGCCAAATCCTGAAGGAGCGAGGTCTGACCCTGGCCACGATGGAGTCCTGCACCGGCGGGTTCCTGGTCAACTGCATCACCGATGTCCCCGACAGCGCAAGGTACTACAAGGGCGGTGTGGTGGCTTATTCCAACGAGATGAAGATAGCCAGCGGCGTCCCCGTGGACGTTATCGAACGCCACGGCGCGATCAGCCCGGAGACGGCCAACGCTATGGCAGTGGCGGCAGCCGGCAGCATGGGCGCTGACTATGGGGTCGGCATCACCGGCGTGGCGGGACCGGAACGGGTGGAAGAGCAGCCTCCCGGCCTGGCGTACCTGTCGATTGTCGGCCCCGGCGAGGGAAAGGAGATGGAAATGCGGGTCCCGCCCCGCCGGGTAACCATCAAGCGGCGCATGTCCAATACTGCGCTGATCGAGCTGCGCAAGCTCCTTACCGCCGCCAATCCTGGCACCAAAGTCCCGCCGGGAGGGCTGCTGTAGAAATCTAGTCACATCATCGTCGTTCCGTCTTTGTACCGGCAGAACGAGGGTGAATCTCTTGCACTGATCGTGCATTGCGAATGCCAGCACAATTCCTGATTCGACAGGCTACCGTGGACGATGCCGCCGATATCGCAAGGGTTCAAGTTGCCAGTTGGCGGGATACCTATAGAGGCATCGTGCCGCAGGAATTCTTGGACTCTATCAACGTCGGAGATTGGACCGAGAGGCGTTTTCGAGAGTTGGTAAGTTCCAGGGCTGGCACTCGCTCACACGTCGCTGAGGTAGAGAACGAGGTTGTCGGGTGGGCTTATAGCGGGCCAAACCGTGATCAGGATTCAACATATGCAGGCGAACTGTATGCTATCTACCTGCTGCCCGAATGCCAACGTCGGGGAATTGGTCTGGCCCTCACAGTCTCGGCGGCCAAGAGTCTGATTGAGTCGGGAATGAACTCGATGCTGTTGTGGGTGCTGGCCGAGAATTGGCCCGCCCGCCGCTTCTA
This sequence comes from Dehalococcoidia bacterium, assembly GCA_034422355.1. Lineage (GTDB taxonomy): Bacteria > Chloroflexota > Dehalococcoidia > Lucifugimonadales > UBA3495 > CATOSP01. The sequence continues at coordinate 55,379 of DAOUJS010000152.1, read as the reverse complement.
CGAAGCTCTTGGTGGTGAGTACATCCGGGAGCAGCAAGTGAGGATTGGAAATACAGAACTGCCCGAGGTGTCCTACGGCTGGAAGGACTTGGGCTGGCTTATTGCCTTAGGGAATTGACCAGCCCGGTTCTCGTGCAATAACCCGTGTAGAAGCAAGGAATCCAGGGGGTGCGGCCTCCAACCCATGAGCCGGGGTCCAAGCCCGGAAGGTTGCCTTATGCGACCGATAGGAACCGCCTACGAGGAACGTGAGCCGCTCAACGTGATACGGTTCTCTGAACGGCCCGCTCCAGCACATCCCGCGCCCATGAGTTTAGGCTTTTCCCTTCGCGTGCGGCCGAATCGACGATGCGCCGATGCAATTCCGGCGAGACCCGCATGACGAAATCCCCCGACGCGGGTTTCTGAGGCAGTTCGCCTAGCTCGGAGCAAAACTCCAGGTAATCTTCAACTGAGTCGGCGAAGGCTTGCCGAAGCTCGTCCACTGATGTTCCCTGGAACGCAATCACGTCCCGAAGATTGACGACTTCGCTATGAAACAGCCCGGCTTCGTCGTCAAACTCGACCTGCCCGGTGTAGTTCTTGTACTGCATCACAAACATCTTGCTAGACCTCTTATCGACCTCTCTGGTCAACCTTGCGATTAGACTGCCGACCTCCCGGCATCTCCACGAGTCTGGCAAGATTCCAACATTTTCCAGGAACCGCCAGACGGACCTGACCAGTCCCTTTGTCCAGCCCCTCTTTGAGGGTGCGGGTGATGAAATACGGCTTTCTCACCATTCAGATAGACCCTAACACGTGACCCTTTGCCTGCTGACAACTCAGCGCCACACGACAGCAACAACGACTCCATATCTGCCCACTCTATGTTGACCTTAACTGGGTTTGAAAATATATCCTCTAATGTCCCTTGCTGCCTGGAATTTAAGGTCACTACAACATCCAGGTTGGATTTGCTGCCAGTGTCTGTACAGCATCAATGAATGATATTACCGTCAACTGTGGCGTTTACCCCCACGAAGACAGAAGGCCCGCGCCACCGAGACGCGGGCCTCTTTTCCCGATATAACCGGAGCGTTGCCGTTAAATAGTCAGCTTCCGGTAGAGCATCGGCAGGCGCTCCGGCAGGGACCAGATGTCGCCCAGGACCTCGTAGCCCATGTCGCCGCACATGCTCTTCAGATAGTCGTGGCCCGCCTTGTCCACCGTCAGACAGAAGGGAGTTATGTCCTGCCGCTTGGCCTCCAGCAGCGCCATGTGGGTGTCGTGGACAGCGTATTCCTTTTCCACGCCTTCCCGGCTGTAGCCCCGGTCCTGGGGCCTCCCGTCGCTGATCAGGAACAGTATCTTGGTAGTCGCGTCCTGATTCTCCAGCTTGGTGATGGCGTGGCGAATGGCCGCGCCCATGCGGGTGGCGTGGAGCGGGGTGATCTTGTCGATGCGCCGCTTGATCTTGTCGCCGAAGCCCTCCGCGATGTCCTTGATCACGTAGAACTCCACGTTCTCCCGGCCGTACCCGGAGAAACCGTAGATGCCGTAGGTGTCGCCGATGGACTCCAGGGCCTGGATTAGCAACGAAGTGCTCTCCTTCTCCAGGTCGATGATGCGCTTGTAGTTCCGGCGCACCAGCCCCTCCCGGCGGCGGCGCAGCCATACCATGTATTCCACCGGGTCGTCGGGCGCGTCCCGGTCGTCCACCACCTGCCTGCCCTCGTCGATAGCCTCGGCGGTTGAAGCGCTCATATCCAGCAGGAACACCACTGCCACGTCACGCCGGGCGCGGTTGCGGTGCCAGTAAATCTTGTCGTCCGGCGGCACCTGCATACGGAGGTCGGCCCACGCCTCGATGGCGGCGTTCAGGTCTATGTCCTCGCCGTCTATAAGCCGGTAAATCTTGCGGAAGCTTTCGGGCATGATCAGCTCGAACTGCCGCTTGATGTGATTGGACAGGGCCATGTAGTTGCGAAGGGAGTCGTTGTAGAAGTTGAGGTCGCCTTCCTCGACGTTCTTCTCCTTGACGATGCACCAGCGGGGCTTGTAGTCTCCGGCCCTGAAGTCCCACTCGTCGTAGGCGTAGGTCTTGGGTTCCCGGGCCTCAAGCTCCCCTCCCTGGTCGTCGTCGTGGAGCAGCGGACCGTAGCCCTGGCCAGGTTCGGAGTTTGGCGGAGGAGTTCCGGCTTCCTTCATCAGGTTCTGGGCGAACATGCTCATGCTGTTGGTTATGTCGCCCTGCTCTGCGTCCAGTTCCAGTTCCGCGCTCTCCTGGAGCATCTGCTCCAGCATCTCCTTGGAAATGGGTTCGCCTTCGCCATCCATGCCCTGGTCCGACTGGAGCATGGTCAACAACTGGACCATCTCCGGCTTAAAGTCGCCGCGGTAGTCTACAGGGTCCGGAGAGTCGTAAGGGTCCCCTTCGCCGCCTTCCGCGGAGGCATCCATGTTGGCCTGGAGCCTCTCCAGAAGGTCTTCGTACTCTTCCTCGGAGAAATCTCCAGGTTCTTCCAGGTCTTCGGGTTCCCACTGGTCCTCTGATTGAGTCTCGTTGGGGATACGTGTGATGATCTCGTAGGCCCGCAACGTCGCTTCCGATGTATCTTCAACCGTGGCGGAGGCTGTCCGGAGCTGGTGCAGAATTCTGGCCAGCACAACGGCGGCTTCCTCGTACTCCACCGGCACTGGCAGGTCGGTGAACTGCTCCAGACTCATGTGGATCAGCAGCTCGACCATTGCTTCCTGCAACGCCATTTCCGCGATGTTGGGCCGGTTTGCCAGAGCCTCGTCCTGCACCCGCTTGGCGGCACGCCGGATTCCCGGGTACTCGACGTTGATCCGGAAGTCCAGCCGGCAGTCCTCAAGGACGGTGAAGATGTCGAAGGCCAACCGACGGTTATCGAACAGGTTTAGGAACCTGCCGATGTCGGTCAGGGACTGGCCCGGCCCTGGCTCAATTTCGTCGGAGTCGGCCAGCATGGGGACGCTGCGCCGGGCCAGGACTTCCTCCTCAAGCTGGAACCGCCGGTCCTCGAACAAGCTCGAGGGTTTCTGGAAGTCGTAACTGAAGCTGCCGAATTCCAGATGCCCGACCTGGTGGGTCGAAACCACCTTGAACCAGGCGAAATTGTCCTGCTTGCTGGGGTAGTGGTCCACCACCGGCGGGAGGAACACCTTGGTCCCGTCGGTGGAAGCCGTGTCCTCGTCGATCCAACCGATGTTCTTGCGGACCAGTTCCTGGGTATCCAGGACTTCAATCGATGAGCCCGACAGGGCGCTGCAATAGAGTTTGATTATCCCTTTCACCCTTTCGAGTTCCAGGCTGGATGAAAGGGTATCCAACATCGACACCGATGTATTCGACTCGACTTTGAAGAAGGCGATCCCGCTCTCGGGATTTTCCTTCAAGAGTTCGAGACCGTGCCTGAACCAGGTGTCTAGCTGGTTTATGGTGATGCGCCCAAGCACATCGTTCAGGCTTCTCAGGAAGTGAGGGACAGAATCCGGCGAGGCGGCCAGCAGGGTCTCCGACAGGTCGAGGATATAACCCTGAGACCCTTGGGGGACCCTCCCCAAGGCCTGTGTGCCATCGGCCAGGAAGCGGGAAGTGTCCCGCAACCCCGTCTTCGCCAGCCTCTCCCCCAGCTTCAGGAAGCGCCCCGTCTGGCTGTCGTCAACCTGCTGCAATGCCCGTGGCACCAGTTCCAGGCAGGTCTTGACCTCCCGCCAACTGCTGTCGATGAGGGCGCGGGACATGGACAGGAAGGCTTCCCGCTCCCGGCCCATGGCCGGAAGAACGTCCCGCCCCAATACCAGGCATTCCCCGGCAACGTCGTAGGACTTATAGGACAATGCCTCGATGAGCGAGGCAAAGACCTCAACATCCCAGAATGGCAGATTGCGGACCAAGTCTGGGCTGACCTCGAAGAACTTGGCGGCCAGAGTGCTGGACTTCCAGGTCCCCTTGTATAGGCTGCGCCCCAGGCCGGCCCATCGGGGGATGTACTGGGGTCGCAGGTTGGGCACGATGGTTGCGCTTGCCTTGAAGAAAGCTACCGCCAGGGTGGGAGAGTCCTGCGCCAGGTAGGTCCCGCAACGGGCCCACTGCATGAATGACGGGAACGACAGGAACCGGGCTACCTGGGGTCCCACACGGTAGTATTCCACCGCCGATTCCCAAGACCTGACGGTCTGGGTGCCGATGGCCACGCCTTCCCTTGCCCAAAGGGCGAGTTCCTCCTCTCCGAAAGCCGTGCTGATCGTGCCCGACGCCTCTTGATAGGCTTCTAGGACCGCAGGAGGCAGCTTGGAGAGTTCAGTCTCGATTTCTGATAGAGGCGCCGTACTCAAATCAGTGTTCCTCCTTACCCGGACCGCAGTCCGAGCTATGCTTCGTCCCTTCGGCCAGTATCCCCAGGAAGTCGTCAAGCACCCTGGCAGTCGCGCCGTAGACCAGATGGCCGCCATAGGTGTAGGAATTGGCGGAAACGGCCTCGCCGTCCTCCCAGCGGGTTTCCACCCGCAGGTTGGACGGGTCCATCAGAGCGTTTATCGGGACTTCCAGCACCTCGGCTATCTCGATGGCGCTGGGATTGAAGTCGTAAGGGTAGGGGATGGTGCCAACATAAACCTGCATCTTGAAGCGGCTTCTGGTCGCCACCTCGTCCAACTCGCCAAGGATGGTAACGTCCTCCCGCCGGATGCCCATCTCCTCTTCGGTCTCCCGAAGGGCTGTATCCAGGGAATCCCTGTCTTCCCTGTCCCTGGCGCCGCCGGGCAAAGAGATTTCGCCCTTGTGATGCTCCACCTGCTCGGAGCGCTTGTTCAGGAGGATACAGTATTCGCCGTCCTTGGGGTAGATGAGCAGGCAGACGGCGGCCGGCCTCAAAGTGGAATCGCCCACCTCCCGCTTGGTCCGGTGGGCGAGTTCCTTGCGAAGGATTTCCAGTGGCGATGAGGCCATCTGTACCGCTATTCGAAGATTGAGGAGACCACTTCTTCTATGCTGCGCTGCAACTCGGGTTCGTCGGTAAGCGTCCACACGATGGCTACCTGGCAAGCGCGCCGTGCCGGGATGCCCTCGGACATCAACCGCCCGGCGTAGATCAACAGGCGGGTGCTGGCCCCTTCCTGAAGCCCGTGCTCCTGGAGGTTTCGGATTTTCTCTCCCAGCTTGGCCAGGGAGTCAGCATCCTCGGGGCTGCAACCGCTCTCCCGCGCCACGATCTCCGCTTCAATTTCACGCGGGGGATAGTTGAACTCAATGGAGATAAACCGCTGCCTGGTGCTGTGCTTGAGGTCCTTCAACGCGCTCTGGTATCCGGGGTTGTAGGAGATGCACAGCAGGAACCGGTCGTCGGCCTCGATGATGGACCCGGTCTTCTCCACGGGCAGAATCCGGCGGTGGTCGGTGAGGGGGTGGATCAGCACCGTGGTATCTTTCCGGGCTTCCACAACCTCGTCAAGGTAGAGAATCGCGCCGTTCTTGACTGCCCGGGTCATTGGTCCGTCGATCCAGCGGGTGCCTTCCGCATCCAGCAGATAGCGCCCTACCAGGTCGCTGGCCGTCAGGTCCTCATGGCATGCGATAGTAACCAGCGGCACCCTGACTTCGCCTTCCCGCATCTCCTGGCGCGGCGCGCCCTGGGGGCCCTGCCCCTCCCTGATCACGGTCAGGGGCCGCCCCAGCTTCCACGCCATATATTCCACGAAGCGGGTCTTGCCGCAGCCGGTGGGTCCCTTCAACAATACCGGGATATGCTGCTGATAGGCTGCGCTGAAGAGGGATTCCTCGTCTCCAACAGAGCGGTAGTAGGGCTCACTGCGGACGAGGAACTCCTCGATTGCATACTCTTTGAACTCGGGTACATCCGTTTCTACCATTACCTGCTCTCTGTCCTTCCGTTTACTCTTGACTCCCACAGCCCACGCACTGTTCGTTCCAAGTCGGTCACGTCACCGGAGTTGTCCACCACCACGTCGGAGCGGCCAAGCCGCTCTTCGCGGTCCATTTGCGACGAGATCCGCTTCTGGGCCTCCTCGGGGCCTATGCCCCGAGCGGCTTGCAGCCTCTCCACGACTGCCTCAACCGGGGAGTCGGTTGACCATACCTCGTCGACGAGGGTTTCCCAGCCGGCCTCGAAGAGCACCGCAGCTTCCACCACAGCTACCTTGGCCCCATCCTCCCTCAAGGAATCGATCCTGTCCGACACCATCCGCGCCATGCGGGGATGCATGATGCCGTTCAGCTTGGCCATCTCCTCAGGATCTGCGAACACGATGGCTCCAAGCTTCCGGCGGTCTATCTCGCCGCTCTCCTGGAGAATGCCCTCTCCGAAGGCATTGACAACCAGGTTCCAAGTCTCGGTGTGAGGAGTGTAGGCTTCATGGCCTAGCTGGTCGGCGTTGATGAGAGTTGCTCCCAGGAACTCCAGGAGACGCGAAACCTCGCTCTTGCCGGTCCCAATACCTCCGGTCAACCCAATGACCAACACCAGGCCGCATCCTCCAGATTGTTCCTAACGAGCACCCGGGCTCATAGCGCGGAGTCTCAAGCGGACCCGCGATTGGCCCATTCTACCAACGGCCTTACGGATGGTCAACACGAAGTATCCGGCTACGATGCCCGCCACCCTGCGCGTAATCCAGTTGGCGCCAGGAAGAAGGGATCACCCCTGTATGCAAATCTCCCGCCACCGCTCCCGGTAGGCTTCCTGCAGTTGTTGGAAGTTCTCCTGGTACTCCAGGCTGTGGATGGGGCTGGTCGTCATTATCACGGCGTCTTCCCGGTTGTCCGAGTAGTACGCTTTTCGGACTCCGACGTGCTTGAAGCCGTACTTCTCATAAAGCCGCTGCGCAATGAAGTTGGACACCCGGGCCTCCAGGGTCATAACCTGGGAGCCGTACTTTAACGCTTCCCGCAGCGACCCTATCAGGAGCAATTCACCAAGACCCTGACCGCGAAGGACCTCGCGCACCGCGATCTCTGTGATATGGGCTTCGTCTCCCTGGTACCAGACACTAACGTAGCCCGCGATGGAGTCGGGGGGCGCGGCGCTATCCGGGGTTTGCCCAAGCAAACCGCGGGCCTTTCGGGCAACACGAGACAGCAGTGAACTGGATTCTACCAGGTCGCCGTCCTTCTCCGGTTCGGCGGTTTCAGAATCAGGAGGACACACCACCAGATGGCAGGTGTAGCGGTTGTTCAACTCGCGTTTGAAGGGCGTGCTAATCCATAGAGGGGAAAAAGCCTCGCGCTCTATCTCGACTACTTGACTGATGTCCTCGGCGCGAAGGCGCCTGACCAGAAAGTCCATTCGTCACACAAGCAGGGGTTATTGAGAGGACAACGCCGACGCCAATTGTAACATACACAGTCGGGGGGCCATCCGCCGCCAAACTGCACTGATCGTAGGAACTTGGGGCTATTGGGGATGGCCGCCCAAGTCCAGAGGCAATTGCTCAGGCGCATCCCAGATCTGAACCTTTCCGTATTCTCCGTCAAAGCCAGGCTCAACCCTCACCCGGCCCGACCTGGCCAGCATGATGCCCTCAGCGATGCGTTCTCCTGCCACAAGAGTCAGGTCTTCTACTCCCGTGTGAATAAGCGCTTGCAATTCGCTGCCCAACTCCCCGGCGATACGGCGATACTCCTGCTGCACTCCCTTGGTCCCACGACCCCGCCCCAGGGCCTGGGCGATTATGTCTATCATGGACACCGCGCGAATAAACGGCGGACGCTGTCCGGAGTGGACCATACCACGGGTGTCCGAGGTGACCGTCACTCCTACATCCGACAAGCCCCGGACTCTGTGCAGCACTCCCAGGGTCAAGAGGCGTCCACATTCCGGGCACCTGCTGCCCTGCTGGGCAGTATCTTCAGGCGAATGGCGTACCCCGCACTTCCGGTGGCCACTGTAGTGGTATTTCCCCTCCTCGGCGTAGAACTCAACCGTGTACTCCACCTGCCGTCGCGCCAGGGCGTCCCGCAGGGAATCGTAGCCGGGTTCTCCGGCGAAGACCGTTACCTCCCGGCCCAGGTTCGGCAGGGAATGGGCGTCGGAAAAAGAGACGATGGACCTCCCTCCCAGTTCGGACATGGACCAGTTCATCTCCGGGTCGCTGGAAAGTCCGGTCTCGACGGCGTGTATGTACCGGCTCATGTCCCGGAAACAGTCCTCCAGGTGGTCGAACCCCGACTTGGAGCCGTACATTCCGTACCAGGGTGTCCAAACATGGGCCGGGATGACCATGCAGTCCAGATCAATGGCCAGGGCAGTTAAATCCCTTGCTGAAAGGGAGACACTGGGCCGTCCGTCGCCCTCCAATTTAGCTCCCGCAGCGGCCAGAGACCGGCACAGCAGCTCAACAGATTTGAAATCCGGCGCGAATACCAGCAGATGCACTCGTCTGCCCTGACCGCCCTGACGGTATACGCAGCTAATTTCGGTCCCAAGGACGAAGTTAACGCCGCCAAATTGATAGAGGCCGCGCCCCGCCTCCTCCAGCTTCTCCCTTAACTCTTGGTTCCACGCCGGATGGGTAAAGTCCCCGCAGGCCAGCAGGTCGATGCCCTTCAACTTGGCCCACTCCGCCATGCCCGCCAATGAAATGTTCTTGCTGCAAGCGTAAGCGAACCGCGAGTGTATATGCAGGTCTGCGACATATGACATGCCGTCAGTCTAGCACAACTACCCGAAGCTATCTCGGAACCGGCCACGCCGCCGCCGCGCATGAGAGATTGAGGGTTCCCCGAGGTAATTGAATGCAGTCATGCAATCTCCACCCTCCCACCAGTATCTTGACCGCCAATTCCCCTGGAATTATCCTTATCGTGGTTGCATTGCCGAAGCCGCATTCAACCGGAACATTCAACCGAAAATTGAACCGTAAAACCAGGCACGGCCAGGCTTATAATGGGCCGTGTCCAAACTTGTGGAGGAAGATATGACCATAAGCGCAAGCTCGGCTACACAACTGAAACCATTGGGCGACCGTATAGTGGTGAGGCCCAAGGCGCAGGAGGATATGAGCAGTGGGGGAGTCGTTCTCCCTGACACGGCCCTGGAACGCCAGCAGGAAGGGGAGGTGGTGGCTGCCGGCCCCGGACGGGTCTTGAATAACGGCAAGCGGCTTGAGATGGAAGTGGCAGTTGGGGACAGGGTAATTTACTCCAGGTTTGCCGGGACGGAATTTCAGGTAGAAGATGAAGAACTCCTGATTATGGGGTCAAACGACGTCCTGGCCAAGTTGACCTAAGGGACCCGTGATAACCGCCGGCCCCGGCCACTCAGCTTTTAGGAGGTTTAGGAACTATGCCAGCCAAACTGATAGCCCGCGATGAGGAAGCCCAGCAAGCGCTTCTCCGCGGCATTGACACCGTCGCCAACGCCGTGCGCGTCACTTTGGGACCCAAGGGCCATAACGTGGTCCTTGAGCGAAAGTGGGGCGCGCCGATTGTCACCAATGACGGCGTGGCTATTGCCAAGGAAGTGGACCTGCACGAGTCCTTCGAGAACATGGGCGCCCAACTGATCAAGGAGGCTGCCAGCAAGACCAACGAGATCGCCGGCGACGGCACTACCACCGCAACCATCCTGGCCCAGACGATGGTCCGGGAGGGTATGAAAAACGTCGCCGCCGGGGCCGACCCGATGGCCATTAAACGGGGCATCGACCGCAGCGTCCGCGCTATCGTCAACGAATTAGGCAAGCTCTCTACACCGGTTGATAACCGGGACCAGATGGCCCAGGTGGCCGGTATCTCGGCCAACGACGCCGAGATTGGGGAGACTCTGGCTGAGGTCATGGATCACGTGGGCCGGGAGGGGGTAATCACGGTCGAGGAAAGCAAGGGCATCGAGTCCGAGACCGAGTACGTTGACGGGATGAACTTCGACCGGGGCTACATCAGCCCCTATTTCGTGACCAACCCGGAACGTATGGAAGCCGTGATTGAAGACCCCTACATCCTGGTCACCGACAAGAAGATCTCCTCGGCTGCCGACCTCGTTCCCATTCTGGAAAAGGTTCTGCAAGTCTCCCGAAACCTAGTGATCATCGCAGAGGACGTGGACAGCGAGGCCCTCGCCGTCCTCGTGGTCAACAAGATGCGCGGCACCATCAACTGCGTGGCGGTCAAGGCCCCCGGGTTTGGTGACCGGCGCAAGGCCATGCTTGAGGACATCGCCATCCTGACCGGAGCCCAGGTTATTTCGGAGGAACAGGGCCGCAAGCTGGACCTGGCCGCTATAGAGGACTTGGGACGCGCCCGCCGGATGGAGTCAACCAAGGACAAGACCACCGTGGTTGAGGGCGCAGGCGACCCTGACATGATCAAGGCCCGCGTCGACCAGATACAGGTGCAGTCCGAGGAGACGACATCCGAATACGACAGGGAGAAACTTCAGGAGCGAATGGCCAAGCTGTCCGGCGGTGTTGCTGTCATCAAAGTAGGCGGCGCAACGGAACCGGAGCTGAAGGAGCGCAAGGCAAGGGTGGAAGACGCCCTGTCCGCCACCCGCGCCGCAGTTGACGAGGGCATCGTGCCAGGTGGTGGGGTTGCCTACGTTCGCGCCCTCTCTGCCCTGGACTCCGTTCAGTTGCCTCACGATGAGGAGGTGGCCAAGACCATCCTCCGCGCCGCCCTGCAGGACCCCATCCGCATCATCGCGGGCAATGCCGGGCAGGAAGGGGCGGTCGTCCTTGACCAGGTCGTCCGCAGCGACTCTCCGACTTATGGATATGACGCCCGACGGGACGAATTCGGCGACATGATGGACATGGGCATCATCGATCCTGCCAAGGTCTCACGGGTGGCCTTGGAGAATGCCGCCAGTGTAGCCTCCATGATTCTCACCACCCAGTCCCTGATCTCTGAGGAACACAGCGACGAACCCATGCACCCGGGCCACACCCACGAGTTTTAGCCCGCAGGCCAGTCCCTAGAACGGGGACGCGGCTTCACAGCCGGCGGATACAAGAAAAGAGGGAGCCTTTTTCCGCTCCCTCTTTTGTATTGCCAGCGGCTTGTGGGTGATGTGCGAAGGAGCTTCAAGAGTAGCTCAGCAGCAGGTTGGCAAGCTCCCTGGGGCGGTGCAAGGCCGCAAGATGGCAAGCATCCATTTCGATGATTTCCGCATCGCTCCACGGCGCCCTCTGGGCCATTTGCCTCTGCAGCGCAGGCGGCAGCAGCTTGTTCTGCGTCAACACCACGTAGGTCAATGGGCATTGGCGCTCAGACCGTTTCAGGTCAATCGGGGCGGTCATTACCCTGTTGGGTATTGGGCCGAACTTCCCCACCACATGCACTATCTCCATCGGGTCCATGCCGTTGCAAAACAGTTTGTTGATCACGGACTTGGGTATTCGAAGTTCTCTACTCGTCAGCTTGCTCAGCATGTACCGCAGCCTGAATGCAGATCTCACAGCCTGGGGAATCACGCTTGCCATAGTGCGCTGGTCGGGGGGGATCACTCCGGCGATCAACACGATTCTCTTCGGCGGGCTGGGTAACTGCTCCGCAGCCTGTATCACCATCGGGGCGGAGGACCCGTGACCGGCCATCACCAGGTCCGACAGGCCTTCCCGTTCCACCGCCCGGACAATCGAGTTGACGCATTCCTCCATCCGTATCTGGCCGGTATCTCCCCCGGCATCTGCGCCGTGACCAGGAAGGTCCATGGGATAGACCCGGTTAGCCGGACGTGGAGAGTACAGCCTTGGCGGATGGGCAACCGGGGCGGTCATATAGCCCCACACGTGCCCCCAAGTCCATGCGCCTTGCCCCGCCCCATGCACCAGAAGATAATCGGTCATCTCGCAAGCTCAACTGGAATCTTTGTTGACGGCGGCCTGACTTTGCCGCCAATGCGCCCCCAAGGGGGTGACTTCAACCCGGTTTCCTAACCATGCAAAGCGTTCTTGAGCGCCTGAGACAGGTCTGCTTCCTCTTCGGGGAGCACAGTTCTTGGGTCCAGCAGTGTCCGGTCTCCCTCGATTCTGGCCATAACAGGCGGGGAGCCGTGTCTGAGCCGCCGGGTCAGCGCTTCTGGTCCACCGGACGCCAGGGGGTGTTCCAAGGCCAGGCACCAGGTAGGCAGCGTCTCTCCGGGGAGGCTGCCTCCGCCGATGGCCGACCGGCTGGCAACCACCTCACCACCGGAACCGGCGCTGGCATTCCACTTTTCCGCCCTCTCCTTGACTGCCCCCTCGGTGGCCGAAATCATCCGCCATACCGGAATCTTCTCCTCTGCCTCCTTGCGCAAATAATGCAGGAGGGTTGCGGTCAGAGCGGCCAGGTTCAGCTTATCGATCCGCATGGCGCGAGCCAGTGGGTGCCTCTCCAGCCTCTCCACCAGGTCGGCTTTGCCGACGATGATCCCGGCCTGGGGGCCTCCCAGCAGCTTGTCCCCGGAGAAGAAGACCAGCCCCATCCCGGAGGCAATGCTTTCCTGGGGCGTCGGCTCATGGGCCAGGCCGTAGGTCTCGGTGGGCAAAAGCGCTCCGCTGCCAACGTCGTGGAGCACAGGGATTCCCATCCGCACGCCAAGGTCAACCAGGTCTCCCGCCTCGACGGTGGCGGTAAAACCCTCGACCCGGAAGTTGCTGGCGTGGACTTTGAGGAACGCGGCGGTGTTCTCAGTGATCGCATTCTCGTAGTCCCGGACGTAGGTGCGGTTGGTAGTGCCCACGTCAACGAGCCTGGCCCCGCTCTGCTCCAGGACATCGGGTATGCGGAAACCGCCTCCAATCTCCACGGCTTCTCCACGGGGGACTATCACGTCTCTGCCCGCAGCCAACGCCGAGAGCCCCAGCATCACCGCCGAGGCGTTGTTGTTGACCGCCAGGGCCGCCTCGGCTCCAGTGAGATGGCGCAGCAACGCCTGAAGGTGTGATTGCCTCGACCCGCGTCTTCCCGTCGTCAGGTCCAGTTCAAGGTCCGAATACCCCTGGGCAGCCTGGGACATGGCCTCAATGGCCGCGCGGCTCAGGGGGGCACGCCCCAGATTGGTGTGAATTACCACTCCGGTAGCGTTGATGACCCGCCGGGGCGTGGTCCGGGTAAGGTCCGCCACATGCCGGCACACTGCTTCAACCAGGGAGTCCGGGCCTGGCGCCTTTCCGCCTCGACGGATATCCCGGCGCGCCAGATCCAACTGTTCCCGGACCACGCCGACCACCCATTCGCGGGAGTAGACAGCAGCCAGTTCGGCCACGGCCTCACTGGCCATCACTCTGTCCACGCTGGGCAGGTTGCGTAGTTGCATTGAGTCCATCTCAACCCCGGGTCCCTCATGTCAGGCCATATTCTATCATGGCAGGCACCTACTGGAATCGCCGGACTGCTCCGTTGGCATCCACTCAGCTGCCGGTATAGAATACCCCCTGCTGTGCAGACACCCAGACCGTTCCACTGAGAACATCGCCCCATCACTATGGGCCGGCGGCGCGGCCGCGGAAGGTCCGGCCCTCAACGGAGCTACGCCATGCAGCCTGGTCTTCCACCGGAACTGGACGCCCTCAAGAACACCATCCGGCAGATTGTCCGGGACGAGTGCGTCCCCCTGGAGCAGCACTACCTGACTCATCCACCACAGGAAGGGCAGGATGACGGCGGCCCCAGGGGAATCGCGGAGGCCGTCCAGGGGATAGTGGGAACCCTGCCAAGGGAGCAATGGGGCCGGCTGAACACGATCTCGAAACAGACGGGCATCTATACATCCTTCGTCCCGGAGGAATACGGCGGCGGCGGCATGGGAGCCCTGGGCCACGTGGTCCTGGACGAGGAGGTGCATAAGAGTATCGTTCAGCTTCCCACGTCTCCCGTTCCCATGATGATGATCGGTGCGTGCACGCCGGAGCAGGAGGAACGCTGGCTTTACCCGGCCATACAAGGCGACCTGCACTACGCCTTCGGGCAGACCGAGCCGGAAGCCGGGTCTGACCCGGGAGGCATGATGCAGACCCGTGCCGTCAGGGACGGCGACGACTGGGTCATCAACGGTTCCAAGATGTTCATCTCCGGCGCAGCGACCTCCGACTTCATCCTGTTGCAGGCGGTCACCGACCCCGAGCGGATGCAGCGGGGCGGCATCACCATGTTCATCATCGACAACCCGACGCCGGGGATGACGTTTGAACCCATCCGCGTTTGGGTCACTCCGTCCCGTTCGCAGCAGCACTTCATCCACCTGGACAATGTTCGCATCCCGCAGACCCAGGTGCTCGGAGAAGTCGGCGGCGGCTTCACCCTGGGTCAGAAGTGGCTGGTCCATCACGACCGTCTGCTCCGCGGTTCTATGGCCATTGGCATTCTGACGCGGGCGCTGGAGATGGCCATTGATTGGGCCAAGCAACGGGTGACCTACGGACGGCCTATAGCCGACCGGCAGGCCATCCAATGGATGCTTACGGATGTGTACATCGACATCATGAATCTGCGAGCCCTGACCCGGGAGACTGCGGCGAGGGGGGATGCCGGGGAAGACGTAAGGGTTGAGGCGTCCATGATCAAGTACTGTGCCGGAGAGTGGGGCTGGCGCAGCATCGACAAAATCATGCAGGTTTTCGGCGGCCTCGGGGAGACCCTGGATATGCCCATCCCGCATTGGTATCTGCTCTTGCGCCACGCGCGCATCGGCGGCGGCACTTCCGAGATTCACAAGTTCGTCATGGCCAGGGCGCTCCTGAACGGCTCGGTATCCTTCCAGGGCTGACCCGCCGCAATTGATTGATGCTGATTGGTGAAACCGGACGCTCTGCCCAAGTGGTGAATGGAGGAGGTGTGAGTGAGGGACTCGGCGGGGACCAGGGGGGTGGGCCGGGCGGGTCCGGACGAAGAGATAGCCGGTCCACGTCCTGACGCTGCGTGTGTCAATCACGTCAGGTTGCCGCTTCAGGACCGCCGCAGCGCGACCCACTGCTACAACTGCGTCATCGAAGAGTTTCAGACCCCGGCCTATAACCTATCCCTCCGGATGTTGGGAGACTGGGCCCTGGCCGAAGATGCAGTCCAGGAAGCGTTCACCTCAGCCTACCGGGCCTTCCACAAGTTCCGCGGCGAGAACCTACGGGGTTGGATACTGCGCATTGTGGCTAACGTATGCCGCGATATGCTGCGTTCCAGTAGCGCCCGCCCAACTGTGCCGCTGGACCCTATGCCATCCGGCCCGGATGACCCCCGCCAAGCCCCGTCTGTTCTGGACATCCCGTCCACTGAAGAGTCTCCGGAAGCCCATGCCGAGCGGCAGGAACTCAACCGGGCCATCGAGTCGGGTCTGGAGAGCCTGTCCACAGACCAGCGGTTGGCAGTGGTGCTGGTTGACGTCCAAGGCTTCTCTTACGAGGAAGCTGCCAGGGTGATGGGCTGTTCCGTGGGAACCGTCAGGTCGCGGTTGAGCCGCGGTCGCGGCCGTCTCCGCGACCATCTGCGCACGGCAGGGGAACTTTTGCCCTCCCGCTATCGTCTGGAACAGTAGGGTCATGCGGATTCTGCGAAGAGGCCATAGACATCTTGAGGCGGAGACCCTCTCAGAGTACCTGGACGGCAGGCTCAGTGAAGCCGCTGCGTCCAGGGTGGAGGAGGAAGCCGCCAGTTGTCCCGATTGCCGGGAGGAATTGGAGAGCCTGCGTTTCACCGTGGGCAGTCTGCGTTCTATCCCTCAGGCCGTGCCCCGGAGGGATTTCACCTTGGCGGGGGCGCCTACGGCGCATGAGGGATCTCATGGGACCCGGTTGGTCACACCGTTCCGTATGCCCGGATGGGTCTACGTGGGTGCGGCCGCGGCGGCGGTCCTGGTGGTCGCCCTGCTGCTATCCGGTGATCTGTCAGACCTCGTATCGCCGGGAAGCAGCCCGGTCGAGGAGCAAGCATTCAACGACGCCGCTGCAACCGCCATGGAAATAGCTCCGTTGGACACCCTGGCAGGCGACGCAGCCGTAGAAGGAGAGGACATGTCGGCTGCGGCGACTTCCGCCCCTCTGGCGATGGCAGAGAGCGCCTCGGCCCCCGATGAGCGCCTTGTCGATATGGAAGTTGAGTCCGGGGATGCGAAGCCGCGAACTGGGGCAACTCCTGCGCCTGTCGCAGCCGCCGGGGAACCGGAGGCAGGGAGAATAGAGCCTGAGCGTGCTGCGACTCCAACTCATGCCATGGAGGCGTCCACGGAGAAGTCCCCCGAGTCCGAACCTCCGATAATGGCCACCGTCTCCCCATCGCCGACTACTCCCCCGCCGACGGCAGTCACACCCGTCGCAATGGCGGCCGTACAGGAGATACCCGCCACCTCCGCTGCCGAGAGCGACATAGCCGCCAAGGAGGTTGTTAAAGGCAGCACATACCGTTCTGACCCACCCGTTACGCCATCGCCTGTCGTCAGTGAGTCTGTCAGGGCAACCGGTCACGCTGATCTGCCTGCAAGCAAGTCCGGGATGGCAGTGGACACAGGACCGGTAACGGCAGTGCGAGAAGTTACGCCAAGTTTAGAAATCCTGGATGCGTCGCCCGCCTCTACGCCGGTGCCGTCCCAGGCAGCAACCACCCTACCCAGGCCAACTCTGACCCCTGCCCAGGTGGAGAAATTGGAGACTAAGGGCCCCATGCTGACAGTTACCGCTGCCCCTGCCGCAGCGGCGGTGAAGGAGGGGCCGGGTCCGACGAGGTCAGACCATACGGCGGAGCCAACTTCCACAGCGCCTGCAATGGCCAGCCAGCAACCAATTCCGACGCCTGACCTTCCAACGGCGACAACCGGGAGGAATGAGACGATGGCGGGTGTTGTGGCTACACCGGAACCGGTCTCGACGGACTCTACGGAAGCCCTGTCTCCGCACACCGCAGCGTATTGGGCGACAGTACTGCTGGGGCTTGTGACCGTCTTGCTGACGGCATTGGTGATCAGAGCGAAATTTTACAGAAGGAGGAACAGATAACCAGGATGAGGATCAAAGGAATTATTCCCCTATTGGTGATTGGCACGTTGATGGCCCTGGCCCTGGCTTGCAGCTCCGAACAGGAGACGCCCACTGCTGCGACTAACGCCGCAAGCCTGGGTGCGGCAACGCCGGAGACGACTCTCTCCGGCGAACCCCCGGCGGTAGCAGGCAGTAGCACCGCGCTGGCCGCGGAAAAGTCCGCCGAGACCGGCACGAGCCCCGGTGTATCGCGGAGCGCCACATCCGCAACCACCAGCGTATCCGCTCCCGCTGTCTTCGGCAACCGGGCCAACGGGACCGTAGTGCAGTCCGCCAACGGGCAACCCCTGGGGGTGATGGTCAGCGGTCGTGGAGAAGTTTCAGCCGCCCCCGACATCGCCATCCTGAACCTGGGCGTGGAATCGTTCGCCAGTACCGTAGCGGCAGCTAGAAGTGAAGCGGACGCAGCGATGGCCAGCGTGATGGAGGCTCTGGAGGCACGCAAAGTCCCGGATAAAGATATCCAGACTCGCTATTTCCGCATCCATCCCCGGTACACCAGCCGGGAGGTGACCAGGTGCCCCGAGTCGGCTGCTACTGGACCGATGCCCGCTGCAACGCCAGCCCCGATGCCCTCCCTCGGTGCGGGAATGGGCATGATGGTCCAGGAAGGTTGCTTCACTGACCGGGAGCGCGTCATCACTGGATACGAAGTCGGTAACGACCTTACGGTGAAGCTGCGGGACCTCGACACGGTTGGGGAGATCATTGACGAGGTGACCGACGCGGGGGGAGACCTAATCAGGTTCAACGGGATCGAATTCTCGATAGACGACCCATCTGCGCTGGAAGACGAAGCCCTCACCGCTGCCATCAATGACGCCGTTGCCAAGGCAGGGGCGGTGGCGGAGACCGCCGGGGTCGAACTCGGCAACCTGCTCCACATCAGCGAGGGTATATCCCGGGACGGCGTGTATCCGGCTGCCCAATATAGGGCATTCGCGATGGAAGCGGCGTCCTCCGCGGTGCTGGTTTCCGGAGGGACCCTCCATGTCACGGCCTCGGTGCAAACCCTGTTCTCCATCGAGGCCAACTAGGGGACCCTAGCTACCCAAAGGTTGCAACCTCGCCCTGGCGTTGATAAACTCCGTTATCCAGTATCAGCAATCTGGATAGAGTTGGCGGTCCATCGTGGTTTCTGACCATCAGACCCCGGCGCCCCGGGGATAGACCGGCACAGATGCGTTACATGATGCAGGCGATTGGTCTGGCGCGACAGGCGTTGGGCACAACCAGCCCCAACCCTGCCGTGGGGGCTGTTATCGTCAAGGACGGCGTGGTGGTAGGGTCGGGACACACGATGCCTCCGGGCGGTAATCACGCCGAAATTGAGGCCCTTGCGATGGCTGGGGACTCGGCCCGTGGCGCGACCCTTTACACTACCCTTGAGCCCTGCTGCCACTTTGGACGCACCCCTCCTTGCACTAAGGCCATCATTGCCGCCGGGATCGTCGAAGTCCATGCAGCAGTGCAGGACCCCAACCCTGTGGTGGCAGGCCAGGGCATGGCGGAGTTAGAGTCTGGCGGCATCAGAGTTTCCGTTGGAGAAGAGGCGGAAGCCGCGGCCGAACTTTACGAGGCGTTCGCCAAGCACATCCTGACCGGTCTTCCCTTCGTTATTTCCAAGTTTGCCATGAGCCTGGACGGCAAAATAGCCAGCCATACAGGCGACTCAAAGTGGGTTACGGGACCCAAGGCCCGCGCCCGCGTCCAGGAGATACGGCGGGAGATCGACGCCGTCATGGTGGGCGTTAACACCGTGGTGGCTGACAACCCACAATTGACTGCCAGGGACGGTAACGGGGAGCCACTGTCCCGCCAGCCTTTGCGCGTGGTCCTTGATAGCCGGGCCCATACCCCCGCTAACGCTCGCCTGTTGAACGAACCCGGCAGCACGCTGATAGTGGTCGCCAAGGACGCTCCCGAGTCCGGGGTCGCCGCGCTCACTTCCGCCGGTGCGGAAGTGCTCCGCCTGGAAACAGGCCCGGATGGACGCCCGGACCTTTCCCTATTGATTGCCGAGTTGGGGAAGCGTGGTGTAGTGTCCCTGTTCGCCGAGGCAGGAGGCATACTACAGGGCGCCCTTTTTGACTCCGGTATCGTGGACAAGGTATACGCATTCATCGCCCCGGTAATTATCGGCGGCCTTGGCGCCTCATCACCAGTAGAGGGCATCGGCGCCATCCACATGGCGAACGCCGTGCGCATAGGACGGTCCCGAATGGAGCGCATCGACGACGACTGGCTGATTATCGGATACCCACTGAGAACGTCGCCCCATACCCGGTAGGGGCCAGCACGCACGGGCGGGGCCCGTCCCTCGACGAGAGAGACCGGTATAGAGGATAAGGGCTTGTTTACAGGTATCGTTGAAGAAGTAGGCACCGTGAGAACCCTCGACAGCAATCGGCTGGTAATTCGGGCATCGCGTGTTATGGAGGACCTTAAGATGGGTGACAGCATCGCCATCAACGGGGCCTGCATGACAGTGGTAGAACTGGATGAAGGAAGCTTCGGTGTCGATGTATCCCCTGAGACGCTGCGCCGCACGTCCCTGGGAAAACTGGAACCTGACCACAAGATAAACTTGGAACGGCCCCTTTCCGTCAGCGACCGGCTCGGCGGGCACATGGTCCAGGGCCATGTTGACGCCACCAGCCGAATAACCTCGATCAGGCCCGAGGGAGACTGCTTTATATTCCGGGTGGGCAACCCCAAGCGGCTCAGCCCATACGTCGTGGAGAAGGGTTTCATCGCTGTTGACGGTATAAGTCTCACCGTGGTAAAAAAGTCGGTGTCTTCATTCACTCTGTCCATAATACCCTTCACCCTCCAAAACACTAACTTGCAGGACAAGGCCGCCGGGGACCGGGTGAACCTCGAAGCGGATATCCTGGCCAAGTACGTCGAAAGTATCCTGGCGCGGTGACCCAGTTAATGCCGGGTTTCACTACTGAGAACACAGCCCCATACCGACATGCCGGCCGGGGAGCGGCGGACAGGATCCGTCCCTAGTCGGGAGAAGGACAGCACCATGCCTCTCTGCAGCGTGGAAGAAGCCCTTGACGAGTTTCGAGCCGGCAAATTCGTCATTGTAGTTGATGACGAAGGGCGGGAAAACGAGGGTGATCTGGTCATGCCGGCAGAGATGGTCACTCCGGACGCAGTAAACTTCGCCGTTACTCACGCGCGGGGGCTGCTGTGCATGCCGATGATGGGAGAGAGGCTGGATGAGCTGGATATTCCGCTCATGGTCTCCAAGAACATATCGGCCAGGAAGCATACCGCATTCACGGTATCTGTGGACTATAACAAGGGCACCACTACCGGAATCTCCGCATACGACCGGGCCGCCACTGTCAAGGCTATGATTGATCCCAAGACCAAGCCTGAAGAGATGTCGCGTCCCGGGCACCTGTTCCCGCTCCGCTACAACCCGGGCGGTGTGTTGGCCAGACCCGGACATACCGAGGCCATCGTAGACTTGTGTGAGATGGCGGGAATGTACCCCTCGGGCATCGTGTGTGAGATTATGAACGACGACGGCACGATGTCCCGGATGGAGAGCCTGGAGAAGTTCGCCGAGAAATTCGACTTCAAGATTCTGAGCATTGCCCAGATAATCGCCTACCGCCGCCGCCACGATAACCTGATCGAGAGGGTGGCTGAGGCCCGTTTGCCCACCAGGTACGGAGATTTCAAGGCCATAGCCTACCGCAGCTCCGCGGACCCGGGCGAGCATATAGCCCTGACCATTGGAGAGTGGGAGCAAGGCCAACCCGTCCTGGGGAGAATCCACAGCGAATGTCTGACAGGGGACGTGTTCGGCAGCCTGCGCTGCGACTGCGGAGAGCAGTTGGAGTTGGCCCTGGCAGCCCTGGCCAAGGAAGGGACCGGAGTCTTCCTCTACATGCGGCAGGAAGGCCGGGGAATCGGCCTGCACAACAAGATCAAGGCTTACTCCCTGCAAGAGTCAGGCATGGATACTATAGAGGCCAACCAGACCCTCGGATTCGAGGCAGATATGCGTCACTATGGTATCGGCGGTCAGATCCTGAGGGATCTCGGGGTGTCGAAACTCCGGTTGCTTACCAACAATCCACGCAAAGTTGTGGGGATCTCAGGGTTCGGCATTGAAATAGTGGAACGAGTCCCGGTGGAAGTCCCCGCGAACGATGAAAACCGGGCATACCTCCGCACCAAGAGACTCCGCATGGGCCACATCCTCGGAAACTGTTGACCCGACGGTTAGTCCAGGCACATCCAACCGCTAGAATCAAGAGTGTTGGCCATTGGCCAACGCTCTTCTGTTTTCTTCCGTGTCTTCGGTTAATGATTACCGGTCATCCGTTCCCACTTTCGACATCAGGTACGCCTGAATAAAGTCGTTCAGGTCCCCGTCCAGCACGGCGTCGGGGTTGGTGCTCTGGAAATTGGTCCGGTGGTCCTTAACCGACTTGTAGGGGTGCAGGACGTAGCTCCTGATCTGGTTACCCCACTCAGGGACGACTCGTTCCCCTCGAAGTCTGGCCAATTCCTCTTCCCTTTCCTCGGTCTGCTTTGCCAGGAGCCTGGCCTTGAGGATGCGCATAGCGAAGTCACGGTTCTGGTGCTGGGAGCGCTCGTTCTGGCAGGTGACCACGATCCCCGTGGGAATATGGGTCAGCCGTACCGCAGAAGCCACCTTTTGCACATTCTGACCGCCGGGGCCGCTGGACCGGAAGAAGTCCATCTTCACGTCCTCCGGGCGGACCGAAACCTCTGAGTCCTCCTCTGCGGCGGGCAGAATCTCAACCTCTGCGAAGGACGTGTGACGCCTCAGGGCGGGGTCGTAGGGCGAAACCCGCACCAACCGGTGTACTCCCCGCTCGGCGCTCAGATACCCGAAGGCGTGACGCCCGCCTATCTCCACCGTTGCACCCCGGAGGCCCGCCTCGTCCCCATAGGAAAGGTCCATCACCTGAACATCCCGCGCCTCTACCTCTGCCCAGCGCACGTACATGCCAAGCAGCATCTCCGCCCAGTCGTGGGAATCGGTGCCCCCGGCGCCGGAATGGATGGACACGATCGCGGAGCGGTCATCGTAGGGACCGGAGAGAGTCAAGTCAATCTCCTCCCGAGCCAGAGTCGATGCGATCTGTCGGGCCTCTTCTTCCAGCTCAGCTTGGATTGACTGGTCTTCCTCCGCGATAGCGAGCTCGGTCAACTCCCTGAGGCTCTGCGTCTGCGACTGTAGCTCTTGCCATGTCGTCACGGTGTCCCTGGTGCGTCCCAGCTCCTGCATCTTCCGACGGGCCTGCCGGGTGTCGTGCCAAAAGCCTGGTTGTGCGGCCTCCAGTTCCATCTCGGCTATGGATTTCTCCTTGCGGGAGAGGTCAAAGACGCTCCACAACTGACTCGACCCTCTGACACATCTCCGTTAGTTCTTGAAGTAACTCTTCCATAACTCAGAATTCCCTCCTGATACGCATCGGTGCGGCTCTTTCCATCGTTGACGGACATCATCCGGACGTGGAAGCCATGCTCGCCATGCGAGCATGCGCCTGCTATTGCTTCACTTCCAGTATATCAAAGCCTGCCTGGGTTATAATTAGGCTAAACGGACGGGCCTTCCTGCCAATCCGGGGGCATACAGGGAGAAGAGGCGGAGAAATGCTAGATCACGGAACACTGGAATCAGGACACGTTGACCCCAGGGAAGCGTTCCGGCATCGAATGCGCCATTCGGCGGCTCACGTCATGGCCGATGCCGTGCTGAAGCTGTTCCCGGAAGCGAAGATTGCCATCGGTCCTCCCACCCAGGACGGTTTCTACTACGACTTCGACGTTTCCCGCCCTTTCACCCCGGAAGACCTCGAGCAGATTGAGGGTCTGATGAGGGAGTCCATTTCCGGCGCATACCCCTTTGAGCGCGAGGAGTTGGACGCCGCCGCGGCCAGGGCCATGTTTGCCGGCCAACCCTACAAACTCGAAATCATCGAAGGTTTGGAAGACGCCGAGACACTGTCCATCTACCGGCATAACGGGTTCGTGGACCTGTGCCAGGGTCCACACGTCGAAAACACCGCTCAGATCGCCGCCGTGAAACTGCTGACGGTGGCCGGTGCCTACTGGCGCGGCGACGAGCGCCGCCCAATGCTGCAACGCATCTACGGCACCGCATTCGAGTCCGGGGATGAGCTTGAAGCCCATCTGTCCCGGTTGGAAGAAGCGGAACGCCGTGACCACCGCACCCTTGGACGGCAGCTAGGACTGTACTCAGTCCACGATGAAATCGGCCCCGGCCTGATCGTCTGGCATCCCAACGGGGGCAGGGTACGCTCGATAATCGAGGACTACTGGAAGAATCTTCACTACCGCCTCGGTTACGAGGTGGTCTACTCTCCCCATATCGGCAGGGCGGCCCTGTGGGAGACCAGCGGCCACCTGGACTTTTACCGGGAGAGCATGTACTCCTCAATGGACGTGGACGAGCAGGAATACTTCCTCAAGCCCATGAACTGCCCCTTTCACATCGCCATTTACCGCTCGGCCCTCCGCAGCTACCGGGAGCTGCCCCTGCGGTTCGCCGAGCTTGGCACGGTGTACCGCTACGAGCGCAGCGGTGCGCTCCACGGCCTGATGCGGGTGCGGGGATTCACCCAGGACGACGCCCATATCTTCTGCCGTCCGGAACAGGTGGAGGAGGAGGTCGGCGGGGTGCTTGATCTCACCTTCGAGTTGCTGCGCGACTTCGGCTTCTCCGAATACAGTATCGCCCTGTCCACACGTCCGGAGAAGTTCGTTGGCGAGGAGGAGATGTGGGACCACGCCACCGCGTCGCTCCAGGGCGCCCTGGCCCGGAAGGGTCTGCCCTACAACGTGGATGAAGGCGGCGGCGCATTCTACGGCCCCAAGATCGACATCCACATCACCGATGCCCTCGGGCGGGCCTGGCAATGCACCACGGTGCAGTTTGACTTCAACCTGCCGGAGCGGTTCGACCTGACCTACCAGGACGACCAGGGCGGCCGCCAGCGTCCCTACATGGTCCATCGCGCAATCCTCGGGTCGATGGAAAGGTTCCTTGGCGTACTCATCGAGCACTACGGCGGCGCATTCCCATTGTGGCTCGCCCCGGTGCAGGCGGTGGTTATACCAATAGCCGACCGCCACCACGAATACGCGGCGGGAGTGCGGGACACTCTGGGCGCCAGCGGTCTGCGCGTGGACGTGGACGACCGCAACGAGCGCATGAACCTGAAAATCCGCAACGCCCAGATGATGAAAGTCCCCTACATGCTGGTGGTTGGCGACCGGGAGATGGAGGCTGGAGCCGTCGCCGTGCGTCAGCGCGACGGCGAGGACCTGGGCGCAATGCCGGTGGGCGAGTTCCAGGAGCTTCTGGCGGACGAAACCACTATATGAAGACCCGTGCCCTAAGCGGATGTTGACTGCCAAATCCAGACCCCCTCTGATTGAACATGGCTGCCCACCAAGGTAGTAAGGATCCCGGCGCGTCTTGAGGCGCCCGACAGGAAGGTGCAACATGCCCAACCGCCTTATCAACGAGACCAGTCCCTACCTGCTCCAGCATGCCAACAACCCCGTTGATTGGCATCCCTGGGGGGAGGAGGCGCTGGAGCTTGCCCGGTCCGGGAACAAGCCCATCCTCCTGAGCATTGGCTACTCCGCCTGTCACTGGTGTCACGTCATGGAGCGGGAGTCCTTCGAGAATGAGGACATCGCAGGCTTAATGAACGAACGGTTCATCAACATCAAGGTGGACCGCGAGGAACGCCCTGACCTGGACGCGGTGTACATGCAGGCCGTCCAGATGCTCACCGGCAGCGGTGGCTGGCCCATGACTGTCTTCCTGACCCCGGACTGCAAACCCTTCTACGGCGGCACCTACTTTCCCCCGGCAGACCGCGGCGGGATGCCCGGCTTCCCGCGCCTGCTCCTGGCCATCAGCGACGCCTACCACAACAACCGCGGCGAGGTGGACCGTGTAACCGGACAACTCACGTCGCAGATGGGACTCGCCGGCCAGGTCCCCAGGGGAGTCGATCCTCTGACCACCGAGACGCTGCACCAGGCATATTCCAACCTGGCCACCAATTTCGACTACCAGAACGGCGGCGTGGGGCCTGCCCCCAAGTTTCCCCAGCCAATGACCCAGGAGTTTCTGTTGCGCTACCATAATCAGGGCTTCAATCCCCGCGCCCTGGAGATGGTCAATCTGACCCTGGAAAAGATGGCCTACGGCGGCATCTACGACCAGATAGGCGGCGGGTTCCACCGCTACTCCACCGACCCCTACTGGCTCGTCCCCCACTTCGAGAAGATGCTCTACGACAACGCCCAACTGGCCCGGCTGTACCTCCACGCCTACCAGGTCACTGGCCGGGACCTCTACCGCCGGATAACCGAGGAGACCCTGGACTACGTGCTGCGAGAGATGACCGGGCCGACTGGGGGATTCTTCTCTGCCCAGGACGCCGACAGCGAGGGGGAGGAGGGCAAGTTCTTCGTCTGGACTCCAGATGAAATCCGGTCCGTTCTGGGAGGGGAGGACGGCAATACGTTCTGCGCTTTCTTCGGCGTCACGGCCCAGGGCAACTTCGAGGGCAAGAACATCCTCAACATTACCAGGGAAGAGTCCGAGTTCGCCCGGTCGCAGGGAATGGAATTAGAAGAACTGCAACGAGTAATCCAAAGGGGCAAGCGCGAACTCCTCAAGGTGCGCGAGGAGAGGGTCCACCCACTGCTCGACGACAAGGTGTTGAGTTCCTGGAACGGACTCATGCTCCGTGCCTTTGCCGAGGCCGCTCCAGCTTTGGACAGACCCGACTACTTGGAGGCGGCGGTCAGAAATGCCGCCTTCCTTGTGGAAACCATGAAGCCGGAGGTCCGCATGTTGCGGACCTACCGAAACGGGGAGGCCAAGCTGCTGGGTTATCTGGAAGACTACTCTTTCGTTGCCGACGGTCTACTGGCCCTCTACGAAGCGACTTTCGACCAACGCTGGCTGACTGAGGCCACAGCCCTGGCAGATGCCATGATCGAACTCTTCTGGGACGAGACCGCCGGGGGCTTCTACGACACCGGTTCGGACCACGAAGAGCTTGTGGTGCGGCCCCGGGATGTGTTCGACCACGCCCAGCCTTGTGGCGGGTCGGTGGCCACTGACATGCTGCTGCGGTTGGCAATCTTTACTGGCAACGCCGATTACGGCGTGAAGGCGGCCACCCCCCTGCGGTCATTGCGGGAGCACATGGCCCGCGCACCGGCCAGTTCCGGGGTCTGGCTCGGCACGCTGGACTTCTACGTTTCGACGGTCAAGGAAGTGGCGATTATAGGCCCTTGGGAAGACTCCGGTACTCGCGCCCTGCTGGACGCGGTTTTCCACGGTTTCATGCCCAACAAGGTAGTCGCTGGTTCCTGGAGCGCCGAGCCACTCCAGGACGATTACTCGATACCCTTGCTGCAAGGACGGGGCATGGTCAACGGCAGGCCCACGGCTTACGTCTGCCGGAACTATGCCTGCCAACTCCCGGTAAATGAGCCGACCGCCCTGTTGGAACAGCTTACCGCCTGACCCTGCTGTCCAGCCCTGCCGCGGCCACTGATTCCGGTGTCACTGTGTCGGGCAGCCGGTAGCGGGGCCACAGCACGAACCCCAGCAGCACCAACCCTCCAGCCATCAGTGGAGCAAGGCGTATGCCCAATGGGTTTTCCGTCGAGTCTCCCAACAGCAGGACCAGGCTCAGCAGCAGTGGGGGAAGGGCGTAGGTCACTTTCTCGAGGAAGTTCTGCGTGGAGTAGAACATTGCCTCCCGGCGCTCGTTATTCAGTATCGCGTCATAGTCGGCAATGTCTGCGGTTATTCCCTTGGGAAGCAGAAACACTGCTGACATGGGCAGCCCGGCGATGAACACCAGAACGATGGCCTGGACCATCGTACCACTCTCCGAGAACATGCCCACCAGCCCCAACAGAGGAAATGCCGCTCCGCTGGCAACCAGGCAGATGCCATACGCGCGTCTCTTGCTGATTTTGCCCCAGTCCATCAGGAGCCAAAAGAAGATGCCGCTGACTACTGCGCCTGCAATTACGGTGCTGGATAGGATGGCGGACACTCCGCCTTCTTCCTCCGCCCCCAACAGTTGCGACGCGAAAAACGGTATCCAGCCCTGCAACACGCCCACCCCAGTGGTGAACATGATGAAGGTGGGCAGGTAATATATGAACTGAGGATTGCCCAATGTGTCGCGTATTCCCCTGAAGAACGGGACCCGTGCAGGGACAGTGTACCGTGGAGCGTGCCGCCAGACCGCGGCCAATGATATGTACCGGAACACAAGCCCTGTGCCCGCCAGAATCAGTCCAATTGCCTGAAACCCCAGCGTGTCGACAAGCCGCCCGCCAACGACGAGACCCAAAGCGGCGCCAACGACGGCAAACAGGAATATGAGGCCCACCAGGTTCATCCGGTCCGCAGCCCCGCGAGTCACCTCCGGCACCAACGCCTCCAAGGCCCCGCTGGACATGGTCGCCGCCGTGAAAAAGAGTTCCAGCATTATCACGAAGTAGACCACATTCCACCAACTGGCCTCCTCGGTTGGAAGAAACCAGACGAGCGCGGCGAACAGAGCATAGAAGGGCGTGCTGAACAGTATGAATGGGATGCGCCGGCCCCAACGGCTGTGGGTACGGTCGCTCCACCATCCGATGATGGGGTCGGTAAAGGCGTCGATGAAGCGCCCGGCGAAGATCAGAAGCCCGGCCAGCACCCGGGCGTCGATTATGAACCCGAATAACGGCACATCAGGCACCCGGGCAAAGCCCTCCGTCACCGGAGGAGCCAGAAAGAAGAGAATCCACGACTGCCGAAAATACCCGATTGCCTGCAAGCCGATATGGTCAGCGGCAAAGAGCGCCTTGTTTATAGCCGGGAGTCTGACAGCAGTGGATGCGGCCATGAATAGTGACACCTCAGCGGCAGGGTAGAGAAGCCGGAGTTACCCAAGGGCCAAACCTGCTCTATGATAACCCATGCGCTTCCGTGATTCTCCGTGTCCAACGGATGGCGCCGCCTCACAGCCACTGGGGATGCAGGACAGTTGGGTAGTAGCGTAACCGCCAGCGGTGCTGCCGCCCGGCAATTAGGACTATCCCAAGCCTGGGGAGGGATGTATAATGTTCACGATTTCCGTATCCATACGTCTCTGGGCAACTGGTAACGGCCGGCGAAACTTACTTAACTGAGGAGAGGAAAATGGCAGAAGCCGCCAAGATCATTTACACCGAAACTGATGAGGCGCCGTTCCTTGCCACGCACTCACTGTTGCCGATTCTCCAGGCTTTTACCAAGAGTTCGGGCATCGAACTCGAGACCTGGGATATCTCGTTATCCGGACGCATCATCGCCAATTTTCCAGACAATCTGACGGATGAGCAGAGAATTCCCGATTATCTGCGCATGTGCGGCGAGTTGTGCCTGGAGCCGTCGGCGAACCTTGTCAAGCTGCCCAATATCAGCGCCTCGATTCCCCAGCTAAAAGCTGCTATCGCGGAACTTCAGGACAAGGGGTACGACATTCCCGACTACCCCGACCAACCTTCGACCGACCAGGAACGTGAAACCCAGGCGCGCTATTCCAGGGTGATTGGCAGCGCGGTCAACCCCGTCATACGGGAAGGAAACTCCGACCGCCGGTCTTCCACCGCGGTGAAGGAGCATGGCAAACGCAATCCCCACCGGATGATGCAGGACTGGCCGGAAGTGTCCAAGACCCGTGTAGGACACATGGCAAGCGGGGATTTCTTCGGCAGTGAACAGGCCGTCACCACGACGGAGGCCGGGTCAGCCAATATCGAATTTGTGGCTGGTGACGGGACAGTCACGGAGCTCAAGGCTGGTATCCCTCTGCAATCCGGGGAAATCATCGACTGCGCCGTGATGAATGTCCGTGCGTTGCGCCAGTTTTACGCCGATGAAATGGCAAAGGCCAAGTCCGACGACGTGTTGCTCTCCCTCCATTTGAAGACCACGATGATGCGTGTGTCGGACCCGATAATTTTCGGACATTGCGTGTCGGTATACTACCAGGACGTGTTTGAAAAACACGCCGCGGAACTGGCACAAGTCGCGGTGGACCCGGATAACGGAGTCGCCGAACTCCTGACCAAAATTCAAGACCTCCCGGAGGACAAGAGGGCAGAGATCGAGGCGGACATCCAGGCGGTCTATGAAAGCCGCCCGGGACTGGGGATGGTCAATTCTTACCGGGGAATCACCAACCTGCACGTGTCGAGTGACACGATCATTGACGCCTCTATGCCGGTCGTTATCCGCGATGGCGGACGCACGTGGGGTCCCGACAACGAGTTGCACGACACCGTCGCGCTGATCCCCGACCGCTCTTATGCGACCATATACCAGGCGGCGATAGAGGACTGCCAGGAACATGGAGCGTATGATCCGTCCACCATCGGCAGCGTCGCCAATGTGGGGTTGATGGCCCAGGCAGCCGAAGAGTATGGGTCCCATGACAAGACCTTTGAAGCTCCGGGCAATGGGACGATTCGGGTAGTTGACGCATCGGGCGCCACGTTGATGGAACAGAGCGTTGAGGAAGGTGATATCTTCCGAATGTGTCAGACGAAAGACGCTCCTATCCAGGACTGGGTCAGGCTTGGGGTCACCCGGTCCCGGCTCACCGGACAGTCGGCCATTTTCTGGCTGGACCCAAACCGGGCTCACGATGCTGAGTTGATCAAGAAGGTGGACCAATATCTGCCGACGCATGACACGACCGGATTGGACATTAGCACAATGCCCCCCCTCGACGCCATGCGGGCAACGATGGCGCGCAGCCGGGCCAGCCAGGATACGATTGCCGTCACCGGCAACGTGTTGCGTGATTATCTGACCGATCTCTTCCCCATCCTGGAATTGGGCACCAGTGCCAAGATGCTTTCGGTCGTCCCCCTGCTCAATGGCGGCGGGCTGTTCGAGACAGGCGCCGGCGGGTCGGCCCCCAGGCACGTGCAACAGTTCCTGGAAGAGGGGCATCTACGGTGGGATTCACTAGGCGAATTCTGCGCCCTCGTCGCCTCCTTCGAGCATTTCGGAGAGGTGTTCAACAGCGAAAGGGCCAAACTGTTGGCGGAGACCCTGGATCAGGCCATTGGCGAGCACCTGGAACACCAGAGGGCTCCGTCCCGCCGGGTGAATGAACTGGACACCCGGGGCAGCCACTTCTACCTCGCTTTGTACTGGGCGCAAATGCTGGCCAAGCAGACCAAGGACCCGGAGTTGCAGACCCGGTTCACCGAGGTGGCCCAGCAGATGGCAGACAACGAAGAGAAGATCGTTCAGGAGCTTAACGACGCCCAGGGCCAGTCGATGGACATCGGGGGCTATTACCGTCCCAATGACGAGATGGCCGCCAAAGCCATGCGTCCCAGTGCCACCTTGAATGCGATTGTGGATGGGATCTGACAACAGGCCGGTTGGCTGAGGGGCGTTCTCCAGCCTGCCGGCTTACAGGCGTGTGAACGCTTGAGGGGCCGAGTGCCGCTTCCCTTGAACCGCTCTGCTGGCCCCGGTTCCCCATGCTCGGATGGAGTACGACGGTATACAGTCGTGCCCCGTTCTGAGACGCCATCCAGTCGGCCGAATCAGGCCAATTAGACAGAGGAGCACTAACCAGATGCGAAGTAAGGTAACCGTAGTCGGCGCCGGCAACGTTGGCGCAACCACCGCTCTCAGGATTCAGTCTCTCGGCTACGCTGACGTTGTCCTGGTAGACGTCGTCGAGGACCTTCCTCAGGGGAAGGCTCTGGACATGCTCGAAGCCGGTCCGGTCGTAGGATCCGACGCCCTGGTTACCGGCAGCAACGGCTACGAAGAGTCCGCCGATTCTGATCTTGTGGTCATCACAGCCGGTATAGCCCGCCGACCCGGAATGAGCCGGGATGATCTCCTCCTCACCAACATGCGGATCACGTCGGCGGTTACCGCGGAAGTGGTGAAACACTCGCCCAACTGTATCATCATCGCCGTGACCAACCCCCTGGACGCGATGGTCCAGAACGTTTACGAGAGTTCCGGGTTCCCGCGCAGCCGAGTGTTCGGAATGGCCGGGATCCTGGACACGGCCCGGTTCCGCACCTTCATCGCCCAGGAACTGGACGTCTCGGTGGAGGACGTACAGGCATACGTTCTCGGCGGCCACGGTGACGACATGGTCCCCTTGGTGCGCTACACCACCGTCGGGGGCATCCCCATAAGCGAACTCATGGCGGAGGAGAAGATCGACCAACTGGTACAACGCACCAGGGACGGCGGCGGAGAGATCGTTGCTCTGCTGAAGGAAGGCAGCGCCTACTACGCCCCTTCGGCTGCAATCACCCAGATGGTTGAAGCGGTGCTCTTGGACAAGAAGCGGATACTCCCCTGCTGTGTTTACCTGGAGGGAGAGTTTGGCGTCAACGGCCTGTGCGTCGGCGTACCGGCCAAGCTGGGAGCAGGCGGCATGGAGCAGGTGGTTGAAATTCGCCTCACGGATGAAGAGAGGGCTTCCCTGAACAAGTCCGCAGCCAGCGTCCAGGAACTGGTGGACGTGATGCACCGGGCCAAGGCAGAGGGGTAGAGATTTTTACAACGTCAAGGGCCGGGTTGATTATGCTAACCCGGCCTCTAACGTCACGCCTTGCGAAAGGCAAAACCTCGATTTTCCCCATACTGTAGATATCTACTGCGTATTATTCAAGAAAAATTCCTGGCGTTCTTATCCCTCTTGGGGGTGTGTCTGGCAATTATGATTCCGCTCTCGCTGGCGGTTTACTCCGATGAAGCTTCTCCCACCAGGCAGCGTGCAGCTATAATTGTCGTGGCCAGCCTTGTATCCGCAACTGTTGCCATCGGGCTAATAGCCGCATACGCTGGGATCAGATGGGCATATGCCCGGCGCCGTCGGCCTCTGGTTTGGATAGCTATCCGAGTGTTGACAACCGCATCAAGGGAAATAGCCCCATCCATTCCGGCTCGCGGAATTTCTGACAGAGACGGGAACCTATCTGTGAGCTTGCCCAGAGTGCAAAACGATTTCCTTGCAGTGGGCGATTCGTTTTTAGCCATCAACGTTCATACGAAGGAACCTTTGGGGTTAGTGGAGGTCATATTAGTTGAACAAGATTTTTGCCTTTGTGTAGTTGCTGACAGAATGAAGTCTCAAGATTTTTGGGCGGGTCTCGAAAACCGGATGGCGCACGATTTTTCTCCCCCTACAGGGGTGGAGTTCTCTCCCTGTATCAACCAAGATTCGATTGATTCTGCCAAGAGACTAATTTGCAGTTGGGGAGGGTAGAAATGCCTATTCAGGGAAAGGTGGCAGCCATTCTCAATGAGCGAGACCTTGTAATCAATAAAGGTGAGAACGATGGTGTCTCGGAAGAGATGCTGTTTCAGGTGACTCAGCCCAACGTTCCCATCACAGACCCAGACAGTGGAGTTGAATTGGGGGTATTGGTTAGGGATAAAATCAAAGTCAAAGTCGTTGAAGTACACCCACAATTCTCGGTAGCAAAGACCTATGAGACATATTCCGCTCACGTACCGTCCTTATATGAGCGGGCCGAGTCGGCATCCCGCGGGCGAACTGTTACCCGGGTGCGAAAAATCATAATCGAGTCGCCCGGCCAAAACACCGACACCATCGGACAGGAAGGCAGCACCGTGAAAGTAGGAGACCCAGTAGCCCAGATAATTTAATAGACCACATACTGCGATACTTCAACCCAAAATGGAGGCTGACCCATGCCCAACCGCACGCGACTTGAGACGGAGCTGCTTGAAAAAGCGGCCCGATACTTGCCCGGGGGAAATACCGGGAACTTGGCTATACAGGACGATCTGAACTTCCTGGTCCGGGAGGGCCGCGGGTCCCACGTATACGACGTCAGCGGGAACGAGTACGTTGACTGGCTGATGGGTTCCGGCCCGATGATTCTGGGCCACGCGCACCCAGCAGTCACTGAGGCGGTAATTAAAGCCGTGGAGCAGGGCAGCACCTTCTTCGCCACCAACGAGAAAGCCGTGTTGCTGGCCGAGCAACTCGTGGATGCTGTCCCATGCGCCGAGCGGGTGCGGTTCACCACCAGCGGCACCGATGCCTGTTTCCAGGCAATGCGCACTGCCAGGGCCTATCGCAAGCGGGAAAAAGTGCTCAAGTTTGAAGGCGGTTACCACGGTACCAGCGATTATGCGCAGATGAGCGTGACTCCATCGGCGTCGGAGGAATTTCCCCAGGCAGAGGCCAACA
This sequence comes from Dehalococcoidia bacterium, assembly GCA_034422355.1. Lineage (GTDB taxonomy): Bacteria > Chloroflexota > Dehalococcoidia > Lucifugimonadales > UBA3495 > CATOSP01. The sequence goes on along the minus strand of DAOUJS010000152.1, from coordinate 22,098 downwards.
ACAGCGGCATTCCGAGGGCGATCCGGGACCTGATGCTCATCGCCCCATTCAATGACATTGATACGACCACGACTATCATCGACGCCCATCACGACGAGTTAGCCGCGGTGATAGTTGAACCGTTGCAGCGGATACTGGCGCCCCAACCGGGCTTCCTTCAGGGGTTGAGACAGGTCACGGCCAAATACGAGATACCGTTGATTTTCGATGAGGTCGTAACCAGCTTCCGGTTGGCCTACGGCGGAGCGCAGGAACTCTACGGCGTGACACCGGACCTCTGTGCGACGGGCAAGATTATGGGCGGCGGCTACCCGCTGGCAGCGGTGATGGGCCGTGCGGATATAATGTCTGTCTTCGACCAGGGGGCGGCTGACTCTGACTCATTCGTCAGCCAGGTAGGCACTCTGAACGGGAACCCAATCGCCTGCGCCGCCGGGCTGGCGACCCTGAACGAGTTGCGCAAGGAGGGCGCTTACGAGCGGCTGTACAGTGTCGGCAGCCGAGTCAGGACTGCCATGATGGACCTCTTCAACGAGAACGGTATCCCAGTCCAGATGTGCGGGGAGGACGCGATCTTTGACGTTTTCTTCACCAGTCAGCCCGTGACCAACTACCGCGACGGGCTGAGGGCCGACGGTCAGCTCATGGGCCGATTCAACTCGGGTCTGCTGGAGCGCGGCATACTGAAGGGCGGCCAGAAATACTACCCGTCTATGGCCCATACGGATGAGGACGTGGAGCGGACAATCCAGGCATTTGCCGAGGTAATTCCGGCTCTCCGGGACTAGGGGGGCAACTGCATGGCTACTGTTGCCAGGGGCTTTCGCCGCAAGCGTAAGGTGCTGTTCAGTGCTGAAGACCTGTTGCACCTGCCCGCCAACGGGCGGCGTATGGAGTTGGTGAAAGGGAAAATCTACGAAATGGCTCCTGCCGGGGGAAGACATGGAAGGGCTGCCATAGTCACCGGATCGCTCTTGGAATGGCATACGAAGGCCGCTGGCCTGGGGATGGTATTCGGAGCCGAAACTGGGTTTAGATTGGCCCGCGACCCCGATACGGTACGCGCTCCCGATGTGTCCTTTGTGTCAGCCGACCGTCTGTCTGCGGAGGAGTTGCCTGACGGATTCCTGGAACTCGCCCCCGACCTGGTGGTGGAGGTAGTCTCGCCAAATGACCGGCCAAGCGAGGTACGGGAGAAAGTCGCCGAATGGCTGGAAGCCGGCACACGCATGGTCATAGCCCTGTACCCGAGAATGCGGACGGCGGTGGTTCATCGTCCTTCACAAGAGCCTGTGACACTATCTAAGCAGGACACGCTTACCGGGGATGACGTGGTGACCGGGTTCAGCGTTCGAGTGGGAGAATTGTTCGGCTAAGACTCCCGAGTAGTAGCGAATTCACCAAGGGTTGCCCAACACTTATGGGCTATGGTGAACGGGAACCACAAAGCGAGGCTGGCAGAATCGTCTGTACCAGCCCTGTTTTCCATTATGTAGCCTCAGCAAACGGCGGTCAGACAGTTGCGCCCAGCTTGGTGACCAAAGGAGCCATGCTCACGATGTGGCGGCGCAGTCCCAATTCCTGTGGGGAGATTCCCATGGCCAGACCGATGGCCTGAGGCAGGTGCAGGATGGGCATTCCGATGGAGCGCTGCGCCTGTGCCGACGCCTTGGGCTGGAACCCGTCAAGGTTAAGGTGGCACAGGGGGCACGGAGTCACCATCGCGTCCGCGCCGAGGTCTTTCACGTCCAGGGTGTGCTTGGCCACCATCGCCACCGAGTTGCGCTCGTTGATGGTGAGGATGGGGAAACCGCAGCAACGGGTCTTGCCCGAGTAGTCCACGACTGTCGCGCCCAGGGTTTCAATCAACTTCTCCAGTGACGTCGCCCGTTCCGGGTTTTCTTCCATGCCCAGGGCCTCGGTGGGTCTGACCAGGTAGCAGCCGTAGAACGGGGCCAGCCGCACTCCGCCAAGGGGCCGGGTGATCAGGTTGGTCAGCCTGTCAATTCCGTAGTCTTCGATGAGGACCCACAGCAAGTGCTTGGGGTCCGCGGACCCCTTGTACTCCAGTCCTTCCTCGGCCAGGTAGGAATTGACCTGCGCCAGGTATTCCGGGTCGTTCTTGAGCCGGTGGTTGGCCTGGGACATTACGCCCTGACAAGTGCTGCAAATGGTCATTATGGGCAAGCCAAGGTTCTCGGCCATTGCGAAGGTCCGCGCGTTGAGGGTATCTCCCAGCGTTCGGTTCTTCTCTTGAAGGACTCCGGCCCCGGTGCAGGACGCTCCGGGCATCTCTTCGAGTTCAATGCCAATGCGTTCGCATATCAGCTTGGCCGCCGGGTACAATTCCGGGCAGCCGCCGCGGGACACGCAACCGGGATAGAAGGCGTATTTCAAACTTGGCCTCCGGGTCTACAGATTCAGGTTAGCCGTGCAGGGGTTAATGGTGGCCTTCCGGCTCTTCGCCACCCTGCTCGACCTTCTGGAACAGGTTACGGATGTTTTCCGCCCCGGGAAGTTCGGGGTGCACCAGGGGCGGCAGCTTGCCGTGGCTAAGGGCGCGCAGCGCCTCGGGCATTACGTTAAGCAGCGCGGGCACATTGCCCAACCCCATGGTCATCGGCACGATCCTGAGCTCGTCCAGCCAACCGCTGTGCTCCACCAGGTCGCTGAAAGCCTGCACGTGGCGCGCGCCGTAGTTCTTGTCCATACCTGCGGCCAGGGCCTGGTCCCGCAGGGCCATGATCCTGTCCATCGGGGCGACGCCCTTGGGACATACCTGCACGCACTCGAAGCAGCGGGTGCAGTCCCACATGCCCGACGCCTTGCTCAGCATCCTCAGGCGGTCTTCAGAGTGGCCGTCTTCGTCGCCGTCCCGGGGGTCGGCCGTAAAGCGGTAGGCCTTGGCCAATGCCGCCGGACCCATGAAAGTCGGGTCAACCTCAAGCACGGTACAGTCGGAGACGCACGCGCCGCACATGATACAGGCAGTTACGCCGGACAGGTGCAGCATCGATTCGTTGGAGGCGATGTATTCTCCCTCCGGCTCCGGCCCCTGTGGTTGCAAGTAGGGTTCCACCGCCATGATCTTGTCCCAGAACAGGTCGAAGTCGACCACGAGGTCCTTGAGCACGCGCATGACCCCGGCCGGTTCCACGGTGATGGTGTTGTCATCACCCAAGGCGTCCCTGGCCTGGGCCTTGCAGGCCAGGGTTGCATGGCCGTTGATCCGCATAGCGCAAGAGCCACAGATGGAGCTGCGGCAGGAGCAGCGCAGGCTCAGAGTACCGTCCACGTCCTCGCGCACCTTGATGAGGGCGTCCAGAACGGTCGCGTTGTCCTCGACTGTTACGGGAAAATCCTGCCAGTAGGGTTCGGGGTTGTCGGAATCGGGATCGAACCTTCTGACCCTGAGAGTCAAGTCCATTGGTCAGTATTTCCTTTCTTCAGGAGTCCACTTGGTGATGGAGACGGGTGAATATGAGATTTCCGGGCCCTCGTCTCCCTTGGCGGTGACGATGTGCTTCATCCAATTTTCGTCGTCCCTGTCGGGATAGTCGGTGCGGGCCTGCGCGCCCCGGCTGTCTCTGCGTTCCAGGGCACTGACGGCGATGGTCTCAGCGCAGTCGAGCATGAACCCCAGTTCCAGGGCGAAGACGAGGTCCGTGTTGAACACACGACCCTTGTTGTCCACCGGTACTGTGGTATACCGCTCCTTCAGACCCTGGAGGTCGTGCATCGTCTCCCGCATCCCCTCCTCATGGCGGTACACGGCGAGGTTGCGGTTCATGGACTCGCCCATTCCTAGCCGGACGCTGGCCACCCGGTCGCCGTTCTGGGGCCGGTCCAGGATACCCTGGAGACGCTCTTCCTCGCGCCGGACTACCGCATCAACGTCGAACTCAATGTATTCCATGTCGCGTGCAGTATCGGCCGCATGGTTCCCCGCCCTCTGCCCGAAGACGATGGTATCCAGCAGGGAGTTGGCTCCCAGGCGGTTGCCGCCATGAACGCTTACGCAGGCGCATTCCCCGGCGGCGTAAACGCCGGGCAGGTTGGTCTGACCGTCCACGTCTGTCTTGATGCCGCCCATCATGTAGTGCATACCAGGACGGATGGGTATCGGTTCATGGACCATATCCACGCCGGCCAGGTCGATGCCGATCTCGCGGATCTGGCTCAGCTTCTCCTTGATCAATGCCTCGCCGAGGTGCCGGCAGTCGAGCAGTACGCAACCGTTGATGCCGTTGCCCTCGTTGATCTCGGTTTGTTCGGCGCGGGAGACCACGTCCCGCGAGGCAAGCTCCATCATGTTGGGAGCGTACTTCTCCATGAACCTGTCGCCATTCTTGTCCAGCAGGTACGCGCCCTCGCCGCGGGCGGCCTCGGAAATCAGCACACCATTGCCCGCCAGCGTAGTCGGGTGGTACTGGACCATCTCCATATCCATGAGCCGGGCGCCGGCATTATAGGCCAATGCCATGCCGTCGCCGGTTACGATGAGTGCGTTGGTGCTCGGCTCAAAGACCCGGCCCAGGCCCCCCGTGCAGAATATGACGGTCTTGGCCCGGATGGCAAACACCTGGCCGGTGCGGATTTCCAGGGCGGTTACGCCGCAGACCCGGTCGTCCTCTTCAATGAGGCCAGTAACGAACCACTCCTCGTAGCGGCGGACACCCGACTTGATGAGCTGCTCGAACATCACGTGCAACAGGGCCTGCCCGGTAAAGTCTCCGACGAAGAAGGTGCGCGCCCGGCGCTGGCCCCCGAAGGCGCGGGTGCCCAGCTTACCCTCGTCATCGCGGTTGAAAGTCACCCCAAAGTGTTCCATGTCGATCAAGGCCTGGCCCGCCGACTGGCACATCACTTCAATGGCGTCCTGGTCTCCCAGGAAGTCACTGCCCTTGATAGTGTCATAGGCGTGGTCTTCCCAGTCGTCGCCACGGTCCAGGAGGGCAGCATTGATCCCCCCCTGCGCCGCGTTGGAGTGGCTGCGGACTGGATGAACCTTGCTGATGATTGCGGCGTTGGCTCCCTGGGCGCGTGCAGCGATTGCCGCCCTCATCCCCGCCAGTCCGGCGCCGACCACCAGAACATCGTGCTCTAACATATGCTGCTCCTCCGGAGATAGTTCCCGATGACTATCCGAACGTCACCATAGTTTAGCATTTATCCCGGTCCACTAGGTTGAGAGTCATGACCAGGGAGAGAATGCTTTTCGCGTCCTTGATCTGCCCCGATTGAATCAGCATCGGAACGTCACCGAGCGGTATACGCTCTACAGTGATATTCTCGTCGTCGTCTGCGGCGAGTTTCGCCTGCCGCAGACCAGTTGCGATAAAGGAATACATGAACTCAGTGCACCATCCGGGAGCCAGCCAGAAGCTTGAGAGGGGTCGGAGGTCATCGGCCGTATGACCGATTTCCTCCTGAAGCTCACGCAGTGCAGAGTCTTCGGGCGACTCCCCTGGGTCCATCCCGCCCGCGGGCACCTCCAGCAGAGTGTCCTCCGCGGGCTTGCGGTACTGCCGCACCAGGAGGACGTTACCGTCTGAGTCAATGGGAACGACGCAGACGCTGTTGCCGTGTTCCGCAATCTCCCTGGTGGTCACGCGGCCGGTAGGGAGCCGGACCGTATCGACCCGCAGGTTGACAATCCGGCCTTCATAGACCCTCTTGCTCTCGACCGTCGGTTCCAAGTCGGCGTCTGGCATCTTGTCATTTCCTCACTGGCCCCGGATGCTGAAACCCAACCTGCGGGTCAGGGTGCCGAAGAAGTAGCTTGGCGGGTTGGCCCGGAGGAATCTTGCTTTCAGGGGACTCTGCTCCAACTCCACCCGGTCTCCGGGCGCCAGTGGGTAGTCCACGTACCCGTCCACGCTGACGATGGCGTCCTGGTACCCCTCCAGGGCAAGGGAAATCTTCGAAGCAGGGTCCAGGACCAGCCCTGCGGTAAGGCCCATGTGGGCCGCCACCGGCTTCAACACCAATGACTCAGAAGTGGGATCGAGGATCGGACCGCCGACAGCCAGATTGTATCCCGTGCTGCCCGTGGCGGTGGACAGTATCACGGCGTCTGCCCTGAAGGTCGTCACCAGGGAGTCATCGATGCTGCCCGTGATGGTCACAACCCGCGACACTGCCCCCCTGGCTACCACCACGTCGTTGAGGGCATGGTATAACTCTGTCTCCTCCAGCCCGTTGCGGACCACTCGGGCCTGGACCATGTTCCTCTCTTCAACCCTGCATTCGCCACCCAGATAGAATGGGAGCCTGTCCAGGGCCTCATGCACCTGAAGCTCGGTCATAAAACCGAGACGGCCCATGTTGATGCCGACAACCGGAATCTCGTTGGGGGCCGTAACCTGGACGGCCCGTAGTATGGTCCCGTCGCCGCCCACGGTTACCACCAACTCGGTCTGCTCCGCCCGCGTGCGAAGCGTGTCCAGGTTCTCTGCGGGGGACATCCAGCTGTCTTCATGGAGGTTCAGTTGATGGAAAATCGCGCTGCTCAGGTCGAGAGCTTCCGGTATCCGGGCGTTGTAGATGATGCCGATGTTGTTCATAGGGCTAACGGTGGCAATCCGTCTTTGATCGGCTTCTGAGACAGCGCCTGGTCTGGTCCAACAATTGCCCGGCGCGAAAGCACGCGCAGTCTAGCATCGGCCCAGAATTAGTGTCAACGCGGGCGGCTATGTCTGCACCGCCAAAGTCGCCACCGCGATTTCGGCGGCCCTCAGTACAAACCCGGGAGCGATGCCCATCCACAACATTGCGGCTCCCGACGCCGTTATCGCCACCCACGAAGACGGGGAGATGGGGATTCGCTCATCGGATGGAGGGGATTCCAGGAACATCACCCGGATGACTCGCAGATAGTAGTATGCAGAGACGACACTGTTTATCACTCCGACTATGGCCAGCCAAGCCAGGTCTCCCTTGACTGCTGCCGTAAACACGTACAGCTTTGCAATGAATATGCTGGTGGGCGGTACACCGACCAGGGCAATCAGGGCAAGGGTCAGAACAACGGCCAGCACGGGTGCGCGCCGGGCCATCCCCGCGTAGTCGTCTATCTGGTCACTCCCAATTCGGCTGCTTATAACTACGATAGCGAAGAAGGCCGTCAGGTTGGCCGCGGTGTACGCGCCCAGGTAGAAGAGCACACTGTTGGGACCCACGGGCACGAATCCCGCTGCCCCGCCGGCGTTGCCCTCGATTCCCGCGGCCACGCCCACCAGGATGTATCCGGCATGGGCGATGGCGCTGTAGCCGAACAGCCTACGGATGTTGCTTTGGCTCATGGCTACCAGGTTGCCGACGGTCATGGAGACCGCTGCCAGTATGGCCATCAGAACGGCCCAGTCCGGCCCCACCCCGAAGAAACCCGTATAGAACACCCGGACCAGAACTGCGAATGCAGCCGCCTTGCTGGCCACCGACAGAAAAGCCACCACCGGCGTCGGCGCGCCCTCGTAGATGTCCGGGACCCACATCTGGAACGGCGCCGAGGATATCTTGAAGCCGAACCCGGCCACCATTAGCACCACACCAGTCAGCAGCGCGAGGTTTTCGAATGACAAGCCACCGGTGGTTTCCGCGACTTTCGAGGCTATCCCCGTCAAGTCCGTGGTCTGGGTGAAACCGAACACCAGCGCCATCCCGTAGAGCATGACCGCGGAACTGATGGCCCCGATGATCAGGAATTTCATCCCCGCTTCACTGGACTTGGAGCTTGCGTGGAACGCGGCCAGGGCCACTATCGGCAGGGTGGTCAATTCCAGGGAGATGTATATGGTCACCAGTTCCGACGCGCTGGCCAGCAGCACCATACCCGTGGCCGAGAATAGTATCAGCCCGTAGTATTCTCCCTGTCGCCGCTCCAGCTTTTCCACGTAGTCAACCGAGGCGAGAATTACCAAGGCAGTGGCGGCCAATACCAGGAACCCGAAGAACAGGGCAAACCGGTCCACTACCAGGCTGCCCAGGAGAACGCTGTCCTTGCCGTCTCCCATCGCAGCCGGGGACTCCATCAGGTCGCGGGTGTTTCCCAGGTCCTGGAATTGGGCAACCAGCAGCAGCGCCGGGACGATCAGCCCCACCAGCGCAAAGGCCGGCAGAGCCCGCTTTCTCTGCGTTACCAGGTCCAGCAGGATGACCAGTATCCCCACCAGGGCAATTGCCAGCGGCGGGGAAATGACGTAGATGTCGTACAGAGACATGGACTCTCTAACCGCCGCCGTTCAGGACGTTTATCATCGGCGCCAGACCCATCTCGAAAACTTCCGTCAGCAGGGCCGGGTATACCCCGATCCCCACGATTGTGATCACCAGCAGCACGAGAGGAGCGGCTTCCACGAGTGTAGCGTCCGTCAGGTCCGCAAACCGTTCACGAGGCCGTCCGAAGAATGCCCGCTCCATCATCCACAGAATGTACCCGGCAGCGAGAACGATACCGATGACCGCCAGAACTGTGGGCCAGGGGTAAGCCCGGAACGCACCCAGGAACACCAGGACCTCCGATACGAATCCACTGAGGCCCGGCAATCCCAGTGACGCCAGCCCGGCAATCAGGAACGCCGTGGCCACCAGGGGCATACGTCCGGCCACGCCTCCCAGGTCGGGGATGTACCGGGTGTGGGCCTTGTCGTAGACCAGTCCCGTTGCCAGGAAAAGCAAGCCGGTGATGGTCCCGTGAGTGAATAGCTGCATCGCCGCGCCGTTCAGACCTGCGGACGTCAGGGTCCCCTCAGTTATTCCTATTGAGCCTATGCCCAGCATCACCAGTCCCATGTGGCTTATGCTGGAATAGGCGATGAGCCGTTTCAGGTCTGTTTGCCTGATTGTGACCACCGCTCCGTAGAGGACGCTGATCACGCCGAGGGTCACCAGCGCCCATGCATATTGCTCCGCCTGGGCCGGGAACATCCCGACGTTTATCCTGAGCAGGCCGTAGCCGCCCATCTTCAGCAGCACCCCGGCCAGCATCACGCTGGCCGCGGTGGGCGCGTCGGTGTGCGCGTCGGGTAGCCAGGTATGTACGGGCCATGTCGGGAGTTTGATGGCGAAAGCGATGAAGAACATCCAGAACAAGGAAGCCAGAGGAATGAGGGCGCCGCCGGACAGCATAGTTCCGGACTGGGACAGTTCTATCATGTTGAATGTGCCTATCTCCGGCGTCAGGAAGACCGCCACGATGGCTACCAGCATGAACGCGCTGCCCAGCAGGGTGAAGATGAGGAATTTCATGGCCGAGTATTCCTTGCGCCCCGCCCCCCAGATGGAGATGAGCATGTACATCGGCACCAGTTCCAGTTCCCAGAATAGGAAGAAAAGCAACATGTCCAGGGACGTGAACACGCCCATGACCGAGGTCTGCAATACCAGCAGCCAGATGTAATGCTCTTTGACCCTGACATCTATGTGCCACGAGGCCAGAATCGCGCATATCCCCAGCAGACCTGTCAGGGCCACCAGGGGCGCACTGAGTCCGTCCACCCCCAGAAGGTAGCTTGCTTCGAAGGTATCGGCGGAAAACCAGCTAAATTGCTCAACGAATTGGAACCGGGCCGCCCCGTCGGACCGGTCGAACATGCTGAACACCAGCAGGCTCAGGACCAAGTCTACAAGGGCCACCAGCAACGCCCAGACGCGGACGCTGCGGTCGCTCGGACGGAGGGCGAAGATGACCAGCGCTCCCACGGCGGGCAGAAAGACAGTGGCGGTCAGAAGCGGACCGACAGGAGACATAGTCACTACGCCACCTGGCCTCTGATAGCGGTGCTCGTGGAATTCTGGCTCGGCACGATTGATCGAGCTCCACTCACGCCAACAAGAACCCCAGCAGAATGATCAGAGTCCCCAACGCCACGGCCAGTCCGTAGGCCTGTACCTCCCCGGTCTGCAATGGCGCAAGGAAAATCCTACCGAAGTTTCGGAAAACCGCTGCTATGGCGTCAACAATTCTGTCCACGACGTTCTTGTCAAACCAGTCTATGGCGCCGGCGAAGGCCCGGTAGAAGGCCCGCCGTACCAGGGCATCTTCGTACAGGGCGTCGATGTAGTATCTCTCCGCCAGCAGGCGGTGCAGCAGGCCGGCGGATTCCAGAGGGTCCCTTTCCCGGCTGGACCCGCGCCGATATAGTGCCGTGGCCAGTCCTATTCCTATCAGAGCAATCACCGTGGAGATTGCCGCAATTAGCAAGTTGAACTTGGGCAGTACCAGGTGCGGCGCATCCGAAGAGAGCGCTGGGGCCACGCCGTGCTCGAAGAACTCGGTTATCCAGTGTTTGGGCACTCCAAGGAGGTCTACCCACTGGGGGTTGGAGATGAATCCCAGGACCACCGCTCCGATACCCAGGACTACCATCGGCGCGGCCATGACCACCGGAGACTCGGCCAGATGTACCCCGCTGTGCCCACCCGCGTCGTGGGCATCGTCGCCTTGGGAGTCCGCCGCAGTATCCAACTGCTCCTGCTCCACTCCTCCGCGGAACTCGCCGTGGAAGGTCATGTAAATCATGCGCAATGTATAGAAGGCCGTGAGAAGAACCCCGATTCCAAGCATTGCCAGCGTCGCTGCGCTGACCCAAGGCTCAACGACACCCGTCCCAGTCCACGCGCTAACCAAGATCTCGTCCTTGCTCCAGAAGCCGGACAGGGGGAAGATGCCCACCAGGCTCAGACCCCCAATGACCACCAGGGCATAGGTCAAAGGCATGTGCTGACGGAGGCCGCCCATGTACCGCATGTTGAACGTCCCCGTAGCATGGTTCACGCTGCCCGCCCCGAGGAATAGGAGCGCCTTGAAAGAGGCGTGTGTAACGAGATGGAAGATGGCCGCCGGATACGCTCCCAGTCCCAGTGCCGCCATCATGTAACCGAGTTGGGACACGGTGGAGTAGGCCATCACCCGCTTGATGTCGTTCACCACCAGGCCCATAGTCGCCGCCATAAGCGCGGTGAACGCGCCTATGAGCGCAACAACGGCCAATGTACCCTCTGCGGCCAGGAAAACCGGGTAAAACCGCCCCACCAGGAATACACCGGCGGCAACCATCGTCGCAGCGTGGATCAGTGCGCTTACAGGGGTGGGGCCTTCCATAGCATCTGGAAGCCACGAGTGCAGCGGAAATTGTCCTGACTTTCCCACCGCGGCGGCGAATATTCCCAGCGTCAGCCATGTTAGCCCAGTCCCGGCCAGAATCGCGCCGCCGGCTGCCAGGGGCTGCACCGCTTTCCAGATGTCGGGGATGTGGAAAGCGTTCATGCCCGCCGCCGCAAACTCGTCTGCCTGGAAGAATAGGTACAGGATTGCGATCAGCAGACCCAGGTCGCCGATGCGGGTGATGATGAAAGCCTTCTTGGCCGCGGCCGCCGCGGCGGGACGGTCGTGCCAGAACCCGATGAGCAGGTAGGACGACACGCCGACCAACTCCCAGAAGGCATATAAGACCAGGATGTTGGCCACCAGAACCAGTCCCAGCATGGCGGCGGTGAAAAGTGACATGTAGGCGAAGTATCTGGCATAGCCGGGGTCGCCTCTCATGTATCCTAGGGAATAAATCTGGACCATCAGGCTAACGGACGTAACCACCACGGCCATAACTGCGGTCAGCGGGTCCAATAGCAGGGAGAACTCGATGGCGGCGTTGCCGAGATCAAGCCAACGGTAAGCCTGAAGTTCCGGCTCCTGCCCGCTGGCGACGGCACTTAAGGCCAGGATGGAGAGGATTAGAGACACCACCAGTGCTACGATCAACAGGATGCCGCTGACCGCTGCGTAGCGGTTGAAGAACGGGCGGATAACCAGGGCGATAATGACGAAGGACGCCAGCGGCAGCAGGAATATCGCCCAGACCGAGGCTTCGCTAACCATCTACAGCTTCCTCAGAATCTCTTCGGCGACGTGTTCCCGCCCCTTGGGGACGTAGACTCGGAAGGGGACTCGTTCCCCCCAATCGAGGATGTCTCCCTCCGGCAGGATGCGCGTGGGAAGTCCTTCCCCTTCCAGGACCTCCTTCCACATCTCGGCCAGCATAAGGTTGGGCGCGTTTTTGAATTCTACCCACATGAGGTTAGCGAAATCCTAGTTCCTGAGCTCCATGGCGTCGGTCAGGTCCACCGACTCCGAGTTACGATACATTGCAAATACTATCCCCAAGCCAAGGGCGATCTCCGCTGCCGCCACCGTGATGATGAACACAGCGAACACTTGCCCAGTCAGCAGTGTTCCCAGGTCTTGCTGAATTCCCGCCGGTACGATGTACCGCGACAGTCCAACGAAGGTCAGATTGACGGCGTTGAACATCAACTCGATGGACATTAGCACCACCAGCGCGTTGCGGCGCGCCAGCGAACCGTACAACCCGATGGCGAACAATATAGCTGCAATGATCAGCACCGACTCAAGTGACATGGGCCATCACCTCGACCGCACCAGCACCAGTGAGCCAATGACCGCCGCCAGCAGCAACAGCGATACGGCTTCAAAGGGCAGCACGAAGTCGCTCACCAGCAGGTCGGCAAGGCCGGCGCTGGTCACGCTGTCGTGCTGTTCGACAGTCAAATCCGTCACGGCAAGCGCAGGAGCGGCAGTCTCGGCGCTGACGGTCGTTACCGCGCTGGTCTGCACAAAGTTGGCTATTTCCTCCTGGTCGCCGGTAAACCCGGCCCACTCCGTCTGTATAGCCACGGTCACCATCACTGCCAGGAGCATGGCCGCGAACACTGCGGCAGGTATCTGGAGCCGGTTGGCTATATTGCCCTGGGGCACGTTGCGGGTAAGCATTATGCCGAATATGAGCAGGATGGAAATGGCCCCGGCGTAGATCAACACCTGTACTACGGCAAGGAACTCGGCGCTTAATAGGACGAAGAAGCCCGCGACCGCCACAAACACCAAGACGAGCAGAAGCGCGGCACGGAAAAGGTCTTTAATCAGGACCACGCCCAGGGCGGACCCAATGGCGACAACTGCCAGCAGCCAGAAGACTATGTCCTGGAACAGCATTTAGGAGGAAGCCCCGTTGCTCGCGTCCGATGATTCCCGCACCGCGGGTTCCGGTTCTTCGGTGGACCCCTCGCCTAGGCCGGGGCTGGCAATCAGGCGCATCCCCATCTTTTCCCTTCTGTGCCAGTTCCAACTTTCCCGGCCCACTTCCTTCCAGTCCAGGGGGCGGTCTTTGTGGGGATTGTACCCCTCCGACTCCAGTTGAGGCCGGAAGAAGGTGCTGGGGTGCTTTTCCGACTGCCGCAGTTGGTCGATGGAGATGAACATCCCCTTGCGGGAGTACTTCCCCTGCTCGAACCCGCTGCCCATGAAAAGCGCGTCGTAGGGGCAAGCCTCGACGCACAGTCCGCAGAACATGCACCGCTGAAGCTCAATATCAAAGACTTCCAGCCGGTACTTGTCGCCTTGGTCAATGGCAGTCTCGCTGGGGCTGGTGACTATCTTGATGATTCCCAGCGGGCAATACTTGGCGCATGAGGCACAGCCGGTACATCTTTCCTCGTACCAGACGAATTCCTCTCCCCGGAAGCGCGGGTGCTGCGTCAGCCGTTCTTCAGGATACTGCACCGTGAAAGGCTTTCTGGTCAGGTTCTTGAGCGTGACCATCAGGCCCTTGACCATCGCAAGCCCGTACATTATGTCACTTCACCCCCGGTCTGTTGAACACTGGAGCCGGATGTGGCTCTTGCCAAAGGTTGTAGCCGCGCCGGTCTCACCTTGTCGCGTATGAGGCTGCCGAACAGCGGGATACAGACCACAAACACCATCAGGTTAATCACCGTCATTATCCAGAGATCGCTGGTGGTCAGCGCGCCACTCGAGTCTCTGAGGAAATAGACCTCCAGGCTTACGGCCAGCAGGTTGATAAAGCTCAAGGGCATCAGAAACTTCCAGGCGAAGGCCATTATCTGGTCGATGCGAAGGCGTGGGTATGTGGCCCTTATCCAGATGAACAAGAAGGCCACCACGCCGATCTTGATCAGGAACCAGAGCCACCCGATGTAGTTGCTGGCGGGTCCGGCCCAACCCGACAAGAACAGAGTGACAATAACCGCCGACGCTGTTACCACGCCCCCGAACTCCGCCGCCTGGATCAGCCCAAACTTGATGCCGCTGTACTCTATGTGGTAACCGGCTATAAGCTCCGACTCCGCCTCGGCGACATCGAAGGGAGTCCGGTTAAGCTCCGCGGAAGTCCCGGCCACGAACACAAACATGGCCAGAGGCTGCACCAGGATAAAGGGAACGGTCTGGCTGGCCACCACGTCGGCCAACGACATTGATCCGGCAACGATCACCACCCCCAAGAGGCACAGCACCACAGGCACTTCGTAGCTGATCAGCACCGCCACGCCACGGGCTGCCCCGAAGAGCGCATAGCGGTTGTTGGAGGACCATCCGGCCATGAGGATGGCCACCGACGTCAGGGACGTTACTGCCAGCACGTACAGCACGCCTACGTTCAAGTCTGCCAGTGCGGTATTCTTGGCGAAGGGCACTACCGCCAGCACCAGGACCGCTGTCGCTACCATGATTATGGGCGCGGCTACAAAGGCAATCTTGTCCGCCCCTTCCGGAATCAGGTCTTCTTTTACGATGAGCTTCAGCAGGTCCGCAATGGGCTGGAACATCCCGAAGGGACCCCAACGGTTGGGGCCAACCCGGTTTTGCAACCTCCCGACCAGCCGTCGCTCCGTCCAGACAAATACCGCCGCGCCCAGCAGCACGGCGTTGACCAGGATGAACATTATGACAAAGCCGGCGATGAAGTAGGACAGCCAGCAGGGCAGGAACAGACCGGCCAACTCGTAGACCCACCTCAGCAGCGGCGTCCCGTGGAGAATGTTGTCTTCGGATAGGACGCAGTTCACCGGTCGACTTCACCCATGTTGATATCGACGCTGCCCAGGGTAACGATCATGTCCGCCAGCTTCCACCCGACCAGAAGATGCTCGGTGACTGTGAGATTGATGAGAGACGGTGACCGTATCTTACATCGGTAAGGGCTGATTCCCCCGTCGCTTAACAAGTAGAACGCCAACTCGCCCTTGGAAGCCTCAACGCGCCCGTAGGCTTCCCGCCCCGGGTCGGGCCGCAACACCAGCGGCAGGTCGAGCCGCACCGGCCCTGGTTCTACCTGCTCAACACACTGTCTGATGATCCTGGCGCTTTGGTGCAACTCCTGCATACGCACCCAGAATCGGTCATAGTTGTCACCGTTATGGGCAACAGGCACGTCGAAATCTACCCGGTCGTAGGCGTCGTAGGGCTCTACCTTGCGCCAGTCCCAGGCCAGCCCACTGGCGCGGAGCACTGGGCCGCTCACTGACGAGTTGATGGCCATGTCGAGAGGCAGCGTACTGACGCCCCGGGTCCGTACCATCACTATCTCGTTTTCCAGGATCAACTGCTCCAGCTCGGCAATCTCCCCCGGCAGGTCCTTGAGGAACCGGTCCAGCGCGGGCCAGAAGTCCTCCGGTGCATCTGCAAACACTCCCCCGGGCCGGAGGTAGCTGACGGTGATGCGCGCGCCGCAGAGCATCTCGAACAAGTCGAGGATCTTCTCCCTGGTCCTGAAGCAGTACATCAGGGGCGTGCCCAAAGTACCAAGGTCTTGCAGGAAGAATCCAATGCCCATCAAATGCGCCGCGATGCGCTGCAACTCGGCGGCGATGGTGCGCAGGTACTTCCCCCGGTCCGGAGGCTCTACTCCCAACAGTTGCTCCACTGCCAGGCAATAGGCCTGATTGTTGATCATGGAGGATACGTAGTCCAGCCGGTCCGTCAGAGTGACTACCTGAACGTAACTCCTCTCTTCGGCCAGTTTCTCTGTGCCTCGGTGGAGGTAGCCGAAGACCGGCTCGACCTCCAGTATCTCCTCACCGTCGAATGTAATGCGCAGCCGGAACACCCCGTGAGTGCTGGGGTGTTGCGGCCCGACGTTGACCGTCATCGGCTCGGTGCGTATGGGCATAACTAAACTTCGCTTCCGAAGAGGTTAGGAGTGATGCATACTTGATTTAGTGCCTCGCACCGAGGTTCCCGGCGCCCCAGTCCGTCATTTCCGCTTTCGCGGTGGTCTACGGCTGAGGGTTGCATTACCGATGGAAAGATGGACGCCACTGCTAAAGGTAGTCCTTGCGCAGCGGGTGTCCGTCAAACCCCTCCCACAGCATGATTCGTTTCATATTTGGGTGTCCCTCAAAGTGGATGCCCATCAGGTCCCAGACCTCTCGCTCCTGAAGGTCTGCCCCCCGCCATACCTCGTAGACTGATGGCAGTGAAAGCGACTGCCGTCCATGTAGCCGTGCCTTTACCACGCCCTTGTGTTGCTGTCGGAAGGATGTCAGATGGTACACTACGTCAAAGCAGTGTATGAAATCCACCGCGCTGATGGCGTTCAGAAACTGAAAATCAAGGTCGGGATCGTCTCTCAGCAACTGTGCTGCCTGGACGATGCGGGACGGCTCCACCCAAACGCAATCGCCTTCCGTACGTACTACCGATTCTGGCACAGCCTCGGCCAGCCTGTCCGCCAAGGCTTGTCCCGTCAAAGCCTGGAAGGGCATCACGAATTCCCCGTCGGCAGGGTCCCGCTGGGGCCGTTCCGCAAACGGGAGCGCAGGTTGTGGTACTTCTTAATCTTCTCGTGGAGTTCCATAACCCCGAACAGGAGTGCGTCCGGCCTGGGAGGGCAACCTGGCACGTAAACGTCCACCGGGATTATGTGGTCAACTCCGGGCACCACGCTGTATGACCCGAAATATGGGCCTCCACTGGTGGCGCAAACTCCCATTGAGATAACCCACTTGGGTTCGGCCATCTGCTCGTGAATCCGCTGGATGGCCGGGGCCATCTTCCAGGTGACCGTGCCCGCAATGATCATCAGGTCCGCCTGCCTTGGAGAAGCGCGGAAGGCTTCCATGCCGAAACGGGCGATATCGAACCGCCCCATAGCTGTGGCGATCATCTCGAAGGCGCAGCAGGCCAGGCCGAAAGTTACCGGCCATAGCGCCGACTTGCGCCCCCAGTTGACCAATGCGTCCACCGAGGTAACGACCAGGTTCCCCTTCAGGTCGTCAGGCACTTCTATCAACGGCTCGGACAGCGGCTCGACCGACGTATCCTTGAGCCCCTGAACAGTGGCGCCCTCGGTGCGGTCGATGTGCCATGTACGGTCGCGGAGAGAACCATACTCGATGCCCGGCATGTCTTGCTCGCCCATCATGCCCATTCCAAGTCTCCCTTCCGCCAAGCATAGGCCCAGGCCACTAGGAGAATAGCCACGAACACGAACATTTCGATCAGTGCGAACAGTGGCAGCCCCAGGAACTTGGTCGCCCATGGATACAGGAAAATGACCTCGACATCGAAGACAACGAACAGGACGGCGTACATATAGTAGCGAAAGTTAAACTGACCCCACCGGCCGCCGATGGCTTCCATCCCGCACTCGTAAGTTTCCTGCTTGACTGGAGTCGGGTTTCTGGGGCGAATGCCGATGCGGGACGCCAACCAAGAGATAGTCAACATGCTCGTGGGCACGATGACGGCGATTGCCATGAAGATCGCGATCAGCCCGTATTGGCGGAAATAATCTTCGAGCATACCCCTCGGCCATTGGCGGGAACCGTTTCGGCTGAAATTATACCATAGCGGCATCCGAAGTTAAGTAGTGAAAAGAGGCACAATCGAAACCAGCCCTTCCCGGCTATCCACGATCTTGGGGTCTTGACTTTCTATCCAGAGCGCCACAGTCCTCAACGGCAACAGAGACTACTGCCATTTACTACTGGCGCACTGAATACTCCATCATATACGATGGTTTTGTGGAGCAGCCGTTCCCCAGGGTTGATACTAATTCGGGTGGAAAGACCACCCGTCCGTTCATGTGCTGATACCGGCCTGGCCGGGCAAGTAGAAGGGAGAGCAGCGTTGGTAGACCAGACCGGCCCGCTGGTGGGCCTGAAAGTTCTAGACCTGTCCATCATCGTCGCCGGAGGCACCGCCAGCAGCCTCCTGGCCGACTTCGGGGCCGAGGTCATCAAGGTGGAGCGTCCGGGAAGCGGAGACCCGCTGCGCAATTGGGGACCCTTCGCCAACGGCATCTCTCTCTGGTGGAAGACTCACTCCCGCAACAAGAAGTCGGTCACGCTGAATCTGGCCGGCGCAGAGGGGCAGCAGGTGCTCAAGGACCTGGCCGGGAAGGCTGACCTGCTGATTGAGGGATTCCGGCCAGGGGCGATGGAACGCTGGGGGTTGGGGCCGGAAAACCTCAGACAGGTCAATCCGGGACTGGTCTACGTCCGTTATTCAGGCTTCGGACAGACAGGGCCGTACAAGGACCGGCCCGGCTTCGGGACCATCGCTGAGTGCATGAGCGGCTATGTGGCCATGACCGGGTTCCCCGACTCGCCGCCGCTCCTGCCTCCCGTCCCTCTGGCTGACGAGTTGGCCGGGGTATTCGGCGCAATGGCCGGGATGATGGCCCTGTACCGGCGGGACGCGACCACAGGTGACGGGCAGGGGCAGGTCATAGACGTGAGCCTTTTCGAGCCGCTCTTCCGGTTGTGCATTCCAAACGTGACCATCTTCGACTTGCTGGGCATATCCAGGGAGCGTGTGGGCAACGACTTCACCGACGCCGCCCCGCGCAGTCTCTACCAGACCGGCGAGGGTCGTTGGCTGGGCCTGTCTGCCACTTCCCAGAGCACCTTTGAAGTGCTGGCCCGGGCGATGGGTATGCCGGAACTGCTTGAAGACTCCAGGTTCAAGGACAACGCTGCCCGCATGGACAACCGGGAAGCCCTCAACGACGCACTCCAGGCATGGCTGGGTCGACGCTCGATGCCGGATGTGATGGACAAGCTCATCCCGGCGGGAGGAGTCGTGGGTCCAGTCTATGACGCAGCCCAGATCGCGGAGGACCCCCATTACCGGGAGCGGGAGGACATCCTCCAGGTGGATGACCCGGAGCTTGGCCCGATGCGCATGATCGGAGTGGTCCCCAAGTTCAGCGAGACGCCCGGCTCGGTGGTCCACGCTGGACCGGTCCTCGGCGAGCACAACACGGAAGTCTACGGCTCCTGGCTGGGGCTGGATGAACATGAGATTGATGGACTCCGCGACCGGGGGACGGTGTAACGTGGCAGCCCTGCTGAAGCCCAGGTTATTGGTGGCAACCCACAATCCCGGAAAGATGCGGGAGTACCGGGGTCTGCTCAGGGGCATACCTTACGACATGGTGTCGCTGGGTGATGTGGGCGTCACCCTGGAGGTCGAGGAGACGGGTGACACATTCTTGGACAACGCTTGGCTGAAGGCCCGAGGCTATGCTGCGGAAGCTGGAATGCTGACCCTGGCAGATGACTCCGGGCTGGAGGTGGACGCCCTTGGGGGCGAGCCTGGAGTGCGTTCCGCCCGCTACGGCGGCGACACCTGCGAATCGGACCAGGACCGGGTCGAGTTGCTGCTGCGGAACCTTGGGGAAACGCCCTGGGAAAGGCGCACCGCCCGGTTCCGCTGCGTGATAGCGGTGGCGAGGGCACCCGCCGCAGGTGACGTGCCGGAATTTGATAAAGGGCGGCGGAGCAGGGCGGGGAACGATGTGGCCAGCGTGGTTGGGTCGGTTGCGGGAATGATACAATACGACCCTGCGGGAGATGAGGGATTCGGCTATGACCCGGTGTTCTACCTGCCCTCATTCGACCGGACTATGGCCCAGTTGCCCGTAGAACAGAAGAACCGCATCAGCCATCGCTCCGACGCGGCCCGCAGAGCCGTGTCAGTGCTGGAAAGGCTGCAAGTCGCTCGGAGCGTTTGAGAAGCACGTTCCCATGTTGAAAGATGTACTTGGCAGGCCAATAAGAGACCTGCGAATTTCGGTTACCGACCGGTGCAACTTCCGTTGCCCATATTGTATGCCCGCCGAGATATTCGGGGAGGCGTATGAGTTCCTGCCGAGGGAGGAGATACTCACTTTCGAGGAGATTTCCCGGCTGGCTGCCATCTTCGCCGGCCTGGGCGTTGCCAAGCTGCGCGTCACCGGCGGAGAGCCGCTGCTGCGGACCGACCTGCACCGGCTTATCGGTATGCTGTCCCGCATCGACGGCGTTGATGATGTGACCCTGACCACCAACGGTTACCTGCTGGCGCAGCAGGCCCAGGCCCTGCGGGACGCCGGACTCAACCGCGTAACCGTCAGCCTCGACAGCCTGGACGAGGAAGTGTTCAAGACGATGAACGGGCGGGGGTTCGGCACTAGGCGTATCCTCCACGCGGTCCAGGCGGCCGCTGATGTGGGCCTTTCGCCCATCAAGATCAACGCCGTGGTACAGAAGGGGGTCAACGACCATACGGTCGTGGACCTGGCCCGGCATTTCAAAGGCACCGGGCACATCGTCAGATTCATCGAGTACATGGACGTGGGCAACCGGAACGGCTGGAAGTGGGACCAGGTGGTCAGCGCGGCAGAGATCGTCCGCTGTATCGACGCGGAAATGCCCCTGGAACCCCTGGAGAGCAACTACCACGGTGAGGTTGCCCAACGCTACCGTTACCAAGACGGCGAGGGAGAGATAGGGGTCATTGCGTCAGTAACCCAGGCCTTCTGCGCAAGCTGCACCCGGGCCAGGCTATCGACCGACGGCAAGTTGTACACCTGCCTTTTCGCCAGCCAGGGTATGGACCTGCGCGGCCCCATGAGGGACGGGGCCAGCGACGGGGAACTGGCGGAGATAATCAGCAGCATCTGGCGCAAGCGGACAGACCGTTACTCTGAGGAACGCGCCGAACTGGCCCCGCTACAGAATGCGCCTAGAAAGGTGGAGATGTTCCACATCGGCGGGTGAGCATCGGAGTGTTTTTGCAGCCCGTATGATGCTTCGAGGCTCACAGGGGCAGTCGGTAAGGCTGACTGATGAACGGTTGCACCACATCCTCGATAGGCACCCTGAGATGGTTGGGGTGGAATGGGCAATAGCCGAGACCGTAGAAACGCCCGATGCAGTAGTGGCTTCACGAACTGATCCAAATAGAGTCAGCGAGTATTACAAGTGGTTCACCAATACTGTTAGAGGTGTTAAGTTCATTCACGTAATCGTATGTTCCAATCTGGACGATGCCTTTGTGTTGACTGCCCACATGGCCAGGCGCATTCCAAGAAGAGGTGAGTTGAGCAAATGAAGCGAGTCAACATTTGGTATGATCCTGAAGGCGATTTCCTGGAAGTCATCTGGGAACGCAAGGCCGGCGAATTCGTTGAGACCAAAGATGGCCGGGCTGACATCAAACTTGACGACGACGGCAACGTATTGGGGTTCCAAATTCAGGCAGTGAGTAAAATAACCAGACCTTTGGACGTGACATTTGAGTACGACCCAGATGAAGAGGCCGCAAAACCTGATCGGGAGACGATTAACGAGTAGCGCAGCAGAGGCAGAATACAAGCTGTTTGGCACGTATCGCGCATGACCGAAGTCATTATCTATACGGACGGGGCCTGCATTGGGAACCCGGGGCCGGGCGGCTACGGGGCGGTGCTGCTATACAGGGAACAACGCCAGGAGTTGTCCGGGGGGTACGCGGAGACCACCAACAACCGCATGGAGTTGATGGCCGCCATAGTTGGCCTGGAAGCCCTGAAACGCCCCTGCGACGTTACACTGTACAGCGATTCCAAGTACCTGGTGGATGCTATTGAAAAGGGGTGGGCGCGCAAGTGGAGGGCCAATGGGTGGATGCGAAACCGGAGAGAGCGGGCCATCAACCCCGACCTGTGGGAAAGGCTTCTGGCCCTGACGGAACAGCATGAGGTGGCGTTCAGGTGGGTTCGGGGGCATGCAGGGGTCAAGGAAAACGAGCGGTGTGACGAACTGGCTACGACCGCGGCTAAGCAGAAAGGGTTGACGCCAGACCGGGGATACAGGGCAACTGCACCATGACTCTAGTATTACAACGACGTTTGATGTGATGGGATGGCCGGTAGTTTGGGAAGGTTTGAGCAAGTGAGGCAGGGGAGTGGATGCGGCGGCTTTCGAGCAGGTGTACCAGGCATTTCAGGATTTTCACTCTTACTTCGCTTCTCT